>NZ_JADOTW010000020.1 GCF_015645095.1 Halomonas sp. 328
GCTGCTGGTGGCAAGCGCAGCCGACAAGCCATGGGGTCATAACGCGCGATTCGGTACCTTCGTGAATAAGGCGGGTTCACGCTAAACGGCGAAGAACCCGAAGTAAGTGCCTGGCCCGGTCGGCTCACAGGGCACTGCGAAAGCGCAGGATCCGGCCGTGATCCCTGGGGTCATCGAGGAAGTCCGCCTGCACGCCGAAGGTGCGGCGCAGCCGCTCGACGGTGAGGACCCGCTCGGGCGGGCCGATGTCCACCAGGCGGCCGGCTTCCATCACCCCGATGCGATCACAGGCCATGGCCTGATTGAGGTCGTGCAGGGCGATCACCACCGTGACCGGTAGCCGCCCGACCAGTTGCAGGATCGACAGCTGGTGGCGGATATCCAGGTGGTTGGTGGGCTCGTCGAGCAGCAGGATCCTCGGCCGCTGGGCCAGGGCGCGGGCGATATGCACCCGCTGGCGTTCGCCGCCGGAGAGGGTGTGCCAGAGACGCCCCGCCAGATGTCCCATATCGACGTCGTCGAGGGCCTGGCCGACGATGGCATCATCCTCGTCGGACCAGGGCCGCAGCGGCGAGAGGAAGGGGGTCCGACCCAGGGCGACCACCTGGTGAACCACCACCCGGTCGAGGGTCTCCGCCTGCTGCTCGACGAAGGCGAGGGCGCGGGCGATATCCCGCTGGCGCATCCGCTGCATCGGCCGGTCATCCACCAGCACGCGTCCGCGCTTCGGCCGGCGCAGCCCGGCCAAGACCCGTAGCAGGGTGCTCTTGCCCGAGCCATTCGGGCCGATCAGGCCGAAGGTCTCCCCGGGGGCCACCGTGAGGCTGACCTCGCTCAGCAAGCGGTGCCCCTGGATCGTCCAGTCTATGCCTTCCGCGCTCAGTCTCATTGTCTTCTCGTCCCGCGCACCAGGATCATGGCGAAGGCCGGGGCGCCGATCAGCGCCGTGACCACGCCGATCGGCAGCACCTGCCCCGGCACCAGGATGCGCGAGAGGATATCCGCGCCGATCAGGAAGACCGCGCCGGCCAGCGCCGAGGCCGGGACCAGCCGGGTGTGGCGGCTGCCGACCAGGAAACGCATGGCATGGGGAATCACCAGGCCGACGAAGCCGATGGCGCCGACCATGGAGACCATCACCGCGGTGACCAGGGCCATGGCGCCGATCAGCACGCCGCGCACCCGGTTCACGGCGATACCCAGCGCGGCGGCGCCGTCGGCCCCGAAGGTAAAGGCGTCCAGCGCCTGCCGGTACCACAGGCAGACCAGCAGGCCGCCGAGGGCGGCGGGCAGTCCCAGGAAGACATCGTCCCAGCGCACGCCGGAGAGGTTGCCCATCAGCCAGAACATGATCCCCCGCGCCTGCTCGGCACTCGCCGACCTGGCGATGATAAAGGCGGTGAGGGCATTGAAGAGCTGCGAGCCGGCGATACCGGCGAGGATGATGGCCCCCGCGGCCTGGGCACCGCGTCCGCCCCCGGTGCCGCTGCCGGCGGCATGGGCGAGCAGCACCACCAGGCCGAAGGCCAGCCCCGCCCCGGCGAAGGCGCCGAGGGAGAGCGTCAGGGTGCCGGCGCCGAGCCCGGCGATGGTCACCGCCACGGCGCCGGTGGAGGCGCCGGCGGAGATCCCCATCAGGAAGGGATCGGCCAGGGGATTGCGCAGCAGCGCCTGCAGGACCACGCCGGCCAGGGCCAGCCCGGCGCCGCAACCGGCGGCGAGCAGGGTGCGGCTGAGCCGATAGTTCCAGATGATGCCGGCATCGATGCGATCGACGGCATAGCCGGCCCCCCAGAGCTGGTTGGCCAGCACCTTGAGGATGGTCTCCACCGGGATCGAGGTCTCGCCGATGGCGGTACCCGCCATGATGGCGATAAACAGGATCGGTGGCGCCAGCCAGGCCCAGCGCCATGGCAAGCGCACCGATGGAGGCAGGACTATCGACGAATTCATCGGTCGAAGGCGAGGGTCGGCAAGGCGTCGACCAGGGTTTCGAGGCCGACGAGGGTGCGCATGGTGGCGCTCATTGCATGGGCATCCATCTCGATGATGCGGCCGTTGCGTACCGCCGACATCTCCCGGGTCACCGGGTCGCTATGCAGAAAGTCGAGCTTTTCGGCGATATCGTCGGCCGGGTAGCGACGACGATCCATGCGGGCCACCACGATGATATCCGGGTCGGCCCGGGCGATGGATTCCCAGCCGACGGTGGGCCACTCCTCATCGGATGCCACCACGTTGCGGATGCCCAGCGCGTCCATCATATAGCCCGGTGCACCGAGCCGGCCGGCGACATAGGGATCGGCGGATCGGTCGGGGGAAGAGAACCAGAATACCGCCGACAACTCCTCCGGCAGTTCCAGGGCCTCGGCAGCGGCGATGGCAGTCGCCTCGCGCGCTTCCAGGTCGGCCACCAGCGCCTGCCCGGCCTCCTGGACGTCGAAGATGGTGGCCAGCTCGCGGATGCCCTTGTAGACCGCCTCGGGGGAGAAGGCGGCGACGCGAGTGCCGTCGCCGCCGGTGCTGTTGTCCTTGGTATCGCAATCCGCCGGCATCACATAGGTGGCGATGCCCAGCTCGTGAAACTGCTCGCGGGTCGCGACGCTGCCGGTGGGGCCGATATGCCACTCATACTGGGCGGCGACGAGCTCGGGGCGGCGGTTGACCACGGCCTCGAAACTCGGGTCGTTGTCGGCCAATCGCTCGATGCCGGCATTGACCTCGCGGAACTCCGGCAGCACCGGAGTGAACCAGACCGAGGTGCCGGACACCCGCTCGGCCAGTCCCAGGGCATAGAGGATCTCGGTGGCCGACTGGCCGACGGTGACCGTGCTTTCCGGTGCGGATGGGACGCTGATTTCCATGCCGCAGTTGGTCAATGTCAGCGGATAATTCGTGCCATCTGACAGGGCATGGGAGGCGGGAATTATCGATAACATGGCCAGTAGATGGCGAGCGAATTTCATAAACTTTCTTCCGGTAATATTTGGATAATGGATACTGAATTAACGCTAAGTTTTGGTTCATCGAAGATCAGAGTGAAGCCACGGAATAGCTGATTTTCGACAGGCTATTGTGGGAGTTCGGCTATGCCGAACGATTGGCGCCGTCAGGCGCCTTGGTGCTTCCCAGGATCGCCCTTCGGGCGATATCGCGCGGAATCCGCGCTCCCACAATGGCATTCACGTCAGAGTGCGAAGAACCTAAGTTTTTGGCGGTAAATCGATAAATAAGCCGCGTCTTGCATGATGGGGCTCGTCGCTCTCCCCGGGGAGTCGGCGCAAGCGGCGAAGATCATGGAGGAAGTCGGCACAAAAAAACAAGCCCGGTTGCCGCCGGTGCGGTTCTTGCTTTAGGATGGCCCGACTGAAAATGGGTGCCCCTGCCTGCAGGGGATAATCGGGAAGTATGGTGAGGCCTCGCGCCGATCCCATCGCTGCCCCCGCAACGGTAATGAGTGAAACGCCTGCGACGACCACTGGCATCCGCCGGGAAGGTGCAGGCGACGGCACGGCGCCGAGACGATCTGCGCCATGCCCTCCTCGAGCCCGGAGACCGGCCCATTATTTCGTTCATCCAGTGACGGTGCGGTGGGCACCGGGGATAGTCTGCCTGTGATTCCTTTCCTAGCTTCCCGACGGGGCATCCGTCGGGGGCCGCGGCTGGTCGTGTGCCAGGCCCCGACGCCGTGTCGGGCGGTGGCGCCATGAGCCCCGTGGCCGAGTTCCCCTTCGTCGCCGTGGTCGGCCAGCCGGCCCTCAAGACCGCCCTGCTGCTCAACGCCATCGACCCCCGGGTGGGGGGCGTGCTGATCAGCGGACCCCGCGGCAGCGCCAAGTCCACCCTGGCCCGGGCGCTGGCGGCGATCCTCCCCGACACCGCCGAGGGGCGCCGGCCGCCCTTCGTCACCCTGCCGCTGGGCGCCAGCGAGGAGCGTCTGACCGGCAGCCTGGACCTGCAGCGGGTGCTGTCCGAGCGCGAGGCGGCCTTCCAGCCGGGGCTGCTGGCCAGGGCGGACGGCGGCGTGCTCTACGTCGACGAGGTCAACCTGCTGCCGGACTCCCTGGTGGACCTGCTGCTCGACGCGGCGGCCAGCGGCGTCAACAGCGTCGAGCGCGACGGCATCAGCCATCGCCATCCCGCCCGCTTCGCCCTGATCGGCACCATGAATCCCGACGAGGGGGAGCTGCGCCCCCAGTTGCTCGACCGCTTCGGCCTCTGCCTCGAGCTCGAGGCGGCGGTGGGCGTCGAGGAGCGCATCGCCATCCTGCACCAGCGGGAGGCCTTCGACCGTGACCCCGAGGGTTTCGTGGCGAGCCATGCCGAGGCCCAGGCCGCGCTGACCCACCGCCTGAGCCAGGCGCAGCGGGTGCTGCCCGACGTGACCACCGACCCCTGGGTCTACGAGCATATCGCCCGGGGCTGCGAGGCCGCCGGCGTCGAGGGCCTGCGGGCGGACGTGACCTGGCATCGCGCGGCCCGGGCCCATGCCGCCTGGCGCGGCGCGACCAAGGTGACCCAGGAGGACCTGGAGACCGTCGCGCCCTGGGTACTGGCCCATCGCCGCACCCGGGAGCCCCGGCCCGATCACACGCCGCCGTCCGGTGGCCTAGGCGGGCAGGGCGGCTCCGATGGCGGGGCGGGCGGCGGTGCCGCGTCCGGCGACGGCCAGGCCGGCCCGACTGGAGAGGGGCAGTGGGGCGCCATGCCACCGCAGGCCCAGCCGAGCATCGACGTGCCGGCCCAGGCGCTGCCGACGACCGAGGCGCCGGCACGTACCGCCGCCGCCTCGCCCGCGGCGACAGCACCGCGGGGGACCTGGCCGCAGGGCGGGCCGGGGCGGCAGCGTTCCGGTGGCGAGGCCAGGCCGCGCCGGCCGGACTGGTTCGCCACCCTGGTAGCCAACCGCGGCCGCTGGCCCTGGCGGGAACTGCGCTATCGCCGGGGCCGCGCTAGACAGCCGCTGGTGCACCTGGTGCTGTTGGATACCTCCGCCTCCACCCTGGGCGGGCAGCGGCTGGGTCGCGCCAAGGGGCTGGTGGAGCGGCTGGGGCGCGAGGCCTACGCGGCCCGGGAGCAACTGGCGGTGCTGGGCTTCGGCAACGACGGCGTCACGCCGCTGGTGCCGCGGCGTCGCGCCCCCAAGGCGCTGCCCGGGCGGCTCGAGGCCGCCGGTGGTGGTGGCGGCACGCCGCTGCGCGAGGCGATCCAGCACGCGGCGCGGCTGATTCGCCGGTGGCGCCGGCAGGACGCCGGCCTGCGGGTGCGCACCTACCTGATCACCGACGGCCGCACCCGCCAGCCCCTCGACGGCCTGCCGTCGCTGGGGGAGTGCGTGGTCGTGGATACCGAAGCGGCCGCCGTCAAGCGCGGCCGCGGCGCGCTAATCGCCGCGCAATTGGGCGCCCGCTATCACCCCTTCTCCAGTAGAGAGTCCCATGACTAAGCCGACCGAGGCGGCGAGCGCCGCCTGTCCCGCCCTCTTTATCGCCGCCCCGGCCTCGGGGCAGGGCAAGACCACGGTGACCGCGGCCCTGGCCCGGCTGCTGCGCAACCGGGGCAAGGTGGTGCGGGTCTTCAAGACCGGCCCCGACTACCTGGACCCGCGGGTGCTGGCCCAGGCCTCCGGGCGGCCGGTGGACCCCCTCGACCTGTGGATGGCCGGCGAGGCCGATTGCCGCCGGCGCCTGTACGAGGCCGCCCGGGAGGCGGACCTGATCCTGGTGGAGGGCGCCATGGGGCTGTTCGATGGCGAGCCCTCCAGCGCCGACCTGGCGGCGCTGTTCGACCTGCCGCTGGCCATCGTCATGGACGTCAAGGGCATGGCCCAGACCGCGGCGGCGCTGGTGGCCGGCCTGGCGGGGTTCCGCGATGACGTGCGCATCGCCGGGCTGATCGCCAACGCCTGCGGCTCCCGGCGCCACCGGGAGCTGATCGAGGCTGCGCTGCCGGCCGAGATTCCGCTGCTGGCCGCGGTGCCCCGGGATGCCGCTCTGGCCCTGCCGGAGCGCCACCTGGGGCTGGTCCAGGCCGAGGAGATCCGCGACGACCTGGAGGCCCGCTTTGAGGCCGGCGCCGCCGCACTCGAGGCCGAGGGGCTGGCGGAGGCGCTGCTGGCGCTGCCGCCGGTCACCTTCGCGGCGCCGCCCCAGGCCGCCACGGCGCCCCTGCCGTCGCTGCGGGGCCGGACTATTGGCGTGGCCCGGGACGCGGCCTTCAGCTTTATCTACCAGGCCAACCTGGAGCTGCTGGAGCGCATGGGCGCGAGCCTGCGCTTCTTCTCGCCGCTCACCGACAGCCGCTTGCCGCCCTGCGATGCCCTCTGGCTGCCGGGGGGCTACCCGGAGCTGCACGCCGCTCGGCTTGCGGCGAACGTGCCGATGCGCGAGGCGATCCAGGGCTTCTTCGCCGCGGACAAGCCGATCCTCGCCGAGTGTGGCGGCCTGCTCTACTGCCTGGAGAGCCTGACCGATGTGGACGGCGAGACCCACGCCATGCTGGGGCTGCTGCCCGGCCGGGGCGCCATGCGCGGGCGGCGCGGCTGCCAGGGGATGCAGACCGCCGAGCTGCCGGAGGGGCCGGTGCGTGGGCACGCCCATCACCGCTCGGTGGCGGAAGGCACGCCTGAGCCCATCGCCTTCGGCCGGCGCCAGCGCCACCCCGCGCCGGGGGAGGCCATCTATCGTGAGCGCGGCCTGACGGCCACCTACCTGCACCTCTACTTCCCCGATAACCCCGCCGCCCTGGCCCGGCTTTTTGCGTCGAGCGGGCAGCCGGCATGCGCGACCATAGAGACTGAGGAGTCCCAAGGATGAACCTGAACAAGATCCCCGCCACGGTGGTGACCGGCTTCCTGGGCAGCGGCAAGACGACGCTGCTGGCCGGCATGCTGCGCCAGGTCACCGGCAAGCGCATCGCCGTTATCGTCAACGAGTTCGGCGAGCAGGACATCGACTCCAGCCTGCTGCGCGGCTGCGCCCTCGGCTGTGATGAAGAGGGGGAAGACGCCCCCGTGGAGCTCGAGCGCGGCATCTATGAGCTGGCCAACGGCTGCATCTGCTGCACCGTGGAGGAGGAGTTCCTGCCGGTGATGAAGCAGCTGGTGGCCCGCCGCGACGATATCGACCATATCCTTATCGAGACCAGCGGCCTGGCCCTGCCCAAGCCGCTGGTCCAGGCCTTCAACTGGCCGGAAGTGCGCCAGCACTGCACCGTGGACGCCATCATCACCGTGATCGACGGCCCAGCGGTGGCCGCCGGCCGCTACGCCAGCGACGTCGACAAGGTGGAGGCCCAGCGCCGGGCCGACGAGAGCCTGGATCACGACCCCAGCCTGCGCGAGCTGCTCGACGACCAGCTCAGCGCCGCCGACCTGGTGCTGGTCACCAAGACCGATCTGCTCGCCCCGGATGAGCGGGCTCGAGTGGAAGCGCTGGTGGCCCAGCGGGTGCCGGCCTCGGTCAAGACCCTGTTTATCGACCAGCGTGCCTATGGTGACCAGTCTCGGGCCGCGGACCGGGCCCAGTTGGAGGCCCTGATGGGCATCGGCGCGGCCAGCGAGGAGCATATCGACCGCATCGACAACCACCACGATCGCCACCACGCCGAGGGGGCCCACCACGACCACGCCCACGATCACTTCGACTCCTGCGTGATCCGCCTGGGCGAGGTGGACGGCGAGGCCCTGGCGGCGCGCCTCCAGGCGCTGCTGCAGGGCCACGAGATATACCGCGCTAAGGGCTTCGCGGCCCTGCCGGGCAAGCCCATGCGCCGGGTGATCCAGGCCGTGGGCGAGCGCCTCGACGGCTACTTCGACCGCCTCTGGGCGCCGGACGAACCGCGCGCTACCCAGCTCGTGATCATCGGCAAGGGGCTGGATAGCGAGGCCCTGCACGCCGCCCTGGCGGGCGCCGAGATCGCGACGGCGCCCTGATGCACCTCTTCGCCGCCAAGCCCGGGGGCTTCGTCGACGACGAGGGCATCGTCGACCTGCAGCAGAGTCCCGCCGAGGTCGTCATCCTGTCCGCCGCCGACAGCAGCCTGTCGGCCCTGGCCCAGGCGGTGGAGCGCCTGGACGGGGCGGGCGGCGAGGGCTTTCCCTCGCTGCGCCTGGCCAACTGGATGAACCTGGTCAAGCCCGCCGCCTATGACCTCTACGAGGATCGGGTGCTGGACGAGGCGCGGCTGGTGATCGTCTCGCTGCTGGGCGGCAGCGGCTACTGGCGCTACGGCTTCGAGCGCCTGCAGGCCTGGGCGGCCGCCGACAAGCGGCGTCAACTGATCCTGGTGCCGGGCTGCGACGCCCCGGACGACGATCTGCTGGCGGCCTCGAGCGTCCCCATCGCCTTGGCCCACCGGGTGTGGCGCTACCTGCGGGAGGGGGGCGTGGACAACGCCGAGCAGCTGCTGCGCCGTGTCGGTGCGGAATGCCTGGGACTGCCCCTGGCGTGGCAGGAGCCCAAGCCCCTTCCCGCGGCGCTGCTCTATTTTCCCCAAACCGCTTCTTATCAAGGTTCTGGCCGGGGGGCGCCGCTCACCACCCTGAGTGAGTGGCAAGCAAGCCGCGACCCCGCGCGTCCGGTCTGCCTGCTGCTCTTCTATCGCAGCCATCTGCAGGGCGCCAATACCGATGTGCTGGATGGCCTGATCGCGGCGCTCGAGGCCCAGGGCCTGGCGCCCCTGGCGGTGGCGGTGGCCTCCCTCAAGGAGTCGGCCTGCCTGGCCTTCGTCAATCACCTGATCGAGGAGACCGGCTCGGGCCTGGTGGTCAATACCACCGGCTTCTCCGTCAATCGCCATACGGACGATAGCGAGGCCCTCGGCGAGGCGGAGCTCGAACAGGAGCTCGCGGGACTCTTCGTCGGCCGGCCGGTGGTGCTGCAGGCGATCCTGGCCAGCAGCACCGAAGAGGACTGGCGGGCCGAGGCCGGCGGGCTGCGCAGCCGCGACCTGGCCATGCAGGTGGTGCTGCCGGAGATGGATGGCCGCATCCTGACCCGGGCGGTGGGCTTCAAGAGCGAGGCCCACTACAGCGAGCGCTGCCAGCTGTCGGTGGTTCGCCACGCCCTGCACCCGGAGCGCGCCGCCTTCGTCGCCCGGCTGGCGCGGCGCTTCTGCGACCTGCGACACGGGCCGAATCGGGACAAGCGCCTGGCACTGGTGCTGGCCAACTACCCCAACCGCGACGGGCGCATCGGCAACGGCGTCGGCCTCGACACCCCGGCCTCGACGGTCGCCATCCTGCGGGCCCTGGCCGGGGCGGGCTATCCGGTGAGCGAGGTGCCGGAGGATGGCGACGCCCTGATCCGACGGCTGCAGGGCGGCGTCACCAATGCTCGCGAGGCCCTGGACGGGCGCCCCTGCTGGCAGAGCATCGCCGTCGGCGACTACCTGGCCTGGTTCCGGACCCTGCCGGAGGCCCTTCAGGCGGCGGTGTGGACGCGCTGGGGGCCGCCCGGCGCGGACCCCAAGTGCCGCCAGGGCCGGCTGATGATCGCCGGGATCCGCCTGGGGGAGACCTTCGTCGGCATCCAGCCGGAGCGCGACATCAGTGAAGGGCCTGGCGCTGACCTCACCAAGAGCTATCACGATAGCGAGCTGGTGCCGCCCCATAGCTACCTGGCCTTCTATCTCTGGCTGCGCGAGCACTATCGGGTGGACGCGGTGATCCATGTCGGCAAGCACGGCAACCTGGAGTGGCTGCCGGGCAAGAGCACGGCGCTCAGCGCCGACTGCTGGCCGGAGATCGCCCTGGGGCCGCTGCCGCACTTCTATCCCTTTATCGTCAACGACCCGGGGGAGGGCGCCCAGGCCAAGCGCCGCAGCCAGGCGGTGATCATCGACCACCTGATGCCGCCGCTGGCCCGCGCCGAGCTCTATGGCGCCATGGCGGAGCTGGAGGCGCTGACCGACGAGTACTACCAGGCCCTCGGCATGGACCCGCGCCGCGAGGCCCTGCTGCGCGAGCGGATCCTGGCCCATCTGCGCGACACCGGGATCGACCGGGAGCTGGCCCAGGGCGGGGATGGCACCGAGGGCGACACGGATAACGAGCGCCTGCTTAACGAGCTGGATACCTACCTGTGCGATATCAAGGAGGCGCAGATTCGCCACGGCCTCCACGTGCTGGGCAGCCTGCCGCCCCGGGACAAGCGGGCCGGGACCCTGGTCGCCATCCTGCGGCTCCCGAGAGGCGAGTCGCCGGCCCAGCGCGGCCTGCTGCACAACCTGGCCGCCGACCTGGGGCTGCCGCCGGAGTTCGACCCCCTGGCGGCCGGGGCCGAGCCCTGGCACGGGCCGCGGCCAGCGGCGCTGGCCGCGCTCGACGATTCCCCCTGGCGCAGCGCCGCCGATACCCGCGAACGCCTGGAGCTGCTGGCCCATCGGCTGGTGGAGGCGCACATCCTGGAGGAGGGCTGCCTGGCGACCCTGGCCCGCGACTACCCGGCCACCGCCGAGCAGTGCCGCCATGCCCGGGAGCGGCTCTGGGCCGATATGCAACGCGGCGCCGAGATGGAGCTGCAGTCGCTGCTGGATGGCCTCGAGGGGCGCTTCGTGCCCCCCGGGCCAAGCGGCGCCCCCAGCCGCGGGCGCCTGGACGTGCTGCCCACCGGGCGCAACTTCTTCGGCGTCGACAACCGGGCGATTCCGTCCCCCGCCGCCTGGTCCCTGGGGGAGGCCTCGGCCCAGGCGTTCGTCGAGCGCTACCTGCAGGATCACGGTGACTACCCGCGCCGCCTGGGCCTGTCGATCTGGGGCACCGCCACCATGCGCACCGGCGGCGACGATATCGCCCAGGCCTTCGCCCTGATGGGGGTGCGGCCGGTCTGGTCGCTGGGCTCCCGGCGGGTGATCGATATCGAGGTGATTCCCGCCATGCTGCTGCAGCGGCCCCGGGTGGACGTCACCCTGCGGGTCTCCGGCTTCTTCCGCGACGCCTTCGCCAATGTGATCCGCCTCTTCGACCGGGCGGTGCGGGCGGTGGCCGAGTACCAGGAGCCGGGGGACTCCAACACCATTCGCACGGCGGTCCGGGCGCGCCGGGACGAGCTCGAGGCCCAGGGGCTCTCACCCGAGGCGGCGGCCCGGGAGGCCGGCTACCGGGTCTTCGGCAGCAAGCCCGGCGAGTACGGCGCCGGCCTGAACCGGCTCCTCGACAGCCGCGCCTGGGAGGACGCCGACGACCTGGCCGAGGCCTACCTGGGGGCCGGGGCCTTCGCCTACGGCCAGTTCCCGGAGTCCGGCGTCGCCGCCCGGGCCGCCTTCGAGCACCAGCTCGAGGGGCTGGAGGCGGTGATGCACAACCAGGACAACCGCGAGCACGATATCCTCGACTCCAACGCCTACTACGCCTTCCAGGGCGGCATGGCCAACGCCAGCCGGGCGCTGGCCGGCCAGGCCCCGGCCATCTACCACGCCGATCACGCCGACCCGGCGCGGCCGCGGATGCGCACCCTTGAGCAGGAGCTGGCCCGGGTGATCCGCTCCCGGGTGCTCAATCCCAAGTGGATCGAGGCGATGCGCGAGCACGGCTACAAGGGCGCCGCCGAGATGGCGGCGACGGTGGACTACCTGTTCGCCTACGACGCCACCACCGACCTGGTGGCCGACTACCAGTACGCCCAGGTCACCGAGGCGCTGGTGCTGGACCCGCGTAACCAGGCGTTCCTGCGTGAGCATAACCCCTCGGCCCTGGAGGAGATGGCGGAGCGGCTGCTGGAGGCCGCGCAGCGCGACCTGTGGCGGGAGCCCGGCGAGCAGGGCGAGGCGCTGCAGGACCTGCTGCTGGAGATCGACGAGAGCCGGGAGCTGGCGCCCTGATGGTGGATCAGCGGGATACGGTGGCCAAGGCGAATCAGCCACGTATTAAAGGCTGGTGCCCCGGGGCCTGGCACCCCATGGCCAGCGGCGATGGGCTGCTGGTGCGGGTGCGGCCGCGGTTCGGCCGGCTGACCCGGGACCAGCTGCTGGCGCTATGCGAAGCGGCGGAGACCTACGGCAGTGGCCTGATCGAGCTGACCAGTCGCGCCAACCTGCAGCTGCGCGGCGTCTCCGAGGCCGCCTGGCCCGGGCTGATGGAGGCCCTCGTCGAGCACGGCCTGGTCGAGGCGGACCCCGCGGCCGAGCGCCGTCCCCAACTGCTGCTGGCCCCCGACTGGCGGGCCGGCGACGCCACCCATGAGGTGGCGCGCCTGCTGGAGGCCCGGCTTAGTGAGCTGCCGGCGCTGCCGGCCAAGTGGGGCCTGGCCATCGACGCCGGGGCGGCGCCACTGCTGGGCGAGGCTTCGGCGGACCTGCGTATCGAGCGGGCGGCGGTGGGGGGCCTGCTCGTTCGTGCAGAGGGCCGCGCCCGGGGCACCCCGGTGGACTCTCCCGCTGCCGCCGTCGAGCTGCTGATTCGGCTGGCCCACTGGTTCGTCGCCAGCGGCGGCCGCGACGCCGGGCGGATGCGCCGGCACGAGGCGCCGCTGCCGCCCTGGGCGCCGGCATCCACGCCGCCGGCTTCTACATTGCCAATCAGGGCCGGCAAGCCCATGGCGCTGGGGCGGCATCCGAGGGGGCGAGTCCTTGGCCTGCCCTTCGGCCGGGCGGAGGCCTCAGTGCTGCGGGCTGCGGTCGGCTCCGAGGCGCTTACCGCCGTGCGGGTCACCCCCTGGCGGCGCCTGCTGATCGAGGGGGTTCCCACGGAGGAGACTTTCCAGAAACAGGTGCCGCCGGGGCTAGTGGAGAGCGAGGGCGATCCGCGCCTGGCCA
The DNA here is from genome assembly GCF_015645095.1 of Halomonas sp. 328. Taxonomy (GTDB): domain Bacteria; phylum Pseudomonadota; class Gammaproteobacteria; order Pseudomonadales; family Halomonadaceae; genus Bisbaumannia. Next base: position 12,754 of record NZ_JADOTW010000020.1, read on the forward strand.
TGCAGGCCTGCCCCGGGGCCCCCCACTGCGAGCAGGCCAGCGTGGCGACCCTGGGCCTGGCGCGGGCGCTGGCCGAACGCCGGCTTATCGCGGGCTCCGTGCATCTCTCCGGTTGCGCCAAGGGCTGCGCCTGCCGGCAACCGACCGACCTCTGCCTGACCGGGCGGGACGGGCGCTATGACCTGATCATCGGCGGTCGCGCCGATGGCACGCCGGCCGCCACCGGCCTCAGTGAATCCGATGTGATCGAATACCTAGAGAAGAATCGCGATGCCTTACGTCTATGAAACGGACGGCCCGGCCATCTACCGGGAGTCCTTTGCCACGATCCGGCGCGAGGCCGAATTGGCGCGCTTCGCGCCGGAGGAGGAGCCGGTGGCCGTGCGCATGATCCATGCCGCCGGCCTGGTGGAGCTGGCCCCCTACATTCATTTCCGTGGCGATGCGGTGAACCGGGCCCGGGCGGCGCTGGAGGCGGGGGCGCCGATCCTCTGTGACGCGCGCATGGTCGCCGAGGGCATCACCCGCACGCGCCTGCCGGCGGACAACGCCATCCTCTGCACCCTGCACGACGCGCGGGTGCCCGACCTGGCCTGGGAACTGGGCAACACCCGCTCGGCGGCGGCGCTGGAGCTGTGGCGCCCCCAACTGGACGGCGCGGTGGTGGCCATCGGCAATGCGCCGACGGCCCTGTTCCACCTGCTGAATATGCTGGAAGACCCGGCGTGCCCGCGGCCGGCGGCGATCATTGGCTGCCCGGTGGGCTTCGTGGGCGCCGCCGAATCCAAGCAGGCCCTGTGGGAGAGCGCCGCGGCGCCCTGCGTGGTCGTCGAGGGGCGCCTCGGCGGCAGCGCGGTGACGGTGGCCGCCCTCAACGCCATGGCGGATCGCCGCGAATGAGCCTCGCCACCATGACACCGGGCACCATCCACGGCGTCGGCCTGGGCCCCGGCAGCCAGGACCTGATGAGCGTGCGCGCCGACCGGCTGATCCGCGGGGCCTCCCATGTCGCCTACTTCCGCAAGCAGGGCCGCCGCGGCCATGCCCGCAGCATCGTCGAGGGCCTGCTGGCGCGGGACGTGATCGAGCTGCCCATGGAGTACCCGGTCACCACCGAGATCCCCTTCGACGACCCCCGCTACAACGCGCTGCTGGCGGCCTTCTACGACAAGCAGGTCGCGCAGCTCACTGAGATCGCCGAAGCGGGCCAGGACGTGGTGGTGCTCTGCGAGGGCGACCCCTTCTTCTACGGCTCCTTTATGCACCTCTATACGCGCCTCGAGGGGCGGGTGCCGGTGGCGGTGGTGCCGGGCATCACCGGCATGTCCGCCGCCTGGACCGCCACCGGGCGGCCGGTGACCTGGGGCGACGACGTCCTCACCGTGCTGATGGGCACCCTGCCGGAGGAGGCCCTGGTCGAGCGTATCGCCCGCACCGACGCCCTGGTGGTGATGAAGATCGGCCGCAACCTGGACAAGCTGCGCCGGGCCCTGGTCCGGGCCGGCCGCGACGACGAGGCCTGGCTGATCGAATACGCCGCCATGCCCCAGGAGCGCATCCGGCCGTTTCGCGAGGTCGGCGACAGCGTGCCCTACTTCTCCATCCTGGTGATCCACGGCAACGGGAGGCGGCCATGAACGAGACGGCAAGCGGCGGCTGGCTCAGGGTGGTCGGCCTGGGGCCGGGCAGTGAGGCGCTAATTACCCCCGAGGTCTCCGCCGCCCTGGCCGAGGCCACCGATGTGGTGGGCTATGTGCCCTACGTGGAACGGGTGGCGCCGCGGCCGGGGCTGGTGCGCCACGGCTCGGACAACCGCGAGGAGATCCGCCGGGCGGAGGCGGCCCTGCGCCTGGCCGCCGCGGGTCACCGGGTGGTGGTGGTCTCCTCGGGGGACCCGGGGGTCTTCGCCATGGCCGCGGCGCTCTTCGAGGCGCTGGAGGCGGGCGAGCCCGAGTGGCGCGCCCTGGATATCCAGGTGCTGCCGGGCATCTCCGCCATGCTGGCCGCCAGCGCCCGGCTGGGGGCGCCCCTGGGCCACGACTTCTGCTGCATCAACCTCTCCGACAACCTCAAGCCCCGGGCGCTGATCGAGCGCCGCCTGCGCCTGGCCGCCGAGGCCGACTTCGCCATGGCCTTCTACAACCCCCGCTCCAGGGCGCGCCCGGAGGGCTTCGAGCGTGCCCTGGAGGTGCTGCGCGAGGCCTGCGGGCCGGAGCGTCTGATCATGTTCGCCCGGGCCGTGGCCACGCCGGAGGAGTCCCTACGGGTCACCACCCTCGGCGAGGCCAGGGCGGAGATGGCCGATATGCGCACCCTGGTGCTGGTGGGCTCCAGCCAGACGCGGCTGATCCCGCGCCTGACCCCGCATCAGGGCCTGCCCTGGGTCTATACCCCGCGGTCGGCCTTGGGGGCTGGCTCAGGGTCTGGTTCAGGGGCCGACTCGTGAGCGAGGCAGGCCAGCACATCTTCGACCGAGTGCACCTCATAACGGGAAGGCAGCGCCGGCCGCTCGATCATCACCACCGGCAGGCCCAGCTCGCGGGCGGCGCTGAGCTTGGCCACCGCACCGCCTCCCCCGGCGTTCTTGCAGACGATGCGCTGGATGCCGTGCTCCCGCAGCAGGGCCCGATCGCCCGCCAGGGTAAAGGGGCCGCGGTCCAGGATCACCCGGTGATGGGGCAGGGGCGGCGGCGCCTCGGGGGCATCGACCAGGCGCAGCAGGTAGTGGTGCCGGGGTTGGGCCGCGAAGGCGGCCAGGTGCTGGCGCCCGATGGCCAGCAGGATCCGCTCGGGCGGGCCGGCAAGCGCCGCCACCGCCGCCTCGATATCGGCGACGCGGGTCCAGCGATCGCCGGCCTGGGGCACCCAGGGCGGGCGGGTCAGGGCAATCAGGCGGACGCCAGCATGGTGCGCCGCCGCCACGGCGTTCTGGCTCATCCGCTCGGCGAAGGGGTGGGTGGCGTCGACCAGGTGGGTGATGCCGTGCTCCGCGAGGAAGTCGGCCAGGCCCGCCACCCCGCCGAAGCCGCCGACCCGGGTGGGCAGCGGCTGCGGCTTGGGGGTGGCCACCCGGCCGGCATAGCTGAACAGGGCAGGAACCTGGCGCTCGGCCAGGGCGCCGGCCAGGGCACTGGCTTCCGTGGTGCCCCCTAGAATCAGGATTTTCATATGACGGACCTAGACGACGCTCCCTGGCTGACGCTGCTTGGCTGGGGGGAAGGTGGCACAGAAGGGCTGACCGCGGCAAGCCGCAGCGCCTTGGAGGACGCCGAGCTGGTGTTCGGCGCGCGGCGCCATCTGCGCCGCTTGCCGCCGCTGGCGGCCGAGGTGCGCGAATGGCCGGTGCCCTTCGCCGACGGCATCCCCCAGCTGCTGGCCGAGCGCGGCCGCCGGGTGGTGATGCTGGTCTCCGGCGACCCCTTCTGGTTCGGGGCGGGCACCAGCCTGGCGCGTCATCTGCCCGCCGACGAGTGGCGGGCCCTGCCGGTGCCCTCCATCTTCGGCCTGGCGGCGTCCCGCCTGGGCTGGCCGCTGGAGGCCTGCACCTGCCTGGGCCTGCATGCCAAGCCGCTGACGCGGATCCGCCCCCATCTGCACCTCGGCCGACGCCTGCTGGTGCTGGTACGGGACGGCGACGCCGTGAGCGAGCTGGCCGGCTGGCTGGTGCGCTTCGGTTTCGGCGCCACCCGGCTGCATCTGCTGGAGGCCCTGGGCGGCGGCGAGGAGCGCATCCGCAGCGTGCGGGCCGATGCCACCCTGCCGGACGATATCGCCCACCCGGTGGCGGTGGGCCTGGAAGTGGCCGGCGAGGGGCCGGCCCTGCCGCTGACGCCGGGCCTGCCGGACGAATGGTTCGACCACGATGGCCAGATCACCAAGCAAGCCGTGCGCGCCCTGACCCTGGCTGCCCTGGCCCCCCGGGCGGGGGAGCGGCTCTGGGATCTCGGCACCGGCTCGGGCTCTATCGCCATCGAATGGTTGCTGGCCCACCCGGACAACCGCGCCCTGGGCGTCGAGCGCGACGCCGGGCGGGCGGCCCGGGCGCGCCGCAATGCCCATGCCCTCGGCGTCGACTGGCTGGAGGTGGTGGAGGGCGATGCACTGGCGATGCTGGAGGAAGGCGCCCTGGCCGAGGCCCCACCACCCGAGGCGGTCTTTATCGGCGGCGGGCTGTCCCAGGCCCTGCTGGAGGCGCTGTGGCGGCGATTGCCGGCCGGCGTGCGGATCGTGGCCAATGCGGTGACCCTGGAATCCGAGGCCCTGCTGACCGAGTGGCAGCGGCGGGCCGGCGGCGAGCTGCTGCGCCTGGAGCTGGCCAGTGCCGCGCCCCTCGGCACCCGGCGGGGCTGGAAGGCCAGCTACCCCATCGTGCAGTGGCGGGTCAGTCGATGAGGGTGGCGGGCTTCGGCTTTCGCCGCGGCGCCGGCCTGGCCTCGCTGGATAACGCCCTGGACCGGCTGTGCCGGCGCTATGGCCCGGTCGACCGGCTGGCCGCGGTGCAGTCGATGCTACCGCTGGTCCAGGCACTGGGGGAACGACACGGCATCCCGGTAATGGGAGTGGCGGAGGGTGACTTGCCCCGGGCGGCCACCCTGACCCGTTCCCCGCATAGCCTGGCGGCCCGGGGCACCGGCAGCGTCGCCGAGGCGGTGGCCCTGCTGGCGGCGGGACCCGGGGCGACCCTGCTCGGCCCCCGACTGATCTCGACGGACCGCCAAGCCACCGCGGCCCTGGCAACAGGGTAGACCCCCGATCCGCCATTGTGGGGGATCTCCAGCCTGCCCTTGTGGGAGTCCGGATTCCGGACGATTGGCGCCGATAGGCGCCTTGGTGTGTGTAGGAGCCGGCTTTAGCCGGCGATTGGTGCCGATGAACGCAATAAGAGGAAAGCCAATATGACCATCCACTTTATCGGCGCCGGCCCCGGGGCACCGGACCTGCTGACGCTGCGCGGCCGGGACCTGATCGCTGCCTGCCCGGTGTGCCTCTATGCGGGATCGCTGGTGCCCGAGGCACTGCTTGAGCACTGCCCGGATGGCGCCCGCATCATCAATACCGCGCCCTTCTCCCTCGACGAGATCATCGCCGAGATGCGCGCCGCCCATGCCGCGGGGCACGATGTCGCCCGGCTGCACTCCGGGGACCTGTCGGTCTGGTCCGCCATGGGCGAGCAACTGCGCCGGCTGCGTGAACTGGCGATTCCCTATGCCATTACCCCGGGGGTGCCGGCCTTCGCCGCCGCCGCCGCCACCCTGGGCCAGGAACTGACCCTGCCGGGGGTAGCCCAGTCCGTGGTGCTGACCCGCACCCCGGGGCGAGCCAGCGCCATGCCGGACGGCGAGACCCTGGCCAACTTCGCCAGGAGCGGCGCCACCCTGGCCATTCATCTCTCCATCCATAACCTGGCCCAGGTGGTGGAAGCGCTGACGCCCTACTATGGTGCCGACTGCCCGGTGGCCATCGTCTGGCGGGCCAGTTGGCCCGACGAGCGGGTGGTGCGGGGGCAGTTGTCGACCGTGGAGGCTCGGGTCGACGCCACCATGCAGCGCACCGCGCTGATCCTGGTGGGCCCGGTGCTGGGCAGCCAGGACTTCCAGGAGAGCTGCCTCTATTCGCTCGGCTATGACCGCCGCTTCCGGCCCCAGTCGGCGGATTCGCCCTTCGCCGCGGGTGAGGGTGACGGCGTATGATCCATCTCTCGCTGATCGGCATCGGCACGGGCAATCCCGAGCATGTCACCCTGGCCGCGGTGCGGGCCCTCAACGAGGCGGACCTGATCCTGCTGCCCCGCAAGGGCGAGGCCAACTCGGACCTGGTGGACCTGCGCCGGCTGCTGTGTCGCAATCTGCTGGAGGCGTCGTCCCGCCCCCGGGTCGTGGAGTTCGACCTGCCGCGCCGCGATGCCCATGCCGACTACCTGGCCGCGGTGGACGACTGGCACGGGGCCATTGCCGCCATCTGGGGGGAACTGATGGCGACCCATCTGCCCCAGGGCGGGCGGGTCGGCCTGCTGATCTGGGGGGACCCCTCGCTCTACGACAGCAGCCTGCGTATCGCCGGGAGACTGGGGTCCCGAACGAGGGGCGAGGTGACGGTGGACGTGGTGCCGGGCATCACCAGCCTGCAGGTGCTGACCGCCGCGCACCGCATCCCCCTCAATGCGCTGGCCGAACCGGTGCAGATCACCACCGGCCGCCGTCTAAGAGAGCGCGGCTGGCCGAGCGACGCCGCGAGCGTGGCGGTGATGCTCGATAGCGGCGGCGCCTTCCAGGCGCTGCCGCCGGAGGGCCTGCATATCTGGTGGGGCGCCTACCTGGGCATGGACAAGCAGCACCTGATCGACGGCCCCCTGGCGGAGGTGGCCGCGACGATTCTCGAGCGGCGTGCCGCCCTGCGCGAGCGGCATGGCTGGATCATGGACATCTATCTGTTACGCAAAATAAGCGGTGGAGAGTGAAATGAAGAAAGTCGATCCTCAGCGTCATGCCGAACGCATGGCCATCAAGCAGCGCATCATGAACGAGCGCATCGAGGCCGCCGACAAGGACCAGGGCGTGCTGCTGGTGCTGACCGGCCCCGGCAAGGGCAAGAGCAGCTCCGGCTTCGGCATGCTGGCCCGGGCCTTGGGCCACGGCATGAAGGTAGGCGTGGTGCAGTTTATCAAGGGCGCCTTCAGCACCGGCGAGGAGGCCTTCTTCCGTAACCTGCCGAACGTGGAGTACCACGTGATGGGCGAGGGCTACACCTGGGACACCCAGGACCGGGAGCGCGACGTCCAGACCGCCGAGGCGGCCTGGGAGGTGGCGAGTCGCATGCTGAGCGACCCGAGCTTCGATATGGTGCTGCTCGACGAGCTCAATATCGCCCTGCGCTACGAGTATCTGAACCTCGACCGGGTGCTCGACGACCTCCAGGCTCGCCCGGCCATGCAGCACGCCATCGTCACCGGCCGCTACGCCCCCGAGGCACTGATCGAGCTGGCCGATACCGTCACCGAGATGAAGGTGGTCAAGCACGCCTTCAAGGACCAGGGCGTCAGGGCCCAGAAGGGCGTCGAGCTCTAAGCCGTACATGACGCCATTTCGGATACGCACGGGGCAGGGTGGGGGCCTATCCAAAGCCCTCCACTCTGCCCTGTTCCGCGCCGCCCGTACCTATCCATGTAAGCGATCCACGAACTCCATCTGCCCAAGGCGACCTTACAGCGGTAGCGTCTCTTTCCAGCGCCAAGGCAGCAGCGGGCTGAGGTCGTCAGCTTCACTGAGGGTGGGGAGGGTCTCGAACACGAACTGCAAGTAGTCGTATGGCGAGTGGCCGTTGGCCTTGGCCGTCTCGATCAGACTGTAGATCGCTGCGCTGGCGTGGGCACCACTCGGCGTATGGCTGAACAGCCAGTTCTTGCGGCCGACCACGAAGGGGCGGATGGCGTTCTCCGCCAGGTTGTTATCGAGCGGGATCAACCCATCATCAAGAAAGCGGGTCAGGCGCCCCCACTGGCCATCCAGGTAATGCAGCGCCTTGCCCAGCGCACTCTTCGGCAGTACCTGCTGCTGGGATTTGTCGAGCCAGGTGCGCAACTGGGTGATCAGCGGACGGCTTTTCTGATCGCGCAGTTCCCGCCGCGCGTCGGCATCCAGGGCCTTGGCCTGTTTCTCCACGGCGTAGAGCTTGCGGATCTGGTTGAGCGCCCAGTCGGCCTTGCCGGTCTTGCCCTTGGGCTGCACCTTCTGGGCCTCGACGAACTTGCGTCGCGCGTGGGCCCAGCAGCCGGCATGGAGGATGCCGTTCTTTCGCACCACTTCGGCATAGCCTTCGTAGCCGTCGGTGACCAGGCGACCGGTATAGTCGCCCAGCAGGCGCACGGGCACCCGACCGGCGCGGCTGGCGTCATAGTCGAACAGCACCACTTGTTGGCCCGGCGGGCCACCCCGCTGCAACCACATGTAGGAGGTCGAGCTCGCCAAGCGGTTGACTTCGGTGTTGACCTGTAGGGTGGTCTCATCCATGTGGATCAGCGGGGCCTGCAGCAGGTGCCGACGCAGGGCTGCGACCAACGGCTGCAATCGCTCGCCAGCCTGGACCATCCAGCGCGCCAGGGTGTTGCGCGGGATCTCGACGCCGTGCCGGGCAAAGATCTGGCTCTGCCGGTAGAGCGGCAAGGCATCCTGGTATTTGGCGGTGGCCACGTAGGCAAGCAGCGTGGCGCTGGCGTTGCTCTTGGGCAGTAACTTGGCCGGCGGTGAGGCGACGCGCACGCCCTCTTCGCAGATTGGGCAGGCGTACTTGCGCCGTACATGGCGAATGACCTCGACCCGGGCCGGCACCACATGGAGTTCCTCGCTGACCTCCTCGCCGATGACCTTGAGCGCGGTGCCATCCTCGGCACACCGACGCCCTTCCTCGGGAAGCTCATGCACCACCTCAATGCGCGGGAGATCGGGCGGCAGCGCAACACGGCCACCACGCGTACGGCGCTTGGCCGGCTGACGGGGCTCGGCCGCGGCGTCTTGCGTGGTGGACTCCTCATCGGCGGCGGTGTCCTCTGCATCCACGGCCACTTCGGCCTCGTTGATCAGCAGGTCACCCTGCTCGACGCGGTACTTCTCGGTGGAGGGACCAAACTGACGCTCGATGGCCAGACGGAACTGCTCGAACAGCGATTGCTTGGCCGCTTCCCACTGGGCCTCCTTCCTGGCCATCAAGGCGAGCAGGCGGTCATTCTCGGCCTCGGCAGCGGCCAGCTTACGTTGCAGCTGATCCAGCGTGTCGGCGGTGTGGGAAGCGGAGGAGGTCATGCGCTGATGTTACCGAATCCCGCCACGCAAGGGGAGTGGGAAGCCTATCCAACCGATTGAAAGTCCAGTGTCTTATGGGGTTGCATGGCACGCAGGTCGTAGCCATCCAACAACCAGTTCAGCTCCTGCCCCGTCAGCGTGACGGTATCGCCCTCCAGTCGGTCGGGCCACTTGAAGCGCTCGCGCTCCAGGCGCTTGTACCAGACCACGAAGCCGTTGCGTTCCCAGAACAGCAGCTTCACCTTGTCGCGCCGGCGGTTGCCGAACACGAACACGGCCTTGTCGAAGGGGTTGAGCGCCATGGCCTCCTGGACCAGCAGGGCCAGGCCATCGATCTGCTTGCGCATATCGACCGGCTCGCGACACAGATAGACCCGTAACCCGGTGTCGGGCCGGATCATGATGCCACCTCCACGGTGACGAAGCGCAGTGGTCGATACCGCGGCGGCACCGGCATGCCCTGGACCGCGAGACGCTGCTCCCAGGCCAGCAACGCCGCCAAGTTCAGGCCCTGCTCCTTGGCATACTCGCTCAACGCCAGTTGCCGGGATGAGGCATGGAACAGATGACCCAGCCAATAAGCCTGCGTTGACGTCAGTTCGTTCATGGCATCCTCCAGATCAACAGGAGTTGCCAGTGTGATCGACGCCGCTCAGCTCAAGAAGATGGGGTTCGTGGATCGCTTACGAATAAGTTGAAAAAGCCCTCCTTCCGCGCGGAAGGAGGGCTAAGGTCATGCAACAAGCTGCCTGGCCAAAGCCATCTCGACGGAATCACCATCCGTGTTGAGGGCATCTAGATGTGATCTCTCGCCCTCCACGCTAGGTTGAAAAGGCTTGTCGGGGTGCACCCAAGCGCTGGCTTGCCAAGATCGTCGGTCTGAGGGGCGCTCAGCCGATGGATTCCTTATCGGCGCTTGGTGGGTGGGGTGGGGCCATGTCTCCCACTGTCTGTACCCGAGCAGGGCCAGATGCGCGGCTCGTCCCTCCACTCCGACAAGCCTTCTCACTATTGCCCGTTCTGGGTCTCCTTCAAACATACAAGCGCGGCGGTCCGGCGTCCCGGTTCCGCGCGATATCGGCCGCAGGGCGATCCTGACCGGCACCCAAGGGCGACTGCGTCGCCCAATCGTTCGGGGAACCCGAACTCCCACAACCCCAGAGCCTCTCCCAGCACCAGTGGCCAACCAGGCCCACTATGGGAATAGCTACCCAGCCTACCTGTAAGTGCGATGAACCTTATTTCAGGGGCACGAAGACCGGGGCCCCGTCGACCCAGGCGGTGGCCAGGCGCTGGCCGTAGAGCCGTTCCAGGGCCGCGGGCTCCAGCATGGCCTCCGCCGGGCCCCAGCACGCCTCGCCGCCCGGGTAGAGCAGCAGCAGGTGGTCGCACCAGCGGGCGGCCAGGTTGAGGTCGTGCAGGCACATCATCACCGCCCTGCCCTGGCGGGCCTCGCCGGCGAGCAGCGCCATGACTTCGGTCTGGTGGTGCAAGTCGAGGTGGTTGGTGGGCTCGTCGGCAAGCCACAAGGCCGGGGCCTGGGTCAGCACCGTGGCGATGGCCAGGCGCTGGCGCTCGCCGCCGGAGAGGGTCCCCACCAGGCGGTCGGCCAGGTGGGCGATATCGAGCCGCTCCAGGGCCGCCTCGGCCAGGCGCAGCTCCTCGGCCCCCTCCATCTGCCAGGGCGAGAGGTAGGGGTGGCGGCCGATCAGGGCGGTCTCGCGCACCGTGGCGGGGAAACCATCATGGCGCTCCTGGAAGACCAGCCCCAGCTGGCGCGCCACCCGGCGACGGCCCAACGCCGCCAGCGGCCGGTCGTCGAGGCGCACCTGCCCCGAACGCGGGGCCCTGAGGCCGGCCAGGGTATGCAGCAGCGTCGTCTTGCCGGCGCCATTGGGCCCCAGCACGCCCCACACCTGGCCCGGCTCGATGCACACGTCGAGGGCCCGGCCGTCGCCACGCCCGGGAATATCGATCACCAACTGGCGGGCCTCGAGACGGCTCATCACTGGCTCCGATAAAGCAGGTAAAGAAAGGTCGGCACCCCCAGCAGGGCGGTGATCACCCCCACCGGCAGCTGCTCGGGGGCGATCATCGTGCGCGCCAGGGTGTCCGCCAGCAGCAGCAGGGTGCCGCCGGCCAGGGCGCAGGCGGGCAGGATCAGCCGCTGATCGTTGCCCAGCAGCAGGCGCAGCATATGCGGCACCACCAGGCCGACGAAGCCGATGCTGCCGGCGCTGGTTACCGCCATGGCGGTCAGGGCGCTGGCCCCCAGGTAGATGCCCCACTCCAGGCGGCGTACCGAGACGCCGAGGGCGGCGGCCTGCAGGGGCCCCCGGGCCAGCACATTGAGGCTGCGCCCCAGCGGCATGACCAGCAGGCAGACCACCAGCAGCAGGGCCAGCGGCGGCCAGGGCGCACGGGCATAGGCGAGGTCCCCCATCAGCCAGTAGAGCATGCCGGGCAGGCGGTCGGCGGGGGTCACCGCCAGCATCAGGGTGATCATCGCCCCCCAGCCGGCCGCCACCACCACCCCGGTGAGCAGCAGCCGCGCCGGGGTCCAGCCGCCGCGACCATGGGCCAGGCCGAACACCAGCAGGGTCGAGAGCAGCGCCCCGGCGAAGGCACCGCCGGAGACCACCAGGCCGCCGACGCCCGCCAGCATGGCGGCCAGGGCCCCCACCGAGGCGCCCCCGGAGAGCCCCAGCACATAGGGGTCGGCCAGGGGGTTGCGCAGCAGCACCTGCATCAGGGCGCCGGCCACGGCGAGCAGCCCGCCCACCGCGAAGGCGGAGAGCGAGCGGGGCAGGCGCAGCTCGAGGATCAGGGTCTGGGCCAGCGGGCTGCCCTGGCCGCGCAGGACGGCGAGGATCTCGCCCGGTGGCAGGGTCACGCTGCCCAGTGCCACCGACAGGATCAGGGCCGCCAGGGCGGCCAGGGCCAGGCCCCCCAGGGGGCGCGCCAGGGTCACCATCAGGGACTCGCCTCGCGACGAGACCGGGCCACCTCGAGCTTCTCGCAGAAGAGCCGGCTGCCCTCCAGCAGGCGCGGCGTGGGGCGCTGGATCAGCGAGGGCGGCACGAAGAAGAGGTTGTCCCGGGCCACGGCGGTGAGCGCCGGATACTGCTCCCAATGAGTCAGCCAGGCGCGGTTCTCCTCGCCCATGCCGCCGGCGAGGATCGCCTCGGGGTCGGCGGCCAGCACCGCCTCCTCGTCGAGGCGCGGCACCAGCCGGTCGAGCTCGCCGAAGACATTGACGCCGCCGCACAGGGAGAGCACCTGGCCGATCAGGTGGTCGTCGTTGATGGTCATCAGCGGCTCGTCCCATACCTGGTAGAAGACCGACAGCGGCGCGGCATTCGCGTAGCGCTCGGCGAGTTCCGCCATGCCGTCGCGAAAGCGCGCCGCCTCGACCTCCCCCGCCGCCTCGCTGCCGGCCAGGCGCGAGAGGCGTTCGATGGCCGTGGCCACGCCCTCGAGGGTGCGTGGCTCGATATAGAAGACCGGCAGGCCCAGGGCCTCGAGGGTCTCGAGCTGCTCCGCCGGGTTGCCGGTGACCCAGCCGATCACCAGGTCGGGAGCGAGCGCCAGCAGCCGCTCCAGGTCGACCCGGGTATGGCTGCCCACCGAGGCCACCTGGCGGGCCTCCGGGGGATAGTCGCTATAGGCCACCACGGCGACGACCCGCTCGCCGGCCCCGGCGGCATAGACCAGCTCGGTGGCCCCCGGCGACAGGGCGGCGATACGCTCGGCGGGGGCCGGCAGGCACACCTCCCGGCCCCGATCATCGACGGCGCAGCGCTCGCCGGCCTGAACCGCGCCCGCAAGGAGCAGCGCCAGGGCTGCCAGCAGTCGCTTACCCATTAGCCACCGAAGTGCAGGCTAAGGAAGGCGGCGCGACCGGCATTGAGGTAGTCATCACCGTCGAAAAATCTCGCCGTGACATACTCCTTATCCAAAGCATTCTCCAGGGTTAGGCGGGCCGACCACAGGGGCGCGAACTCCCAGCCGGCGCGCAGATTGACCAGGCCGAAGCCGGCAAGCCGTTCTTCGTTGGCGGCATCGTCATAGCGGTGATTCTGCACGACCCAGGAGCCCCCCAGGGACCAGTCGCCCAGCGCACGATCGGCATCCAGACGCAGACTCTGTGACGCGCGTCGGGCCAGCCGGTTACCGGTCTCGCGATCCTCCGGATCGGTATAGGTCAGGGCCGCGGCCAGGTTCCAGTCGGCAACCTCGGCACCAGCGGAAAGCTCGACGCCGCGAATCCGCGTAGTCGGCACATTCGTTGCTCCGCCATTCTGTCCAGAAATCAGGTTGTCGATATCACTCTGATATAGCGCCAGATCCCAGAAATAGTGGCGATACTGACCACGAGCACCGAGTTCATAGGACGTCGACGTCTCGGCCTCTAGGTCAGGGTTACCAAACCCCGGCCAGTAGAGCTGATTAAACGTCGGTGCCTTGAAGGCAGTGCCATAACTGGCCCTCAAGGTATGGTAGGCGTCCAGGTCATAGCCCAGGGCCAGGCTGCCGGTTACCTCTTCACCATAGGCTTGGTTATCGTCATATCGCAGGCTGGCCTGTACCGCGAAGGGAGAGAAATCGAGCAGTGCTTGGGTAAAGATGGCCTTGTTATCCCGCCCCTCTACGTCGTAGGGCCCATCCCAAGGCATGCTTCCCGTAATGCTGCCTGCAACGCTATCGTTCAGGTACTCAGCACCGACGATAAACTCATGGGCACCTGCGCCAAGCGTATTTTCCCAGCGAGCGGTTCGCGTCTGCGTATCGAGAATGGAGTCATAGAAGTGGTTGTCGCTCTCATCACGCGCCTCGCTCAGGGTCAAGCGACTCCGCCAGTTGGCAGTGACTGGTAGCTCACCGTAGATCCCCGCCACTTGCTGAACATAATCCGTCGTAGCCAGGGAACCGCTCTCGTCGTACTCGGTAGTTCCCCGGGCCCGCAGCGCCAGCACCCCCACCTCGGCGCCGTTATCGAAGGTGTGAGAGAGCCGCACCAGGCCCGAGGTATTGTCATAGCCCTTGTCGTCACCGCCGCGGCGCACCGGCTGCCCATCGGTTTCGAAGCGGCTACCGGCGAAGTAGTAGCGGGTGCCGCCGCTGCTGCCGGCGAGGCTGGCGCTATAACGCTGGGTATCGAAGGAGCCGCCGCCCACCGAGATGCGTGGCGTCGGCGCCCCCGCCTCGCCCTCGGGCGTAAAGAGCTGAATGACGCCGCCCATGGCATCGGCGCCATAGAGGCTGCCGCGGGGGCCGCGGACGATCTCGGCACGCTGGAACAGCCGCGGATCGAGGAATTGCCAGGCGGCACTGCCCAGCGTCGCCGAGCGCAGGCGAATGCCATCGATCAGCAGTACATTCTGGTCGCTGTTGGTACCACGGAGAAAGACGCTGCTGTTCTTGCCGAAGCTGCCACTGGTGGAGACATCCACCCCGGGCTGGCCACGAAACAGGTCGGTGAGGCTGGTGGGGTCCTGGCGGCGCAGGGTCGCCTCGTCCAGCACGGTCACCGAGGCCAGCGATTCGTCGGCGGTGCGCGGCGCCAGGGTGGCGGTCACCACCAGGGGGTTCAGGGTCTGGAGCGAGTCGTTGTCGCCGGACGTGGCGGCGATCGCCTGGGAGAGCGGTGCTAGCGGCAAGGCGGCAACGGCCAGGGTCGCCAGGCCACGGGGGGAGAAGGAAGTCGTCATGGGGTGTCCCTTGCTCGCCGTGCTCACCCGCACGGCGTCATGCGTTATGGTGGCCGGGACACGGCGGAAAGGACAGGAAAGGCGCCACAAGGCCCCCAGCCTGGCGTCGCCCACCGCGACACGGCATGCCTCTCCAGGCCGGTCTCCGGGCTGACGAGTGAAGGCCTAGGCCCGGGGGCCAGGCTAAGCACCTTCCGCACCGCCGTCTTCCCATGCCAAGCGGCACAGTGACGTTATGGCGGTGTTTGACTCGATCACCGTTGCGGGGGCAGCGTCGGAATGGCGGCAAGGCCGTGCACCGACTTCCCGTTTACCTGGTAGAAATGGCTTCCACCAGCACCTGAGAGTGCGCGTAAGCTAGCAATCCACCAGGCAAAGGTCAATTTGTCGCGGCCAGCGGCTCGGGACGCTGGGCGTAGCGCTGGGCCAGGATGGCGCAGACGATCAGCTGGATCTGGTGGAAGAGCATGATCGGCAGCAGCATGGGCCCCAGGGCACTGCCGGCGAAGAGCACCTGGGCCATGGGCACCCCGGTGGCCAGGCTCTTCTTGGAGGCGCCGAAGACGATGGTGATCTCGTCCTCCTTGCTGAAGCCCAGCCCCCGGGCCAGGGCCGTGGTCAGCACCAGCACCAGGGCCAGCAGCACGCAGCAGGCCAGGATCAGCGCCAGCAGCGGGCCGAGTCCCACGGTCTGCCAGAGCCCACCCACCACCGAGGCACTGAAGGCGGTATAGACCACCAGCAGGATGGAGCTCTGATCCACCTTGCTCAGCCAGGGGCGATTGCGGGCCACCCAGTCGCCGATCCAGGGCCGCGCCAGGTGCCCCAGCACGAAGGGCAGCAGCAGTTGCAGGCTGATCTTGAGCACCGCCTCGCCGGCGTTGTAGCCCTCGCCGGTGGCCTGGATGCCCATGATCAGCATCACCAGCAGGGGGGTGGCCAGGATGCCGATCAGGCTGGAGGCGGAAGCGTTGCAGATCGCCGCCGGCACATTGCCCCGGGCCAGGGAGTTGAAGGCGATGGCGGACTGCACCGTGCCGGGCAGCACGCAGAGGTAGAGCATGCCGAGGGTCAGGGGCGTGCCCAGCCAGGGCTCCATCAGCGGCCGCCCCAGCACCCCGAGCAGCGGGAAGGCGACGAAGGTGAAGCCGAACACCACCAGGTGCAGGCGCCAGTGGGTGGCGCCGCTGATGATCGCCTGGCGGGAGAGCTTGGCGCCATGCATAAAGAACAGCAGGGCGATGGCCGCCACGGTCAGCCCCTCGAAGAAGGGCACCCCGCGCCCCTGGGCCGGCAGCACGCTGGCCAGGATCACCACCCCCACCAGGGTCAGGGTAAAGTTATCGACCCACCGTCGTAATTGTCCCAGCATCTCAGCTCCACTTATTGAAAAACAGTTCCATATTCTATTACGTCCCGAGGCGGCCCAGACAAGCGACTTTAGCCAAGCCCTTAGGCAATCCAGTTATTACCTTTTCCGCTGAAGGCCCGGGGCTATCCTGGCGGTCAGGCCGCCGCGGGGCGCTGTAAACCCTTCCCTGGGAGCTACTTTTGCCATCCCTGGCAAAAAACCCCCGCGGCGTCCTGCCCCCAGCGCCCCTCAGCCATTCCATCTGCAAGGCTTTAGCCAAGCCTTCTTAGCAAGCCGTGCCAGACGTAGTAGACCGCCTCGGCCCGGGCCGCGGCGTCCTGGGCCAGCCAGCCGTTGAGGTCGCGCAGGCGCCGCTGGCGGCGCGACAGGGGCACGAGGCCCCGCCCCATCTCCTCGAGGATCAGGGTGATGGACGCCCCCGTCCGGCGCTCTGCGTCCCGCAGGGCGTCCATGGCCTGGGCGAGGCGCGCCCGCAGGCGGTCGTTATCGGCCTCGCCTGCCAACTGGGCGGCGATCCACGGCGCCCAGCCATCGATCACCAGGTCTCCGGCGGGCGGCGGGCCTTCGAGGAGGCTTGCGGCCTCGAGCCAGCGCGGCGCCCCGCCCCAGCTCCTTACCGCGTCGCGCTTGCCGGCGTGGGTACCGCCGATGACCACTCGCATCGCCAGGCGCCTCCGTGTCGAATGAAGTGGAAGTGGCGCCCCTCCGCCTGGGTGACGCCGGCGGCCCAGAAGTCGATGGCCTCGAAGCGCCGACGCAGCTCCCGCAGCACCCCGCCATGGGTCACCACCAGGGCGCGGTATGCGCCGCCCTCCTTCCCGCCCTCCTTGGCCTCGGCATCCCAGGTCAGCTCACGCCACCAGGCGTCGAGCCGTGCGCGCAGCTCGCCGGCGGACTCGCCCCCGGGGGGCGGTTGCTCGCCCCGGGCGTCGATCCAGGCCCGGTAACCGGGGTCCGACTCGAGCTCGGCGTAGCACTTGCCCTCGTAGGCGCCGAAATTCAGCTCCCGCAGCCGGGCATCGAAGCGCGGCTCGGGCTGAGACTCGGGGCGGGTCTCGGAATGGGTCTCGGGGCGGGTCTCGGAACAGGGTGTCGCGCCAGGCAGGGCCAGGTGTGCCAGGGTCTGGCGACAGCGCGTCAGGTCGCTGCAGTGGATGGCATCCCACTCCCCCTGCTGCTCGAGCCACCAGGCCCTCAGGCGCTCGAGCCCCGGGCGGGCCGCCTCGAGATCCAGGGGAATGTCCCGGTGGCCCTGGTAGCGGCCGCTCCGGTTCCAGGCGGTCAGGCCGTGGCGCACCACAACCAGGGTCAGGCTAGGCGATGACATGCGAATCCCTCCTGTCGTCTCACGAACTCAGCCAGAGCCAGGCCACCAGCAGCAGCCAGAGCTCGCCCCCCTCGATGGCGGCCCCCAGCATATCGCCGTTGATGCCGCGAAAGCTGCGCACCATCAGGGCGGCGAAGGCCAGCAGGAAGGCGGCCAGCGCCATCAGCAGCAGCCAGCCGCCGGGCAGCCACCAGAAGAGCACGACCAGGGGCAGCAGCGACAGCCCCAGGTCCCGGTGGCGGCTCTCCTGGCGCCAGGTCCAGGCCAGCCCCTCGCGGCGGGCGATCGGTGCCAGGCGCAGCAGGGCCACGGCGCCGAAGCGCGCCAGGGCCGGCGGCCCCAGCAGCCACAGCGGGGCGACGCCGGCCTCCAGCAGCGCCCAGAGCAGCACGCCCTTCCAGGCCAGCAGGAAGATCAGCGCCAGGATGGCGAAGCTGCCTACCTGGGCATCCTTCATGATCGCCCAGCGCCGCTCCAGGGGGGCATTGCTGCCCAGGGCATCGGCCAGGTCCATCACCCCATCCAGGTGCAGGCCGCCGGAGAGCGCCACCCAGAGGCTGAGCAGCGCCAGGGCCAGCAGCGGCGTGGGCCAGCCCGACAGCGCCAGCGCCGCCAGGGCCAGCAGGCCGCCCAGCAGCAGGCCCACCAGGGGGTAGGCGCGCAGCGCCCAGCGCCGGGTGGCCGGGGTCCAGGGGCAGGCCAACGGCAGCGGAATCCGCGTCAGGAACTGCAGCGCCAGCACCAGGCCGAAACCGGCGGCGGCCAGGCCCCGGGGCGTGGTCGATGGCGGGGCCGATGGCGGGGTCGATGGCGTCGTCGAGCTCATGGGCCCTCCCCCTTCCAGACCCAGGGCAGCCCCGCCACCAGTTGCACCACCAGATCCGCCTCGGCGGCCAGGTCCCGGTGCAGGGTCTGGAGGAAGCCCACGAAGGCGCGGGTATCGCCATCCTCGGCGGGCACTCCCTCGTTGATGTCGTTGGAGACCACCACCAGGGCGATATGGCGTTGCCGGGCCTCGGTCAGCACCGAGGCCAGCAGGGTGCGGCCCTCGGCATCGCTGCCGCCACCCCCGTAGCGCCACTGGCTGGCCCAGAGGGTCAGGCAGTCGAGCAGCACGGTCTCGCCCGGGGCGACCTCGTCCAGGGCGGCATCCAGGGCCAGGGGAACCTCCAGGGTCTCCCAGCCCTCCCCTCGCTGGCGTCGATGGCGATCGATGCGCTCGGCCATCTCGTCATCCGAGGCCCGGGCGGTGGCCAGGTACCAGAGGTTTCCGCCCCGCGCCTCCCGCCATTGGCGGGCCAGGCGCTCGGCGTAGTCGCTCTTGCCGGAGCGGGCTCCGCCGCTGATAAAGGCAATCATGATGTCTCTCCTCGGGCGATCTCTTCCATTGCCTCCGCCAGGGCCGCACAGAGCGCCCGGTTCTCCTCGCCGGTGCGCAGGGCCAGGCGCAGCCAGCCCCCGTCCAGGCCGGCGAAACCCTGGGTATGGCGCGCCAGCCAACCGCGGCGCAGCAGCGCCGGCAAGAGCCGGGCGGTGGCCGCGGCGCCCCGGGGGTGGCGCACCAGGAAAAAGTTGGCGCGGCTCGGCACCACCCTCAGGCCCAGGGCGCCGAGCGCCGCCTGCATGGCGGGTCGCTCGGCGGCGAGCCAGGCCCGGGTGCGGGCATTGAAGTCGCGATCCGCCAGCAGCGGTGCCACCAGGTCGGCGGCCAGCTGGTTAACGCTCCAGGCGGGCTGGAAGGCCCCGGCGGCGGTGACCCGATCCGGTGAGGCGAGCAGGTAGCCCAGGCGCAGCCCCGGCAGGGTGAACCACTTGGTCAGGGAGCGCAGCAGCACCAGGTGCTCGAAGCGCTCGAGCCAGGGGGTCAGCCGCTCCGCGTCGCCGACGAAATCGATAAAGGCCTCGTCCACCACCAGGGTACAGCCCCGCTCGGCGGTGAGCGTCAGCAGCCGCGCCATCACCGGGCACGGCACCAGGGTCGCGGTGGGGTTATTGGGACGCCCCATAAAGAGTACCTCCGCCTCCCCCAGGCCCGCGACCAGGGCCTCAAGGTCGGGGGAGAAATCAGGAGCGGCCAGGGGCAGGCCATGCACCGACAGTCCATAGGCCGCACAGGCGCGGCGATACTCGGCGAAGCCCGGCTCAAGGATGGCGGCGGGCCGGCCGGCGTGCAGGGCGGCGGCCAGGTAGATCGCCTCGGCGCCGCCGTTGGTGAGACGCACTTGCTCCGGGGTCACCCCCTCGTGGGCGGCGATGGCGGCCCGGGCGGCGGCATAGTCCGGGTCGGGGTAGCGGCCCAGGTCGGCGGCCCGTTCGGCCAGCCACTCGGGCAGCCACTCGGGGGGGCCGAGCGGGTTGAGGTTGGCGCTGACATCGCGCAGCGGCGTCTGTGGCGGCAGGCCAAAGCGCGCCAGCAGCGGCGCCGCCTCGCCCCCGTGCAAGGGCCAGTGATTCGAGGGGGGGACGTCCGGACTCACCACGCCTCCTTGAGCAGGATCAGTGCCGCCATCAGCAGCAGAAAGCCCAGCCAGCCGCCATGCATCAGGCGCAGGGTGGCGGCGATATGCCCTGCCATCAGCGGCCGGCGGGGCGTGCCCAGCCGGGCCCGTTCTGAGACCCGCCCGCGATAGTGATTGATGCCCCCCAGCTGCACCCCCAGCAGATTGGCCACCATCGCCTCCGGCCAGCCGCTATTGGGGCTGGGGTGGCGCGGCGCCTCCCGCCAGGTGGCGGCCAGGGCCCCACGGGTAGCCACCTCCCCCGATCCCAAGCCTTTCATAAAGAACGCGCTTAGCCAGAGCGTCAGGGCGGTCAGCCGCGCCGGCAGCCAGTTGGCGACGTCGTCGAGACGCGCCGAGGCCCAGCCGAAGTCGGCGTAGCGCTCGTCCCGGTAGCCGACCATGGAGTCGAGGGTATTGATCGCCTTGTAGGCCAGGGCCAGGGGGGCGCCGCCGAGCAGGGCGAAGCACAGCGGCGCGGTGATGCCGTCCACGGTGTTCTCGGCCACCGTTTCCACCGCGCCGCGGCTGATCTCCGCCTCGTCCAGGTGCTCGGTATCGCGGCCTACCACCCTGGCCAGCGCCCGGCGTGCCTCGGGCAGCTCGCCCCGGCTCAGGGGCGCGGCGATCTCCCGGGCGGCGTCCCGAAGCCCCTTGATGGCCAGGCAACTGGCCAAGAGCCAGAGCTCGGCGAGCCAGGCCAGCCCCGGGTGAATCGCCGCCAGCAGGGCGAGCCCTCCCCAGGCCAGCAGGAAGGTGCCCAGCACCACCAGGGCGCACATCAGCGCCCCCTTGAGGCGCTGAGCCCGGGCGTTCCCCCGGTTCCAGGCCCGCTCCAGGCGGGCGATCACCGCCCCCATGCCCACCACCGGATGCGGCAGGGCGCGGGGATCGCCGATGATCAGATCCAGCACCAGGGCCAGCAGCACCAGCCCCAGCAGCCCGAGAGAGAGCGGCTCAGCCATGGCGCTCCTCCTGGCTGCGCCGCAGCGCGTCCCGGGTCGCCACGAAGACCGCCCGGCCCAGCTCGCGGCCCAGTCGCGTACCGGAGCCGGCATAGTCGCTGGGTTCCCCCGCCTGGGTGGCGGCGACGGCCAAACAGTCGGTGGAGGTGCCGCTGGCCGGAGTGCCGCTGTGGGGGTCGCGGATCGCCCGGGCCTGGAGGGCCCGGGCCTTGGCCTCCGTCGCCGAGAGGGCGGCATTGACCAGGCCCGCATCGCTCAGGTGGGCGTCCAGGAAGACCAGGGTATTGATGGTGCCCACCGGCCGCGGGTCGCCCGTCAGGGGCGCGGTGATATCCACCGCATTGCCGGCCCCGGCGGTGACCGCCACCAGCAGCCCCTCCCCCGCCACCAGGGCCAGGTGCTCGAGATGCACCGCGGTCATCATCGCCAGGCTCTCACCCAAGCCCAGGCCGCGCCGGGCCAGCCAGGCGCCCAGGTCATTAGCAGGCGCCCGGCCATCATAGGCCTTGTCCACATGGAAGTTGCAGAAGTGGCGCCGCCAGCCCAGGCCGCCCCCCACCAGGGCGCTGCTCAGGGTACGCAGGGGCCGGGCGGCGGCGAAGTGCAGGCAGTGGGCGTCCGCCGCCAGGCTCAGGCCCGGGGCGAAATCCAGTGCTTGCGGGCAGACCGGGGCATTCATGGGGCGTTACCGATGCCCGCCTGATCGAAGGTCGCCATCTCGGCGAGCATGCGGCAGGCCGACTCCAGCAGCGGGAAGGCCAGGGCCGCGCCGCTGCCCTCCCCCAGGCGCAGCCCCAGATCCAGTAGCGGCTCCGCCGCCAGGGCACGCAGGGCGATATCGTGGCCCGGCTCCCGGGAGCGGTGGCCGAAGATCAAGTAAGGGCGCAGCGCCGGGCAAAGGCGACAGGCCACCAGGGCCGCCGCCGTGGCGATCAGCCCATCCACCAGTAGCGGCACCCGCCGGGCCGCCCCGCCCAGGTAGGCCCCTGCCATGGCGGCGATCTCCAGGCCGCCGAGGGCGGCGAGGGCCCCCAGGGGGTCATCCGCCTCGACCCGGCGCGCGCCCAGGGCCCGGGCGATCACCTCGCGCTTATGGGCCAGGCCCGCGGCGTCGATGCCGGTCCCCGGCCCCACCACGGCCTCCGGGGAGGCGTCACAGAGAACCGCCAGCAGGGCGCTGCTGGCGGTGGTATTGGCGATGCCCATCTCGCCAACGATCAGGCAGCGACAGCCCGCCGCCACCGCCCGCTCGGCGGCCTGGATCCCGACCCCGATGGCGGCCTCGGCCTCGTCCCGGGTCATGGCGTCCTCCCGGGCCAGGTTACGGGTGCCGGGGCGCACCTTGGCGTTCACCACCGCCTGGCGCACCTCGGCGGGCAGCTCGCCGGCCACCCCCACGTCGATCACCTCCAGGCGCGCCCCGTGCTGGCGGGCGAAGACATTGATCGCCGCGCCGCCGGCGGCGAAGTTGGCCACCATCTGGGCGGTGACCGCCTGGGGAAAGGCCGAGACCCCCTCCGCCGCCACCCCGTGATCGGCGGCGAAGACCAGCACCCCGGGAGGCGAGACCCGCGGCAGGGCCTCGCCCTGGATCAGCGCCAGCTCGATGGCCAGGCGCTCCAGACGACCCAGGCTGCCCGGCGGCTTGGTGAGGTTGTCCAGGTGCTGGGTCACCCGCTCGGCCAGGGCCGAGTCGGGCTCGCGAATGACGGCGAGGGTCGAGGAGAGCATGGGGACTCCGGGCGGATCATCAGAAGAGGCGCATGGTAGCAGATGCGCCACGTCCTGATGCAGGTCATGGCGCCGGCGGCGCCACGGACTAGGCTTTGTCTGAAAAGTCGGCGAGCGAAGGTCAGACAAGGCAAAAATCGGCGAAAAGACGGAGTTTACGGGGTGTAAATGAGTACTTTGAGCCGATTTTTAACGCCGTATGGCCGAGCGCAGCCAGTTTTCGGACATAGACTAGGCTAACGGGAAGCCCTGACGAACCGACGGGAGGAACCGAGCATGCGCTTTCATCAAGTGAAGGAGCTGGTGACCTGGGCGGTGGACTTTCACCGCCAACTGGCCGGCCAGTACCAGCGGCTGGCCGATGAGGCCAGCAACGAGCGCCAGAAGATGGCGCTGGAGTACCTGGTGCAGCGGGAGACCAAGCAGGGCCAGGAGCTGGCCAGCTACCTGGAGGAGAATGGCGACCATACCGCCGTGCTGGAGACCTGGTTCGACGACCCCGCCGACTTTCCCCATGCTCCCGTACTGGGCCGCCTGCCGGAGCGGCTCGACGGCGGTGAGGTACAGGACGTGCTGGCCACCGCCCTGGCCACCCATCGCACTCTGCAGGACCTCTACGAACACCGCGCCGAGCGGGCCGGTGCCCAGCGGGAGGAGGAGTTCTTCGCCTCCCTGGCGGCGGAGCACAAGGCGGAGGTGCGGCGCATCGTGCGCGACCTGCAGCGGTTGGAGGCCTACTAGCCGGCATCGCGCCGAGGAGGGCTTAGAGGATCTCCTCGATGGGGTAGACATGCACCAGGTAGAGGTAGAAGAAGAGCAACGACAGGGTCAGGATGATGACCCCGAGCACCGGCGAGCTCAGCTTGATGCCGCCGGGGCTCGCCTCCAGGGTGGTGCGGGTATCACCGCCTCCCCCTTGCCCCTGGCGAAACTGCAGCCAGGAAAAATAGATCCCGACCACCACCAGGAAGACCACCAGCACGAAGGTGATCTTCGATGAGAGGAGCTGCCAGGCGAAGACCCGCCGGCGGTGCTCATACCCCTCGCGGCGATAGTCGTAGTAGGCCTGCAGGGCCCGGCGCTGGGCCGCCTGTCCCTGGTCGTCGAGCCAGCCGGGGTCGACCATCATCGGCGCGAAGTCCCCCTCGCCACCCTCCAGGGCCGACACGAGGTCGGCGATGCGTTCGGGGAGTGGCTCGGGCGTTTCCGCGGCGGCGCTCCCCGCCATGGCGATCATCCATACCAGCAGTAGCCAGCGGCATATCGGGCACATCGGCGTGTTCCTGCGAAAGTTCAGGGCGCCGCGGTCAGGAAGCGCAGGCTGCGCAACCGCCAGTCAATCACCTCATAGTAGCCCTTGCCGGCCTCGGTCTGCCGGTAGGCCTCGAACTCGGCGTCACCGAGCAGGTTGCCGAGCACCCCCAGCAAGCGTTCGCCGAGCTCGCCGCCCCAGGCAGCGAGTTCATCGGGCAGCAGCGGCAGCTCGGCCGAGGGTACCTGCATGGGCAGGGTGCCCAGGGAGGTGCCGTCGGGGAAGTGCGTGGTGGTGGAGCCGTCGGGGAACTGGCGGTGAATGCGCCCATCGGGATAGTGCGTCTCGAAGGTGCCGTCCTCGAGGATGCGGCGCCGCTCCCCCGGCGTCTCGGGAGCAAGGCCCGGCTCCCGCAGGCGCGCCTCGTCCACCCCACTGCAACGGGCCAGGCACTGCATCAGCCGGGGCGACAGCTCCTCGAGGGCGGGCCCCAGCTGCGCCAGGGCCGGGGGCGCGCCGAAATCGTCCGCCTGCCCGGGTCCCCAGGCCACCAGCCCGAGGCACAGCAGCCCCGGCCAGAGCCTGGCGCACGGCGACCATCCACTTCCCCGGCACCATGAATCGCATCGCTTGCCCATAAGCCCTCCGAGTCATTTCCGGCGCGCGGCGCACTGATCTGCAGTTTAGTTCGAGGCAGGGCCCCTCGCCCGGCCTGGCCAGCCTGGGCGCTCCGACATATACTGTATTTATATACAGCATCAGGAGCGCCCTATGCCGACCCCGCCACCGCTCAAGGGCCGCGGCGCCACCTATGATCCCGACAATCGCTTCGCCCCCACCCGGGTCGAGGCGGAAGACGACGGCTGGTGGCAGGAGGAAACGCCACCACGGCGGGCCACCCTGGTGGCCGAGGAGGCGGCGCGCAGCGCCCTGGCCTGGAACGACTCGCCGGACCTGCCCTTCGACCGCTCCCTCAATCCCTACCGCGGCTGCGAGCACGGCTGCATCTACTGCTATGCCCGCCCCAGCCATGCCTACTGGGATCTCTCCCCGGGGCTCGACTTCGAGACCCGCTTGATCGCCAGGAGCGGCCTGGTGGAGCGGCTGCGCGAGGAGCTCTGCCGTCCCGGCTATGTGTGCCGCCCGATCAACCTCTCCGGCAACACCGACTGCTACCAGCCCCTGGAGGCGGAGCGGGGCAGCACCCGGGAGCTGCTGGCCTTCCTGCTGGAATGCCGTCACCCCCTGACCCTGGTCACCAAGAGCGCCCTGCTCCTGCGCGACCTGGACCTGCTCCGGGCCCTGGCCGAGCGCCGCCTGGTGCGGGTGATGATCAGCCTGACCAGCCTCGACCGCACCCTCAAGCGCCGCCTGGAGCCCCGGGCCGCCAGCCCGGGGGCGCGACTCAAGGCGATCCGCGCCCTGGCCGAGGCAGGCGTGCCGGTGGGCACCCTGGTGGCCCCGGTGATCCCGGGCCTCACCGACCACGAGCTGGAGCGCCTGCTCGGCGCGGCCCGGGAGGCCGGGGCCGATAGCGCCGGCTGGATGCTGCTGCGCCTGCCCCGGGAGGTGGCGCCGCTGTTCGAGGCCTGGCTCGAGGCCCACTACCCGGAGCGGGCCGCCAGGGTAATGAGCCTGATGCGCCAATGCCGCGGCGGCGCCGCCTATGACGCCCGCTTCGGCAAGCGCATGCGCGGCGAAGGGGTCTTCGCCGAGCTACTGGCCCAGCGCTTCGCCACCACCTGTCGGCGCCTGGGGCTCAACCAGGCCCCGGCCCTGGCCGCCCAGCGGCTGGATACCAGCGCCTTTCGTCCGCCGCATCTCCAGGGCGACCTCTTCGATTAGGGGTTTAGTCCCGGCGGCACACCGCCGCTCAGGGAATCAGCACGGCGGCGCCCGAGAAGCACCCGGCGCGCAGGTCATCGAGGGCGCGATTGGCGTCTGCCAGGGGGTAGGCATGGGTTTCGGTCTGGATGGGGATTCGCGCCGCCAGGGGCAGGAAGGCCTCGCCATCGGCACGGGTGAGGTTGGCCACCGAGCGCACCAGGCGCTCCTCCCAGAGCAGCCGATAGGGGAAGGCGGGAATCTCCGACATATGGATGCCGCCACACACCACCACGCCACCGGGGCGCACCCGGGCCAGCGCCTCGGGGACCAGCTCGCCCACCGGGGCGAAGATAATGGCCGCATCCAGCGGCCGGGGCGGCGCCTGCCCCGAGTCCCCCGCCCAGCGGGCCCCCAGGCGTCGGGCGAAGGCCTGGGCCTCTCGATCGCCGGGGCGAGTAAAGGCGTAGCAGTGCTGGCCCTTGGCTCGGGCCAACTGGATCAGCAGGTGCGCCGCGGCGCCGAAGCCGTAGAGCCCCAGGTGGCGCAGTGACTCGCCCCCCGCCAGGCGCCAGGCGCGGTAGCCGATCAGCCCGGCACAGAGCAGCGGTGACGAGGCCCGGGCCTCGCCGGTGACGGGAAAGCCGTAGCGGGCATCCGCCACGCAATACTCCGCGTAGCCACCGTCCCGGGTGTAGCCGGTGAACTGCGCCCGCCGGCAGAGGTTCTCCCGCCCGGCACGACACTCGGTGCACTCGCCACAGGTCCAGCCCAGCCAGGGCACCCCTACCCGGCTGCCCGGTGCCGGCGTCGTCACCCCCGGCCCCAGGGCCACCACCTCGCCGACGATCTCGTGCCCGGGAATCAGCGGCAGCCGCGCCTCATTGAGCTCGCCGTCCACCACATGCAGGTCGGTGCGGCACACCGCACAGGCCTCGACCCGGATCAACAGCTCCCCGGGGCCCGGCACGGGACGCGGGACCCGTTCCCGGCGTAGCGGCCGCCCGGTCTCGTGGAGCCGCATGGCCCACATCGTTTCGCTCATCGCCCTCACCTCGATATTGGCCACCCTCAAGGCGTAGGATAGATGGCTCCCCCGCGAAACGAGTCAGCGACCCATGGCCGAGTCCCTCAGCAAGACCAAGAGCAGCTTCTATCGACGCCTCTATGTGGCCCACCTGATCGATCACGGCGTGGCCAGCGTGCCCGAGCTGATCGAAGCCACCGGCATGCCGCGGCGGACCGCCCAGGACACCATCCACTCCCTCGCCGAGCTGGATATCGCCTGCGACTTCGAGCAGGCCGAGGGGGCCCGCCACAATATCGGCCGCTACCGCATCCGCGACTGGGGCGCCATCGACCCACGCTGGGTCGAGGTCAACGCGGCACGCCTCAAGGCCGCCCTGGGCTACCCCTGACCGCGGGCCCGCCATGAGGCTGCCGTGGCTCATCGGCCTGCTGGCCTTCGCCCTGGGTGGCTGCGCGTCGTCGGGCGAGGCGCCGCCGTTCGACCTGCCGCCCCCCTATGCGGGCTATGTCGAGGTCGCGGAAGACCAGCGCCTGCCCTACCGGCAGTGGCTGCCGGATCACGCCCCCCGGGCCCTGGTGCTGGCCCTGCATGGCTTCAACGA
Source organism: Halomonas sp. 328 (assembly GCF_015645095.1). Taxonomy (GTDB): domain Bacteria; phylum Pseudomonadota; class Gammaproteobacteria; order Pseudomonadales; family Halomonadaceae; genus Bisbaumannia. The sequence continues at coordinate 39,860 of NZ_JADOTW010000020.1, forward strand.
CCACGCCGGCAGCTTCGCCCCCCTGGGGGAAACGCTGAGTGGGCAAGGCATCGCCCTCTATGCCCATGATCAGCGCGGCTTCGGCACCACCGAGCCCCGCGGCCACTGGCCCGGCGAGGCGGCCCTGGTGGCGGACGCCCACGCCATGCTGGCCTGGCTGGAGGCACGCTATCCCGACACGCCCCGCTACCTGCTGGGCAAGAGCATGGGGGCCGCCGTGGCGCTGCGAGTGCTGGCGGAGCGGCCCGCGGTAGCGGGCGGGGTCCTGGTGGCCCCGGCGGTATGGGGACGCAGCACCATGCCCTGGTACCAGCGCCTGGGGCTGTGGCTCGGCATGCGCCTGGCGCCGGAGGCGCGTTTCTCGGCCCGCACCGCCCGGCGCCTGGGCATCGAGCCCACCGATGACCCGGAGATTCGCCACCAGCTGGCCCGGGACCCGCTGCTGCTGCGCAGCGCCCGCATCGAGGCCCTGGACGGGGTGGCTCGATTGATGGACACCGCCCTGGCCGCGGCGCCCGAGCAGACGGGGCCCCTGCTGCTGCTCTACGGCGAGGCGGATCAGGTGATTCCCGAGGACGCGGTCTGCACCCTGCTGGCGACCCTGCCGCCGCCCCCGGCCTGGCGCCTGGTGCTCTACCCCGAGGGCTACCATATGCTGACCCGCTACCGGGGACGGGCCCAGACCGAGGCGGACCTGGCGGCCTGGCTGCAGGACCCGGCGGCGCCCCTGCCCTCCGGCCGGGAGGTCACGCCGGAGACCGCCGAACGACGCCTGTGCCGATAAAAAAAAACGGCGACCCGAGGTCGCCGTAAGGAAGCGGTCAGCGCGACTGACCAGAGAGATCGATCACAGCAAGTCTGGCATCACCTCGAACTCAGAGCTCGAAGCCGCGGCCGAAGTCCTCGGCGGAGAGCGCCATCAGCGACTCGGCGCCGGCCTCGATGGCCTGCTTATGGGTGCGGGTGCGCGGCAGCAGGCGGTCGAAGTAGAAGCGCGCGGTATTCAGCTTGCTGCGGTAGAAGGCGGCATCGTCGCTGCCCTCGGCCAGGGTCGCCTGGGCCTGCCTGGCGGCGCGGGCGAAGAGGTAGGCCAGGGTCACGTAGCCGGAGTACATCAGGTAGTCGACGCTGGCCGCGCCCACTTCCTCGCGATCGGCCATGGCCTTCATGCCGATGCCCATGGTCAGCTCGCCCCACTCGGCGTTGAGCTTGGCCAGGGGCCGCACGAATTCGGCGAGGGCGGTGTTGCCCTCCTCCGCCTGACAGAACTTGTGGATCTCCTTGGTGAAGACCTTGAGGCTCTCGCCCTGGCTCATCAGTACCTTGCGGCCCAGCAGGTCGAGGGCCTGGATGCCGGTGGTGCCCTCGTAGAGACGGGTGATGCGGGCGTCCCGCACCAGCTGCTCCATGCCCCACTCCTGGATAAAGCCGTGACCGCCGAAGACCTGCACGCCCTCGTTGGTGGCCTCGAAGCCCACCTCGGTAAGGAAGGCCTTGACGATGGGGGTCAGCAGACCCAGCAGGGTCTCGGCGTGCGCCTTCTCGGCGGCATCGCTGCCGTGCTCGACGATATCGATCATCTGGGCGGTATAGAGCACCAGCATCCGGCCGCCCTCGGCGAAGGCCTTCTGGGTCAGCAGCATGCGCCGCACGTCCGGGTGCACGATGATCGGGTCGGCGGCCTTCTCCGGCGCCTGGGGCCCGGAGAGGGCACGCATCTGCAGGCGGTCGCGGGCATAGGCCAGGGCGTTCTGGAAGCTCGCCTCGGTGAGGCCCAGGCCCTGGATACCGACGCCGATGCGGGCCGCGTTCATCATGGTGAACATGCAGGCCAGGCCCTTGTTGGGGGCGCCCACCAGGAAGCCCTTGGCCCCATCGAAGTTCATCACGCAGGTGGCGTTGCCGTGGATGCCCATCTTGTGCTCCAGCGAGCCGCAGACCACCCCATTGCGCTCGCCCGGATTGCCATCGGTATCGGGCAGGAACTTGGGCACCACAAAGAGCGAGATCCCCTTGGAGCCCTCCGGAGCGTCGGGCAGCTTGGCCAGCACCAGGTGAACGATGTTCTCGGCCAGGTCGTGCTCGCCGGCGGAGATAAAGATCTTGGTGCCGGTGATCGCGTAGGCGCCGTCATCGGTGGGCAGGGCGCGGGTCTTGATCAGTCCCAGGTCGGTGCCACAGTGGGGCTCGGTGAGGCACATGGTGCCGGTCCAGGTGCCCTCCACCAGCTTGGTCAGGTAGGTGGCCCGCTGCTCATCGGTACCGTGGTGACGCAGGGCGTCGGCGGCGCCGTGGGAAAGCCCCGGGTACATGCCCCAGGCCAGGTTGGTGGCGCAGATCATCTCCGAGAGGACCATGGCCAGGGAGTGCGGCAGGCCCTGGCCCCCGTGCTCGGGATCGGCGGCGAGGCTCGGCCAGCCCCCCTCCACGTACTGGGCATAGGCTTCCTTGAAGCCCTTGGGCGCCTTGACCTCACCGCCCTCCAGCCGACAGCCCTCCTGGTCGCCGCTCTGGTTCAGCGGCAGCAGCACCTCGCGGGCGAAACGGGCCCCTTCCTCGAGGATGGCCGCCACCACGTCCGGGGAGGCCTCTTCGCCAGCCGGCAGGCGGGCGTAGTGGGCCGGATAGTCGAGCATCTCGTCCATCACGAAACGCAGGTCACGCAGGGGGGCCTGATAGTCGGGCATGTCGGTCTCTCCAGAAGAGGGCGCCGGAAATCGGAAGCAACAAGGCAGCGCCACTTTCAAACACATGTTTGAAAACTAGCCGCTAGCCCAGCGGACGTCAAGCGTTCGTTTGAATTCTCCCCGGGGAACCGCCCCCGACCTTGGTCGATAGTCACCCGGGGCCCGACACGACACCGCCCACCCCGAGGCCTCGGGGTGGGCGGTGTCGTGCTGGGGCTATCTCCCCCAGTTTTAGCCGCTGCCTAGTCGACCAGGGTCAGGGTCACATCAATATTGCCCCGGGTGGCATTGGAGTAGGGGCAGACCTGGTGAGCGGCATCGATCACCTGCCGGGCCTGTTGCTTGTCCATGCCCGGCAGGGAGATCTTGAGCTCCACCTCGATACCGAAGCCGCCGGGAATCTCGCCGATGCCCACCACCCCCTCGATGCTGGCGTCATCCGGCATCGGCAACTTGTCGCGGCCGGCGACGAACTTCATGGCCCCCAGGAAGCAGGCGGAGTAGCCGGCGGCGAAGAGCTGCTCGGGGTTAGTGGCCTCGCCCCCGCCGCCGCCCATCTCCTTGGGCACCGCCAGGGCGACATCAAGGACCCCGTCGGAGGAGACGGCGCGGCCGTCACGACCGCCGGTGGCCTTGGCATGGGCACGATAGGCAACTTTCTCGATAGACATTCGACGCCTCCTTGATCGCTTGAGTCGCGCTTCAACAGGCCGGCCCATCGTGGGCCGGGGTCTATTAAACCAAGCAGCTGGGGCCGATTCGCGCAACTCCAACCGTCAAGCCGTCGCAGGCCCCCTTCCCCGTAGAGGCCCGGGGCTATCCTGGGGGCAGGTCACCCCCTCGGGCTTATTGCATCCGGATCCCGCCATCCAGGCGGATCACCTCGCCGTTGAGCATGGTATTGGTAATGATCTGCTCCGCCAGGCGGGCGAACTCATCGGGCTTGCCGAGACGCTTGGGGAAAGGCACGGCGGCGGAGAGGGCCGCCACCGCGTCTTCGGGGATGTCGCTCATCATCGGCGTCTCGAAGACCCCGGGGGCGATGGCCATTACCCGGATACCGTGCCGGGAGAGCTCCCGGGCCGCCGGCAGGCTCATCCCCACCACCCCGGCCTTGGAGGCGCTGTAGGCGCACTGCCCCACCTGGCCATCGAAGGCGGCGATGGAGGCGGTATTGATGATCACGCCCCGCTCGCCATCCTCGCCCGGCGCATTGCGGGTCATGGCGGCGGCGGCCAGGCGCATCACGTTGAAGCTGCCCACCAGGTTGATCTGGATGGTGCGGGCATAGGCCTCGAGATCCGCGGGGTTGCCCTCCCGGTCCACCAGCTTGGCCACGCTGACCACCCCGGCGCAGTGGATCACCCCCGCCAGGCCGCGCCCCTCGCTGAGCTCGATGGCGGCGTCGATGGCCGCCTGCATGTCCGCTGCCGAGGTCACGTCGCCGCACAGGGCCCGGGCGACCCCGCCCAGGGCCTGGGCCTGGGCCTGGGCCTCGACCTTGTCGCTCAGGTCACTGAGCAGTACCCGGCCGCCGGCGGCCACCAGGCGCTCGGCGGTGGCCGCCCCCAGCCCGGAGGCGGCACCGGTAATCAGGAAAGTCTGGTCTTGAATCTGCATGGGGTTCTCCACGAATTAAGAGGGGGTCGCCGCCGTCTCGTCGGCGGCCTGGGCGCGCAGCTTGAAGCGCTGAATCTTGCCGCTGGGGGTCTTGGGCAGGGTCTCGACGAATTCGATCTCCCGCGGGAAGGCGTGAGTGGAGAGCCGCTCGCGCACCCGCTGACGAATCTCGTCGGCCAGGGCCTCGCTGGGCTCATGGCCCTCCCGCAGCACCACGAAGGACTTGATGATCTCGCCGCGGATCTCGTCGGGCTTGCCCACCGCCGCGGACTCCGCCACCGCCGGATGCGTCAGCACCGAGTTCTCCACATCGGCGGGGCCGACCCGGTAGCCGGCGGTGGTGATGATGTCGTCGTCACGGCCGGCGAACTGGAAGCTGCCATCGGCATTGCGAATCACCACGTCCCCGGTCAAATAGTAGCCCTCGGCGAAGGGGTGCTTCTCCTGCCAGGTGTAACCGGGGAAGAAAAAGGCCGGCGAGCGGGCGATGTCCACCGCCAGCACCCCGGGCTCCCCATCGGGTAGCTCCCGGTACTCGGCATCGAGGATCGCCAGCTGATAACCGGGCATCGGCACCCCCATGCCACCGACATGCTTGGGATGGGCCAGGGCATGGTGGTTGCAGCAGGTCATGCCGGTCTCGGTCTGGCCGTAGTGATCCATCACCGGGCAACCCAGGGCCCGCTCCACCCAGCCGACCACTTCGGTGTTGAGGGGCTCACCGGCGGAACTGGCGACCCGCAGCGACAGCTGCTCGGCGGCCTCGTCGAAGATCCCCGAGGCCTTCATCAGCCGGTAGGCGGTGGGGGCAGCGGCGAAGTTGGTGATGCGGTGGCGCCGCATGAAGTCGAGGGCCCCTTCGGCGCTGAAGCCCGCCTCGCACAGGTGCGTCGTCACCCCCAGCAGCAGGGGCCCGGCGATGGCGTAATAGAGGCCATAGGCCCAGCCGGGGTCGGCCATGTTCCAGAAGCGATCCTCGGGCCTCAGGTCGATGGCCAGCTCCATATAGAGGGCGAAGGCGGGCAGCGCCGAGAGCGGCACCGCCACCCCCTTGGGCTTGCCCACGGTGCCGGAGGTGAACATCTGCAGGAAGGGGGCCTCGGGGGCCAGGCGCGGTGGTGCCTCGGTGAGCGGCGCCTGGGCCAGGGCCTCGGCCCAGGCCAGGTCACCCTCACCGGCACCATCCACATTGAGGATCGGCGGGCAGGCCGCGAGGCCCGCGAACTTGGTCCGGTTCGCGGCATCGGTGATCACCAGGCGGGTCTCGGCCCGGCCCAGGCGATACTCCAGGGCGTCGGGGCCGAAGGCGGTGAACAGCGGCTGATAGACCGCGCCGATCCGCCAGGTCGCCAGCACCGTGACCAGCAGCGCCGGGGTACGCGGCAACATGCAGGCGATGCGATCCCCCTCCCCCAGGCCGCGGGCCTTGAACCAGCCGGCCAGCCTGGCGCTCTGGGCATCCAGCTCGGCATAGGTGAGGCGGCTGACGCTGCCGTCCAGCCCCTCCTGGACCAGGGCTTCCACCTCGCCGCGTCCCTCGCGCAGGTGGCGGCCACAGCAGGCCTCGAAGGCGTTGAAGCGGCCATCCCGGTGATCGTCGAGGCGCGCGATCAACGCCTCCAGGGAGAAGCCTTCCAGGTAGCTGGCGTAGTCGGTCTGGGTCGCGGTGATGCTCATGACGTGCCCTCTTGTGATTGTTGTCGAAGCGACGGCGTCGCCGGCCTTCGATCTATCCTTGACGTAAACGTTAACCAAGCAAGCGCTCGGTTCAAGCTAGTGGCTCACCCGGCGAGAGGCAAGCCCTGTGGCACCGGGACGACTACGACCTTGGTCGAGCCGCCCCGAGCCCCGGCGATACCCCCTAGCGGGGCTGGGCGGCGCCCGTGTCGGCGGAGACCGCCGACGTCTCACTCTGTGTGGCCTCCTCGTCGATGGCCTCCTCGGGGATCGCCTCCCGGGCCTCGCGCCCCAGCAGGTTCTGCTTCTCCACCAGGTAGTAGAGCACCACCCCGGCGGCCAGGCCCCAGCCGGCGCCATACACCGCCAGCACCACCGCCATGGTGCCGGCCACGCCCCGCTCGGCGGTGGTCTGGGTCTGCTCGATGCCCACCATCAGGCAGATGTAGCCGGTCAGCAGCAGGGTCAGCGACAGGGCGATGGGCAGCACCGGCTGGAAGAGGCTGACCAGCGGCAGCATGAAGAGGGCGAAGAAGCCGGTAATCCAGAAGGTGCCGGCCCCGCTGAAGATGGAGTCCATGGCCCGGCGCCCGTGCTTGTAGCGCTCCGCCATGGTGGCGGTCACCGCGGTCCAGATGGGCCCGGCGAGCCCCGGGTAGGGGGCGAAGAAGGCGTGAATCAGGTTGCGCAGGCCGGTGACATGGTGAATGCGGTCGGTGCTGTAGTCGATCTTCTCGTCCCGGCGCAGGTGGTCGGCCCGGGACATCAGGGAGCGCCCCACCAGGATGTCACCGAAGGCGATCACATAGGCGATGATGGCGGTGGGAATGGCCAGCAGGAAGACCTCGATACCGGGGAAGCCGACGGTGAAGGGCAGGTAGTTCCATAGCTCGCCGAAGTTGGGCTGGGTGATGCCGAACTCCACCGTGGGGCGCGGGTACTCGTTGAGGGCCCAGGCGATCAGGATGGCGGCGATCATGCCCGGCACCATGCCGTAGTTGGCGATCTTGCGAAACAGCACATGGCGGGCCACCCAGCCGCGGAAGGCCACCGAGAAGAGCATGAAGACCGAGAGCAGCATTCCCAGCACCAGGGAGATGGGCGTTTCCGCCAGGCGGCCGCCGGGCTGGATCTCGCCGGTGATGGCGGCGATGCCGGCACCGATGATGATGCCCGCCTGCAGGGAGTTGGGCACCAGGTGCACCAGGCGTCGCCCCAGGCCGGTGATGCCCATCACGAAGAAGATCACGAAGACCAGGAACTGCAGGGCGAAGAGCGCCTGGATCGCCTCCGGCCCCGGGGCGAAGTCCCCCAGGAAGACCAGCACCACCGGCACCGCCGGGGTGATCCAGCCCGGCACCAGGGGTACACCCAGCAGGGCCGGCAGCATGAAACCGATGCCGCAGATCACCACATAGGCCAGGGCCACGTCGTAGGGCACGCCCAGGTACTGGTCGAGCAGCGGAATGGCGCTGAGGCTGACCACGAACATGATCAGCGCCTGGATCATCTCGGCGGTTTCCCAGCGGTAGTGGACGAAGGGCAGGCGAATCTTGAAGGGCCCCGCGGGCCAGTAGGGTTGTTCGTCACCCTCGCGACGGTGCTTGAGTTGCATGGCTCTCTCCGGCCGCTCGAGGCGGCACTCCGTGGTGGTTGTCCTTGTGCGAGCAGGCCCGGGCCAGGGAGGGCGCCGGGATCGCCGGCCGCCGAGTCCGGCAGGGGTGGCCGGATGGCAAGGGACTCGAGGAGCGGCGGGGTGCTACCGCTGACCACTCGGGGCCGGGTGGGCGCGAGTGGCGTCGCCTGACGGATCAAATTTGCACTTTACGTAAACGTAAACTTGCAAAACCAAGCAAGCGCTTGGTACAACGCTAAGGCGAAAGGGGAAGGCTCGGCAAGGCGACCGGGACTAGACCATGGTCGAGCGGGCCGCCCGAACGGGCGGCAATGAAGCATTCAGCGCGCAGGAGGAGTGATCATGGCGATCAGTTCGCGGGCCAGCTCTTCGGGGGTTCTCGACCCCTCGGGGTCGTACCAGCGCACCGTCCAGTTGAGGGCCCCCAGCACGAAGCGCGAGACCAGGAACTTGTCGCCATGAATCAGGCCGGCCTCCAGGGCATCCCCCACCACCTCCTGCCACAATGCCTCATAGGCGTCGCGCAGGTGGCTGAGGTGGGCCCGGGACTCGGCGTCCAGGCGCCGCCATTCGTAGAGGGCCACCACATGGGCGTTGCGGTCGGTGAGCAGGGTCTCGAGGTGTGCCCGGGCCATGGCGTGAAGGCGCGCCTCCGGGGTGGACGCACAGGCCTCCAGGGCCTCCCGGGCGATGGCCAGGGCATTCTGGGTGCCCTCCTCGATCACCGCGCAGAGGATCTCCTGCTTGTCGCGGAAGTGATGGAAGAGGCTACCGGACTTGATGCCCATCTCCTGGGCCAGCATGCGCACCGTGGTGCGATCGAAGCCCTCCTGGACGAACAGCTGGGCCGCCAGGCGCGTCAGTTCCCGGCGGCGTGGAGAATCATTCACGACATTCATCCTGTTTACACTAGCGCTTGCTTGGTTATGCTGACAGCAAACCATGGCCCCGCCCGAGGGTCAACGAGATAGCGCCCCATCATCAAGGAGAACCACCATGAACGACGTCGTCATTCTTTCCGCGGCTCGTACCCCCATGGGCGGCCTGCAGGGCAGCCTGTCGAGCCTCACCGCCCCGCAGTTGGCCGCGGTGGCGACCCGGGCCGCCATCGAGCGGGCCGGCATCGCGGCAAGCGCGATCGACGAGGGGATCTTCGGCTGCGTGCTGCCCGCCGGGGTCAAGCAGGGGCCGGCCCGCCAGGCGATGCGCCAGGCCGGCATCCCCGATGGGGTCGGTGCCACCACCATCAACAAGCTGTGCGGCTCCGGCATGAAGGCCACCATGCTGGCCCATGACCTGATCCGCGCCGGTTCCGGCGAGGTGCTGCTGGCCGGCGGCATGGAGTCCATGTCCAATGCCCCCCACCTGCTGACCAAGGCGCGCAGTGGCTACCGCCTGGGGCATGGCGAGCTCAAGGACCATATGTTCCTGGATGGCCTGGAGGATGCCGAGACCGGCAAGCTGATGGGCGGCTTCGCCCAGGAAATCGCTACCCAGCGGGGCTATAGCCGCGAGCGCATGGACGACTTCGCCATCGCCTCCCTGGAGCGTGCCATGGCTGCCCAGGAGGCGGGCCACCTGGAGGCCGAGATGGCCCCGGTGACGGTCACCAGTCGCCAGGGCGAGACCCGGGTCGCCCACGACGAGCAACCCTTCCAGGCCAAGATCGACAAGATCCGCGGCCTGCGCCCGGCCTTCGCCAAGGACGGCACCATCACCGCCGCCAATGCCAGCTCCATCTCCGACGGCGCCTCGGCGCTGATCCTGGCCAGCCAGGCCGCCGCAGAGCGCCATGGGGCCACGCCCCTGGCGCGAATCCTCGGCCACAGCACCCACTCTCAGCACCCCAGCGAGTTCACCATCGCCCCGGTGGGCGCCATCGACAAGCTGCTCAAAAAGCTCGGCTGGGGCGTGGGTGACGTCGACCTCTTCGAGATTAACGAGGCCTTCGCGGTGGTGACCCTGCTGGCCATGGACGGGCTCGACATTCCCCACGACAAGGTGAATGTCTTCGGCGGCGCCTGCGCCCAGGGCCACCCCATCGGCTCCACCGGCTCGCGGATCATCGCCACCCTGGTGCACGCCCTGCGCACCACCGGCGGCAAGCGTGGCATCGCCAGCCTGTGCATCGGTGGCGGCGAGGCCACCGCCATCGCCGTGGAACTGATGGATTGAAGAAAGCAGACCGGCGGATCGCCAGCCTTGTCCTGTTCCACCCCAGCGGCGGCGAGGCCACCGCCATCGCCGTGGAACTGATGGATTGAAGGGAGGCAACCCAGCGGCGGCGCAGCCATCACGATGGCGGTCGAGCTCATCGACTGATGGGGGCTTCCCCCATCGAGACCCCGTCGGGCGGCCTGTAGGCCGCCCGACGGCATTCGGGGCAGGCCGAGGAAAGCGCCTGCCCCATTGGGGTAGCAAGCAATAGGTATCGCCCCTACAGGACCAAGGGTGCCATCACGGCAAACCTCGCGTCGTCACAAGAGCGCATCGCACCGGCGATGCTATCCGCCGAATGCCCGGAAAAGCCTGCTAGGGTAGACGGATCCCCCACCGCATTAGGAACCATCATTATGCCCCATTACCTGGTCTTTCTCGGCTCGGCCCGGGAGAGCACACCGCCGGCCCCCGCCCGACTCGGCTTGCGGGTGGCTCGCGCTTGCGTCCGGTTACTGGAGGCCAATGGCGCCAGCGTGGAGCTGATCGATCCGCTGGACCTCGAGCTCGGCGCCGTCTTCAAGCCGCACTTCGCCTATGCGAGATCGAAGGTGCCCGCGCCCCTGGAGGCCCTGGCCGGGAAGATCGCGGCCGCCGATGGCTACGTGATGGTCAGCCCCGAGTACAACCACGCCATGAGCCCGGCGCTCTCGCACCTGCTCAACCACTTCGGCAGCTCGCTATTCGCCTTCAAGCCCAGCGCCATCGTCACCTATTCGGCGGGCCAGTGGGGGGGCGCCCGGGCGGCGGTGTCCATGCGCAGCTTCCTCGCGGAGCTCGGCTGCCTGCCGGTCTCGGCGATGATTCATGTCCCCAAGGCCCAGGAAGCGTTAGATGACGATGGCCGCTTTCGCGAGGCCCCGGATCGCTGGGCCGGCTACTTCGGACGCACCCTCGGCCAGCTCGACTGGTGGGCCGAGGCCGCCGCCACCCATCGCCTGAGGCAGGATCCCCGCGAGGTCTCGCCGGCTTTCCTGCGCGCCCCGGATCAGCGCAACGCGCCGGCCGCCGGGGAAGCCCGGGAGCAGGAGTGACTTCCCAACCATTCGTTCGGGGGTCGGGCAGGCATGGGCGACATCTTTCGATGGCCACGCCAGTCCAGGGGGCCGATCACCATCATGAGGGTGAACCGGCGCCCGCCATCAGGCGGGCGCCCTTATTTCCGCGGCGGCGCCAGGCGGTCCAGGCGCAGCCGCTCCCGGGAGTCGAACAGCCGCCGGCTGCCCGCCGCCACCGCCGCCAGGGCGCCGAAGCCGGTGCCCAGGGCGATGGCGAACATGATCAGGATCTGGTACTTCACCGCCAGTCCCGGTGCCGTGCCGGCCAGGATCTGCCCGGTCATCATCCCCGGCAGGCTGACCAGCCCCGCCGCCGCCATGCCGTTGATGGTGGGCATCAGGCCACTGCGCATGGCCTCGCGGCGAATATCGCCGATCGCCTCCTGCCAGGGCTGACCCAGCATCAGGCGATTCTCGATCACGCCCCGCTGGCGCCAGGCGCTCTCGGTGAGCCGGTCCAGGGCCAGGGCGACCCCGGTCATGGTATTGCCCAGCAGCATGCCCAGTAGTGGAATGGCGTACTGGGGCCGGTACCAGGGGTCGGGGCCGATGATCACCGTCAAGGTCAGGACGGTCACGGCGAAGGAAGAGAGGAACATCGCCAGGGTGCCGATGCCGAAGGCCCAGCCGCCGCGCAGCCGGCGCTGCTGGCGGGCCATCACTTCGCGCCCGGCGATCAGCAGCATGGCCAGGGCCATCAGGGCGACCCACAGCAGGCGCTCGGCGGCGAACAGCGCCTCCAGCACCAGGCCGATCAGCGCCAGCTGCACCACGGTGCGGGTGGCGGCGATCAGCAGACTGCGCCCGACCCCCAGGCGCATGGCCGCCGTGCAACCGGCCAGTGCCACCACCATGACGGCGGCCAGGGCCAGTTGCCACCAGCTCAGGGCGATCACGTCCATGGGCGGGGCTCCCTCTCGACCAGCCGCTGGCCCTCGATCTGCCAGTGGCGATGCGCTACCCGGCGAATCTGTTCCCGGTCGTGAGCCACCCAGAGGGTCGGCCAGCCCCGTTGCCGCAGGCGCTCGCTCAACCAGGCCTCTACCGCCCGGGTCGTGGCCTCGTCCAGGTTGGCGGTGGGTTCGTCCAGCAGCAACGCCCCGGGCTCGCCAGGGTGTTGATCCAATACCGTGATGGCACGCAGCAGCGCCAGGCGCTGCTTCTCCCCCGAGGAGAGCCGGGCCACCTCCCACTCCAACACCCCGGCCGTGAAGCCCAGGGCGGCGAGGTCCGCCTCGGCGGGCGGCGTCACCAGGTGCTCGCCGACCCACTCCGCCCACCAGTGACTCTCGGCGGGTACCAGCATCACCCGGGCCCGCCATTGGTGGGCCGGTAGCGACGCGCATGGTGTCTCCCCCAGCCAGGCCTCGCCCTTATGGGGCTCCAGGTCGGCGATGGCCCGCAGCAGCCGGCTCTTGCCGCTGCCGCTGGCCCCGGAGAGGCAGACGACCTCGCCGGGAACCAGGGTCAGACCCACGCCCCGCAGGGCGCCAATGCTCAGGGCCTCGAGTCTCAGGGCCGCGCCCATATCACCTCCCTCTCATCCATGATGGCCACTCATCCTACCCCGGCTCGCGAGCCGGCGCTGCCACGGCCGGGCCCCAACGGTTTACATATGTGCTTATGCGTATATCATCAAGCGAAACGCCCTCGATCCACGCCTTGCTGCGGAGCCTCCCATGCCCCCATCCACGAGTTCTCACGCCCCCAGTACCGCCGAAGGCATGGGGCGATTCGAGCGCTTCCTCTCGGTCTGGGTGGCCCTGGCCATCGTCGCCGGGGTACTGCTCGGCCAGTTCGCCCCGGCGGTACCCGAGACCCTGTCGCGCTTCGAGGTCGCCCAGGTCTCGATCCCGGTGGCGGTGCTGATCTGGGCGATGATCTTTCCGATGATGGCACAGATCGACTTTGCCGCCGTACTCGGCGTGCGCCGCCAACCCAAGGGGCTGGTCATCACCACCACGGTGAACTGGCTGATCAAGCCCTTCAGCATGTTCGCCATCGCCTGGTTCTTCCTGATGGTGGTGTTCCGCCCCTTCATTCCCGAGGAGCTCGCCAGCCAGTACCTGGCCGGCGCCATCCTGCTGGGGGCCGCCCCCTGCACCGCCATGGTCTTCGTGTGGAGCACCCTGACCCGGGGCGATGCCGCCTACACCCTGGTGCAGGTGTCCCTCAACGACCTGATCATGCTGTTCGCCTTCGCCCCCATCGTGGTGCTACTGCTCGGTATCTCCAATATTCAGGTGCCCTGGGATACCGTGGTGCTATCGGTGGTGCTGTATATCGTGATACCGCTGACCGCCGGCGTCCTGACCCGGCGCATCCTGGTCAGGCGCCACGGCAGCGAGTGGTATGACAACGTCTTTATGAAGCATATTGGCCCGGTGACACCGATTGGGCTGATCATCACCCTGGTGCTGCTGTTCGCCTTCCAGGGCGAGGTCATCCTCGCCAACCCGCTGCATATCGTGCTGATCGCCATCCCGCTGATTCTCCAGACCTTCCTGATCTTCTTTATCGCCTACGGCTGGGCCAAGGCCTGGAAGGTGCCCCACAACGTGGCCGCCCCGGGGGCGATGATCGGTGCCAGCAACTTCTTCGAGCTGGCCGTGGCCGCCGCCATCGCCCTGTTTGGCCTGCAGTCCGGGGCGGCGCTGGCCACGGTGGTGGGGGTGCTGGTGGAGGTGCCGCTGATGCTGGCCCTGGTGCGCATCGCCAACCAGACCCGGCAGCACTTCCCCAGTGCCGCCTGATCCGGCCCTCGGTCGAGACCGGTGTTAACACCGCGCCGAGGCAGGGCCTGCCGGGTATCAACAGAGCGCCGAACGCCGCTCCGGGCGGTTGCCCATGCAGCCGAGCCGGGCCTGGAGGGCCGAGAGGCGCGGCCCCTCCCCCGCCTCGGCGGCCTCCAGTACCTGGTGAGCCCAGTCGGGTAGGGTCGCGGCCAGGCGATAGTAGACCCACTGGCCGTCGCGGCGGTCGCTGAGCAGCTCGCAGGCGCGCAGCTGGGCCAGGTGGCGGGAGACCTTGGGCTGGGAAGCCTCCAGGGCATGGGTCAGCTCGCAGACGCAGAGCTCCCCCTCCCGGTGGATCAACAGCACCAGCAACAAGCGCGTCTCGTCCCCCAGGCACTTAAACAGACGAATGGCTTCCAGAAATCACCTCCTTCGAGGGCATCGGGCTCAGGCGGCCCGACATGGCAGGGCCCCCCAGGCACTTAAACAGACGAATGGCTTCCAGGAATCGCCTCCTTCGAGGGCATCGGGCTCAGGCGGCCCGACATGGCAGGGCCCCCCAGGCACTTAAACAGACGAATGGCTTCCAGAAATCACCTCCTTCGAGGGCATCGGGCTCAGGCAGGCTGACGGGGCAGCCCCAGGGCCAGCAGGGCACTGGCCGCCACCAGGGCCGCGGCCACCCACAGGCAGGCGCTGAGCCCGTACTGCATATAGAGCCAGCCCGACAGCAGGGTACCGATCAGCCGCCCCATGGCGTTGGCCATGTAGTAGAAGCCCACGTCCATGGAGACCCCGTCGGCCCGGGCATAGTGGACGATCAGGTAGCTGTGCCAGCTGGAATTGATGGCGAAGAGCACGCCGAAAGCCAGCAAGCCTAGCACCAGCCAGGAGACCGCTTCCAGCGGCAAGAGCGCCAGCCCCACCCCGAGCAGGGCCAGCGCCGCCGCCCAGCCGGCGGTGAGGCGGCGCGCCTCGCCATGAATCAGCCGGGTCAGCCGCGGCGCCTGGGTCTGGACGCCGCCATAGCCGATCACCCAGATCGCCAGCAGGCCGCCCACCGTCCAGTGGCTCCAGCCGTGCTGTTCATGGAGGAAGACCGGCAACGCCACCACGAACCAGACGTCCCGGGAGGCGAACAGGCAGAGCCGCGCCGCCGAGAGCACGTTCACCGCCCGCGACTTGGAGAACACCTCGCTGAACCTGGGCTTGCGCTTGAGCCGCCCCAGGTCGGCCTTGAGCCGCCACAGCGACAGCCCCAGCACGGCCACGAGCATCAGCGCCATGGCCAGCACCGCGCCCTGGAAACCGATCAGCGTCAGCAGGGCCCCGCCGAGGAAGAAGCCGGCCCCCTTGAGGGCGTTCTTGGAACCGGTGAGGATCGCCACCCAGCGGTAGAGGGCGCTGCCGGCATTGGCGCTGTCCTGGGGCACCAGCACCTTGACCGCGCTCTTGGCGCTCATCTTGTTGAGGTCCTTGGCGATCCCCGAGAGCGCCTGGGCGGCCATCACCCACACCACGGTGAGCAGCTCCGCCGGCACCAGCAGCATGGCGAGCGCGACGATCTGCAAACCGAGGCCGACGTTCATGGTGCGGTTGAGCCCGAGGCGCGCCCCCAGCCAGCCCCCCACCAGGTTGGTGACTACCCCGAAGGCCTCGTAGAAGAGGAACAGCAGGGCCACCTCCAGCGGCGAGTAGCCGAGCTGGCTGAAGTAGAGCACCACCAGCATGCGCAGGGCGCCGTCGGTGAGGGTAAAGGCCCAGTAGTTGCCGGTGATCAGCAGGTACTGGCGCACCTCGAAGGGCAGCGCCCGCAGCCGGGCGCCCAGGGACATGCCCCCTCCCCCACTAACCACGGGCCACCTTGAGGGCCAGCTCGGCGGTGCGGTTGGCGTAGCCCCACTCGTTGTCGTACCAGGCGTAGAGCTTGAGCTGGGTGCCGTTCACCACCAGGGTCGAGGGCGCATCGACGATGGAGCTGCGCGGGTCGGTGCGGTAATCGATGGAGACCAGCGGCCGCTCCTCGTAGCCCAGGATACCGGCCAGTTCGCCCTCGGCGGCGGCCTTGAGCGCCCCATTGACCTCCTCGGCGGTGACCTCCCGCGCCAGCTCGAAGACCATGTCGGTGAGGGAGGCGTTGGCCAGGGGCACCCGCACGGCGTGGCCGTTGAGCTTGCCCGTAAGCTCCGGGAAGATGGCGGTGATCGCCTTGGCAGAGCCGGTGGTGGTGGGGATCAGGCTCATGCCGCAGGCCCGGGCCCGGCGCAGGTCCTTGTGGGGGGCATCGAGGATGCTCTGGGTATTGGTGATATCGTGCACCGTGGTCATGGAGCCGTGGCGGATGCCGTAGGTCTCGTGGATCACCTTGACCACCGGGGCCAGGCAGTTGGTGGTGCAACTGGCGGCGGTGACGATACGGTGCGTCGCCGGGTCATAGCGGTCGTCGTTGACCCCCATCACCACATTGAGCACTCCGTCTTCCTTGACCGGGGCACTGACCACCACCCGCGCCACCCCCTGCTCCAGGTAGGCCTGGAGCTTCTCCGTGGTCTTCATCTTGCCGGAGCACTCGATGGCCACCGCGCAGGTCGACCAGTCGCTGTCGGCCAGCTCCCGGTTGCCGCTGAAGGGGATCACGTGCCCATCGATGACGATGGCCTCCCCCTCGGCGCGGATGCCCTGCCCCGGGCTCCAGTGCCCATGCACGGAGTCGAACTCCAGCAGGTGCGCGAAGGTGGCGGCGTCGCCGCCCGGGTCGTTGATCCGGGCGATCGTCACCTCGCCGGTCTCGACCCGCGCCCAGAGCGCCCGCAGTGTCAGCCGACCGATGCGTCCCAGGCCGTTGATTCCGATAGTCAGTGCCATCCTACCCTTCTCCTTGACGAGCCCTGCCCGGGGGCAAGGCGCCCATATGAACATTCACATTAGCATATGTATAAAGACAAAAAAGTGACCGTCCAAGCGACGGTCAGGCAGCGGTCGGGCGCCGGCCCTGAGGCCGGCGCCAAACGACGTTAGCCGAAACGGCCGGTGATATAGTCGTGGGTGCGCTGATCGCTGGGGTTGGTGAAGATCTGGTCGGTGGTGTCCACTTCCACCAGATCCCCCATATGGAAGAAGGCGGTACGATCCGCGACCCGGGCCGCCTGTTGCATGTTGTGAGTGACCATCACGATGGTGTAGCTGTCGCTGAGCTCATCGATCAACTGCTCCACCTTGGCGGTGGCGATGGGATCCAGGGCCGAACAGGGCTCGTCCATCAGGATCACCTCGGGGCTGACGGCGATGGTTCGGGCGATGCACAGGCGTTGCTGCTGGCCCCCGGAGAGGCCGGTACCGGGCTGGTCGAGGCGATCCTTGACCTCCTCCCAGAGGCCGGCCCGGCGCAGGCTGCCTTCGACGATATCGTCCAGCTCGCTGCGCCGCCTGGCCAGGCCATGCAGCCGCGGCCCGTAGGCGATGTTCTCGTAGATCGACTTGGGGAAGGGGTTGGGCTTCTGGAAGACGATGCCCACCTGGGCCCGCAGCAGCACCACATCGAGGCTGGGGTCATAGATATCGCTCTCATCCAGCTGCACCCGCCCCTCGACCCGACAACCGGGAATGGTGTCGTTCATGCGATTGAGGCAACGCAGGAAGGTCGACTTGCCGCAACCGGAGGGGCCAATAAAGGCCACCACCTCGTTCTCGTGAATATCCAGGTCGATGCCGTGGAGGGCCTCGGTGTCGCCATAGTGCACCTTGACCTGCCGAGCGCGCATCTTGATCCGCTCGCTGGCCTTGCTGGTACGGCTATTGCCGGCCCCCAGGGGAGTGGGTGTCTCGATTGCCGCTTTTGTTGCCATGTTCATCGTTACCACCTCGTCTCGAATCGCTTGCGCAGCCAGATGGCCAGCGCATTGAGGCTCAGCATCAGGCCCAGCAGCACGATGATCGCCGCCGAGGTGCGCGCCTCGAAGAAGTTGCGTAGTTCATTGCCCTGCCACAGGTAGATCTGCACCGGCAGGGCCGTGGACTGCTCCAGGGGCGTACCCGGCACATTGGCCACGAAGGCATTCATGCCGATCAGCAGCAGCGGCGCGGTCTCGCCCAGGGCCTGGGCGACCCCCAGGATGGAGCCGGTGAGGATCCCCGGCAGCGCCAGGGGCAGCACATGATGAAAGACCGTCTGTACCCGTGAGGCACCGATGCCCAGCGCCGCCTGACGAATCGAGCCGGGAATCGAGCGCAGCGCCGCCCGGGTCGCGATGATGATGGTGGGCAGGGTCATCAGGGTCAGTACCAGTCCCCCCACCAGGGGTGCCGAGAGCGGCAGCCCCAGGTAACCGATGAAGATCGCCGCCCCCAGCAGGCCGAAGACGATGGAGGGCACCGCTGCCAGGTTGTTGATATTGATCTCGATCAGGTCGGTGAGGCGGTTCCGGGGCGCGAACTCCTCGAGATAGATGGCACTCGCCACGCCCAGGGGCACCGCCAGCAGTATCACCACCAGCATCATGAATAGCGACCCCATGAAGGCGCCGGCCAGACCCGCCGAGGCCAGCGAACTACGGGAGTCCGGGTTGAGGAAGAGTGCCGTGCTGAAGGCATTGGTGATCACACCCCGGTCATGCAGGGCATCCGCCCAGGCCCGGGTCTGGGCGCTCAACTGCTGCTGATGATCGGGCAGGCTGCGGTCGATATTGCCTTTCAACCAGACATCCACGTTGGCGCTGGCGAGCAGCTTGAGGGACCGCGTCTGGCCCAGCAGATCGGGGTCCTCGATAAAGCGGTCGCGCAGGGCGAACCGCTCGCCGGAAGCGATCAGGGCGCGCAGGTCACGGGCCTGACGGGCCTCCACCTCGCCCAGCTCCGCCATCAGGGCGCGATCGAGCAGTTGCTGCCAGTTGACCATCCCCACCTGACCCTGCCAGGCCAGATGACGCTCGCGGAAGTCGGCCTCGCTTTCGCCGGGGCCCCGCTCGGGCTTGGCCTCGACGCGGATCACCTCGGGATCGAAGTGGACATCCAGCGTGAAGGTGGCCTGCCAGAAGGCCGGCACGCCACGCATCAGGATGCTGGCGAAGAGAATCGCCACCAGCCCCATGCCGAGGATCACGGCGCCCAGCCCCAGCCGACGGAAGCGGCGCTCCCGGGCATGGCGGCGCTTCAGCGAGGCCTCGATCAGGTCCCGTCGGCGCGAGTGGTCGACGCTTGCGGAAGTCGGAGTCATCGGGACCTCACTCATATTGCTGGCGATATTTGCGCACCACGAGCAGTGCGATGACGTTCAGGCCCAGGGTGATGACGAACAGGGTCAAGCCCAGGGCGAAGGCGACCAGCGACTGGGGGCTGGCGAAGTCCATGTCGCCGGTCAGCTGATTGACGATGGTGACCGTGATGGTGGAGACCGCCTCGAAGGGATTGCCGTGCAGCACCGGGTTATTGCCCGCCGCCAGCACCACGATCATGGTCTCACCGATGGCGCGACTGGCGGCCAGCAGGAAGGCGCCAACGATCCCCGGCAGGGCCGCCGGCAAGACCACCTGGCGGATGGTCTCCGACTTGGTGGCGCCGAGCCCCAGGGCCCCGTCCCGCAGGGCCTTGGGCACCTGGGTGATGATGTCGTCGGAGAGCGAGGAGACGAAGGGGATGATCATGATCCCCATCACCAGGCCGGCGGTCAGGGCACTGGTGGTACGAATGCTGATGCCGATCAGGTCGCCGAGATCGGAGAGGAAGGGCCCGATCACGATCAGCGCGAAGAAGCCGTAGACGATGGTGGGAATCCCGGCCAGCACCTCGATCACCGGCTTGGCGACATTGCGCAGCCAGGGCGGCGCATATTCGGCCATGTAGATCGCGGTCATCAGGCCCACGGGGATCGCCACCAACAGGGCAATCCCGCTGACCATCAGGGTACCCCAGAGCAGCGGCAGGAGCCCGAACTCGCCCTGGCTGTCGGTCCCGGAGGTGCTGAAGCGGGGGTTCCAGGTGGTGCCCAGGAAGAAGTCCAGGGGGCTGACGAAGCGGAAGAAGTTGAGCGCCTCGCCCAGCATCGACAGCACGATCCCCACGGTGGTGAGAATGGCCACCGCCGAGCTCATCGCCAGGGCCACCATGATCACCCGCTCGACCTGGTTGCGGGCGCGCAGGGAGGGCGAGACGCGCCCCCGGGCATGAACCAGACCCGCCACCGCGACCACGGCCATCGCCGCGACCAGGATCAGGCGCCCCAGGGAGTCCAGTCGGGCCAGGTGCGCCGCCGCCGCCAGCTCCGCCTCGCTACCGCCGGAGGAGACCCGGTTGCCCGCCGCCAGGGCCGCGGCCCGACGCATGAAGGTGGCAAACTCCCGTTCGCCCAGGGCCAGCACCTCGGGGGGCAGCTGACGAATCACCAGTTGCTCCACCAGTTGTGGCCCCAGCAGGCTCCACAGCAGCAATAGGCCGAGTGCCGGCAGGCCACACCACAGGGCCACCAGCACGCCATAATAGCCGGGGCGCGAGTGCAACCGGCGCGGCCCCTGGGCCAGGGCACGACTGCGTGTCAGGCCGACCTGGTAGGCCAGGGCCATCACGCAAAGCACACTAGCGATCAGTACGAGATTATTCATCCTCTCTCCGCATCACTGCGGCCGGGGCCCCGACGGGCCCCGGCCGGCGTGAGTCTTCGACTCCCTGGGCGTTACTCGCCGGTGACGAGGGTGCGCGCCTGGAACTGGGCCAGGGCCTCGGCACGCTCGTCGTCATCCAGCGGGATCAGGCCGGCGTCTTCCAGCGGGCTGCCGTAGCCGGAGACCATCTCGTTGAGGAAGAACTCGGTGTATTCCGCCAACCCCGGGATCACATCCAGGTGCTCGCCCTTGACATAGAAGAACAGCGGACGGGAGACCGGGTACTCGCCGGAGCCGATGGTCTCCAGGCTCGGGGTCACGCCATCCACGGTGGCCACCTGGAGGCGGTCGCGGTTCTGGTCGTAGAAGCTCAGGCCGAAGACGCCCACGGCGTCGGCCTGGGCATCGAGGCGCGCCAGGGTCTCGGTGTAGTCGCCGGCGATCTCGATGATGCGCCCGTCGCCACGCAGAGAGTGGCAGGCGTCACCATCCATGCCGAGGCTATCGCAGCCCGGATCCAGCACCTTCTCCTCGAACACCTCGCGGGTGCCGTGGTTGGAGGCCGGGATCACCAGCACGATCTCCTGATCCGGCAGCTCGGCGTCGATCTCGGACCAGCGAGTGTAGGGGTTGTCCACCACCTCGCCGTCGACGGTCACCTGGCGGGCGGCGGCGGCGAACACATGGCCCGGGGTCAGGGCGAAGGCGCCCCGGTCGGCCCGGGAGGCAAAGACGATGCCGTCGTAGCCGAACATCACCTCCAGCACCTCGTTGACGCCGTTGGCCTGGCAGTTCTCAAGCTCGCCGTTGCGGATGGCCCGGGAGGAGTTGGCGATATCGATGGTGTTCTCGCCGACCCCCTGACAGAACTGGCGCAGGCCACCGCCAGAGCCACCGGAACCGACCACCGGCGTGCTGAACTGCGCCATGCTGTTGCCGAACTCTTCGGCCACGATGCTGGCGAAGGGCAGCACGGTGGAGGAACCGGCGATCTGGATAGTTTCTCGGGCCTGGGCGACGCTCACGCTGCCCATGACGGCGGCGGCGATGGCGGTGGTCTTGATGATGCGATTCATGCGAGTCACTCCTGTCGGTCGAAGAGGTTCTGCCTTGACGTGGGCTCACTTTGCCCAACGAAAATGACAGCCGCATGACAGGGAATGACGTCGCCTAGAACAGCAACACCAGGGCCGCCAGGGTACAGACCGTCAGGGAAGCGGCCTGGATCACCCGGGCATTGAGGCGTGGCGCCAGCCAGGCGCCGAGGAGATGACCGACGAGCACCGCCGGCAGGTAGCTCAGCGCCAGTTGCCAGTGCCAGAGGCCGACCCGGCCGGCCAGGGCCAGCAGCGCCAGGGTGAGGCTGGCGGTGACGATAAAGTAGGCGGCCAGGTTGCCGCGCAGGCGATCCGGCGGCAGGCCATGCAGCAGCAGCGCCAGGGGCGGGCCGCCGATGGCCGCCACGGTGCCGAAGATGCCCGACACCACCCCGGCCCCGAACAGGCTGGCGCGATTGACCGGCAGCCGGAAGCGCCCCAGGGTGATCGCCACGGTGCTGAGCACGATCAGTGCGATCACCTTCTCCAGCACCACCAGGGGGGCGGCCACCAGCAGCCAGAGCCCCAGGGCGTTGCCGGGCAGGCGCCCCACCAGGGCCATGCCGATGGCGTCCAGGCGAATCTCCCGGTAATAGCGCCGCACCATCATCAGCGACACCAGCAGGCCGAAGATCACCAGGATCACCGGCACCAGACAAGGCTCCAGCAACAACAGCAAGGGCGCCCCCACCACCGCCAGGCCGAAGCCGGTGACCCGCTGCACCAGGGCCCCCAGCAACAGGACCAGGGCGCAGGCGCTCCAGACGGCGGGGGCCATCTCCAGCCACCAGGCCTCAGGCATAACGCGCCTTCGGCACCAGTCGGCGCAGCCCCAGGTTGGCGATCAGGCTCGCCCCCAGCATGGTCAACACCATGGGCCAGAGGCTATCGATCTCGAAGGCCCCCACCAGCACCCCGGCCAGGGCCCCGCAGCTGAACTGGATGCTGCCCTGCAGGGCGGTGGCGGTGGCACTCATGCCCGGAAAGTTATCCAGCAGGCAGGTGATGGCATTGGGGGCCACCAGGCCGATGGTGCCGGCGAACAGCATGATCAGCGGCACCACCAGCCACAGCGACTCCAGGCCGCTGGCCATCATCGCCACCAGCCCCAGGCCGGCAACCAGTTGAATGCCGAGCCCCAAGCGCAGGTTCTGCTGGGGCGTATAGCGGGACAGCAGGTGCATATTGAGGCGATTGGAGGCCAGCATGGTCAGCACATTGGCGCCGAACAGCAGCGGATAGTGGGAGGGCGAGACGCCGAAGTGCTGCAGATAGACGAAGGGCGAGGCGGTGATAAAGGCAAACAGCCCGGCGAAGGTCATGGACGTGGCGCAGATATAGCCCAGGCTTTCGCGGTGGGTCAGGACCCTGGCGTAGTTGCCCAGCATCTGTCGCGGCGAGGCGGTGGGGCCATCGCGATGGCGGGTCTCCGGCAGCTTGGTGCCCAGCAGCCACAGCAGGAAGGCGGCATAGGCGGCCAGGAAGACGAAGATCAGCCACCAGTCGCCCAGATGCAACAGGCCGCTGCCCACCACCGGTGCCACCAGCGGCGCCAGCAGCATGATCATCGCCATGGTGGACATGACCCGGGCCGCCTCCCGGCCGCTGAAGCAATCGCGCACGATGGCCGCCGAATTGACCACCGTGGCCCCGCCGCCCAGGGCCTGAACGAAGCGCCAGGCCAGCAGGCTCGACAGGGACTCCACCTGGGTGATGGCCAGGCTGGCCAGCAGGAAGACCACCAGCCCCCCCAGCAGCACCGGGCGCCGGCCGAGGCGGTCCGAGAGCGGCCCGAAGAGCAGCTGGCCCACGGCGAATCCGGCCAGGAAGACGCTCAGGGAGAGCTCGGTGCGATGGATACTGGCGCCGATGCTCTCGGACAAGGCCCCCATGGCGGGCAGATAGGCATCGATGGCGAAGGGAGCCAGGGCGGTGTTGGCGGCCACCAGCAGCGCCAGGCGACGGGGGTCGAGAGTCAAGCGGGCCTCCGGGAAAAAGATAGGTTGCTAATTGTACTCCCTTGACGCCATGACGCCAGCCCTCGGCTTGCCGCGCCAGCTCAGGGCGAGCGTATTAGTCATAATGCAATAATTGACTGGCAGGCTAGCGACTCCGTTTTCCGATCCCCCCTGGAGTGCCGCCTTGACGCTGCTCGATCGCCTTTCCCTTCGCCACCTCGCCCGCCTGCTACTGCTGTCGATTGCCCTGCTGGTGGGGGCCCTGACCCTCTTCGCCCTGCAGGTCACCCAGCAGAGCCGCACCCAGCTGATCGAGCTGGAGCGCGTCAATGTGCAGCAGGCCTCCTCCCTGAGCCGCCTGCAGGTCGCCGCCCTCGAGGGCCTGACCCGGATGGATCGCGCCCTGGAGCGCCAGCTGCGCCCCTCCCTCGGCGACCCCGAGGCCGCCCTCGAAGCGATCGAGCGTGAGCTGGCGATCATGGCCGCCGCCCAGGCCCAGTTCATGGCCGCTCCCTACGATGCCGCTCAGGCGGACATCCGCCAGCAACTGGCGGCCCACTATGAGCAACTGGACGAGGCCATGCGGGCGCAGCGGGACGCCATCCTGCGTGGCGATCGGGCAGCCTACCGTGCGCTGACCCATGAGGCCATGGCGGCGAGCCATGCCCTTCACGCCGAGGCCCACCGCTTCCATGAGGATGCCGACCGCCGCGTCGCCGACCTGATGCGCCGCGCCGATGCCCAGGCCCGCCTGGCCACCCTGGGACTGACCCTCGGCCTGGGCCTAGCGGCCCTGCTCCTGGCCGGCGTCGCCGTCTTCGGCCAGCGCCGGGTGCTCGGCCCCCTGCGGGAGGTCATCGCCCATTTCCAGCATATCTCGGCGGGGGATCTCTCCCGCCCTATCGCCTCCCGGGGCCGCCACGAGATTGGCCAGCTGTTCGCCGAACTCGCCCGCATGCAGGCGGCCCTGGCCGACATGGCGGTCGGCGTGCGCACGGGGGGCGAGCGGGTCCTGACCCATGCCCAGCAGGCCAGCCTCGGCAATCGCGCCCTGGCCGGCCACACCCAGCAACAGGCCAGCGCCCTGGAGCAGACCGCCGCCGGCCTCGACCAGCTCACCGCCACCGTGGCTCACAATGCCGAGCATGCGAATCAGGCCGCCTCGCTCAGCGCCTGCGCCAGTCAGCGGGCCCGGGAAGGCAGTGACCAAGTGGTTCAGTGCGTCGCGACCATGCAGGCCATCCGCGACGAATCGGGGCGTATCGCCGAGATTATCACCCTGATCGACGCCATCGCCTTCCAGACCAATATCCTGGCACTCAATGCCTCGGTGGAAGCGGCCCGGGCCGGTGAGCAGGGCCGGGGGTTCGCGGTAGTGGCCGGCGAGGTGCGCGCCCTCGCCGCGCGCAGCGCTACCGCAGCCGAGGATATCCGTCGCTTGATCGAGCGCTCCCTGTCACGCATCGAGAGCGGCACCGAACTCACCGCCCGCGCCGGAGACGGCATGCGCGCCATCGTCACGGCGGTCGACGAGGTCAGCACCCTGCTGGAGGGCATCTCCCAGGCCTCCCGGGAGCAGCATGACGGCATCGTCCAGCTCAACCAGGCCATGCGCCAGATGGAGGGGGTCACCCGGCAGTATCAGGAGAGGGCCCTGCAGGCAAACGAGGCGGCCCAGACCCTGGAACAGGAAGCCCGGGAGCTGGACACCCTGGCCTCGGGCTTCACGTTGGCCGAGCCAAAGGTGCGTCGCCAGCCTGAGGCCAGCCCGACCAGGCCGGCCAGGATCCCGCGTCGGCCCGCTTCCCCCATACCCAGCCTCGAGGGAGCTTGTTAGAGTGTCTAGACAAGACAGGAGCCCACAGGACACCCCCATGGCCCAAGACAAGTTGACCCAGCTCAAGGCGATGACCACCGTGGTCGCCGACACCGGTGACCTGGAGGCGATTCGCCGTTTCCAGCCCCAGGATGCCACCACCAACCCCTCGCTGATCCTGCAGGCGGCCCAGCAGGCAGATCGCCGGGCGCGGCTGGCGGAGATCGCCCGCCACTGCACCGATATCGACGACGCCCTGGACACCGTGGCGGTGGAGATCGGCAGCGAGATCGCCGCCCTGGTGCCCGGCTATGTCTCCACCGAGGTCAGCGCCCGCCTCTCCTTCGATACCCAGGCCACCCTGGACCGGGCCCGGGCCCTGATCGCCCGTTACGAACGGCATGGCGTGGGCCGCGAGCGCATCCTGATCAAGGTGGCCGCGACCTGGGAGGGGATCTGCGCCGCCCAGCAGCTGGAACGCGAAGGCATTCATACCAACCTCACCCTGCTGTTCAGCTTCGCCCAGGCCCAGGCCTGTGCCGACGCCGGCGTCACCCTGATCTCGCCTTTCGTCGGGCGCATCCTCGACTGGCACCGGGCCCAGCAGCCGGACGCCGACTTCTCCGGCGACCAGGACCCGGGAGTCCAGTCGGTGCGACGCATCTACGAGCACTACAAGGGCCAGGGCTACAAGACCGTCGTCATGGGGGCCAGCTTCCGCAACCAGGGGGAGATCGAGGCCCTGGCGGGCTGCGACCGCCTGACCATCTCGCCGGCGCTGCTCGAGCAGTTGGCGGAGGACTCGGGCCCCCTGCCCCGCCGACTGGCGCCCCTGGACGACGCCGAGACCTCCGCCGGGGAGCCCCTGGACGAGGCGGAATTCCGCTGGGCCCTCAACGAGGATGCCATGGCCACCGAGAAGCTGGCCGAGGGGATCCGCAAGTTCATGGCCGACCAGCGCAAGCTGGAGGAGCTGCTGGCGGAACTGCGTCGCTAAGCCCCCTACGGGAGCGGTGTCACCCCAACGCAAAACGCCCCGGCCATGGCCGGGGCGTTTGTGTTGGTTGATAGCCTTAGGCTTTGGCTGAAAAGTCGGCGAGCGAAGGCCAGACAAGGCAAAAATCGGCGAAAAGACGGACCGGGCTCGCGTACGAGTTTACGGGATGTAAATGAGTATTTTGATCGGACTCGCGCACGAGCCGGTTTTTAACACCGTATGGCCGAGCGCAGCCAGTTTTCAGGCATAGCCTAGTGCTCCTGGGGCTGCTGGGACTCCAGCAACTCCACCAACGGCTGGAACTGCTCGCGGTTGTGCTCGTTCATGCGCATCAGGATGCGGTGAGCCTCGAGGATGCGCTGCTGCATGGCTGCCTCGTCCGCCTCCACCAGCGGCAGGTCGTCGAGCTGGGCCGGCTCGGTGAGCGGCGCCTCGACCAGGTTGAAATAGTGGGCAAAGCCCATCACATCCAGCATTCGCTGGACATCGGGATGGTCGGCGACGATGGTCGGCGGCTGCTCCAGGCGCCCCTTCACCGCCATGGCCACCTTGGCCAGGAAGCCCAGCGCCGTGGAGTCCACGTTGCTGGCCTCGCGCAGGTCGATCATTACCGCGGTCAGTCCCGGCGTCTCGGCCAGGCGCTGCACCTGGTTATCCAGGGTGGCGCAGAGTGTCAGTCGCACGTCCCCGCACAGCTTGAGCACGAAGACACCGGACTCGAAGGCCGCCTTCAGTCGCCCCTCATGCATTATCATGGTCGAAACCGCTCAAGGTCATGATGGTCAGATCATCGGGTAAATCGTCGTGGCCCGGGGCGTCCTGAACCAGGCCATCATCGTCGGCCCCGATCTCGCCCAGGGCCAGTCGGCGGCGCAGCCCTGCCACGCTGTCGCAGGCCAGGGCCAGGCGCTCCAGTTCCTTGAGCCGTACCGCCAGGGTCTCTCCCTTGAGACACTCCAATACCCCATCGGAGCAGAGCCAGAGCCGGAAGTTCGCCGGCAGCTCGCACACCAGGCTGGGATAAGCCACCTGGGGGAAGAGCCCCACGGGCATGCCCTCCCCCTCCAGGGGGTGGACCTCGCCCTGGGCCTCCAGCAGCGGCATCGGCAGCTGGGCCCCCAGCGAATAGTACAGCCGATGGGCCTCCCGGTCGATGACTCCCACGAAGAGGGTAGCGTGCTTGCCGATGCCGGTATCCAGCAACTCCCGATTCAGGGCGGCGAGCCACTGAGCCGGCAAGGCCTCGGGATCGCTGCCATCCCACTCGGTGAGCCAGCGATTGCACAGGTACTTGAGCAGCACGGTGACGAAGGCCGAGGAGGCCCCATGACCGGAGACATCGGCGAAATAGAAGACGCTGTAGCGCTCATCGAAGCGCTGGAAGTCGAGAAAGTCCCCGGACAGGTAGAGCGAGGGCGCCAGCCAGTAGTCGCAGGCGACCCCATTCAGCCTCAGGGGCCGAGGCGGCAGCAGCTTGCGCTGGATATGTCCGCCGGCCTGTTGATCCAGGCGCAGCAGCGCCAGATGGGTCTCCAGGCTCTCGTTGAGCTCCGCCAGGCGCTGACGATCCCGGGCATGCTCCCGAGCCAGCTCGTGGTTCTCGAGCACCTTGGCAATCATCAGCCGCAGCAGCTCGGCGTGCTTCAGGGGCCGCACGATGTAGTCGACGGTGCCCGCCGCCACCGCCGCCAGCAGGTCGCTGTCCAGGCGCGACTCGCTGACCACCAGGGTGGGCAGGGTCGCGGTCAGGGCCGCCCAGGCATGGCTGGGCACCGCGCGCACATGGGCCACCACCAGGGCGGCCTCTTCGGGCAGGTCCTCGAGACGCTCCGCCGCGGCCACCGCGAAGGGGCCCTTGGCGATCGCCTCGGCCAGGGCATCGCGATCCTCTCCCGGCCGATCCAGCACACCGATCAGGCGTCGTTGACTGGCCATAAGCGTCCTGCCTTAGTCGGCCTCGCCAGCGCCGTCGCTGGCCTCATCGCCGAAGTCGAAGTCATCGTCATCGAAGTCGAAATCGAAGTCGTCGCTGGCGAAGGGGTCGTCCCCCAGCTCGCCATCGCTGACCTCGAAACGTCGCCGTTGCAGGTAGGCATCGCGGATAAAGACGTAGCGGTCGCCGCGGATCAGGGCCTCCTGGTCGAGCAGCCCGGCCCGCTTGTCCACCAGGTTCAAGGCGGTGAGGAATATCTCCAGGTCCCGGTCATTGAGCTGGTGGGTGGGGTAGGTCACCCAGTCCACCGGCAGGCCGGCGGTATCCCGCACCGTGCTGGGACCGAAGAAGGGCAAGACCAGGTAGGGTCCCTCCCCCACCCCCCAGACTCCCAGGGTCTGGCCGAAGTCTTCCTTGTCGGCGGTGATCTCCATCTGGGTGGCCACGTCCACCAGGCCCAGGATGCCCACCGTGGTATTGATCACGAAGCGTCCGGTAGCGAGGCCGGCATTGGCGGGCTTGCCCTGCAGCAGGCTGTTGAGGGCGGTGCGCAGTTCCCCCAGGTTGGAGAAGAAGTTGCTCACCCCACGCTGCAGGGGATCCGGGGTCACGGTGTCGTAGGCCACCGCGGCGGGACGCAGGAGGGCGCGGTCCAGGCCATCATTGAAGGCATAGACCCCCCGGTTGAAGCCCTCCCAGGGGTCGTCCGGATGGCGATCCTCCACCGCCACCCGCCCGGCGCAGCCGGCCAGCAGGCTCACCGCCATCAGCACCACCGCCAGCTTGCCCAGCCGGCTTCCCAGGTCCCGCCATCCCTTGCCATTCATCGCTTTCACCTTTGACGCCTACCCCGTGCTTATGCCTTGCGCAAGATTACGCTGCCGGCACTGTACCCGGCGCCGAAGGAGCACACCACCCCCAGGGCACCGGAAGGCAGGTCGTCCCGATGCCGATGGAAGGCGATGATCGAGCCCGCCGAGCTGGTGTTGGCGTAGCGGTCGAGGATCACCGGGGCCTGCTCCGGGGAGGGATCATGGCCCAGCACCTTGCGGGCGATCAGGTCGTTCATATGACGGTTGGCCTGGTGCAGCCAGAGGCGCGACAGGTCGTCGCCCGCCAGCTCCAGGCTCGCCAGATGATCGGTGATCAGGGCCGCCACCATCGGGCAGACCTCCTTGAACACCCGCCGCCCTTCCTGGACGAAGAGCTTGTCCAGGGCCTGGGGATCGCTGTCGGTGACCCGATTGAGGAAACCGGCATTGTTGCGAATGGCATTGGAGAAGCGGGTGGTCAGCCGGGTGCCGAGAATCTCGAAGCCGTCGCCCACGCGGGCTACCTCGTCGGCCTCCACCACCAGGGCGGTGCAGGCGTCGCCGAAGATGAAGTGGCTGTCCCGGTCGCGGAAATTGAGGTGCGCCGAGCAGATCTCCGGATTGACCACCAGGGCGCGGCGGATGCTGCCGGCGCGGATGGCGTTGCTGGCCAGCTCCAGGGCGAAGGTGGCCGAGGAGCAGGCCACGTTCATGTCGAAGGCGTGGCCGCCGGCGCCGAGGGCCGCTTGCAACTCCACCGCCACCGCCGGATAGGGGCGCTCCAGGTTGGAACAGGCGACGATCACCAGCTCGATCTCGCTCGCCGCCACCCCGGCCCGCTCCAGGGCCTGGGTGGCCGCGGCCAGGCCCATCTCGGCCTGAATCGACAACTCATCGTTGCCGCGCTGGGGCAACCGGGGGCGCATCCGCGCCGGGTCGAGAATGCCCTCGGCATCCAGCACATAACGGCTGTGGATGCCCGAGGCCTTGACGATAAAGTCGCTGCTGGAGTGGGCCAGGGGCTCTCGCTCCCCGGCGGCGATGGCCTCGGCATGGCGGGCGTTTTCCGCGTCCACCCAGGCATTGAAGGCCGCCACCAGGGCGTCGTTATCGATGGCATGGGCCGGGGTAAAGAGGCCCGAGCCGGTGATTACCGCTGTCGTCATCTTGCTCTCCTGTGCCGGGCGCCCAAGGCCCCCGGCCATCGTCAATCAGCCGTGTTCGATCAGTTCCGCCCAGCGTTTCTCCAGCCGCTTGGCGGAGACCGGCATCAGGGTGCCGAGCTGCTGGGCGAACAGCGACACGCGCAACTCCTCGATCCACCAGCCGAATTCCACCAGGCGGGGATCCTCGCGTCCGGCGCGGCGGCTCGCCTCGAGGCGTTCCGCCAGGCGCGTTTCGAAACCGTGCACTTCCTGCATCAGCATCTGGTCGCGCATGCGCTCCCGGGGCGCCTTCTCCAGGCGAAGGGCGGCGGCCTCCATGTAGCGCGGGTAGTGCTCCAGCCAGGGCCCCGCCGCGGCGATAAAGCCGGGATGAACCAGGCGTTGCATCTGGGCCTTGATGTCACTGTATACCAGGGCCAGGGCGAAACTGAGGTTGCCTTTCAACGCCTTGGTCACCGCCAGATGGCCGCTCAGGGCCCGCGCCAGCAGCGCCACCTTGGCCTCGCCCCGGGGCAGCAGTTCGGCGGCCCCGGCCTCGAGGCGCGCGGCGAATTCTGCCCGGGAGCGCGGCAGCGGCTCCTCGGCCATCACCTCCAGGAAGACCGCCGCCACCAGGTCATCCACCAGTTGACGCTTGCTGCCCACCTTGGCGAACAGCAGGGCGCACTTGTCGACGCCGGGCAGCTTGCCCAGTGCCTTGACCTGGTCCGGCAGTTCGCGCATGGCCAGGCGCTTGATGCCGTGGCGATGCGCCTCCCGGGCCTTGTCCGGGTGCTCGAAGAGTTCCACCGCCAGGCCGTCGTCCGCCTCCGCCAGGGCCGGGTAGGCCTCGACCCGGATGCCCGCCTGGGTGGTGACCCGGGACTCGGGCAGGGCCTCCTCGGGCAACGCTTCGACGCGGGTGGCGGCGGCGCCCTGCACCGCCTCGGCCAGGGCCCGGGCCCCGGCACTGGCGGCCTCGCTGAAGCGCGCCTTGAGGGCCTCCAGGTCGCGCCCCTGGCCCAGTTCGCGACCCTCATGGTCGACCACCCGCAGGTTCATGCGCAGGTGGGGCTCGAGCTGCGCCTCGTTCCAGTCGTCGGGGCCCAGGCGCAGGCCGGTCTTGACCCGCAGGAACTCGCCGAGGGCCGCGGTCAGGGGGGTATCGTCCGGCACCAGGCGCTCCAGGGCCGCATCCACCCAGTCGGGGATCGGCACCACCTGGCGGCGGATCGCCTTGGGCAACCCCTTGAGCAGGCCGATGCACTTCTCCCGCAACAGCCCCGGCACCAGCCAGTCGAGGCGCGCCGCCGGCAGCTGCCCGAGCATGGCCGCCGGCACCGTCAGGGTCACGCCATCGTCCTCCGCCCCGGGCTGGAAGTGGTAGCTCAGCGGGTAGCTGACGCCGTTCAGGCTCAGCTGGTCCGGGTACTGGGCGGCGGTGACCTCCTCCGCTTCCCGGGCCATCAGCGCCGCCTTGTCGAACTTGAGGACTTCGGGGTCTTCGGCCTCGGCCTGCCGGCGCCAGTGCTCGAAGCCCTTGCCGTTGACGATCTCCTCGGGCAGGCGAGCGTCGTAGAAGGCGAACAGCGCCTCCTCGTCGACCAGGATATCGCGCCTCCGGGCGCGGTCCTCGAGCTCCTCCACCTCCTCGATCAGGGCGCGGTTATGGGCGAAGAAGTCGCCGCGGGTCTTGAACTCGCCCTCCACCAGGGCGCGGCGGATAAACAGCTCCCGGGCCTCCCTGGGCGCGATAGGGCCATAGTGCACCTTGCGCCGGTTGACGATGGGCAGGCCGAACAGGGTGACCTGCTCGAAGGCCACCACCTGGGCGCGCTTCATCTCCCAGTGGGGCTCGCTGTAGCTGCGCTTGACCAGGTGCCCGGCCAGCGGCTCGATCCACTGGGGCTCGATGCGCGCCGCCTGGCGGGCGAAGAGCCGCGAGGTCTCCACCAGCTCGGCGGCCATCACCCACTTGGGCGACTTCTTGGCCAGGCCGGAGCCGGGGTGAATCATGAACTTGCGGTTGCGCGCCCCCAGGTACTCGCGATTCTCGGTGAGCTGGCCGAGGTTGGAGAGCAGCCCGGTGAGCAGCGCCTGGTGCAGGCGCTGGGCCTGGGCGCGGCGCTGGCTGACCGCCGCCTCGCCCTCGCCGGTCTTGGGCCAGGGCTGGGCCGGCGGCACCGTGATCTCCATGTCGCGCAGCAGCTGGCGCAGCTGGCGGAAGGTGTCGTGCCACTCGCGCAGGCGCAGGTAGTTGAGGAAGTGATCGCGACACCAGCGCCGCAGCTGGTTGCCGGAGAGCTCCTCCCGGGCGGCCTCGAAGCCCTCCCAGAGATTGAGCCAGGCGACGAAGTCGGAGTCCGGATCGTCCCAGCGACGATGGGCCTGGTCGGCGGCCTGGCGTTTCTCCGCCGGGCGCTCCCGGGGATCCTGCACCGCCAGCGCCGAGACCACGATCAGCACCTCGCGCAGGCCGCCTCCCTCGGCCCCGGCCAGCACCATGCGCGCCAGGCGCGGATCGATGGGCAGCCGCGCCAGGCGCCGCCCCAGGGCGGTGAGGCCCTGGCGCTCGTCCACCGCGCCCAGCTCGAAGAGCAGCCGGAAGCCGTCCTTGATGAAGCGTGGGTCCGGGGCGTCGACGAAGGGGAAGGCCTCGATCTCGCCGAGCTTCAGCGCCAGCATGGAGAGGATCACCGAGGCCAGGTTGGTGCGCTGGATCTCCGGTTCGGTAAAGGCCGGCCGGCCGAGGAAGTCCTCCTCGTCGTAGAGGCGAATGCAGACCCCCTCGGCGACCCGCCCGCAGCGCCCCTTGCGCTGGTCGGCACTGGCCTGGCTGATCGGCTCGATGGGCAGGCGCTGCACCTTGGCCCGGTAGCTGTAGCGGCTGATGCGCACCAGGCCCGGGTCGATCACGTAGCGGATGCCCGGCACGGTCAGCGAGGTCTCGGCGACATTGGTGGAGAGCACGATGCGCCGCCCGCGGTGGGGCTGGAAGACCCGGTTCTGCTCGGCATTGGAGAGCCGTGCATAGAGGGGCAGCACCTCGGTGTCGCGCAGCTGGGCGCGGCGCAGGGTGTCGGCGGCCTCGCGGATCTCGCGCTCGCCGGGCAGGAAGATCAGCACGTCCCGGGGACCGTGGCGCCAGCCCTTCTCCCGCTCGATGGCCTCGATCTCCTCCACCGCATGGAGGATCCCCTCCTGGAGGGTGCGGTCGGCCTCGTCCTCGGCGTCACGCACCAGGGGGCGATAGCGCACCTCCACCGGGTAGGTGCGCCCGGAAACCTCCACCACCGGGGCCGGGCGCGGCTCGCCCGCGTCGCCCGGCAGGGCGAAGTGGCGAGAGAAGCGCTCCACGTCGATGGTCGCCGAGGTGATGATGATCTTGAGGTCGGGGCGACGCCGGGTGAGGCGCTTCAGGTAGCCGAGCAGGAAGTCGATATTGAGGCTGCGCTCGTGGGCCTCGTCGATGATGATCGCCTCGTAGCGGGAGAGGTCCGGGTCGTGCTGGGTCTCCGCCAGCAGGATGCCGTCGGTCATCAGCTTGATCAGGGTGGCATCGCTGGTCTGGTCGGTGAAGCGCACCTGGTAGCCGACCTGCTCGCCCAGGGGCGTGGCCAGCTCCTCGGCCAGCCGGGTGGCCACCGAGCGGGCCGCCAGGCGCCGCGGCTGGGTGTGGCCGATCAGGCCGCGCCGCCCCAGGCCCAGTTCCAGGCACAGCTTGGGCAGCTGGGTGGTCTTGCCGGAGCCGGTCTCGCCGGCCACCACCACCACCTGGTGGTCGCGCAGCGCCTCGAGGATCGACTGACGATGCTCCACCACCGGCAGCTCGGCGGGGTAATCGAGGCGCACCGCCCGCCCGCGGCGCTCGGCCAGGCGTGCCTCGGAGGCGCTCAGGCGCTGCTCCAGGCCATCCAGGCCCCGGTCGATGGGCTTGCCCTCCCGGGCACGGCGGCGCAGCCCGGCGAGGCGACGGCGCAGTTCGGGAAGGTCGCGAAGCAGGCAGTGGTCGAGCCGGGCGCCGAGGGCGTCCAGCCGGGCCAGGTCGGCGGTGGGTCGGGAGGTGGTGGTACTCAAGGCGTCCTCATCGGCGGTGAGCTATCGAGACGGCCCGCCCCGGAAAGCCGGGGCGGGCCGTCATTGTAGCGCCACCGGGCGGCGGCGCCTAACCGGGCTCGGTCAGGCGGCACTCTTGTCGCCATCGCGCAGCTCACGGCGCAGCACCTTGCCCACCGGGGTCTTGGGCAGCTCGTCTCGGAATTCCACCGTCTTGGGCACCTTGTAGCCGGTGAGTTCCTGCTTGCACCAGGCACGCAGGGTCTCGGCGTCCAGGTCGGGATTCTTGCTGACCACGAACAGCTTGACCGCTTCACCGGTGTTGTCGTCGGGCACCCCCACCGCGGCCGCCTCGACGATATCCGGATGATGGGCCACCACGTCCTCCACCTCGTTGGGATAGACGTTGAAACCGGAGACCACGATCATGTCCTTCTTGCGGTCGACGATCTTCACGTAACCATCCTCCTGGAGCACGGCGATATCGCCGGTGCCGATCCAGCCCTCCTCGCTCAGCGTTTCGGCGGTCTCCTCGGGCATGTTCCAGTAGCCCTTCATCACCTGGGGCCCCTGGACGCAGAGCTCGCCCGCCTCGCCGAAGGGCAGCGCCTGGCCATCGGCGTCCACCACCTTGACCCGGGTGCCGGCCACCGGCTTGCCGATGGTGCCGAGCTGGATGGCGTCCACCGGGTTGAAGGTGACGATGGGCGAGGTCTCGGTCATGCCGTAGCCCTCCGCCACCGGGCAGCCGGTGACCTGCTCCCAGCGCTCGGCGGCGGCATGGGTCAGGGCCATGCCGCCGGAGATGGTCAGCTTGAGCTTGGAGAAGTCCAGGGCCTTGAAGTCGTCCCGGTTGCACAGGGCATTGAAGAGGGTATTGAGGCCGATAAAGGCGGTGAAGGGCATCCCCTTGAGGGACTTGATAAAGCCGTCCAGGTCGCGGGGGTTGGGGATCAGCACCGAGTGGTTGCCGGTCTCCACCAAAAAGAGGCAGTTCACCGTGAAGGTGTAGATATGGTAGACGGGCAGCGGCGCGATCACCGTCTCGCACCCTTCGCCGAGGCCGGCACCGATGGCGGCCCGGGCCTGAAGCATATTGGCCACCAGGTTGCGATGGGTGAGCATGGCGCCCTTGGCGCGCCCGGTGGTGCCGCCGGTGTACTGCAGCACCGCCAGGTCATCCAGGTTCTGGTCCGCATCCTTGGACTGCTGGCCGGCGCCCTTGGCCAGCGCCTGGCGGAAGGGAATCGCCATGGGCAGGGAGTACTTGGGCACCAGTTTCTTGACGTACTTGACCACCGCATTGATCAGCAACCGCTTGGGGAAACCGTGCAGGTCGCCGAGTTCGGTGACCAGCACCTTCTTGATCTCGGTCTGGTCGAGGACCTTCTCCAGCTTGTCGGCCATGTTGGCCAGGATCAGGATCGCCTTGGCGCCGGAGTCCTTGAACTGGTGGGCCATCTCCCGCTCGGTGTAGAGGGGGTTGGTATTGACCACGACCAGGCCGGCGCGCATGGCACCGAACAGGGCCACCGGGAACTGCAGCACATTGGGCAGCTGGATGGCGATGCGATCCCCCGGCACGAGGTCGGTCTCGTGCTGGATCCAGGCGGCGAAGTCCCGGGACAGCTTGTCGAGCTCGCCATAGGTCAGCACCTGCCCCATGCAGGAGAAGGCCGGCTTGTCGGCGAAGCGCTTCACCGAGGCGCGGAACACATCCATCACCGACTGGTAGTCGTCGAGGCCTTGCAGCTCCGGGCCGCTCAGGATGGGGGCGGTCTCACTCATGGCGTATCTCCAGGTTGGCGGTCGACTCATGGGCCGACGCTTGTTATTGGCACCGACCTACCTTATAACAGGGCCGACGGAGATGTAAAACGATCGATTGAAACTGTCGTTAGCCTCAATGCTCGATACCGTCGCCCCTTTCGTCCCTTCTCCCTCAAGACTATGGTTTATCGGCCATTTCGCAAGTGACTCAGCTCTCGCCATCGCTCATGAAGCGCGCCTGGATCTCGCCATCCCGCCAGACCAGCAGCTCGCCGGGCGCCATGCGCACCCAGGCCTCGTTATGGGTCAGGGGCTCGGTGGCCAGCACCGAGACCACATCATCGGGGGTGGTGTGTTCGACGAAATCGACGCACAGCTCCGCGTCCGACAGGGTCGCCTCGCCGAAGGGGGCGCGGCGGGTGATGTGGGCCAGCTTGGTGGAGCAGTAGGCGTAGAGGTAGTGGCCATCGGCGAGCAGCAGGTTGAAGACGCCGAGACCGCGCAGCCGCTCGCAGAGCGCGTGGAGCGCCTGCCACATGGCCCGGGGCTCCTCGGGAGGCTCCGGGAAGCGACGGCGCAGCTCGCCGAGCAGGAAGCAGAAGGCGTGTTCGCTGTCGGTGCCTCCCACCGGACGGTAGAAGCTCAACGGCAGGGCCTGCCAGTCGGCCAGCTGGCCATTATGGGCATAGCACCACTGACGGCCCCAGAGCTCCCGGGTGAAGGGGTGGGTATTGGCCAGGCAGATCTGCCCCACATTGGCCTGGCGAATATGGCTGATCACGATATGCGACTTGATCGGGTAGTCGCAGATCAACCGGGCGATGGGCGAGGCCACCGAGGGGCGGGGGTCGCGGAAATCCCGATAGCCTCCGGCCTCGTAGAAGGCGATGCCCCAGCCATCGCGATGGGGGCCGGTCCCCCCGCCCCGATGCAGGAAGCCGGTGAAGCTGAAACAGATATCGGTGGGCACATTGGCACTCATGCCCAGCAACTCACACATGGGGCTCCTCCCTCGGCCGCCGACGGGCCCGGCGGCGGGCGCCGCTCATGGCCACGATGATCACCAACAGGAACAACAGGGCGACCAGGCCACCCCAGAGACGCGGGTCGTCATGGTAACGTCGCCAGCCCTGCTCCACGGCCCGGGGCAGCTCGCGCAGCTGCGTCTCGATGCGTTCGGCGGTGGTGCGCGGCGCGGGCCCCGTCTCCCGGGGCTCCGTGGCCCCTTCCAGGGCCTCGCCGGCCAGGCTCTCGGAGGGCTCGAACGCCTCCAGGGCCAGGCGCGCGTCCGGATTGAGCAGCAACCGTGGCAGGTCCAGGCGCAGGGTCTCGCCCCGCCAGTCGATCTCGGCGCGCATCAGCAGCGGCACGGCGGCATCGCCCTCCAGGGGCGGCAGCGGGATCCGCCACTGCCCTGGCTCACCGGTCTCGACGGCCAGGGCCTCGCCCAGCAGGAAGGCCTCGATGCGGGTATTGGCGTGGTCGAGATCGGGATGGCGGGCGGCGAGCTCGACCCGCTCCCCCGCGTCCCGAGCCTCGATGGCGGGCAGGACGTTCACCGCCTGGAGCCGCTGACGGCGCACGCCGTCGCGGCTGGCCTCCAGCACCAGCCGGGCATTGCCGGCCAGTTCCGCCCCGGGCAAACGGCCGACGAAGGCCGTGCCTTCCGGGCCCAGCTCGGTGGCCGCCAGGGCCTCGCCGCCGAGTCCCTGCAGGCGAGCCCGCACACGCCAGGTCGCGCTCTCCTCGGCGGAAAGCCGCTGCCCCTGGCTGACCAGCCAGGCCTCCAGGGGCAGGGGGAAGCCGGTATAGAGGGTCGCCGGCAGGGCCCCGTGGCGCAGCACCGGGTCGGCGTCCAGGTGCAACCGGCTGGCGTCTCCCAGCGCGCCCTCGATCCGCCATTCGCCGGGGAGGGGATCGTCG
Source organism: Halomonas sp. 328 (assembly GCF_015645095.1). Classification (GTDB taxonomy): domain Bacteria; phylum Pseudomonadota; class Gammaproteobacteria; order Pseudomonadales; family Halomonadaceae; genus Bisbaumannia. Next base: position 77,590 of record NZ_JADOTW010000020.1, read on the forward strand.
ATACGCACCAGGTCGAAGTGGGATTCACTCAGCCACTCCAGTCCCTGCCCCGGCGCCTCGGCGTCATGACGGCCCCCCTCGGGGTCGACGATCACCAGCTCCTCGCCGGGCTCGCGCAGCAGCAGCGCCGAGATCCCTGCGACGCCGTCGTCCACCAGGAAACGCCCCGCCTCCAGGGGCAGCTGATCCACCGGGAAGAGGCGCTCGAGGATATCGAGGAAGGCCTGCAGCAGGCCATCGGCACTCTCGACCTGGGCCGCCAGGCCGCCACCCACCTGGGCCAGGCGCTCGGCCAGGGCCAGATCGGCCTCGGCGGAGAAGGCGATGGCGTGCAGGGTGACGCCCTCCTCGGCCAGGGCGGGGGCCAGCTCGTCCAGCAGCCGCTGCCGCGAGGCGGCATCCCGCTCGGCCTTGCCGCCCCCCGCCGGGGCCGGCAGGTCGACCATGCCATCGGTGAACAGCACCAGTTGGCGAGGGCCATTGGCCGAGGCTTCGGCGGCATCCCGCACCGCCGCCTCGATATCGGTGTACTGCTCGTACTCCACCAGGCGCGGGCGCAGCGCCAGGGCCCGCTCCCGCCAGTCGGCATCCACCTCGGCCACCGGCAGGGCCTCGCTGACGGTTTCGCCGAACAGCCAGAGTCCGGCCCGGGAGCCGGCGGGCAGCAGGGCCGCCAGCAGCGTCAGGGCACTGGCGCTGAGCCGCTCGGGATCGTTATGGCGCATGCTGCCGGAGACGTCGAACAGCACCCGCACATCCTCCCGGGACTCCCGCTCCGGCACCGGTTCCGGCGCCTGGGCAGCCAGTCCCAGGGACCAGCAGAGTGCCGCCACACCCACCACCCAGATCCCACGCATCCCGTCTCCTTGGTTCGATTCAGCCGATCTTCGGCTCCTGGCGCCGGGGCGCCGCCGACTCGGCGGGCTGCTCGGGCGCCTCGTCGGCGATCGCCTCGCGACGCCCCAGGTGCCACAGCACGGCCCCGACGGCGATCCCCAGGATCACGCCCATGGCGAGCATCAGCAGGGCGCTGCGAAAGGCACCGCCCTCGCCCTGCAGGAAGGCGATGGCCGCCACCATGATGGCCGGCGCCACCCCGGTGTGAAGCTCCTCCTCCAGCAACGGCAGGCTGAAGCGCGCCGGCATCCAGATGACCCCGGCCACCACGGCGGTGATCACCAGTCGCGGCAACCGCGGCAAAAAGCGAATTCCCAGGTAGCCAGTCACCAGCACCACCAGCGACAATAGAACATAGACCAGCCACAACAGTGGCATCGAGTCGGAAATCAACATCTACTCTCTCCCGGGGCGTGCCCCTGTGGCACGCCATCTTTGGTGATCAGCGACTATGGTACACCGCGACCTATGAAAGCACAGCCGCCCGCGCCCCCCGTCGTCCGCTTCCGGCGTTCCGAGGATCCCCACTGGCACTGGCTCGAGGAGCGCGAGGCGCCCGAGGTCCGGGCCTTCCTGGAGGCCACCAATGCCCAGTGTGCGGCCTGGTTCACCCCCCTGGAGCCGCTGGTGGAGTCGCTCTACCGGGGGCACCTGGCACGCCGCGAGCTGGCGGTGACCGGCCTGGCCACGCCCCTGGATCACTTCACCTACTGGAGCGAGACCGGCGCCGAGGCGGACTACCCGCGCTGGTGGCGCCACCCCAATGGCGAGCCCGAGGCCAAGGCCTGCTTCCTCGACCTGGAGGCCCGCGCCGCGCCCCACGACTTCCTGGAACTGGGCGATATGGCCCTCTCCCCGGACGAAACCTGGCTGGCCTGGAGCGAGGACACCAGCGGCGACGAACGTTTCACCCTCTACCTCCAGCGGCTGCCGGAGGGCGAGCCCAGGGCCCTGCTGGAGGAGATCGGCCCCGAACTGAGCTGGGCCGAGGATGGCCGGACCCTGCTGTTTACCCGCTACGACGCCACCCAGCGTCCGGACAGCATCTGGCGGCTGCGCCTCGATCTCGCCGACGCGACGCCGGCCATCGCCGAGGAGGCCCTGGTGCTGCGGGAGGAGGACCCGGAGTTCTGGCTGGGGCTGGGCAAGACCCGCTCCCGGGCCTGGCTGGTGCTGGAGAGCGCCTCCAAGGACACCAGCGAGTGCCACCTGATTCCGGCGGCCGCCCCCGCCACGCCGCCGCGCTGCTTCCGCCCCCGGGAGAGCGGCGTGGAGTATGCCCTGGAGCACCGCCCGGGGACCTTCTATGTACTGCATAACCGCCAGGCGACCCACTTCCGGCTGGACACCGTCGCCGAGGCAGAGGCCCTCGGGGAGTCGCCCCCGGCCTGGATGCCCCTGGTGGCCCATCGGGACGACCACACCCTGGAGGGGGCGGATGCCTTCGACTGGGGACTGGTGATCACCGAACGAGACCATGACCAGGCCCAGGTGCGGCTGCGGGTCCTCGAGCTGGACGCCGATGACGGCATTCATCGCGATCGTTACCTGCCCCTGAAGGAAGCCCCCTGCAGCCTGATGCTGGGCGACATGCCCCACTTCGACAGTCGCCGGCTGCGCCTGCGAGAGGAGTCCTTCACCCTGCCGGTACGCTGGCTGGAGCACGACCTGGACAGCGGCGAACGGCGCCTGCTCAAGGAACAGCCCATCCATGGCGACCTGCGCCCCGAGCAGCTCGCCTGCCGGCGCCTGTGGGCCGAAGGTCACGACGGCGAGCGCATCCCGGTCTCGGTGGTGGCCCGGGCCGACCGACTGGGCCAGGGGCCGCTGCCCACCCTGCTCTACGGTTACGGCGCCTATGGCGAGGTGCTGGATCCCTGGTTTTCGGTGGCGCGCCTGGAGCTGCTGGCCCGGGGCGTGGCCTTCGCCGTGGCCCATGTGCGCGGCGGTGGCGACCGCGGCGAGCCCTGGTACCTGGCCGGCAAGCTGGAGCACAAGGCGAACAGCTTCCGCGACTTCCTGGCGGCCCGGGATGCCCTGGTCAGTCAGGGCATCAGCGACGAGGGACGCATCGCCGCCTATGGCGCCAGCGCCGGCGGCCTGCTGGTGGGAGCCAGCCTCAACCTGGCGCCGGAGGCCTTCTGCGCGGCGGTGCTGGACGTGCCCTTCGTCGACGTGCTGCGCACCATGGAGAACCCGGACCTGCCGCTGACCACCGCCGAATACACCGAGTGGGGCAATCCGGACGAGCCGGACGCCCGGCGACGCATCCGCGACTACTCGCCCCTGGACAACCTGGAGGATCGCCCCTACCCGGCGCTCTTCCTGCAGGGCAGCTGGCATGACACCCGGGTCCCCTACTGGGAGCCGGCCAAGCTCTATGCGCGCCTGACCGAGCAGGCCCTGGCCCGGGGCGAGACGCCGACCCGGGGGCCGCGGCCGATCCTCTTGCGCTGCGACCTGAGCGCCGGGCATGGCGGCGCCTCGGGACGCTTCAAGGCGTGGCGGGATAACGCCCGCCAGGACGCCTTTATCCTCTGGGCGCTGGGACTGGCAGAAGCCTAATCGTCGATGGGCAGGACGGCGATGATATGGTCCTCGAGGTACTCCTCGGGAACCTCGCGCTGGGAGACCGCGAAGCTCGACACATCGATGCCCTTGCGGCGCAGGCGCCGGTCGTCGCCGGCATTGAGGGGGTGCCAGGCGGCCAGCTTGCGCCCCTCGTAGAGGCGCCGGTAGGCGCAGGAGTGGGGCAGCCAGCGGAACTGCTCGACCCGCTCCAGGGTGAGCTGGGTACACCCCGGCACCCGGGCGAAGCGGTTAGCGTAGTCGCCACAACGACAGCTGGGGATATCCAGCAGCTCACAGGCCACGTTGAGCACCGCCACCTGGCCGGTCTCGGCATCCTCCAGCTTGAGCAGGCAGCACTGGCCGCAGCCGTCGCAGAGCGCCTCCCACTCCTCGGTGGTGAGCTCGTGCAGGGGATAGCGCTCCCAGAAACGTTCACGCATGGTCGTCTCGTCGCCGCTCAGTAGCGGGCCTCGGTGGGGGCCCGGTAGAGGTCGAGCATGTACTCTTCCCGGGCCGGCGGCAGCTGGAAGTAGTAGCCCTTGTCGCGGATGGCCGCCATTACGTCGGCGGCCTTGGCGCGGGCCAGGGGCTTCTCCTCGGTGAGGATCAGCGTCAGGGCCGGTTGGGGCTTGCCGAAACGCTCGAGCAGCGCCTCGGGCACCTCGGCCAGGCCACGGCGCTTGTCCACATAGAGGTACATCTCGTCACGGCGCGGGCTCTTGTAGATCTCGCACAGGATCTTGTCATCGGTCATGGGGTGACTACCTCGTCGAGGGCATGGGTCAGGTCGGCGGCGAGGCGCTCGCCCCGCCAGCCACCGGGCAGCGGCAACGTGCCACCGTTCAGGTGAGCGGTGACCAGGGCCTCCAGGTCACGGCGCCGCAACAGCAGCTCCGGCGCCACGCCCAGGGCCTCGGCCTCCGCATTGACCACCCGCTTGAGGGCCTTGAGGCGCTTCTTGAAGGCCGGGCTGGTGGGCACCGGCAGGGCCGCGGGCAGTTCGGCCTCGTCACAGTGCTTGGCCGCCTTGACCAGGGCCAGCAGCTGGTCGCCGTCGCGCTTGATCTGGGCCGGCTTGAGCCCTTCCACCTGGGCCAGTTCATAACGGTTCTCCGGCATCCGCTCGGCGATGGCGAAGAGCAACTTGTCGTTGACCAGCCAGCCCCGGGGCAGGTTGCGATTCCGCGCCTCGCCCTCCCGCCAGATGGTCAGGCGGCGGTAGGCGTCGATCTGGCGCGGCGTGAGTTTCCACAGCTGGCGCTGACGCAGGTACCACTGGGCATCGTTATCGCCATTGCGTCCGGCCTGGGCCAGCAGGGTATCGCACTCCGCACGCAGCCAGTCCAGGCGGCCGGCGGCCTCCAGGGCGGCCTGCTGGCGTTGCCACACTTCGAGCAGGTAGACCACATCCAGGGCGGCATAGCTGAGCTGGGTCTCGGAGAGGGGCCGCGCCAGCCAGTCGGAGCGGGTCTCGTCCTTGGGCAGGCTCTCGTCGAGCCAGTGCGCCACCAGGCGCTGGTAGCCCATGGCGGGGTCCTCTCCCAGCAGCCCCTGGGCGACCTGGGTATCCACCAGGGGCGAGACCAGTACCTCGGCCCAGGTGGCCAGCACCTCCAGGTCCTCGCTGCTGGCATGCAAGAGCTTGACCGGCCCCTCGCCGAGCAGCCGCTTGAGCGCCGGGGTGGCGGCCACGGCCTGGGGGTCGATCAGATAGACCGCGCCGCCGGCATAGAGCTGCACCAGGGCCGGCACCGGGTAGAAGCTCGACTCGCGGAAGAACTCGGTGTCCAACGCCAGGGTGTCGGCCCGGGCCAGGTCGGCGCAGGCGGCATCCAGGGCCTCGGGGGTATCGATCCAGCGAATCTCGGGGTCAGGGGACATCTTGGTTTCCAAACTTGAAGGGGCCGGCGCTAGTCGCCGGCGAAGGGCTGGCGGCCCAGGAAGGCGCGGCTCAGGGTGCCGCCATCCACGTATTCCAGCTCACCACCCATGGGCACGCCGTAGGCCAGCCGCGACAGGCGAATCGGGCGCCCCTGCAGCTGGCTGGCGATGTAGTGGGCGGTGGCTTCGCCCTCGACGGTGGGGTTGGTGGCCAGGATCAGCTCCTCGATGGGCTCCTCGGCGAGGCGCGCCTCGAGGCGATCGAGGCCGATATCCTCGGGGCCGATGCCATCCAGGGGCGAGAGGTGGCCATGCAGCACGAAATACTGTCCCTGGTACCCCCCGGCCTCCTCGATGGCCAGCATATCCGCCGGCGATTCCACCACACACAGCACCCGCTCGTCGCGGCGCGTACTGCGACACAGGGTGCACACCTCCTCCTCGGTGAGGGTACGGCAGCGACGGCAGTAGCCCACCGCCTCCAGCGCCTCGCCGAGCACGCCGGTGAGCCGACGCCCGCCCTCGCGATCACGTTCGAGCAGGTGCAACGCCATGCGCTGGGCGGTCTTGGGCCCGACGCCGGGCAGCACCCGCAGCGACTCCATCAGTCGCTCGACCAGGGGCGAGAAGCTCATTAGAACGGCATCTTGAAGCCGGGGGGCAGGTTCAGCCCGGAGGTAATCTCTTCCATCCGCGAGCGGGAGTTCTCCTCCACCTTGCGCACGGCATCGTTGACCGCCGCGGCCAGCAGGTCCTCGAGGAGCTCCTTGTCCTCCTCCATCACGCTGGGGTCGATATCCACCCGGCTGACGTCGTGGCGACCGTTCATGGTCACCTTGATCATGCCGGCGCCGGCCTCACCGGTCACCTCGGCCTTGGCCGCCTCTTCCTGGGCCCGCTGCATCTTCTCCTGCATCTCCTGGGCCTGCTTCATCAGGTTACCCATTCCACCTTTCATCATGATGGCGTTCCTCTATCTCGTCGTGGGAAAGTATCGGTCCACCGGCTCAGGAGGCCGGTGTCTCAGGGGTCACGCTGCTCTCCTGGAGCCGCGCACCGAAGGTCTCTTCCAGCTGCTGTACCTGAGGGTCGGCCTTGAGGGCCGCTACCGCCTCGGCATGACGCTCGGCGGCCAGCCGCTGGGCTCGCGCCTGGGGCGTCTCGATTCCCGCCGGCAGCTCTGCGACTTCGACCACCAGGCGGCGCGAGATATCCTGGGCGGCCAGCGCCGCCTGGATACGCTGATGGTGCACCTCGGCATTCATCGCCGACTGGGAGGGGTCGAGGCGCAGCTGCAACGTCTGACCATCGTCGGCCTCCACCACGCAGTGGGCCGCCAGGTTGCGGGTCAGCCCGCCCAGCCCCAGGCTCTCGAAGCGCTCCAGCCACTGGGCGTGATCGAGCTGGCCATCCGCCGCCAGCGGCGCCGTGGCGGAGGCGACGGGGGACGACTCGGGCAGCGACGGCTCGCTTGGCGCTGTCGCCGGGGCCGCCGGCTCGGCGGCGGGCGGTTCCAGGCTGGCGTCGGCCGGTGCCTCGACCACCGCCCTGTCGGGCGTGGCCGGGGCCTCGGGAGACGGCGACACCGTCTCGGGCGGCATGTCGGCCGCTGTCTCGGGATAAGGCTCCCAGGGCGGCGGCTCTACCGCCGCCGAGGTGGGCGCGGGAGCCGCGTCAGGAACGGGTGCCGTGGCGACCGCCTGGGGGGGCTCACTGGCCGACCGGGACTCGACCTCCGGCATCTGGGCGGTCGGCTCGGGGGGCTGAGCCGGCTGCGCCGCCTCGCTGCCACCATCCGGGGCTCGATCGGCCGGGGCCGGTGACGGCTCCTCTCCTGCCACCGGCCCGCTCGGATTCATTGCCGGCTCGGCACGCAGCGGCAGTGGCGTCTGGGCCGGCTTCGGCACCCCCTGGGGACGGAAGGCCAACATCCGCAGCAGGGTCATCTCCAGGGCCCCTCGGGGATCCGGGGCCTGGCCCATATCGGCGCGTCCCTGGAGCCCGATCTGGTAGTAGAGCTGGATATCCTCGGCGGTAAAGCGCGCCGCCAGGGCCAGCAGGGCATCGCGATCGCCATGGGCGTTGCTGACGCCTCCCGGCACCATCTGCGCTACCGCCAGGCGGTGCAACACGCCGACCAGATCGTCCAGCACGCCGGCGAAATCGGGTCCCTGCTCGGCCAGGCTGGCCACCTCGGCCAGCAGCCGAGCGGCATCCACCTCGGCCAGGGCCTCCAGCAGGGCCAGCACGTGGCGATGATCCAGGGTGCCCAGCATGGCTGCCACGTCGCCGTGACGCACCTCGCCCTGGCCGAAGGCGATGGCCTGATCGGTGAGGCTCATGGCATCGCGCATGGAGCCATCCGCGGCCTTGCCCAGCAGCCACAGGGCACTCTCGTCGAAGGCCACCTGCTCGGCGGTCAGCACCTGGGTCAGGTGCTCCACCACCCGCTCCGGCGGCATGTTCTTGAGGGTGAACTGCAGGCAGCGCGACAGCACCGTCACCGGCAGTTTCTGGGGATCGGTGGTGGCCAGCAGGAACTTCACATGGGGCGGCGGCTCTTCCAGGGTCTTGAGCAGCGCATTGAAGCTGTGGGTGGAGAGCATGTGTACCTCATCGATGAGGTACACCTTGTAGCGGCCCTGGGTGGGCGCATACTGCACGTTGTCGAGCAGCTCCCGGGTATCCTCCACCTTGGTGCGCGAGGCCGCATCCACCTCGATCAGGTCGACGAAACGCCCCTCGTCGATGGCCCGACACGCCTCGCAGACACCGCAAGGGGTCGAGGTCACCGCCTCGTCGCCCTCCCCCTTGGCGGTACAATTCAGGCACTTCGCCAGGATGCGCGCCAGCGTCGTCTTGCCCACCCCGCGGGTGCCGGTGAACAGATAGGCATGGTGCAGGCGCCCCTGATCGAGGGCGTTGACCAGTGCGCGGCGCACATGGTCCTGACCGACCAGCTCATGGAAGGTGCGCGGACGCCATTTGCGGGCCAAGACCTGATAGCTCATGCAGTGCGGAATCCTTACGGCAAGAAGTGGGGCGCCGACCCTGGGTCGAGCGATAACCCCCTATTCTAGCGGTTGGGGCCCATAGCGGAAAGCGCCGCCTCCGGCCCGCCCTCCCCGACTGGCGCGCACACGAAAAAACCCCAGCCTCTTTCGACGCTGGGGTTTTCTCTCAATACGTGCCTGACGATGATCCGGCCGGCGCTCCGGGCGCCGGGCTCCGGTGGCCGGCACTCCGGGACTCTCGCATGGGGGTGAGACCGCCCGGCCCTTCGTGGCACCGCCACGAGGGCGGTCGAACGCCCCGAGCCGGCGAGGGGCCGGACCGCGAAGCGGCCCCTAGCGTTATCCTGGTTAGCCACAGACGAAAAACCCCGACCATCTAATGATGATCGGGGCTTTTCTGAATAAGTGCCTGACGATGACCTACTCTCGCATGGGGAGACCCCACACTACCATCGG
>NZ_JADOTW010000021.1 GCF_015645095.1 Halomonas sp. 328
GCGATGATCTACCTGATTGGCAGCCCCGTGGGCCGCTTGTCCGATCAGGCCAAATCCACATGAAGTGACGAAGAACCCTTTTTCAGTGCCTTATGGTCGAGCACGCCGAGCACCGCATCGGCCCGCAGTGACCACTGGTGATGCAACACCGGATCTTCCTCGATCAGATCTACCAAGGCCTCCACCAGGGAGGCCTTATCCAACTGCTCCAGGTAGGTGCGAACCCGATCGCTTTCCCCGCCTTCATCCGGGTCGATCTGTTCGCCCTGCTCCGCCCGGTACGCCAGGGCGGTCGCCACACAGTGCTTGCAGAAATCGATGCCCTCGGAGGCCGGGCAGTCGCAGCCACCATCCAGGCCACGCTTGCTCAGTTTCAGCACCACGCGATAGCGCTGGCTGCCCTCCACATCGGCGGTGATGGTGGTGCCCTTCCTGTTCCAGTCGACCACCATACCCTCACGGTAATAGGCCATGCCGCGGCCGAAGGCGGCCTCGCCGGCCAGCATGATCAGCTGCCGATCGGAAAACAGCGAGTCCTCTTCCTGTAGTGATGCCATCGTGATGTCTCTGCTTGTCTGTGGCGGAGGGAAAAGGGATACGTCCCCGCCCGATTTTTAGCCGGCGTTGAGCAGCCCGGCCTGGGTGTTCTCGTACTCCATCTTGATGAACAGCAGCAGCACCAGCTCGGTGACATAGTCGGAGTAGTTGATGCCGTCGTCGCGCAGCACGTCGCAGAGGTTCCACAGCTTCTGGACGATGTCGTTCTGGGTCATGAGGGGTCCTGATTGAGTATGTCGATATAGGCCCGGTAGGCGAAGATCCGATTGCGTTTCTGGCCGGTCAGCTCACGGACGATGCCGAGGGTGTCTTCGAGAGGGGTCAGCACACGCCCGACGGTGGCCGGCGTCAGCCCGGTGCGTTCACTCAGGTGGGCGACATTGGCGATGGGCTGCTGGAAGAGCGCGTCGAGCAGCAGCCCCGCCGAGCCGGCCTGGCGGCCCAGCTCGCCGAGGCGTGCCCTGTCCTGCTCGCGCAGCTGGTTGAGCCGCCGAGCCGTTGCAACTGCCTGATTGGCGGTTTCGGCCACGGCGTCCACGAAGAACAGCAGCCAGGCCTCCCAGTCGCCGGTGACCCGCACCTGCTGCAGGCGTTCGTAGTAGACCTGGCGATGCTTCTTGAAGAACACCGACAGGTAGAGCAAGGGCTCGCTGAGGATGCCCGCCTCCACCAGGATCAGCGGAATCAGCAGACGGCCCAGGCGCCCGTTACCATCCATGAAGGGGTGGATGGTCTCGAACTGCACGTGGGTCAGGGCGGCCTTGATCAGTGGGTCGGTGGCCTCGGGCATGTCATTGATGAAGCGCTCCAGCGCCGCCCAGCACTCGGCCAGCCGATGGGGCGGCGGCGGCACGAAGACCGCTTCATCGGGGCGGTGCCCCCCGAGCCACACCTGGTTGCTGCGAAACTCCCCCGGTCCACGGTTGATGCCACGCCCGGACGTCATCAGCGTCGTGTGCATTTCCATCGCCACGCGATGGCTGATGGGGAAGCCCTCGCGGATGCGCTGCACGCCCAGCATCAGCGCATTCACGTAGCAGGAGACTTCCTGCACATCGTCCATGGGTACGCCCGGCATGCCCTCCATCTCGTAGAGCATCAGGTCGCTGAGCGAGGACTGGGTGCCCTCGATCTGCGATGACATGACGGCTTCCTTGCGTACATAGCTGTAGAGGAAGAGTGAGGCGTCGGGCAGCAGGGTGCTGATGGCGTCGAGACGGCCCAGCGCCAGCATCGCCTGATTGATGCGCCCCTGCAGCTTGCCGTCCAGCGCCAGCGCCGGCCGTGGCGGCAACGGGTCGGGGATGAACGCCTGGCAGCGTACGCCGCCAGCGATGCTGTCCTCGTAGTGGCCTGTGAGTCCGCGTTCCATGGGGGCTCCCTCTCACCGCTCGAAAGCGGGCCTGGGTAAAATAGCGTCGCGCCTTATTTTAAGTTACGCCTGAAATTAAAATAAGGCCTGCCGCTATTTTAACTTCGCGCCGCTCTACGGTGGCCGTCATGACGATGCCGTCGACATATCCAGAGGACGTGTCGAAAAAACCGAGATTTTTAAACATGTCGTGACGACGTGTCGATGCCATCGACATGCCCGCGCAACGTGTCGAAAAAATCTCGTTTCTTGAACATGTCAGCTCGCTTCCCAGAGGGCGTCGTTGAGGGCCTCGAGGACCTCGTCGAGGTAATGGTCGAGCACGGCATCCAGGCGCCTGATGCCCCCCTGCTCGGCAAAGCGCTGGTGAATGAAGTCGCGGTCGAGCACCACCTCGTGGGTGAGCTGCTTGGCCAGGCGGTCGAGCCATGAAGGGCGTAGATGCGCTGCATGGCGTCACGCACCCGCTGCTCGAAGGGCACCAGCGCCTCGCCCAGGGCGGCGCGGCGGATATGCCCGACGATGCTGGCGGCGATCTCCTGATTGGTGGCGTTGCGCCAGGCGCTCTCCAGCCGGGCCTCGCTGTAGCCGGCGCCATCGAGCAGCAGACGCACCTCCTTCAAGGTCTCGCGGGTAAGGTCACGGGGGCGATTGACCACCACACCCAGCGCCACCGAGTCGTTGAGCCGCTCGCGGATGAAGGTCTCGAAGCTCTCCAGGTAGTCGGCAGGCTTCTCGTGCACCCCATAACTCTGGGTGCGGCCCAGCAGCTCGTCCCTGCCTTCGTAGATGACCGGCAGGCGCTCGTGTCTTCACCTCGGCCACCTGGCCGAGCAGGCCGGCATGCTGGTGCAGGAAGCTGGCCGTGGCACGGGGCCCAACTCGCGCAGGTGCTGGTGCAGCCGCTCCGGCGGCGAGACCTTCCTGGTCTCCCTGGCCCTGGCCCTCGGCCTCGCCTCCCTGGCCTCCGGAGAGCTCACCATCGAGTCGCTGTTTATCGACGAGGGCTTCGGCAGCCTCGATCCCCAGTCCCTGGCCCTGGCCATGGAGGCCCTGGACGGCCTCCAGGCCCTGGGCCGCCGAGTCGGGGTGATCTCCCATGTGCAGGAGATGCACGAACGCATCCCGGTGCAGATTCAGGTGGCACCGCTGGGCAACGGCACCAGCCGCGCCAGCCTGGTCAGTGTCTAAGCGACAGGAACCTCTAGCGCCGCCCACCACAGGGGGCCGCTGGCTTGACTATGCTGGCGAAGAGACGCAACGCCTCGGAGGAGATGATCATGACGGCATGGGGTTCACCGGGCATACGCCTCGTCGCGCTGGTGGTGCTGCTGGCGCTGGCCGGGCGAGCGCTGGCAAGCGAGGCCGACTGGCCGCGCATGACCCCATCGGCGGATGGGGTGCCGATCGCCTACGAGGTGCGGGGCACAGGGGAGCCGACGCTGGTCCTGGTGCACGGCTGGAGCTGCGATGCACGCTACTGGCGAGCGCAGCTGCCACACCTGACACCGCACCACCGCGTGGTCACGCTCGACCTGGCGGGGCACGGCCATTCGGGACTGGGGCGCGAACACTACGACATGGCGGCCTTCGGCGAGGACGTCAAGGCCGTGGTCGATGACCTGGGCGCCGAGCGGGTGATCCTCGTTGGGCACTCCATGGGGGGCGCGGTGAGCGTGGAAGCGGCCCACCTGATGCAGGAGCGGGTCATCGGTATCGTGGGGGTCGATACCTTCCACGACGTGGGCATGACGCTGACCCAGGCCCAGCTCGACGACTGGCTGGCGCCGCTGCAGGCCGACTTCCCCGCGGGAGCGAGCGAATTCGTGGCCCAGATGTTCATCGAGCAGAGCGATCCTGCGCTGCGCGACTGGGTCGTGGCCGACATGTCGGCGGCACCGCCAAGGGTGGCACTCGGCGCCTTCGAGGCACTGATGGCGGCCCAGGTGAACGGTGATGCCGCCCAGCGCTTCGCGGCGCTGGCGGTGCCGGTGGTAGCCATCAACGCCGACCTGTGGCCCACCGACATCGAGGCCAATCGGGGGCATCTCCCCGGCTTCGAGGCGGTAATCCTGGAGGAGAGCGACCACTTCCTGCACATGGCCAGGCCCGAGGCCTTCAATCCCGAGCTGATGCGGGCGATCACGGCGATGATGGCCGACTGATGGCCTGCGCAAGCCAGCAACGCCATTCATTCGAAGAGTGACACCCACCTTTTCCTGGCACGCCTGGACGGCGTGCCCCGGGAATGGGGGCAAAGGTGACGCCATGCATATCGGTATCCTGACCCTGCGACTCTCGCTGCCCGGCTGTCGCTCCCTCAAGGAGAAACGCCAGCGCATGGGTGGCCTCCACGAACGCTTCGGGCGCCACCCGGCGATAGCGGTCTGCGAGAGCGGCGACCTCGACCGCCTGGAGGCCAGCGAATGGACCTTCGTGGCCGTGGCCACGACACCGCAAAAGGTGGAGTCGCTGCTCGCGGAGATCGAGGACAAGATCCAACGCGGCGTGGACGGGCGGGTCATGGAGGCGACCCGGGAGCTGCTCTAGCGCCTGCCGCCGGGAAAAAGGGGCAGGTTGCCGGTTATTGCCGATTGCTACCGCCCACCATGTACAATATTCTGTACATTCAACATCCCGTACAGGTGAATCATCATGGACGCCATCAGCTACACTGCGGCTCGCACTCAGCTTGCCAAGACCATGCAGCAGGTCTGTGATGACCATGCACCCATCGTCATCACTCGCAGCAAGGCCCCCTCGGTGGTGATGATCTCGCTGGAAGATTATGAGGCCCTGCAGGAAACCGCCTATCTGCTGCGCTCCCCCAGGAATGCACGGCGCTTGCTCGAATCCATCGCGCAACTGGAAGAAGGCAAAGGCGCGGAACGAGAGCTCATCGAGGAATGAAGCTCATGTTTTCCGAGCACGCCTGGGAGGAATACCTTTATTGGCAGAAGACCGACAAGAAGGTGCTGCGCAGGGTCAATCAACTGATCAAAGAGATCCAGCGCACCCCCTTCGAAGGAGTCGGCAAGCCAGAGCCTCTCAAGCACGGCCTTGCCGGCTACTGGTCCCGGCGTATCACGGATGAGCACCGCCTCGTCTACAAGGTCGTGGACGACTCACTGCTGATTGCCCAGCTACGGTATCACTACTGAAACCCTCCTCCCCTGGCAGTGTTGGGCTAGGCCCCCGATTTCCGATACTGTGCGCGCCGCCATCGGCCTCCTGCCCTGGCCCCGCTGCCGGCGGCGGGGCGGCCATGGTAGGCTGGCCGTATCATCGACAGGAGTCAGATCATGACCGCCAGCCAACTGCTCGAGACCCTGGTGGGTTTCGCCACCGTGTCCCGGGATTCCAACCTGGAGCTGATCCGCTGGGTCGAGGCCTATCTCGACGACCATGGCGTGCCTTATCAGCGCATCGAGAGCGACGACGGGCGCAAGGCCAACCTCCTGGCGCGCATCGGGCCCGAAGTGGCCGGGGGCGTCGTGCTCTCCGGGCATACCGACGTGGTGCCGGTGGACGGCCAGCCCTGGTCCAGCGATCCCTTCACCCTCACCGACAAGGGCGACGGCCGCCTCTATGGTCGCGGCACCTGCGACATGAAGGGCTTTATCGCCTGTGCCCTGGCCCAGGTGCCCGAGTGGGTCGGACTCGACCTGCCGGTGCCCATCTACCTGGCGCTCTCCTACGACGAGGAGGTGGGCTGTATCGGCGCCCCGCGCATGATCGAGAAACTCATGGCCGAACACCCGCGCCCCGCCGCGGTGATCGTCGGCGAGCCGACCCTGATGCACCCGGTGGTGGCCCACAAGGGCGCCACCAACCTGCGCACCACCGTCACCGGCCGCGCCAGCCACTCCAGCCAGGTCGACCAGGGGGTCTCGGCGATCCATGTGGCGGCGCGGCTGGTCACTTATATCGAGGAGGTGATGGCGGAGCTCAAGGCCGAGGGACGCGTCGACGAGGCCTTCAACGTGGTCCACTCGAGCCTGCACGTGGGCAAGATCGCCGGCGGCACGGCGATCAATATCATGGCCCGGGAGTGCGTCTTCGAGTGGGAGATTCGCCACCTGCCGTCGGATCGCTTCGAGGAGCTGCTGGGCCGGGTCCAGGCCCGGGCCACCGAGCTCGAGGCCGAGATGCGTCAGCGCGCGCCCCAGGCATCCATCGTCACCGAGGCCCTCAACGAGACGGTGCCGGCCCTGGCCGACGACAATAATGCCGAGGTACTCGAACTCTGCCAGGCCCTGCTGGGCGAGCGCCCCGCCGGCGCCGTGGCCTACGCCACCGAGGCGGGCCAGTTCCAGCGCCGGGGGCTGCCCACGGTAATCTGCGGCCCCGGCAGCATCGCTCAGGCCCACCAGCCGGACGAGTATATCGAGGTCGCCGAGCTGGAGGCGGGCAGCCACTTTATGGCGGCGCTGGGCCAGCGCCTGACCAAGGCGTGAGGTGCCTGCCATGCCACGACTGCTGATCGTCAAGACCGGCGAGGCCTTCCCCGAGGTGGTGGCGGCCCATGGCGACTTCGAGGCGCTGTTCCGGCAGGCCCTGGCCCGGGAGGGCTTCGAGGCCTCGGTGTTCGATGCCCGCCATGAGGCGCTGCCCGACCTGGACGAGGTCGATGGCCTCTATCTCACCGGCTCCCATAGCATGGTGAGCGAGGCCGAGCCCTGGAGCGAGGCGCTCAAGCCCTGGCTGGTGGAGGCCCAGGAGCGCAATCTGGCGATGCTGGGGGTCTGCTATGGCCACCAGTTGATGGCATCGGCCTTCGGCGGTACGGTCGACTACCACCCGGCGGGACGCGAATCCGGCACCCGGGCGGTGACGCTGACCCCGGCCGGCCGGGAGGATGCCCTGCTCGGCGCCCTGCCCGAGCGCTTCCCGGCCCAGCTGACCCATGCCCAGTCGGTGCTCGAGGCGCCCCGGGACGCCGTGGTACTGGCCCGCAATGCCCACGATGCCCACCAGGCGCTGCGCTACGGGCCGCGCCAGTGGAGCCTGCAGTTCCATCCGGAGTTCACCCCGGCGGTGATGCATGCCTACCTGGCCCGCCAGGTGGCCGCCCTGCGCGACCAGGGCCAGGACCCGCGGGCATTGATGGCCGGGGTCACCACCACGCCGGAGGCGAGCTCGCTGCTAGCGCGCTTCGCGCGTCTCTTGTAACTGGCCCGGCTGCTCGGCTAGCCCCGGCGAGTCGTCTCCGGCCTCCCGGGCGGCGGCCTCGGCGAGGGCCTGCTGCGGGTCCGGGGCGCCCTCGGCCACCTTGCGGCGCTGCCGCAGCAGGTCCAGCAGGCCGCTGCCCATCAGGGCGGCGAGGATCAGGCCACCGCCGACGAAGGCCAGCGCCGGCGGCACCTCGCCGACCCACCACCACACCAGCAAGGTGCCCACCAGGGTCTCCAGCAGCATCACCAGGCTGACTTCGGCCCCCGGCAGATAGCGGGGCCCGGTCTGGATCAGGAAATAGGCCGCCGGCAGGAACACCAGCCCCATCAGCAGCAAACGCAGCAGGTCCGCCGAGGACGGCAGCTGCATGCCGCCCAGCACCAGGGCCGGCAGCAGCATCACCAGACAACCCAGGGGCAGGATCACGGTGGTATCCACGCCGCGCTGGGCGCTGGCCACGGTCATGTTGACGGCAATCGACAGCGGAATCGCCAGCGCCACCACCAGCCCCAGGGGCGAGCCCTGGCCCACCTCGCCGGCGGCCATCAGCCCCGCCCCCAGCACGCAGAGCAGGATCACCCCCCAGGTCTGGGCCCTCAGGCGCTGACGGAACAGCAGCAGGCCCAGCAGGCCCGCCACCAGCGGCGCCAGGTTCTGGATCACCAGCACGTTACCGGCGGCGGTGAGGCGCACCGCCGCCACGAAGCCCCAGGCACTGCCGGCGAAGGCCAGCGGGCACCACAGGGCCGCCGGCCCGCAGGCACGCACGGCCCCGGGCAGGCCGCGCCCATAGCGGGCCAGGGCCACCGTGCCCAGCACCAGGCCCAGCAGCAGCGCCCGCCAGAACATGAACACCTCCACCTCCACCTGGGTGGCCTTGACGAAGAGGGCGTCCGGGGAAAGCAGCAGCACCCCGGCCCCGGTAATCAGGTAGCCGCGGGCGCGTCTCGAGAGTCCTTGCCACATGGGGCATCTCCTGGATAAGCGGTTCCGTCAGTTTCGGTGGTAACCAAAAAAACGCAGGCCGGGGAACGTCCCCGGCCTGCGTGGTTACGACCCGCCCAGAAGGCGGGGACGCCAGTTCAGGCGTTAGGCGCTGTGGCGCCGGCGAATCGGCGCATCGCCATCCTGGCGACGACGCGGGGCCCGCTCGGGGGCGCCACCGTCCTCGCGGATCTCCAGCTCGCGACCGGCGACCCGGGCGCGGGCCATCTTGGCCAGGATGCTGG
Source organism: Halomonas sp. 328 (assembly GCF_015645095.1). Classification (GTDB taxonomy): domain Bacteria; phylum Pseudomonadota; class Gammaproteobacteria; order Pseudomonadales; family Halomonadaceae; genus Bisbaumannia. Next base: position 8,335 of record NZ_JADOTW010000021.1, read on the forward strand.
GCGGCAGGGAGTTGGGCAGCTCCACCACCGAGAAGGCATTGCGGATATCGATACGACCGATGCGCTTGCCTTCGATGCCCCCCTCGTTGGCCAGGGCGCCGACCAGTTGGCCCGGCTTGACGCCGTCCTTGTGGCCCACGGAGACCCGGTAACGGGTCATGCCCTCACGGGGAGCACGGTCGCGGGGCGCGCCGCGCTCGCCACGCTCACGGGGGGCACGCTCGTTGCGCTCGCGGGGGGCCGGCAGGCGACCGATGGGCGCCTCGTCGGCGCGGGCCAGGGCGGCCAGCACGCAGGCCAGCTCCACCGGGTCCTGGCCGTCGGCCACCAGGGCCTCCACCAGGGCACGCTGCTCGTCGGCGCCCTGTACCAGGGCATCGCGCACGCGCAGTTGGAAGACCTGGTCACGATGGGCGCGAATGGCGGCCTCGTCGGGCAGCGGCATCTCGCTCATCTGCTGGCCGGTGGCCTGCTCCAGCCAGCGCACCTTGCGGGTCTCGCGGAAGCCGGCGAAGGTGATCGCCACGCCGCTGCGCCCGGCACGACCGGTACGGCCGATCCGGTGGGTATAGGCCTCGCTGTCCTGGGGCAGGTCATAGTTGACCACGTGGGTGATGCGCGGCACGTCGAGGCCGCGGGCGGCCACGTCGGTGGCAATCAGCACGTCCACCTTGCTGCGCTTGAGGCGGGTGATGGTGCGCTCGCGCAGGCTCTGGTCCAGGTCACCGGAAAGGCCGGCGGCGTTGACGCCACGGGCGGTCAGCTGCTCCACCAGGGTGGTACAGGCGGCCCGGGTGCGCACGAAGACGATGGCGGCATCCACCGGCTCCACCTCGAGGATGCGCGACAGCGCTTCCAGCTTGGCGGCGCCCTCGACGCGCACCAGGCGCTGCTCGATGTTCTCGCCGGTGGTGGTGCGTGACTCGATGGCCACCTTCACCGGGTCCACCAGGTAGCGATCGACGATGCGCTCGATTTCCGCCGGCAGGGTGGCGGAGAAGAACACCCGCTGGGCGTTCTTGGGGGTGTCGGCGACGACGCGCTTGACGTCGTCGATGAAGCCCATGCGCAGCATCTCGTCGGCTTCGTCCAGCACCAGGGCGGAGAGACCGTCGAGCTTGAGGCTGCCGCGGTCCAGGTGATCGATCACCCGGCCGGGGGTACCGACGACGACCTGGGCACCCCGCTTGAGGGCCCCCAACTGCTCACGATATTCCTGGCCGCCGCACAGGGTGGCCACTTCCAGGCCCTGGAGGTTCTGGCCGTACTTGCTGAAGGAGACGGCCACCTGCTGGGCCAGCTCGCGGGTCGGCGCCAGCACCAGCACCTGGGGCTCGCGGCGAGTCAGCTCGAGGCGCGACAGCAGCGGCAGGGCGAAGGCGGCGGTCTTGCCGGTGCCGGTCTGGGCCTGGCCCAGCAGGTCACGACCTTCCAGCAGGGCAGGAATGGTCTGCGCCTGGATCGGGGAAGGCTCGGTATAGCCCTGGCTCTCGATGGCGGAAAGGACAGCGGGGAGCAGTTCCAGCTCGGCAAAGCTGGAGGAAACGACGGAAGTCGAGGTCATTAATCACACCTTGATAGGCCGGCCGGGCCGGCAACGAAACATGGTGGCGTCTCTACCCCGCAACACGTACGGGAGCATGCGGCTCGTGGCCACATCGACAACGGGGGTTTGAGACGCCGGTCGCACCTGGCATTCGGTTCGTGGGAGGCGCAGCGTCGCGCCTTCTCCTGGGCGAACCGCTGTGGCGACCTTGATGCGCTGGTTCGCCGGGGGCGAGAGCGCTCCATCTCCAAAAGCGACGCCGGCCGTTCGCCGGGCGTCCTGCAAAGCCTTGTCTCGGGGCGGTCATGACGACACGCGACGACAAGAACGATCCAATACGATGGTGGGGTCAACACATGCGAGGAGGGCGCATGCTACCATCGACACCCCGGCGAAGCCAGCCTTATCGTATGGAGTCTCCATGTCACCGCCCTCCTCATCGGCCCAGCTCTGGGTGGATGCCGACGCCTGCCCCCGCGTGGTGCGCGATATCATCGTGCGTGCCGCCGAGCGCACCACCACCCCCACCTGCTTCGTGGCCAACCACAGCATTCCCTTGCCGCCGTCGAAGTGGGTGAAATCGCTGAGCGTGGCCAGCGGCTTCGATGCCGCCGACAACGAGATCGTCGAGCGCATCCAGGCGGATGACCTCTTGATCACCTCCGACCTGCCCCTGGCCCTGGAGGCCCTGGAGCGCGGCGCCCGGGTGATGACCACCCGTGGCGAGTCCCTCAACAAGGACAATATTCGCGCCCGGGTGCAAATGCGGGACTTCATGGAAACGCTTCGCGCCAGCGGCGAGCATACCGGCGGTCCCAAGGGCTACTCGGACGGTGACCGCCGCGAATTCGCCAATGCCCTGGACCGCTGGCTGGCCAGGAAAGGGTAAGGCCCTTACCCCTTGCGGCGAATGCCCTGGCCCGGCAGGCGCTCCCGATCATGGGGCCGCTCGAAGTCCAGCTCGGGCCCCTGGGGCACGATGCGCGTCGGATTGATGGTGTCGTGACTGTAGTAGTAGTGGCGCTTGATATGGTCGAGGCTCACCGTCTCCTTGATCCCCGGCCACTGGTAGAGCTCGCGCACATAGTTGGCGAGATTCGGGTAGTCCTCGATGCGCTTCAGATTGCACTTGAAGTGGCCGTGATAGACCGCATCGAAGCGCACCAGGGTGGTGAACAGGCGAATGTCCGCCTCGGTGAGCCACTCCCCCGCTAGGTAACGATGCTCGGCCAGGCGCGCCTCCACCCGATCCAGGGCCGCGAACAGCGCCGTCACATGCTTCTCGTAGACCTTCTGGTCGGTGGCGAAACCGCTCTTGTAGACGCCGTTGTTGATATGGTCGTAGACGTCGTCATTGATGGCGTCGATGGTCTCGCGCAGGTCCGCCGGGTAGAGGTCCAGGTCGTTGCCGGTCAGGTCGTCGAAGGCGTCGTTGAAGATCCGCAGCAGCTCCGCCGACTCGTTATTGACGATGCGTCGTTCCCACTTGTCCCACAGCACCGGCACCGTGACCCGCCCGGTGTAGTGGGGGTCGGTGAGGGTGTAGAGCTCGCGATGGTAGGCGACGCCGTTGACGGGGTCGCCGCTGGAACCCTCGCTTTCCTCGTAGGTCCAGCCCTGATCGAGCATCAGCGGGCTGACATGGGAGACGCCGATCAGGTCATCGAGCCCCTTGAGCCGGCGCAGGATCAGGGTACGGTGGGCCCAGGGGCAGGCCAGGGAGACATAGAGGTGGAAGCGCTCCGCGGCGGCGGGCAAGGCCGCCTGGCCCTCGGGGCCGGGGCGACCATCGCGGGTCACCCAGTCCCGCAGCTGGGCGGACTCGCGGACGAACTCGCCGCCGTGCGTCTTGGTGTCGTACCACTGGTCGCTCCACTTGCCGTCGATCAAAAGGCCCATGTCACTCTCCTGAAGTTAGCTGGCGTCACCTCCAGGGTATTCCGATCAAATCGATCATCAAGCCCATAATTTCCGGCATTTCTTTCGATTAAATCGAATCGACAGCACAGAGCCTCACCGCCTCCGCCAGGTTGGTCCCCATCGCCCGAGTGGCCGGCCCGGCCCGATCCCGATCCTGGTAGATCAGTTGCATGGGCACCTGGCGAATGCCGCCGGCGCTCAGCGGCAAGGGGCGCAGACGGCCACTCTCCAGGGCCGCCTGGATGCGCGTTTCCGGCAGCCAGGCGAAGCCCAGGCCCCGCTCCAGCATGCCGATGGAGGTGTCCAGGTGGCTCACGGTCCAGCGCTGCTCGGCCTTGAGCCAGCCGGAGTCCATCGACTGGCGCTGCGCCGAGTCGCGCACCACCAGCTGGCGATGCTGCACCAGGTCGCGCAGGTCCAGCTCACGCCCCAGCCGGTGCAGTGGATGCTCGGGGTGGGCCACGGCGATAAAGCGCACCGTCACCAGGGGCTCCCCCAGGAATCCCTGGGCGGCCAGGCCGGTGACCACCAGATCGGCACGGCCGTCATAGAGCATTTCGATGCCGCCATTGAGCACCGTCTCGTGGAGCTGCACCCGCACATGGGGGTAGGCGGCGGAAAAGGCATCCAGGGCCCAGGCCAGGGCATCCGGAGGAAACAGTTGATCCACCGCCAGCACCACCTCCGCCTCCAGCCCCTCGGCCAGCCGCCCCGCCACGTCCTCCAGGGACTCGGCGCTCTCGATCAGCTGGCGAGCACGGCGCAGCAGCATCTCGCCGGCCTCGGTCAGGCGCACCTGGCGCCCCACCGGCTCCAGCACCCTGACGCCGAGCTGCTCCTCCAGCTTGTGCACCGCATGATTGAGGGTCGAGGGACTCTTGTGGATCGCCTCGGCGGCGCGGGCGAAACCACCGTGATCCACCACCGCGGCAAGGGTCTGCCATTGGGCCAGGGTGACTCTAGACATTTCGATTTCCTCGAATATCAATTGCGAATATATGCGCTTAATTTTCGAAAAAATCAGACTAATATGCCAGTCAGACACATCAACGGAGGTTCCCGCCATGACTGCTCAACGGCTTCGCCGGGTCACCCAGATCCGCCATAACCAGCCCAGCCAGGACGGCGCCGGGGTCAAGATTCGTCGCATCCATGAGTTTGGCGGCGGCATCGATCCCTTCCTGATGCTCGATGAACTGGGCTCGGATCGTCCCGATGACTACCTGGCCGGCTTTCCGCCCCACCCTCACCGCGGCATCCAGACCCTGACCTATGTGCTGCATGGCGGCCTGACCCATGAGGATCACCTGGGTCACTCCAGCACCATCGCCGCCGGCGACGCCCAGTGGATGCATACCGGCCGCGGCATCATCCACTCGGAGATGCCACTGACCGATAGCCAGGGGCTGCACGCCTTCCAGCTGTGGCTCAACCTGGCCGCCGACGACAAGTTGAGCCCGGCCACCTACCGGGACGTGCGCGGCGACGAGATGCCGCGCCTGGCCCATGGCGGCGCCGAGCTGATCGCCCTCGGCGGTCACTGGCAGGCCGAGGAGGGCGACGCCATCGAGGGCCCCCTGGACGCCCTGGCGGGCCGTGGCGCCGTGGCTCATGCCCGTCTCGCCCCGGGCAGCCGGCTGGCCCTGACGGTGGAGGCGCCGACCCTGCTGGTGTATGTCTTCGCCGGCGAGCTGACGGTCGGCGGGCAAGCCGTCGCCACCGGCCAACTGGCCAGCCTGGGCGCCGGGGAGCACCTGGCGCTGGAGGGTGGCGAGTCGGGAGGCGAGGCGCTGCTGCTGGCGGGCCACCCCCATGGCGAGCCCATCGCTCACTATGGTCCCTTCGTGATGAATACCCAGGCGGAGCTGGAGCAGGCCCTGCTCGACTACCGCAACGGCACCTTCATCGAAGGCTAAGCGAGCCTCGGCGAGCGCCCCCATCGCACCGGCAACGACACTGTCATCGAGGGGACATCGCTTCGAGGTTGCGCCAAAGGTCAATTAGTTTATGCTAGCGGATCGCGTCGCACCGGGCCTCCCAGGGGGAGGCCCGGAGTTTCTGTTTGCATATACAGGCTAGGCAGGCTACACAGCATAGGGTATGGTTCTTGGGTTTTTTGGCACCCTTTTTCACTATTTTTACGGCCATTTTCTATGTTGCGAATCCTTCATTCGCTGCCCCGCACGCATAAGTTGCTGCTGCTACCCGTTGCCACCATGGTCACCGTGCTGGGCGCACAACAGATCTTCACCGTCATCGACTCCCGCGATGATGCTCGCCTGACCACCCAACTGATTTCCCTGGAAGAGCACGCCGAATCCGCCGGCGTCACTCTCCCCGACGCCCAGGGCGGCGACGATGCCTGGCATCGCGATACCCCCAACCAAGCTCGGCTGCTGGCCCTGGCGCCCCGCCACGAGACCCTCCCCCGGGAAGATGGCAGCGCGAGGGCAACGCTCCTGGATCCCGAAGCGATGCGCGTGGCACTGGCGCTGAACGAGCTGCGCCAAGGCGGCTGGGAAACCGCCACCTCCTACGAGGATTTTGGCGATGGCCCCCTGGCACTCTTCGACAGCGAGCATATCTATCTGGAGGACGAGCTCCAGGCCGAGGAGGTCTTCGAGCCGCGCTGGGAGACCTATACCGTACAGCAGGGCGATACCTTCGCGGTGCTGGCCCAGAGCCACCTGGGCATGGGGTATAGCGAGGCCCTGCGCCTGCTCGAGGCCCTGCCGGACCAGAACGTCCTGACCCGCTGGCGGGTCGGCAGCAGCTTCGACTACATGCGCGATGAAGAAGGCCAACTGATGGCCCTGCGGGTGATGAAGAATGCTCGCCACGGTTACCTGATCGAGCGCGACGAGGAGGCCGCCTTCGCCGTGGCCGATATCGAACGCGCCAGCGAAGCCACCCAGCGCCTCTTCGCCGGCAGCGTCAGCGGCAGCTTCGCCCGATCGGCCCAGGCCACCGGCCTGAATGCCCGAGAGGTGGCCCAGCTCACCAATGTCCTCTCCAAGAAGCTCGACTTTCGCCGCGATACCCGTCGCGGCGATCAGTTTCAGGTACTGGTCGAGTCCGACATGATCGACGGCCAGCCCCTCGATTCACGGATCCTGGCGGTGCAATACGAGGGGGCCCGCATGGACCTCACCGTGATTCGCAACAGCAGCGACGACCGTTTCTACACCCCCGATGGCCGCGGCCTGGATCCCGCCTTCGAGCGCTACCCCTTCAATGGCAGCTACCGGCTCAGCTCGGGCTTCAACCTGCGCCGCACCCATCCGGTGACCGGTCGGGTCAGCCCCCACCATGGCACCGATTTCGCCATGCCGGTGGGCACCCCCATCATCGCCCCGGCCGATGGCCGCGTGGAAAAGGTCGGCAACCACCCCGCCGCCGGCCGTTACGTGGTGATTCGCCACGACAACGGCTACCGCACCCGCTACCTGCACCTCTCCCGACCCCAGGTCAGCCGCGGCGACCGGGTCAGCATGGGCGAGCAGATCGCCCTGTCCGGCAACACCGGGCGCAGCACCGGTCCCCACCTGCACTACGAGGTGATCGTCAACAACCAGCCGGTCGACGCCATGCGCGTCGAGCTGCCGGAGAGCCAGCGCCTGGAGGGCGATGCCCTGGCCGCCTTCCAGCGCGAGTCCGAACTGCTGCTGGCGCGCCTGGAGAGCGGCGAGACCGGCACCGTCCTGGCCAGCACGCCCCGCGAGCCACGCCCGGATAGCGATAGCTGATTCCTCCGCCGTTCCTCTACCCAGAACGCCCCGCCAACGCGGGGCGTTCTGCATTTGGGGCCCATGCGCCAGGAGGGCGCCGGACGCCACCATCCTGCACCAGCCTGGGCCACTCCGCTGGCCCGGCGAGCCCTCGCCGCCCCGGGAGCCAAACCTCAACAAGCTGAAATAAAAGAGGAATAGCGATTCCGGCAAGGTGATTGCTATGGATTGGATACCTTGCTGGTAGGCGTAGACCAGGCTCCTCGGAGTACGAGTGCGTCGCCCCCCCTTCAATGTCGAAGGCTCGGCGAAACAGCGGCCCCCCCTGTTTCCGCCGCGACGGTCGTCCCACTTACTCGACGAGGTCATAGCCATGGACATTCGCAACAAGGCCAACAGGATTCGCCTGTTCAGCTTCAATACCCCGCAGATGCGCGCCTTCCACTTCTCCTGGTTCGCCTTCCATATCTGCTTCTTCGGCTGGTTCGGCATCGCCCCGCTGATGGCGGTGGTGCGCGAGGATCTCTCCCTCACCCAGACCCAGATCGGCAATACCATCATCGCCTCGGTGCTGATCACCGTGATCGTGCGCCTGGCGATCGGCGTGCTGTGCGACAAGATCGGCCCCCGCAAGGCCTATAGCGGCCTGCTGGTGCTGGGCTCGATCCCGGTGATGAGCATCGGCCTGGCCAACAGCTTCGAGGCCTTCCTGCTGGCGAGGCTGGCGATCGGCGCCATCGGCGCCGCCTTCGTCATCACCCAGTACCACACCACCATGATGTTCGCCCCCAATGTGGTGGGCACGGCCAATGCCACCTCGGCGGGCTGGGGTAACCTGGGCGGCGGCACCACCCAGATCCTGATGCCGCTGATCTTCTCCGGCCTGCTGATGCTCGGCGTCAGCGAGACCCTGGGCTGGCGCCTGGCCATGGTGGTGCCCGGCGTGGTGCTCTTCGTCACCGGCATCGCCTACTACCGCTTTACCCAGGACGCCCCCGACGGCAACTTCGATGAGCTCCGCGAGCGCGGCGAGCTGCCCCCGGCCAACGGCGAGAACGGCGCCGGCCAGAGCTTCCTGGCCGCCGCCAAGGACATTCGCGTCTGGGCCCTGTTCCTGGTCTATGCCGCCTGCTTCGGGGTCGAGCTGACCATCAACAACATCGCCGCCATCTACTTCTTCGACCACTTCGACCTGACCCTGGCCACCGCCGGCATGCTCGCCGGGCTGTTCGGGCTGATGAACATCTTCGCCCGTACCCTGGGCGGCGTCTTCTCCGACCTCTTCGCCCGCCAGGGCGGCCTCAAGGGCCGGGTGCGCTGGCTCTTCATCGCCCTGCTCTGCGAAGGCATCGCCCTGGTGGCCTTCTCGCAGATGCACGTGCTGTCGTACGCCATCGGCATCATGCTGGTGTTCAGCCTCTTCGTGCAGATGGCCGAGGGCGCGACTTACGGCGTGGTGCCCTTCGTCAACAAGAAGGCCATCGGCGCCGTGGCCGGCATCGTCGGCGCCGGCGGTAACGTCGGGGCGGTGGCCGCGGCCTTCCTGTTCCGCTCCGAGGCCATCACCTACCAGCAGGGGCTCTTCTATCTGGGCCTGGCGGTCCTGGTGCTGGCCTCCTGCGCCCTGCTGGTGCGCTTCTCCCCCGAGGTCGAGGCCGAGGAGGCCAAGGCCTACCGCGAGGCAGTGGGCGACGACAGCGGCGCCGGCGCCCTCTCGCTACGCTGATCCCCGCGACCACGACGCCAAACCGCCGCCCTCCAGGGCGGCGGTTTTCGTTGCTCCGTCAGGACGCACCGCCCGCGTTGATCAGCGCCTCCGGGGTGGCAAAATCCTCCTCGGCGATCTGCTCGTCCAGGAAGTCGAGCAGGGCCCGCACCGCCGGCAAGAGCCCCCGGCGGGAGGGGAAGACCGCATGCAGGATCCCGCCCCGGGGCTCCCAGCCCGGCAACACATCGACCAGGCGCCCCGCCTGCATATCCCGCGCCCCCACCAATAGCCCCAGCTTGACCACCCCGAGCCCCTCCAGGGCCGCGGTATGCAGGGTCTCGGCGCTGTCGGTGACCAGCCGCGGCCGGTGGGGAATCTGCGCGCTGGCGCCATCGGGCCCCACCAGATCCCAGCAGTGGCGGTGGTCATACTGCTCGAAATCGAGGCTCGGCAGCTCGGCGAGATCCGCCGGACTGCGCGGCCGTGGCCGGTCGGCAAACAGCGTCGGCGCGGCCATCAGCCGCTGGGGACTCGCCGCCAGCACCTTCATGGTCAGGTCGCTGTCCTCCAGGGGCGGGAAGCGCACCCGGATCGCCAGGTCGAACCCCTCCTTGATCACGTCCACCCGCCGGCTGGTCGCCTCCACTTGCACCTCGACCCGGGGACAGCGCGCCATGAAGCGCACCAGCAGCGGCGTGATCAGGTAGTGCAGCACGCTGGGCGCACAGCTCAGCCGCACCGTGCCCTGGGGCTCGGCGTGATGGCGCTGGATCAGCTCCTCGGCGGCCTCCGCCTCCACCAGCATCGCCAGGCAGTGGCGATAGTAGGCCTGCCCCAGCTCGGTGACCGAAAAGTGTCGCGTGGAGCGCTGAATCAGGCGGGTGGCGAGGCGCTCCTCGAGCTGGGTGATACGCCGGCTCAGCTTCGACTTGGGAATGCCCAGGGCGCGCCCGGCCGGGGCGAAGCCGCCATGGTCCACCACCTGCACGAAGTAGTAGAGGTCATTGAGGTCCTGCATTCTATCGTCCTATTATTGCAACGCTGGGTGTTATATTAGCCGTCTAGTGGAATCACCGTTCTTTAAATAGGCTATCCATCATCGGGAGACGACGCTTCTCCCCCTTGATAGGAGCCAACCGATGAAAAAGATCCAGGCAGTATACGGTGCCCCGCACGGCCATTGGGTCGGCGATGGCTTCCCGGTGCGCTCCCTGCTCAGCTACGACCGCCTGGGCGCCGAGCACCTCAGCCCCTTCCTGCTGCTCGACCATGCCGGCCCCCATCGCTTCGAGCCTAGCCGGTATCGCCGCGGCGTGGGCCCCCATCCCCACCGGGGCTTCGAGACCGTGACCCTGGTCTACCAGGGCGCCCTGGAGCACCGCGACTCGGCAGGGCACGGCGGCCGGATCGGCGAAGGCGACGTCCAGTGGATGACCGCCGGCGCCGGCATCGTCCACGAGGAGTACCACGCCCCGGCCTTCGCCGAGGCCGGCGGCATCCTGGAGATGGTGCAGCTGTGGGTCAACCTGCCGGCCCGGGACAAGTCCGCCCCGCCGGCCTACCAGACCCTGCTCGACGGCGAGATTCCGCGAATCGCCCTGCCGAATGAGGCCGGACAGGTCAGGGTGGTGGCGGGCCGCTATCTTGATCAAACGGGCCCGGCGCGCACCTTCACCCCGATCAATGTCTGGGACCTGCGCCTGGTGGCCGGCGGCGATGCCCACCTCGAGGTTCCCGAGGGCCATACCACCCTGCTGGTGGTGCTGGAGGGCACGCTGCTGGTCAACGGCGAGCGCATCGTCCGCGACGAGAGCGTCGTCGCCTTCGAGCGTCGCGGCGACACCCTCCACCTGGAGGCCAATAACGACGCCACGCTACTGCTGCTGAGCGGCGAGCCCATCGATGAACCGGTGGCCGGCCAGGGCCCCTTCGTGATGAATCACGAGGCCGAGCTCCACCAAGCCTTTGCCGACTTCCAGACCGGGAAGTTCGGCAACCCAGGAGGCGCATGAATCGACTCATGCCCTCCACTCCCTGGCCGGCGATGATCGCCGGCCAGGGTAACCCACGACCGCGAAAGGAGAACGATCATGTCCTTTACCTATAACCGACTGAACAAGGATGACGTGGCCCTGCTGATGGTGGATCACCAGGCCGGCCTGCTCTCCCTGGTGCGCGACTACAGCCCGGACGACTTCAAGAACAACGTCCTGGCCCTGGCCGACATCGCCAAGTTCTTCGACATTCCCACCATCCTCACCACCAGCTTCGAGACCGGCCCCAATGGCCCCATCGTCCCGGAGCTCAAGGAGATGTTCCCCCAGGCCCCCTACTTCGCCCGCCCCGGGCAGATCAACGCCTGGGACAACGAAGAGTTCGTCGCCGCCATCAAGGCCACCGGCAAGAAGCAGCTGCTGATCGCCGGGGTGGTCACCGAGGTGTGCGTGGCCTTCCCGGCCCTCTCCGCCCTGGAGGAGGGCTATGAGGTCTTCGTGGTCACCGACGCTTCCGGCACCTTCAACCAGACCACCCGGGACGCCGCCTGGGATCGCATGTCCCAGGCCGGCGCCCAGCTGATGACCTGGTTCGGGGTGGGCTGCGAGCTGCACCGCGACTGGCGCAACGATATCGAGGGCTTCGGCGGCCTGCTGGCCGGCCACCTGCCCGCCTATGCCAACCTGATGCAGAGCTACAACCAGCAGAGCCAGCAAGGCTAAGCCGAGGCATCCGCCATCGCCCCGCGAGGCAGCGCCCGCCTGGCTCGACCGGTAGGCCCGCCCCCCGGGGCGACTCCATCGGAATAGCGTCGAAGGCTCGGCACCTGGCAAGGCCCCACAGGGCCTATGCTAAGGGCCGAGCCTTCTCCCTTGACTTCAGGAAACCCGAACCATGAGCAATCTCGTCAACGAACGCGAGCTCGCCACCTCCCTCGACTGTCCGGTCGTCGATGGCAAGCGCCAGGTGCAGCACGTCACGCCGCACAGCGCCGAGGTGGGCGGCATCCCCGTCAATCGCGCCCTGCCCCGCCGCCAGCGCCGGCTGATCGGCGCCTGGTGCTTCCTCGATCATATCGGCCCCGCCGACTTCGCGGCGGACGACCCCGGCCTCAAGGTCGGGCCCCATCCGCATATCGGCCTGCAGACCTTCACCTGGATGATCGAGGGCGAGATCCTCCATCGCGATAGCCTGGGCACCGCCCAGGTGATCCGCCCCGGCCAGGTCAACCTGATGACCGCCGGCCGCGGCATCAGCCATACCGAAGAGTCGCTCCCCGGCGAGGCGACCCTGCACGCCGCCCAGCTATGGATCGCCCTGCCCGAGGCGGATCGCGCCACCGACCCGCGCTTCGATCACTACCCGACCCTGCCGCGCTGGCAAGAAGAAGGCACCGAGCTGACCCTGCTGGTCGGTGACTTCGCCGGTCACCGGGCCCCGACCCTGACCTTCTCGCCCCTGGTGGCCCTCGACCTGGCCAGCCCCCGAGGCGGCCAGTTGCGCCTGCCGCTACGCGCGGATTTCGAATACGGCCTGCTGCCCCTGGAGGGCGACCTGGCGATCGAGGGCGAGACCTTCCCGCCCAACGAGCTGGCCTACCTGGGCCGCGGCCGCGACGAGGTGACGGTGACCCTGCCAACCGGCGGCCGGGTCCTGCTGGTGGGGGGCGAGCCCCTGGGCGAGGAGATCCTGATCTGGTGGAACTTCGTCGGCCACAGCAAGGCCGAGATCGCCGAGGCCCAGCGCGACTGGGAGGCCGAGAGCCCCCGCTTCGGCACCATCCCCGAGTTCGACGGCCCACGGCTGACCGCCCCGCCGCTGCCCTGGAAAGCCTGATTCTCTTCTCGACCCCAGCCAAGGAGGCCCCATGAGCGACAGCCCCCGCATCCTGGTCTTCGCCGGCAGTACCCGGCGCGGCTCCCACAACGCCCACCTGGCCCGGCTCGCCACCGAGTCCCTGGAGCGCCACGGCGCCCGAGTCACCCGGATCGACCTCAAGGACTACCCCCTGCCCCTCTACGACGGCGACCTGGAGGCCGCCGAGGGGCTGCCGGCCCAGGCCCGGCGCCTGCAGGCCCTGCTCGCCGAGCACCAGGGGCTGCTGATCGCCTCGCCGGAGTACAACGGCTTCCCCACCCCGCTGCTCAAGAACACCCTGGACTGGATGACCCGTCCCGATGGCGAGCGCAGCGGCCTGGCCCTGTTCGCCGACAAGGTGGCGGCGGTGGTGGCGGCCTCCCCCGGGGCCCTGGGCGGCATGCGCAGCCTGGGCCTGACCCGCCAGCTGCTCGGCAACCTGGGGGTGATGGTGCTACCCAACCCCCTGGCCCTGCCCCGCGCCGCCCAGGCCTTCGGCGAGGACGGCGACCTGGAGGAAGACGCCGTGCGCCAGCGCCTCGATGCCCTCTGCCACCGCCTGGTGAATACCCTCGGCCGCCTGAATCCCACCGATGGAGAGACCCCATGAGCGATACCTCCCCTCCCGCGGATATCCATTGCGACGGCGCCACCCTGCAGATTCACCATAAGGTTCGGCCCGAGGCCCGGGAGCGCTACGAGACCTGGCTGCGCCAGATCATCGAGGCCGCCGGGCGCTTCCCCGGCCACCAGGGGGTGCATATCCTGCGCCCGCCGGCACAGGGCCAGGACTACGAGATCGCGGTGCGCTTCGCCAGCGAAGAAGATGCCCAGCGCTGGCGAGAGTCCAACGAGCGCCGGGAGCTGCTGGCGGTGATCCAGCCGGAACTCGCCCAGGACGAGCGCCTCGAAATCCTCAGCGGTATCGATTTCTGGTTCACCCCCCCGGAGTCCGGCGCCAAGGTGCCGGTGCGCTGGAAGCAGTGGCTGATCACCACCTCAGTGATCTGGCCCCTGACCATCCTGGTACCGCTGCTCTGGTGGCCGCTGTTCCGGGTCGCCCCGGTACTCGAGACCTGGGGCCTGCGCCATGGGCTGGTGGCGGCGACCATCGTCGCCCTGGTGGTCTATGTGGTGATGCCGCGAGTCGTCCGCCGGGTCTCGCCCTGGCTGCATCGACGCTAAGCCAACCCCACCACGATCCCAGCTTCCGTGACGCTAAGCCAGGCGGCGGCTGGGTACCAGCTGCACCGCCACCGCCTTGGCCACCGGGGTATCGCTGCCCTCGCCCACCCGCTCCAGGGGCATCAGCGCATTGGTCTCCGGGTAGTAGGCGGCGCAACAGCCCGGCGGGGTGTCATAGGCCACCAGGCGGAAGGCCGGCGCCCGGCGCGGCTCGCCTCGCCTCTCTCCTCGATAAGACTCCCCCAGCAGGTCCACCCAGTCGCCGGCGCGCAGGCCCAGCCGCGCCAGGTCGTCGGGATGGACGAAGAGCACCCGGCGCTGCCCCTTGACCCCGCGATAGCGATCGTCATAGCCATAGACGGTGGTGTTGTACTGGTCGTGGCTGCGCAGGGTCTGCAGGGTCAGCCAGCCCGGGCGCCCGGCCAGGCGCTGGTGCATCACCGCCTCGGGCAGGCCACCGGCGGCGAACTCGGCGCGTCCGGAGTCGGTGGGAAAGTCACGCCGGCGGGCCGGGTTGTCGAGGGTAAAGCCCCGGGGCGCCGCCAAGCGGGCGTTGAAGTCCGCGAAGCCGGGAATCACCGCGGCGATCTCGTCGCGGATACGGTCGTAGTCCGCCACCAGGGCCGTCCAGTCCACCACCGTCGGATCGATACCCCGCCGCGGCAGCACCCGGGCCAGGGTCGCCGCGGCGATTCCGGCGACGATGGCCGGCTCCGAGCGCAGCTCGGGCGAGGCCGGCGTCAGGCGCCCGGCGCTGGCATGCACCGCCGACATGGAGTCCTCGACGCTGATGCGCTGGGGCCGGCCCTCGGGGCCCTGGCGGTCTATCTCGCTGCGCCCCAGGCAGGGCAGGATCAGCGCCTCCCGCCCGGTGATCAGGTGGCTGCGGTTGAGCTTGGTGCTGATCTGCACCGTCAGCCCGGCCCGGCGCAGGGCCGCCTCGGTGCGCGGCGTGTCCGGGGTGGCCCGGGCGAAGTTGCCGCCCAGGCCGATAAAGACCTCGGCCTGCCCCGCCTCCAGGGCCTGCAGGGCACCCTTGGTATTGAGCCCGGGGTGGCGCGGCATGGGCACCCCGTAGCGCGCCTCCAGGGCATCCAGCAGCCAGGTCGGTGCCGTCTCGTCGATGCCCATGGTGCGGTCACCCTGCACATTGGAGTGGCCGCGTACCGGGCAGGCACCGGCCCCGACGCGACCGACATGGCCGCCCAGCAGCAGCAGGTTGATGATCTCGCGCACCGTGGCCACCGAGTGCTCGTGCTGGGTGATACCCATGGCCCAGGTGATGATCACCCGCGGGGCGCCGGCGTAGATCTCGGCCAGGCGCGCCATCTCTTCCCGCCCCACGCCGGCCTGGGCCTCCAGCGTCGCCCAGTCGCAGGCCAGCACCGCTTCCCGCCAGGCCGCGTAGCACCGGGTATGAGCCTCGATAAAGGCGCGATCCGGGGTGAAGGTGCCCGCCGCCTGCCTGGCGAAGAGCGCCTTGGCCAGGCCGCGCAGCAGCGCCATGTCGCCGCCCAGCCGCGGCTGCACATAGTGGCCGGCGATGGGGTGGCTGCCGGCATGCAGCATCTCGACCTTGCGCTGGGGGTCGGCGAAGCGCTCCAGGCCGCGCTCGCGCAGGGGGTTGATGGCCACGATGGTGGCGCCCCGCTCCGCCGCCCGGCGCAGGTCCCCCAGCATCCGCGGGTGATTGGTGCCGGGGTTCTGGCCCAGCACGAAGATGGCATCCGCTGCCTCGAAGTCCTCCAGGCGCACCGTGCCCTTGCTCACCCCCAGGCTCGCCGTCATGCCCAGGCCGCTGGCTTCGTGGCACATATTGGAGCAGTCGGGGAAGTTGTTGGTACCGTACAGGCGCACGAACAGCTGGTAGAGGTAGGCGGCCTCGTTACTGGCCCGCCCCGAGGTGTAGAAGAGCGCCCGATCCGTGTCATCGAGGCCGGCCAGGCGCTCGGCGATCAGCGCGAAGGCGGCGTCCCAGCCGATGGGCCGATAGCGATCCGTGGCGGCATCATAGTAGAGGGGCTCGACGAGGCGGCCCTGGGCCTCCAGGCGGCAGTCGTCCCAATTCAGCAGTTCGCTCACCGCATGGCGGGCGAAGAAGTCGCGGCCCACCCGCTTGGCGGTGGCCTCCCAGGCCACTGCCTTGGCGCCGTTCTCGCAGAACTCGAAGGCGGCGCCATGGGTCGGGTCGCCCCAGGCACAGCCCGGGCAGTCGAAACCGTCGGCCTGATTCATCGCCAGCAGCGCCCGCACCCCGGTCAACGGGGCACCGCTGCGCGCCAGCTGGCGGCCGACGCTCTTCAGCGCGCCCCAGCCCCCGGCGGGGCCATGGTAAGGGGCCAGGGAGGGCGTGCCGGCCAGGCGCTTCTCGGTCAACGGCAGTGTCGCCTCGGGCGAGGTGTCGACTTGGCTCATAACAGGTTCTCCGGGGTATCGGGGGCCTGGCCGCTAAGCAGCTCCAGGTCACGGCCGCGGTGGCAACAGATCAGGTTGAGGTCACAGGCCCGGGCCACCTCCACCGCCATATCGGAGGGCAGCGCCAGGGTGGCCAGGGTGGTGATGCCGGCACGCACCGCCTTGTGCACCAGTTCCAGGCTGCAGCGGCTGGAGACCAGCAGGGCCGCGAAGTGCCGCCCCGGATCGCGCCCCCGACGCAGCCCTTCGCCGATCACCCGGTCCAGGGCGTTATGGCGACCGATATCGCGCCCCAGGGTCAGGGGGCGCCCCCCTGCATCCAGCCCCAGGGCGAGATGCAGGCCCGGCGCCGAATGCGTGTTCAAGGCCTCCAGGCCGCGCCGCAGCGCCGCCGCCGCCAGGGGCGGCCGTGCCGGCAGACGCCGCAGCCCGGCCAGCAGTTGCCCCTCCTCGGCCAGCCCGCAGGCGCCGCAGCTGGAGAGCGAGGGGGCGGCACGCCGCAACGCCAGGGCCTGGGCCTCGATCCGCGGTGCCACCGAGAGATGCACCGCCAACCCATGGCGCAGCCGGGCCAGACGCACTTCGGTGACCTGATCGGCCCGGGTGATCCAGCCGGCGGTATAGGCATGGCCCAGGGCCAGCGGTTCCAGGGACTCCGGGGTCGCCAACAGGGTCGCCATGGGGCGGTCGTTGAGCAGCAGGGTCAGGGGCGCTTCACAGGGGCCGCTCTGGTCGCGCAGCGGCCGCCGGCGGCTATCCCGATAGGTCGCGGCACCATCGAAGCGGGCACGGCGCCGTAGTGGCGCCGCGGCAGGCGCTGGAGTCGTGACAAGGGAGGTCGCAGTGATAGGCATCAGGGGTCGCCCCGGGGACAGCAACGGATGCCGACAGCCTACTCGGGGGCGTCGCTCCCTCGCCAATGGAGGCGAGCGATCTCATCATAGATGCCATCTATCAAACGACTCAGGAGGAAGCCGGCCAGGCCGCCAGCACCTCCTCCAGCAGGCGACTGCGCGGCCGCTGGGGCCGCCACAGCAGGCCGACCCGATCCCCCGGCCCCGGCAGTCGCCGGGCGAGGATCCCGGAAGCGGTGGCCGGCAGGCACTCCTCCGGCAATACGCCGACCCCCAGCCCGGCCCCCACCATCGCCAGCAGGGCGGCGATGGAGTTGGCCTCCAACTGGGGTTCCAGGGACTCGTTCAGGGGCGCTGTCGAGGCTTCCCCCGGGGACTCACCCTGCGCCTGGAGGCGCGCCGCCAGCAACTGGCGGTTATGCATCTCCGGGGTCAGCAGACAGAGGGGATAGTCCCCCAGGCTCGTCCAGTCGGGGGCCTCGGGCAAGCGGAAGTGGCGTGGCGAGGCGAGCAGCGCCGGGCGCTCGGCGTGGAGGGGACGATGGGCGAAGCCGGCCATGGCCGGGGCATCCAGGTAGCCCAGCACCAGGTCCAGCTCGCCGTTTTCCAGCCCCTGGGCCAGGCGCGGCGTGGCCAGCTCGCGCAGGCGCACCCGCAGCCGCGGATGGGTCGCCCGCAGGCCGGCCAGCGGCGCGGCCAGGGCGCCCAGGGCGGTGGGGATCACCCCCAGAGTCAGGCGCCCGGTAAGGGGCGCATCCGGGGCCAGCTCGCCGCGCAGCGCCTCGAATTCGCCGAGGATGCGCCGGGCATGGCCCAGCACCCGCTCTCCCTCCGGGGTCAGCCCCTCGTAGCGACGCCCCCGGCGAATCAGCCGTACCCCCAGTTCCTCCTCCAGGCCACGCAGCCGCGCCGAGAGGGTCGGCTGGGTGACATGGCAGGCCGCGGCGGCGCGGCCGAAGTGGCGCTCCCGGGCCAGGGCGGCCAGGAAGGCGAGTTGACGATGATCCAAGCGTCCCCCCCCTCGGGGTAGCAGTGATAGACGAGTCCTATGATGCCAGACCTGGCCCCGCTCGCCAGTGTTCCCTCCTCCAGCGTTGGCATAGCCAAGGGGCGCTGGGGGCAGGGCAGAGCGGGGGTTTTTTGCCAGGGGTGAGGAGGATTCCTCCGAACGGGCTGGCCAGGGATGGCCAGCACCGGTCCTGCAAGCGGAGCAGGATGCGAGAGCGAAGCAGGGCAAAAGTAGCGCCCAGGGAGGGGTTCACAGCGCCCCGCGATGGCCTGCCCCCAGGATAGCCCCGGTCCTCAGCGGCAAGGCAGGCTTACCCGACCGACAAGGCGCTAACGCTGGGCTCTGCTACACTCGGCCCTTCTGCTCTGCCGGAGTCCTCGCCGTGTCGGCCCCCATCCCGCCCACGCCCCCCGCCAATCCCTTCGCCGGCTTCTTCGGCGTCTTCCGCTATAGCCGCCGGGCGATCCGCCTGGTGTGGGAGACCTCGCGGCCGCTGACCCTGGGCCTGGCGGTCTGCACCCTGGTGGCCGGGGTACTGCCGGCGGTGGCGGCCTGGCTCGGCCAGTTGATCGTCGATGCGGTGGTGGCGGCCATGGCGGCCCACCGGGAGAGCGGCCAGGCGCCGACCTTCGAGAGCCTCTGGCCGGTGCTGCGCTATGTGCTGGCCGAGGCCGGGGTGATCGCCCTGATCGCCCTGGCCCAGCGCGGCCTCTCCGCCCAGCAGTCGCTGCTGCGCGCCCAGCTCGGGCACAAGGTCAATGTGCTGATCCTGGAGAAGGCGGGGCAGTTGTCGCTGGCCCAGTTCGAGGACTCGGAGCTCTACGACAAGCTGACCCGGGCCCGCCGCGAGGCCTCCACCCGCCCCCTGGCGCTGGTCAACAAGACCTTCGCCCTGGGCCAGCACGGCATCTCCCTGGTCAGCTTCGGGGTGCTGCTGGTGGGCTTCTCGCCCTGGGCGCTGCTGATCCTGGTGGTGGGTGCCCTGCCGGTGTTCCTCTCCGAGGCCAAGTTCTCCGGCGACGCCTTCCGGCTGTTCCGCTGGCGCTCGCCCCAGACCCGCATGCAGATGTACCTGGAGACGGTGCTGGCCCGGGAGGACAGCATCAAGGAGGTGCGCCTGTTCGGCCTGGAGCCGCTGCTGCTGGGCCGCTATCGCGGTATCTTCGAGACCCTCTACGGCGAGGATCGCCGTCTGACCATCCGCCGCGACAGCTGGGGCTTCCTGCTCGGCCTGCTGGGCACCCTGGCCTTCTACGGCGCCTATGCCTGGGTGGTGATCGAGACGGTAGGCGGCGCCCTGACCCTGGGCGAGATGACCATGTACCTGATGGTCTTCAAGCAGGGCCAGGCGGCGCTCTCGGCGGGACTCACCGCCATCGGCGGCATGTACGAGGACAACCTCTACCTCTCCAACCTCTACGAGTACCTGGAGCAGCCGGTGGAGCACGACGCCGGCACCCTGACCGCGGGCGAGCTTCCCGGCGATGGCATCCGCTTAGAGGGGGTCGCCTTTACCTACCCCGGCGCCGAGACCCCGGTGCTGGCGGGCATCGACCTGCACCTGCGCCCGGGCCAGAGCCTGGCCCTGGTGGGCGAGAACGGCTCCGGCAAGACCACCCTGATCAAGCTGCTGACGCGCCTCTATCCCCCCTCGGCGGGGCGCATCCTGCTCGACGGCAGCGACCTGCGCGACTGGGACGTCCAGGCCCTGCGTCGGCGCATCGGGGTGATCTTCCAGGACTTCGTGCGTTACCAGTTGCAGGTCGGCGAGAACCTGGGGGTCGGCGACGTGGCCGCCTTCGAGGACGAAGCCCGCTGGCAGGCCGCCGCCCGCCTGGGCCTGGCGGACGCCTTTATCGAGCGCCTGGGCGGCGGCTACCGCACCCAGTTGGGGCGCTGGTTCAAGGGCGGGCAGGAGCTCTCCGGCGGCCAGTGGCAGAAGATCGCCCTGTCCCGGGCCTATATGCGCGAGGGCGCCGATATCCTGGTGCTCGACGAGCCCACCGCCGCCATGGACGCCGCCGCCGAGGCGGAGGTCTTCGCCCGCTTCCGCGAGCACAGCCGCGACAAGATGACCATCCTGATCTCCCACCGCTTCTCCACGGTGCGCGCCGCCGACCAGATCCTGGTGATCGATCGCGGCCGCATCCTCGAGCGCGGCACCCACGCCGAGCTGCTGGCCCGGGATGGCCGCTATGCCCGGCTGTTCCGCCTCCAGGCCAAGGGCTACCGCTGAGCGGTGAACTACACTGCAAGGCCAAACCACACTCAAGGAGGAGACCGCCATGTCGATGACCGCCAATGGACGCTGCCTATGCGGCGCCGTGACTTTGGAACTGAGCCTCGGCGACGCCAAGGTAGGCGCCTGCCACTGCACCATGTGCCGCACCTGGGGCGGCGGCCCCCTGCTGGCCCTGGAGTCGGTGGCGGCCATGACCCTGCACGGCGAGAAGCACGTCGCCACCTACGCCTCCTCGGAATGGGCCGAGCGCGGCTTCTGCAGCCGCTGCGGCACTCACCTCTTCTATCGCCTGAAGGAGGGCGGCCATGTCGCCGTGCCGGTGGGCCTGATCGATGACGGTCGCGCCTGGCGCTTCGAGGCCGAGATCTTCGTCGACGAGAAGCCCGCCTTCTACGACTTCGCCAACCCCACTCACAAAATGACCGGCGCCGAGGTCTTCGCCGCCTTCGCCCGGCAGGAGTAACGGCGCTTCTCCGGGAGACGCCGCTCCTGCTACATTGGTCGCGCCGGGGGATGCCCCGGCGCGACCGATTCCATCGACGAGAAGGATCCCCGACATGAGTCTTGCCATCGGCGACAAACTGCCCAACCTGACCCTCAAGACCAACGGCGCCCAGGGCCCCGAGGAGATCGACACCGATACCCTCTTCGCCGGCAAGAAGGTGGTGCTCTTCGCCGTGCCCGGCGCCTTTACCCCGGGCTGCTCCAACACCCATATGCCGGGCTTCGTGATCAAGGCCGACGAGATCCTCGCCAAGGGCGTGGACGCCATCGTCTGCACCTCGGTCAACGACGCCTTTGTGATGGGCGCCTGGCAGAAGGATCAGAATGCCCAGGCCATCACCATGCTGGCCGACGGCAGCGCCGACTTCGCCGAGGCCATCGGCCTGAGCAAGGACCTCACCGCCGCCGGCATGGGCGTACGCAGCCAGCGCTACGCGCTGATCGCCAACGACGGTGTCGTGGAGTACCTGGGCGTCGACGAGAAGGGCGTCGACAAGAGCAGCGCCGACACCATCCTCGCCCAGCTGTAACGAGTCTCTACCCGTGTTTAAGGGCCGGTGATCATGCCGGCCCTTTTTGTCACCGAGAACCGACATGACACGCCTTATCGAACCCAAGACACCGCGCCTGCGGCTGCGTCAGTGGCGGGAGAGCGACCTGGCGCCCTTCGCCGCCCTCAATGCCGACCCGGAGGTGATGGCACACTTCCCGGCACTGCTGAGCCGCGCCGAGAGCGATGCCCTGGCCGAACGCATTCGTGAGCGGATCGCCGAGCGGGGCTGGGGGTTCTGGGCGGTGGAGGCGAAAGCAGAAACGTCCTTACAGGCGTCCTTTATCGGCTTCGTGGGGCTGCATATCCCCCGGGACGACCTACCCTTCGCACCCTGTGTGGAGATCGGCTGGCGCCTAGCGCGACCCTACTGGGGACACGGCTATGCCCGGGAAGCGGCCGAGGCCGCCCTGGCGGTGGCCTTCGACTCGCTGGGGCTCGACGAGGTGGTCTCCTTCACCAGCCTCGACAATCACCGCTCACAGGCGGTGATGAGGCGACTCGGCATGCGTCGCGCCGAGACCTTCGAGCATCCCGCCCTGCCCCCGAGCCATCCGCTGTGCCTCCACTGCCTCTATCGACTGAGCGCCGCCGACTGGCGTATCGCCACCCCCCTTTACCCCTGACCGGAGCCCCCATGGAGATCACCCCCATCAGCCCCGAGGATTTCGCGCATTTCTGGCCCACCTTCCGGGCCATCGTCCAGGCCCGGGAGACCTATGCCCTGGATCCGGCGCTGACCTATGAGCAGGCCTATCACCTGTGGTGCGAACTTCCCCAGTTCAGCTTCGTGGCCAAGGCCGAGGGCCAGGTGCTGGGCGGCTATTACCTCAAGCCCAATGCCGCCGGGCCCGGCGACCATATCTGCAACTGCGGCTATATGGTCGCCCCCGAGGCCCGCGGCCGCGGCGTGGCCCGGGCACTGTGCGAACACTCCCAGCGGGTGGCCCGGGAGGCCGGCTATCGCGGCATGCAGTTCAATGCGGTGGTGGCCAGCAATCACGCCGCCATCCGGCTATGGCGCGCGCTGGGCTTCACCATCGTCGGCACCGTGCCGGACGCCTACCGCCACGCCCGGGAGGGCCTGGTGGACACCCATATCATGCACAAGGCCCTCGGGTGAGGGCCTGAAGGAAGCGTGACTAGGCTTTGTACGAAAACTGGGGGGAAGCGAAGGAGAGAGGACAGACGCCTGGCGAAACGGCCGCGTCAGGCCGCCGAGGCTATGGGAGGCGAGTGGGCCATATCAGGCTCGCGCCTCCCAAGGCAGACAATCGTCACGCCTTATCTCAACACTTGCTGGGTGACACCTTGTAGGATTCGGAGGAGTGGGAGTGGAGCTGGGGAGGCGTAGTGTTGCCTCCGTGCTCCTCCAGCCACTTGCAGGCGCTCACGATATCGCTCGCAAGCCCTTTGAGGACATTTCTATTGAGATGGGGGCGAACCACCACACGCAGCGAGCGAACCTCCTCGGCCGCAGGCGGCATTGTATAGGCGGAGAGCACCCAACCGCGCTCGCGAACCTTGGCCGAGACATCGAATTCGTTGAAGTTCCTGTATTGATCCTTCAGCGTCAGCGCAACCACAGGAATGCGCTGAGTCTCGTTCATGATAGTGAAGTATCCGCTCTCCACCAGAAGATCACGGAGATACTGGGAGTTCTCCACCGTTTTCATCATGATCCGCTGATAGCCCTCGAACCCCAAACGTATGAAGCCATAATACTGCAGCGCAATCTGTACGGCATTGCGCGAGAAATTGAGCGTTGCGGTCGGCATTTCGCCGCCCAGATAATTGACGTAGAAAATCAGGTCCTCATTAAACACCCTCTTTTCTCGAAAGACGATCCAGCCAAGTCCCGGAGGTACGAGCCCAAACTTGTGTCCCGAGGCATTGATCGACTGCACTCTTGGTAGGCGGAAATCCCATTCGTAGTCGGGATAGCAGAAGGGGTTGACGAAACCACCCGACGCCCCATCGATATGCATGGGTATAGAGATACCGGTACGCTTCTCGTAATCATCCAGCCAATCGTGAATTTCCTGAATATCGTCGTCTTCTCCGGTGAAGGTCTGGCCAGCAATCGCTACTACGCAAATGGTATTCTCATCGACATACTCATCCAGATGCTCGGCCGTCAGGCGATAATTTCCCGGCTTAAGGGGAACGATTCTGGGCTCAACATCAAAGTAGCGTAGGAACTTCTTCCAGACGATCTGAACGTTACCACCTGTCACCATATTGGGACGCGTCGCATCCTTGCCTGCCTGCTCACGCGCCTGTCGCCAATTCCACTTGTGAGCGAGCCCCGCAAGCATACAAGCCTCGGATGAGCCAACGGTCGCAGCCCCGTAGGACTCGACATCCTGAGGCCCATTCCAGAGCGCATGCAGCCACTTCACCATTCGCCGTTCCATGCTGAACAGCTGCGGGTACATGTCATGATCGATATGATTCTTGAGTATGTGTTCCCGCGCCAGCTCGACTTCCTCTGGCTCCATAAAGGTGGTGACGAAAGATGAAAGATTCATCTCGGGACGCGCGTCTGTCCAAGCCTCGCTGTTCACAATGGCCTTGGCCGCACGCGGGTGCACACCGTGTCGCGGCATATGATCTTCGGGCACTTCCATGTTGAACATATCCCAGGGCGACATCTTGTCCATGGACAGGTCATTCTGATCAGCCATGCCAGCTTCTCCATGCTTTGCATTACGACGGTGAGAAAACCATAGACCGCTCACATGGAGTTTTCACTACAAGTTTTGTAAAAATCATGAAAACCTAATCAAACCGTTGTTTTTCATGATTTTTTTCTGAAGAATGGGTATTCAGCACCATGAATCGACCGAAATTCGGATAAAAATCCAACAAAATCATATGCATACAAAAAATGGCCTGACACCGCCCTCGCCTTCACTAAAATCAATACTCAGGCTGTGTTGTAATATGCTGCCGTAAGACCGTAGACCATGGACTGTCGAAAGCGGCCGGCCCATGCGGGCAACGATCAATCAACGCCTTCAAGGAACGAGCAACATGATTGAGCATCTCATCGAATGGACTCCGACCACGCTGCGAAGTCACCCTGAGCTTGCTATTTTCATCACCTTGGCGCTGGGTTACTGGGTAGGCGCAAGACAGTTTGGCTCATTCAGCCTCGGCGCAGTCACAGGAACACTACTCACCGGGATTATCGTTGGGCAGCTTGGCATCGAGATATCGGATCAGATCAAGTCGATCTTCTTTATCATGTTCCTGTTTTCCGTGGGATTCGGCGTGGGGCCACAGTTCGTCCGAGGTGTCGCTTCAGATGGCCTGCCCCAAGCGCTGTTTGCTGTCGTGGTCTGTGTGGTCATCCTTGCCTGCGTGGCGGGTGCCGCCATGGTGGCAGGGTATGGCCCAGGATTGGCGGCTGGCCTGCTGGCAGGTTCGCAAACGATTTCTGCCTCCATCGGGATCGCCACGGATGCCATGGCCCGTACCGGCATGTCGCCAGAGCAGATCGTCGCACAGGAAAACCTCATTCCTGTTGCCTATGCCATCACCTATATCTTCGGCACGGTAGGGACTGGCTGGATTCTGGCTTACCTCGGCCCGAAGCTGCTTCGCGTTGACATCGCCGCTGAGTGTGCACGATACGAGCGTGAGCACTCTGTCGGGGCCCCGGAAGGTGGCATGGAAAGCGCCTGGAACCAGCATGAAATACGGGCCTTCCGCATCCCGGCAGGCGGTCGCGTTGATGGGTTGACCGTTGCCCAGGCAGAAGCAGCGGCGGGTGAGCGGCTCTTTATCGAGGGGTTGCGACAAGATGGTCAACGCGTTCAGCCGAGCCCCGACCTGGTTCTGAAAGCAGGCGATGTGGTGGCAGTCTCCGGCCGTCGGCAAGCGCTGGTAACACTGTCCAATATGACCGAGGAAGTGGAGGATCGAGAGCTCATCGATATCCCGGTGGAGGCTGTAGACGTTCTCGTAACCGCCAAGTCCGCCAATGGGCGTCAGTTGATCGAGCTGGCACAGGAGCCCTTTGCCCGCGGGGTTTATCTGAACAGCATTCGCCGCGGATCCGCTGGCGTGGAAGTCCCGATCCTGGCCAATACCAAGCTTCACCGTGGTGACATCGTGCGCATCTCGGGCACCGCCATGCATACCGCCAGGGTAGTCGAGGCGCTAGGCTATGCTGATAGGCCCGCCACCATCACCAATATGGTTCTGGTCGGGCTAGGGATTTGCATTGGAGGGCTGATTGGCTCGCTGATCCTGCCCATTCATGGCGTACCCATCACGCTGGGCACTTCAGGCGGTGCGCTGGTAGCGGGTATTCTTCTTGGCTGGTATCGCACGGTCAATCCGAGAATAGGCAATGTTCCGGAGTCAACGCTCTGGTTCATGAACTCGGTGGGGCTGAACGTCTTTATTGCGGTGGTGGGTATCAGCGCAGGTCCTACTTTTATATCAGGCCTTCAGCAAGCGGGGTTTGGCATCTTCTTCGCCGGCCTTTTTGCTACCGGCATGCCTATGATACTCGCCCCGCTGATCGGTAAGTATATCTTTCGGCTTGATCCAGCAATAAACCTTGGCTGCTGCGGTGGCGCAAGGACGTCTACGGCTTCGAGTGCCATGGTATCTGAAGTTGCCAAGAGCAATGTGCCCATGCTGGGTTACACGGTTCCCTATGCGGTATCCAATACGCTGCTGACACTATGGGGGCTCGCGATTGTCCTTCTCCTTCATGTCGGGCCAGGCGGCTAAGGCGTAAATAGGTAATAGGCAATCGGCAACAACTCCGCAGTCAGGGGCAGACGCCTGGCGAAACGGCCGGTTCAGGCCGCTTGGCGAGGCGCCCGCCCCTTGCGTGAGTAGCTGCCCTTGCCCTTCTTGGGGGTCTCGCGCCGCTGCTTGAACAGCGGGGTGCGTAGCGCGGCCTTGAGGGCGTTATCGCGAATCTTGCCGGTCTTCATCGGAACACTCCTTGGACGTCACAGGAGGCGAACACCGCCTCCCGGCGCCTCTATGACTGGCACCGCGCCCGGGGGTTCCCTCTTCTCGTGCCGAATCAGGCCTCGGCCAACCGAGCCTCGGCGAGCGCCTTGAGGCTCGCCCGGCTCGCCGCCATCCGCACCACGCTGCCCACGACGATCAGGCAGGGCGAGGGCAGTGGCTCGGCCGCCAACTTCGCGGGCATCTCAGCCAGGGTGCCGATCAGCGCCCGCTGCTCGGGCAGGCTGGCATTGGCCACCAACATGATCGGCCAGTCGTCGGGCAGGCCGGCGCCGCGCAGCCCGTCGCAGATCGCCTCGACCTTGGCCAGGCCCATATAGAACACCAGGGTCTCGTCACGACGCGCCAGCGCCGCCCAGTCGGGCTCGCCGTCGGCGCGGCACAGCTGGGCGGTGACCAGGCGCAGCTGCTGGGCATGGGCCCGGTCGGTGAGCGGGATGCCCATGCCGGCGCAGGCCGCCGAGGCGGCGGTGATGCCGGGCACGATCTCGGTGGGCACCCCCGCCGCATCCAGGGCGGCGAGCTCCTCGCCCATGCGCCCGAAGACCCCGGGGTCGCCGCCCTTGAGGCGTACCACCGACTTGCCCTGCCCCGCCAGTTCCACCAGCAGCTCGCCGATCTCCGCCTGGGGCACGCTATGGTGGCCACTCGCCTTGCCCACATAGTAGCGCTCCCGGTGGGCAGGAATCAGCGCCAGCACCTCATCCCCCACCAAGCGGTCATAGACCACCGCATCGGCCTCGCCCAGCAGGCGGGCAGCCCTGAGGGTCAGCAGCTCCGCCGCGCCGCTGCCGGCCCCCACCAGGTAGACGCTGCCGGGGCGACAGTCACCGCCCAGGGCCGTGCCCTTCCGGTGATCCGCGCCATCGGTCCGCCAGGGAGCGGGGGCACCGATCAACCGCGCCAGGCCGCGCAGCGGCGCCAGCAGGGCGTACCATAAGGCGCGAGTCTTGAGGGTCTGATTCAGGGTTCGCATGGGGCCTTCTCCTCCGCGGCACACGCCGTGCGGTGCTCTTCGATCAGAGACTTGAGTTCGGGAATGCAGCTGCCGCACTGGGTGCCGCAGGCCAGCCGGGCGCCCAGCGCCTCGACGCTGATATCACCGCCGCGGATCGCCGCGACGATCGCCTTCTGGCCCACCTGGTGGCAGCTGCACACCACCGGTCCGCTATCGGCGGCGCCATCGTCGCAACCGGCCAGCAGGCGGCGCCGGCGTTCGGGGGCCAGGGCCTCGCCGCGGGCGGCCTCGGCGAAACGTTCATCGAGCCAGGCCAGCCCCGGCAGCTCCGCCGGGGGGCCCACCATCAGCCACCAGCGCAGGCGTCCGTCCTCGATCCCGGCGGCGCGCAGCCGACCACCGGTGGGATCGTCGAGCCACAGCGCCGGGGCCACCGGCAGCTCGCGCGTCACCCAGGCCAGCCAGTCGCGACCGGCGCTCTCGGGGGCCCCGGCCAGTTGCCAGCGCTGGCCATGGGCCAGGGGGATACGCGCCCAGTAGGCGGCCTCCGTGCACCAGCCGGGCGTCACCGCCAGGTCATCGGCCACCAGCAGGGTCGCCTCCCAGGCGACGGCCAGGGGCTCGAGGGCCACGGCGCCATGCTTGGACTCGGGCTGGCCGGAGACGGGATCGAGGTGGGCCTCCAGCAGGCTGCCCATACGCGCGTTCCCGCTGAAGCGATCACTCCAGTGCATGGGCACGAATACCTCGCCACGGCGCTGCCCCTTGGTGAGCCGCACCCGGCCCAGGTAGTCGCCGCCGGCACCACGCAGCCGGGCCAGTTGCTGGTCACCGACGCCCAGCGCCAGGGCATCCTCGGGGGTGATCTCGATAAAGGGCTCGGCGCGGTGATTCATCAGCCGCGGCGCCCGGGCGGTGCGGGTCATGGTGTGCCACTGATCGCGGATGCGCCCGGTATTGAGGCGCAGCGGCCGCGCCTCGCAGAGCGCCTGCTCGGGGGCCCGCGGGCGCACCGGGATCAGCCTGGCCAGGCCATCCGGGGTGGCGAAGCGACCATCCTCGAAGAGCCGGGCGGTGCCCTGGGGCGCGGCGGTGGTGACCGGCCACTGGATGGGCGCCAGGGCGTCGTAGGCGGCGCGATCGAGCCCGGCCAGCGCGGAGATATCGAATAGCCGCTCGCCCGGGGTGCCGGGAAGGTTCTCGAAGCCGGAGAGCCGGGCGTGCTCGTCGAAGATTTCGCAAGGATGCGAGTAGTCGAAGGCCTCGCCATAACCCAGGCGATGCGCCACCTGGGTGATGATCCACCAGTCGTGCTTCGCCTCCCCCGGCGGCGGCAACAGGCCGCGCTGGCGGGAGATACGCCGTTCGGAGTTGGTCACGGTGCCATTCTTCTCCGACCAGCTCGATGCCGGCAGCACGATATCCGCATAGGCCAGCAGGTCGGTATCGGCCATGCACTCGGAGACGATCACCAGCGGACACTTCTCGAGTGCCGCCCGCACCCGATCGGCTCGGGGCAGGCTGACCGCCGGGTTGGTGGCCATGATCCATAGCGCCCGGACCTCGCCCCGCTCGATGGCCTCGAAGAGTTCCACCGCCTTGTGGCCGGGGCCCTCGGGCAGGGTCGGGGTCAGCGACCCGGTGGTCCAGAAGCGGGTCACCCGGTCGAGGGCGCCCGGGGTGTGGTAGTCCATATGGGCGGCCAGTTGGTTGGCCAGGCCGCCCACCTCGCGGCCGCCCATGGCGTTGGGCTGGCCGGTGATGGAGAAGGGCCCGGCCCCGGGCAGGCCGAGCTTGCCGCCGGCCAGGTGGCAATTGATGATGGCGTTGCACTTGTCGGTGCCGCTGGAGGACTGGTTGACCCCCTGGGAGTAGAGGGTCACCACATGCAGCTGGCTGGCGAACCAGTAGTAGAAGGTCTCCAGGCGCTCCGGGTCCAGGTCGCAGTCGGCGGCAATGGCCTCCACCGAGGCATCGTCTTCCCGGGCCGCGGCCAGGACCTCGTCGAACCCCTGGGTGTGCTGCGCCAGGTAGACCCGGTCGAGCTTGCCCTTGTCGGCCATCCAGGCCAGCAGGCCGGTGAACAGCCGGGCGTCGCTGCCGGGTTTGAGGCCCAGGTAGAGGTCGGCGATCTCGCAGCTGTCGGTGACCCGGGGATCGATCACCACCACCCGCATCAAGGGGTTGCGGGTCTTGGCCACCTTGAGGCGCTGGTAGAGCACCGGGTGGTTCCAGGCCAGGTTGGAGCCCACCAGCACCACCAGCTCGGCCTCCTCCAGGTCTTCGTAGCTGCAGGGCACGGCGTCGGCGCCCAGGCTGCGCTTGTAAGCGGCCACCGCCGAGGCCATGCAGAGCCGCGAGTTGGTGTCCAGGTGGGGGGTGCCGAGGAAGCCCTTGAAGAGCTTGTTGGCGGCGTAATAGTCCTCGGTGAGCAATTGCCCGGAGAGGTAGGCCGCCACCGCGCCGTCGCCGTGCTCGCGACGGGTCGCCGCCAGGCGCTCGGCCACGGCGTCGAGCGCCGTCTCCCAGTCCACCTCGGCGCCATCGACCCGGGGACGGGTCAGGCGCCCCCGGTGGCCGAGGGTCTCGTGGAGGGCCGAGCCCTTGACGCAGAGGCGGCCATAGTTGGCCGGATGCTCGCTGTCGCCGCTGACGCCGACGATCCGCTCGCCCTCCAGCTCCGCCACGACGCCGCAGCCGACGCCGCAGTACGGACAGGTGGTTCGCGCCTGATGCATAGGTTTGCCTCTTGAAACGACGATGGCGCCCTCCCTCGGCCGCTAGGCCGTGGGCAGGACGCCATTGTCGTGTTCGCTGAACTGCTGCTATCAATAGGACCGCCATTGGTCCCGGGTTACCTCGATTAAAGCAAGCCCTGTGCCATGCTCACGCTAGCAACTAGCAAGTTATTGATTATTCAATTTTTATCTATGGAGAAGCCGGTCCCGCCCGGCGCCCCCGCGATACCCCACGCACCATAAGAAGGCACCTTCAGGCGTGACTGCACCCCGGCGGCGCAGGCCGAGGGTGGCTCATTCCAGTACGGGCCATCGACGAGCCGCCTGGAGGCCGATGCCCTCCCTCGGGTTATCGCCGCCGAGTTGATGAGGGGCGCTGGGGGCAGGATGGAGCGGGGGTTTTTTGCCAGGGATGGCAAAAGTAGCGCCCAGGGAGGGGTTTACAGCGCCCCGCGATGGCCTGCCCCCAGGGTAGCCCCGGGCTGCCTGCAAGAGGCCTGCGACAGCGATAGCCCCATTTTCCCTCTCCCGATCCCCGGACAATTGGAACGTTTCTTGCTTAGGCATAAGACCTGATCTTCCAGCGAGTCCCGTTATGTCCCCACCCACCTCCCTGAAGATATTGCTGGTCGACGACGAAGTGGTGCGCGCCGCCATGGTCGAGGAGGCCCTGACCCACGAGGGGCACCGGGTGATCTGCCGCCTGACCAGCCCCGCCAGCCTCAACGAGATGGTTGCTCGCCATGCCCCCGATGTGGTGATCATCGACATGGAGTCCCCGGATCGGGACACCCTGGACAGCATGGCGCTGCTCAACCGCGAGAACCCCCGCCCGGTGGTCTTCTTCGCCGACCAGCACGACCCGGAGACCCTCCAGGCCGCCCTCAAGGTCGGGGTCAGCGCCTATGTGGTGGACGGCCTGGTGCCCGGCCGGGTCAAGCCGATCATCGAGGTGGCCATCGCCCGCTTCGACGCCTTCCAGTCGCTACGCCGCGAGCTGGACAAGACCCGCAACCAGCTCAGCGAGCGCAAGCGCATCGAGCGCGCCAAGGGACTGCTGATGAAGCATCAAAATACCGACGAGGAGCAGGCCTACCGCATGCTGCGCAAGCTGGCCATGGACCGTGGCCAGCGTCTCGCCCAGGTGGCCGACAACGTCATCGATATCCTCGAACGCCTGGAGAACGGCCTATGACCTTCCTACCGGATGCCGAACGTCCCGACCTGACCCTGGGCTTCGTGCCGCTGCTGGACTCTGCCCTGCTGGTGATCGCCCGGGAGGCGGGCTTCTTCGCCGACCAGGGCCTGGACGTGACCCTGGCCCGCCAGAACACCTGGTCGACCCTGCGCGACAAGGTGGCCGCCGGCCTGCTCGACGGCGCCCAGATGCTCGCCCCCCTGCCGCTGGCCATGAGCCTGGGGCTGGGCCGGGCCCCCTGCGAGACCCTGGCCCCGGTGACCCTGTCCCGCAACGGCAACGCCCTGGTGCTCTCCGAGCGCCTCGCCGAGGCCAGCCACGCCCACCTGGCGGTGGACCCGGCACGCAGCGCCCAGGCCCTGGCCGCGGCCCTGCCGACGCTGTCCCGCCCACCGCGGCTGGCCATGGTCTACCCCTACTCCTGCCAGCACTATCAGCTGCGCCACTGGCTCGACCTGGGCGGCCTCGACCCGGACCGCGACGTCGAGCTGGTAGTGCTGCCGCCGCCGCGCATGGTGGATGCCATGGAGGCCGGGGAGATCGACGGCTTCTGTGTCGGCGAGCCCTGGGGCAGCCTGGCCCAGCACCGGGGCGCGGGGCGCATCGTCGCCACCGGCGCCCAGCTGTGGCCGGAGGCCCCGGAGAAGGTGCTGGGAGTGACCCGCTCCTGGGCGCGCTGCTATCCGACCACCCTGGCCCGGCTGATCGCCGCCCTGCACCAGGCCAGCGACTGGCTGGCGGCGGATCCTGGCCATGCCCGGCGCACCCTGGAGTGGCTGGCCCTGCCCCCCTACCTGGATCGCTCGGTGGCCCACCTCTCGCGGCTGCCCCTCAACGAGACGCCGATTCGCCAGCGTTTGTGCGGCAGTGAGGTACTGCGCCCCGATCCCGAGAGCGCCGCCGGCTTCGCCGAGCACCTGGACCAGGCCCTGCGCCGGGAGGGGCGGCGCCTGGACCTGGCCAGCCTGCGCACCTGCCATGACCCCGTGCATTACGACGCGGCCCTGCACCAGGCCGGTGCAGAGGACGCCAAAGGTGGCGCGTCCCCGGATCCACAGCCGAATAGCAACCCTATGTAATCACGTAAAAAATCGTCTTACCCCGGCATCTTGGCCGGGTTCTTGAAGGTTCTTGATCAGCACGGGGCATCAACGGCGATCGCCCCGACAGGATTCAGACAACGGCGTCTTCCCCTGGCCTACGGGCCCGGGGAAGACGCCGTTTTTGGTTTTCGCCACGACAGGAGACGCTCCCCATGCCTCAACTCACCCCGGACGAGCCCCTGGTGATCATCGGCAACGGCATGGCCGGCCACCGGCTGGTGGAGGCCCTGATCAAGCGGGCCGATCGGCCGGCACGCATCATCGTGCTGGGCGAGGAGACCGCCCCGGCCTACAACCGCATCCTGCTCTCTCCCTGGCTGGCCGGCGAGATGGCCCGCGACGCCCTGACCCTGCGCGATACCAACTGGTACGCCGACCAGGGCATCGAGCTGATCCTCGGCGAGCGGGTGACCGGGATCGACCGCCAGGCCCGGCGCCTGACCACCGACGCCGGACGCACCCTCGACTATGGCCGCCTGGTGCTGGCCACCGGCTCGCGGCCGGCC
Organism: Halomonas sp. 328; assembly: GCF_015645095.1. Taxonomy (GTDB): domain Bacteria; phylum Pseudomonadota; class Gammaproteobacteria; order Pseudomonadales; family Halomonadaceae; genus Bisbaumannia. The sequence continues at coordinate 41,349 of NZ_JADOTW010000021.1, forward strand.
ATGCCGGCGGTGCCCGGCATCGAGCTGGCGGGCGTGCACGGCTTCCGCGACCTGGACGACGCCGAGGCGCTGATGGCCGCCGCCGATAGCGGTGCCGAGACCCTGGTGGTGGGCGGCGGCCTGCTGGGCCTGGAGGCCGCCGAGGGCATGCGCAAGCGCGGCGCCCGGGCCGGCGTGCTGCAACGCGCCGACCGGCTGATGAACCGCCAGCTCGACGCCACCGCCGCCGCCCTGCTGGAGGAAGAGCTTCGCGGCCGCGGCCTCGCGATCCATACCGGCGCGCGCCTGGCATGGCTGGAGGACGACGGCCGCGGCCGGGTGGCGGCGCTGCACCTGGAGGACGGGCGCCGGCTGCCCGCCGACTGCGTGGTGATCGCCGCCGGCATCACCCCCAATACCCAACTGGGCGAGGCTGCCGGCCTGGCCATGGGCCGCGCCATCCGGGTCGATGACCACCTCACCAGCTCCGATCCGCATATCCATGCCCTCGGCGAATGCTGCGAGTTCGCCGGCCACACCTATGGCCTGGTGGAGCCGATCTGGCGCCAGGTGGAGGTGCTGGCCGCGCGCCTGTGCGGCGAGCCGACGCCCGGCTACCGGGAGGCCGCGACCGCCACCAAGCTCAAGATCAGCGGCATCGCCCTCTACGCCTTCGGCCCCACCGAGGCCGACGACGACCACGAGGTGCTGGTCTACCAGGACCCCGACCAGGGCGACTACCGCCGCCTGCTGCTGCGCGACGGCCGCCTGGAGGGCGCCGTGCTCTATGGCGATACCGCCATGGGCCCCTGGTACTTCGCCCAGGCCCAGGCCGGCCGCGATCTCGGCGCCTGCCGCCCTGCCCTGCTGCTGGGCGCGGCCGATGCCGACGCCCTGCTCGACGATCCCAATTCTGCCACTCAGCCCCGCCCCGTGAAGGAGGCCGCATAACATGTCCACGCAACAGCAGTTGATCATCATCGGTAACGGCATGGTCGGCCACCACCTGGTCGAGCAACTGGTCGAACGCGGCGCCACCGAGCGCTATGCCATCACCGTCTTCGGCGAGGAGCGCCATATCGCCTACGACCGGGTGCACCTCTCCGAGTACTTCGCCGACCGCGACGCCGAGTCCCTGGCCCTCTCCACCGCGGACTACTACGCCGAGCACGGCATCGAACTGCGCCTTTCCGAGGCCGTCACCGCCATCGACCGCAACAAAGGCGAGGTGGTCACCCCCCTGGGCCGCTACCCCTACGACCGCCTGGTGCTGGCCACCGGCTCCTACCCCTTCGTGCCGCCGATTCCCGGCAACGACCGGGAGGGCTGCCTGGTCTACCGCACCCTGGAGGACCTGGACGCCATCCGCGCCGCCGCCGAGAACGCCACCACCGGCGTGGTGGTGGGCGGCGGCCTGCTGGGCCTGGAGGCGGCCAACGCCCTGCGCGGCCTGAATCTCGACACCGCCGTGGTGGAGTTCGCCCCGCGGCTGATGCCCATGCAGGTGGACGCCGAGGGCGGCGAGCTCTTGCGCGAGAAGATCGAGGCGCTGGGCGTGCAGGTGCTCACCGAGCGCGCCACCCAGCGCATCGAGGACGGCGACACCGGCCGCCATCGCATGGTGTTCCAGGACGACAAGGTGCTGGAGGCCGACCTGATCGTCTTCTCCGCCGGCATCCGCCCCCGGGACGAGCTGGCCCGCGACAGCGCCCTGGAGATCGGCGAGCGCGGCGGCGTGGTGATCGACGACCGCTGCCTGACCAGCGACCCAATGATCCTGGCGATCGGCGAGGTGGCGCTGTGGAACCAGAGCATCTTCGGCCTGGTGGCCCCCGGCTACCAGATGGCCCGGGTCACCGCCGACACCCTGATGGCCGATACCCTGGGCCGTGACCCCGAGACCTTCCGCGGCGCCGACATGAGCACCAAGCTCAAGCTGCTCGGCGTCGACGTGGGCTCCATCGGCGACGCCCACGGCACCCAGCACCCCGGCGCGCGGATGTTCCGCTACCTGGACCAGATCAAGCAGGAGTACCGCAAGCTGGTGGTCTCCGGCGACGGCAAGAAACTGCTCGGCGCCATGCTGGTCGGCGACAACAGCTACTACGAATCGCTGATGCAGTACTATGCCAACGGCCTGGCGCTGCCCGAGGATCCCGCCGCGCTGATCCTGCCCTCCAGCGACGGCGCCCCGGCGCTGGGCCCCGACGCCCTGCCCGACGGCGCCATGATCTGCTCCTGCCACAACGTCACCAAGGGCGATATCTGCACGACCATCGACGCCGGTGCCGCGGACCTCGCCACGGTCAAGGGCGACACCAAGGCGAGCACCGGCTGCGGCGGCTGTGCGGCCCTGCTCAAGAGCGTGGTCGACCATGAACTGGAGAGCCGCGGCGTCGAGGTGGACCGCTCCCTCTGCGAGCACTTCGCCTACACCCGCCAGGAGCTCTTCGACATCGTCCGCGTCGAGGGCATCAAGACCTTCAGCGAGCTGATGGAAAAGCATGGCGCTTCACACACCCATCGCCTGGGCTGCGATATCTGCAAGCCGGCGGTGGCCTCGATCCTGGCGTCCTGCTTCAACGAGCCGATCACCGATGCGGCGCATATCCCGCTGCAGGACACCAACGACACCTTCATGGCCAACATGCAGAAGAACGGCACCTACTCGGTGGTGCCGCGCATCGCCGGCGGGGAGATCACCCCGGACAAGCTGGTGGTGCTGGGCCAGGTGGCGCAGAAGTACGACCTCTACACCAAGATCACCGGCGGCCAGCGTATCGACCTCTTCGGCGCCCGCCAGGAGGACCTGCCGGCGATCTGGGGCGAGCTGATCGAGGCGGGCTTCGAGACCGGTCACGCCTACGGCAAGTCGCTGCGCACCGTGAAGTCCTGCGTCGGCAGCACCTGGTGTCGCTACGGCGTCCAGGACAGCGTGGGCATGGCGATCAAGCTCGAGCATCGCTACAAGGGCCTGCGCTCGCCGCACAAGATCAAGTTCGCCGTCTCCGGCTGCACCCGCGAGTGCGCCGAGGCCCAGAGCAAGGACATCGGCGTGATCGCCACCGAGAACGGCTGGAACCTCTATGTCTGCGGCAACGGCGGCATGCGCCCCCGCCACGCCGAGCTGTTCGCCACCGACCTCGACGACGAGCAGTTGGTCAAGACCATCGATCGCGTGCTGATGTTCTACGTGCGCACCGCCGACCGCCTGCAGCGCACCTCGGTATGGCGCGAGAACCTGGAAGGTGGCCTGGAGTACCTGCAGCAGGTGGTCCTGGAGGACAGCCTCGGCATCAATGATGAGCTGGAGCGCCAGATGCAGGCGGTGGTGGACAGCTACGAGTGCGAGTGGGCGGGCGCCATCAAGGACCCGGAGAAGCTCAAGCGCTTCCGCAGCTTCGTCAACGACAGCCGCCCCGACCCGGACATCATCATGACCAGCGAGCGCGGCCAGCTGCGCCCTGCGTGATGAAACGCCGCCAGGGGTCAGACCCCGGCGGCGCCAGCACCGCTAGCACGATGCCCGACAACCGGCTGCGACTCGAGCGGGGTCTGACCCCACCGGGCCGCACCAATGGAGACTCCCCATGACCACCGCTACCGCCCTTAAGCACGAGACCGAGATGACCTGGCAACCTCTCTGTGACCGCGCCGACCTGGTGCCCTTCTCCGGCGTCGCCGCCTGGATCGAGACCGCCGAGGGCCCAGCCCAGGTGGCCCTCTTCTACCTTCCCGCCACCCCCGACCGAGAGCAGGAACTCTTCGCCATCGATCACCACGACCCCATCGCCAAGGCCAATGTGATCGCCCGGGGCATCGTCGGCGATCTCAAGGGGCATCTGGTGGTGGCCTCGCCGATCTACAAGGAGCACTACCGTCTCACCGACGGCCAGTGCCTGGAGCACGACGATATCCGCCTGCGCACCTGGGCGGTGCGCCTGGACGGCGAGCGGGTGCTGATCCAGGCCTGAAAGAGGCCCGTCGCTCAGAAGCCGGTAAGCCGCCAGGCCAGCGGCAGGAAGAGCGCGGTGAAGACCCCGGTCAGGCTCATGCCCAGGGAGGCGAAGGCGCCGGCCGTGGGGCCGAGCTCGAAGGCGCGGACGGTGCCGATGGCGTGGCCGTTCACGCCCAGGGTGAAGCCGATCAGCCGCGGGTCGCGGATATCGAGCAGGCGCGCCAGCCAGGTCACGCAGAGGGTCGACACGACCCCGGTGATCAGCAGGCCGCCCAGCATCAACGACAGCGAGCCGCCGATCTGCTCCTGGATGCCGATGGCCAGGGGCGCGGTCACCGACTTCGGTGCCAGGGAGGCCAGCACCGCGGGCGGCGCACCCAGCAGCCAGGCGATCGCCACCGCATAGCAGGCCGCCAGGGCGGCGGCGAGTGGCAGGCAGCCGAGGATCGGCTTCCACAGGGCGAGGATATGCCGACGCTGCTGATAGAGCGGCACCGCCAGGGCCACGGTGACCGGGCCCAGCAGCAGGGTCAGCCAGGCGACATCGTGCCGGTAATCGGCATAGGGGATGCCCAGCAGCCAGAGGCCCGCCGCGGTCAGCAGCGCCCCGATCAACACCGCCGGACACCAGTTCGGCCGGCCGAGCCGCTCGAACAGGCGCACCCCGCCGAGATAGGCGGCCAGGGTCAGGGCGATGGCCAGGATCGGGCCGTCCAGGACGGCGTGCCAATGGCTCATGATTGCGGCTCCTCGCTATCGAGGCTCGCATCGTCCCTTGGCATCGGATAAGCGCTCATGGCCGCGACTCCTTACTATCATCCAGGCTCGCGGCGTCCCCGGGCATCAGGCGCCGCATCAGCCAGAAGGTGGTCAGCACGCTGAGCAGGGTCCCCAGGACCAGGGCCACCATCACCGCCGTCCAGTGGCCGGCGAACTCGTCGATCACGAAGAAGACCCCCACCACCCCGGGCATGATCAGCATCGCAAGCAGCGGTATCAGCGCCTGGCTCGCCGCGGCCACGCCCTCGTTCAGCCGCCGCGTTACCAGCAGCCAGGCCAGCAGCAACAGCAGCCCGGCCATGGCAGGGGAGACCGGCAGCGCCAGCCACTCGACGGCCAGTTGCCCCAGCAGTTGGAAACCGAGCAGCCACAGGAAGCCACGCAATAGTGTCATGCCATCTCCAGGAAGCGACGATCCAGGGAAGGCTCGCCATGGGAAGCGGCGGCACGCCTTCATAAGAATCGCCTTAATGTTATCACGCTATCGTTCTCGCGGGACTCCCCGCCGGCTCCGCCCGGGAGCCGGCACTTCCCGGGCACATCGACAGACGCTAAAAAACGTTGAACCAGGACGCTGGCGATCGCGAAATCGTCGGCGCATTCTAGGGTCAAAGGGAGTATCCCCGGCCATAGAGGAGGCAGGTCATACCAGGGAAGCGGCATTGGCGCGGTGCCCTTATGACAGGCTGTCATATGACCGTAAGGTGTCACTGCCAATGTCGATCATGCCGTCAACCAAGGAGCGCTTCCAACGATGGTGCGAATCGACAAGAAGCCCACTCGGCTCTACGTGCTGGATACCAATGTCCTGCTGCATGACCCCACGGCCATCTACCAGTTCGAGGAACATGACGTCGCCATTCCCATGACGGTCCTCGAGGAGCTCGACAAGCACAAGAACGGCATTCGTGAAATTGCCCGGACCGCCCGCCAGGTCAGCCGTACCCTCTCGGAGCTGACCAACCAGGTCGACTTCGACGAGATCCCCCACGGCATTCCCATTCCCCGGGCCAACGATGCCCCCAGCGGTCGCCTGCGTTTTCTCTGTTACCGGGACCTGGCCCCCCTGGATCACCTGGAAGAGAGCCCCGACAACCAGATCCTCGCCGAGACCTGCCGGCTACGCGACGAGTACCCGGATGCCTCGGTGATCCTGATCACCAAGGACATCAACCTCAGGGTCAAGGCGGCCGCCCTCAAGGTGCCGGTGGAGGACTACCTCACCGACCGCGCCTTCGACGACAGCGACGCCATGACCGAGGGCGCCCAGATCGTCGCCGACGCCGGTCATGACGGCACGGCCCTCTGGGAATCGCTGGCCGTCGAGGTGGAGGTGGAGCGCGCCGACCACCACACCTTCTATGCCCTGCGCGGCGAGCTGCCCGACGACTGGCACGTGGGCATGCTGGTCTCCGACGACGAGAACGGCGCTCATTTCGAGGCCATCGTCCGCGAGCTGGAGCCGGGCCGGGCGCGCCTGCAGCTGCTCACCAACTACCGCCACAAGGCCAGCGTCTGGGGGGTGCATGCCCACGACAGCCGCCAGAACTTCGCCCTCAACCTGCTGATGGACCCCGAGGTGGACCTGGTGACCATCGCCGGCGGCGCCGGTACCGGCAAGACCTACATGACCCTGGCGGCGGCCTTCCAGCAGACCCTGGACGGCAAGCAGTTCGAGCGCATCGTCTTCACCCGGGCGCCGATCTCCATGAGCGAGGACATCGGCTTCCTGCCGGGCACCGAGGAGGAGAAGATGTCGCCCTGGATGGGCGCCTTCCACGACAACATGGACAACCTGCTGCGCGACGAGAAGGATGGCTCCAGCAGCTGGAGCGAGGACGCCACTCGCTCGCTGATCGGCTCCCGGGTGCAGATCCGCTCGCCGGGTTTCATGCGCGGCCGGACCCTCAACGACACCTTCCTGATCATCGACGAGGCGCAGAACTTCACGCCCAAGCAGCTCAAGTCGCTGGTTACCCGGGCCGGGCGCAACACCAAGATCGTCTGCCTGGGCAACGTGGGGCAGATCGATACCCCCTACCTCACCCCCAACACCTGCGGCATGGCAGCGCTGGTGCAGCGCTTCCGCCACTGGCCACATGCCGGCCATATCACCTTACGCAGCATCGAGCGCTCGCGGCTGGCCCTGGCCGCCGAAGAGCTGCTCTAACCCCCATCACAACCCACCCGGCGGGGCGCCCCAGGGCGCCCCGCTCTTTTATCTCGACGTGTCATCGCCCAGCCGACCGCCTCAGGGCTATTGGAGTTAGCTTTTTGGCCCGGGGCTACCCTGGGGACAGGCCGTCGCGGGGCGCTGTGAACCCCTCCCTGGGCGCTACTTTTGCCATCCCTGGCAAAAAACCCCCGCTCCAGCCTGCCCCCAGCGCCCCTGAGCCATTCCAGCTGCGATAGCCCGTCCGAACTTGCCACTGGCTGGCCTTTCCGGGCCCCGGGCACTATCATCGTGCCAGCGAAAAAACCCCTCAACCGAAGTGGCTTTCCATGGCGCAATACGTCTACACCATGAACCGGGTGGGCAAGATCGTGCCCCCCAAGAAGCAGATCCTCAAGGACATCTCCCTGTCCTTCTTCCCCGGTGCCAAGATCGGCGTGCTGGGCCTCAACGGCGCGGGCAAGTCGACCCTGCTGCGCATCATGGCCGGCGTCGACACCGAGTTCGAGGGCGAGGCCCGCCCCATGCCGGGCATCAATGTCGGCTACCTGCCCCAGGAGCCCGAGCTCGACGACGCCAAGAACGTCCGCGAGACCGTGGAAGAGGCCCTGGGCGAGATCAAGGAGGCCCAGGCCAAGCTCGATGCCGTCTACGCCGCCTACGCCGAGCCGGACGCCGACTTCGATGCCCTGGCCGCCGAACAGGCGCGCCTGGAGAACATCATCGAGGCTGCCGACGCCCATAACCTGGAGCGCAAGCTCGAGGTGGCCGCCGACGCCCTGCGCCTGCCGCCCTGGGACGCCAAGGTCGGCAACCTCTCCGGGGGCGAGCGCCGCCGCGTCGCGCTGTGCCGCCTGCTGCTCTCCGGCCCCGACATGCTGCTGCTGGACGAGCCCACCAACCACCTGGACGCCGAGTCCGTGGCCTGGCTGGAGCGCTTCCTCCACGACTACAACGGCACCGTGGTGGCGATCACCCACGACCGTTACTTCCTCGACAACGTGGCCGGCTGGATCCTCGAGCTCGACCGCGGCCAGGGCATCCCCTTCGAGGGCAACTACTCCCAGTGGCTGGAATCCAAGGAGAAGCGCCTGGAGCAGGAGGCCAAGCAGGAAGCCTCGCGCCAGAAGGCCATCAAGCACGAACTGGAGTGGGTGCGCTCCAACGCCAAGGGCCGCCAGGCCAAGAGCAAGGCGCGCCTGAACCGCTTCGAGGAGATGCAGTCCGGCGACTTCCAGAAGCGCAACGAGACCAACGAGATCTACATTCCGCCCGGCAAGCGCCTGGGCGACAAGGTGATCGAGTTCCACGGTGTCTCCAAGCGCTTCGATGACAAGCTGCTCTACGAGGACCTCTCCTTCACCGTGCCCCAGGGGGCCATCGTCGGCATCGTCGGCGGCAACGGTGCCGGCAAGTCGACCCTGTTCAAGCTGGTCAAGGGCACCGAGCAGCCCGATGCCGGCGAGGTGGTGATCGGCGAGACCGTGGAAATCGCCTACGTGGAGCAGCTGCGCGACGCCCTGGACAACAAGCAGACGGTCTGGGAAGCGGTCTCCGACGGCCAGGATATCCTCAATATCAATGGCTATGAGGTCTCCTCGCGCGCCTACGTGGGACGCTTCAACTTCAAGGGCAACGACCAGCAGAAGCGCCTGTCGGACCTCTCCGGGGGGGAGCGCGGTCGCCTGCAGCTGGCCCAGACCCTGAAGCAGGGCGCCAACGTGCTGCTCCTCGACGAGCCCTCCAACGACCTCGACATCGAGACCCTGCGCGCCCTGGAAGAAGCCCTGCTGGCCTTCCCCGGCTGCGCCATGGTGATCTCCCACGACCGCTGGTTCCTCGACCGGATCGCCACCCATGTGCTCGCCTTCGAGGGCGACTCCCAGGTGGTGTTCTTCGAGGGCAACTACACCGAGTACGAGGCGGATCACAAGAAGCGGGTCGGCAACGACACCCCGCACCGCATGAAGTACAAGCGGATCGACGCTTAAGCTTGAAGCTGGAAGCCTGAAGCTGGAAGAAACCCCACGACCGCAAGGTCCGTGGGGTTTTCTCTTCTTCTAGCTTCCAGCTTGACGCGAAGCGTCAGTAGAACCCCGGTTCGCCCTCGGGGCGGGTCTTGAAGCGCCGGTGCAGCCACAGGTACTGCTCCGGGTGCTTGCGGATCGCCTGTTCGATAAAGGCGTTGACCCGGGCCGCATCGGCCACCTCGTCGCCGCTGGGGAAGTTCTCCAGCGGCGGCAGGTACTCCAGGGTGTAGGTGCGGTTATCCGGGTTGCGGTGGAACATCAGCGGCATCACCGGGGCGCCGGTCATCTTGGCGATCTTGGCAGTGAGCTTGATGGAGGCGGCATCGATGCCGAAGAAGGGCGCAAAGACGCTGGCATCGCGACCGAAGTCCTGGTCCGGCGAGTACCACACATGGTGGCCCGACTTGATGCGCTTGACCACGCCGCGCAGATCGCGGCGATCGATGGCGGCGCCGAAGATCCGCGAACGGGCGCGGGTCATGAAACGCTCGAAGAGGGCGTTATCGTGGGGCCGATAGACCACGTCCGCGGGGAAGAACAGCGAGTGCAGGGCCCCCCCCAGGTCCAGGGTGGAGAAGTGGATGCCGATGATCAGCGCGCCCTTGCCCTCGGCCTGGACTCGCGCCATATGCTCCTGCCCCTTGAAGGTGACCCGGTGGCGCAGGTGCTCCGGGTCGCGACACCAGCCGGTGGCGGTCTCCAGCAGGCCGATGCCATTGGCGATGAAGGTCTCGCGCACCAGCGCGGCGCGCTGCGCCTCGTCCAGTTCCGGAAAGCACAGCCGCAGGTTGGTCTCGGTGATATGCCGGCGGCGCCTGGCCAGCCGCCAGGCCAGCAGGCCGATGCTCTTGCCCAGGGCCAGCTTGAGGCGCCAGGGCAGCCAGGCCCCGAGACGCATGGCGCCGATGCCCAGCCAGGTGGGCCAGTAGCGGGGGTGGGCGAAGCTCATTGGGGGACAGACCCCCATTGATGACTCAGATTCATGCAGAAAGCCTCCAGACTCGCGGGGCCTCAATGGGGGTCTGTCCCCGATTGGCCGGCCAATTCAGTCGCGATTATAGCGTCTCGGGGCCCTCGGCAGCACCCCGGTGAGCAGGGTATAGCTGATGGTGTCGCAGTGGCGGGCCACCTCGTCCACGCCAAGCACGGTGCCATTGGCTGCCCGGCCCCAGAGCACCACCTCGCTGCCGATCCCCGCCTCGGGAAGCTCGGTGATATCCACGGTGAGCATGTCCATGGAGACCTTGCCGGCGATGGCGGTGCGCCGGCCATCGACCAGCACCGGGGTGCCATCCACGGCGTGACGATCGTAGCCGTCGCCATAACCGCAGGCCACCACGCCGATCCGTGCCGGACGCGGCGCCTTCCAGCGACCGGCATAGCCCACCGGCTCGCCGGGAGCCAGCTCGCGCACGGCGATGATCTCGGAGCGCAATGTCATCACCGGCTTCAGGCCACGGCTCGCCTCGTTGGCCACCTCGAGGGGATCGCTGCCGTAGAGCATCACCCCGGGGCGATTCCAGGCCCCGTGGGCCTCGGGATGAGCCAGGGTGGCCGGGGAGTTGGCCAGGCACAGGGGCGCCTTGAGACGTTCGGCCAGGGCCTGCATGCGCAGCAGTTGGGTCTCGAAATAGGCCGGATGGGCCGCATCGGCGGTGGCGAAGTGGCTCATCAGCAGCCGATCGCCGACCACCCCGGGGGCCGATGCCAGCCGCGCCCAGGCCGCCTCGGCCTGCTCCGGGGCGAAGCCCAGGCGATGCATGCCGGAGTCCACCTTGAGCCACACCGGGATCGGTCGCTGGGGACGATAGGCGAGCAGCGCCTCCAGCTGCCAGTCGCTGTGCACGGCGATCCACAGGCCATGGGCATCCACCCGCTCCAGCTCGCCGGCCTCGAAGATCCCCTCCAGCAGCACGATGGGGGTGGTGATGCCCGCCTCGCGCAAGGTGATGGCCTCCTCGATGCAGGCCACCGCGAAGGCCGGGGCCAGGTCCTCCAGGGCCCGGGCACAGGCCACGGCCCCATGCCCGTAGGCATCGGCCTTGAGCACCGCCACCGCCTGGCTGTCGGGCGCCAGGTCGCGGGCCAGGCAGTAGTTGTGGCGCAGGGCCTCGAGGTCGATATCGGCGATCAGGGGACGTGCCATCGTTGTCTCCGGGGTATTTTTCGGCAACTCGTCGGGAAGGCATGATTATTTGCCAGAAAAGCGCCGATTTCACGCCATCTAACCACCAAATATGGCATGAATTTCAATAACTTTATTTGTCATATACCGATCGATCAGAAAGAAGCTCTAACCTGTCGACGAAAGGCGAGTGATATCCCCCAACGAACAGGGGGCGACGCCACTGGCGCCGCCCCCTCGGACTCTCGCTACCCCCCGGATCACTCGAAGATGGCGTCCAGGTTCAGGCCCTGCTTCTCCAGCACCCGGCGCAGTTTCTTCAGGGCCTCCACCTGGATCTGCCGCACCCGCTCCCGGGTCAGGCCGATCTCCTCGCCCACCTCTTCCAGGGTAGCCGCCTCGTGGCCCCGCAGGCCGAAGCGACGTACCACCACTTCCATCTGCTTGTCGGTGAGCTCCGCCAGCCAGTCGTCGACGTGCTGCTTGACGTCCACGTCCAGCAGCCAGGACTCCGGGCCCTGCTCGTTGTCGTCGGCCAGGGTCTCGATCAGCGGCTTGTCGCTCTCGCTGCCCATGGGGTAATCCACCGAGGAGACCCGCTCGTTGAGGCCGAGCATCTTCTTCACCGTGGCCACCGGCTTGTCGAGGAAATCGGCGATCTCCTCCGGGGTGGCCTCGTGATCGAGCTTCTGGGTCAGCTCCCGGGCCGCCCGCAGGTAGATGTTGAGCTCCTTGACCACATGGATCGGCAGGCGGATGGTGCGGGTCTGGTTCATCAGCGCCCGCTCGATGGTCTGGCGAATCCACCAGGTGGCGTAGGTGGAGAAGCGGAAGCCCCGCTCCGGGTCGAACTTCTCCACGGCGCGGATCAACCCCAGGTTGCCCTCCTCGATCAGGTCGAGCAGCGACAGGCCCCGGTTGAGGTAACGCCGGGCGATCTTGACCACCAGGCGCAGGTTGGACTCGATCATTCTTGCCCGACCGGCGGGGTCCCCCGCCTGGGCCAGGCGCCCGAAGTGGACCTCTTCCTCGGGGGTCAGCAGCGGCGAGAAGCCGATCTCGTTGAGGTAGATCTGAGTGGCGTCCAGGCTGTGATGGTAGGTGTTCTCCTCACGGCTAAGGGCCTTCTCGAACTCATCGGACGCCTTGTCTTCGTCGACCACCTCCGCATCGTCATCGATGGCCTCGTCGACGGACTCGATGTCCATGTCCTGCAGATCGCGTTCGAGTATGCTCATAGTGCTACCCCATTCATCAGACCCTGGAACAGTGGCCGCCGAGGGCGGCCGCCTCTCTATCCATGCTTGTTGTTATAAGGTGCCGCCGCGTTAGCGCGACGGCAGGAATGTCAGGGGGTCCTGAGGCTGGCCGTTACGGCGTACCTCGAAGTGCAGCTTGACCCGGTCGGCGTCGGTATCGCCCATGGTGGCGATCACCTCGCCCGCCTCCACCACGTCGTTCTCGCTGACGCGCAGGCTGTCGTTATGGGCGTAGGCGCTCAGGTACTCGTCGTTGTGCTTAAGCAGGATCAGGTTGCCATAGCCCCTGACGCCGCTGCCCGCATAGACCACGATCCCCGGCCCGGCTGCCTTGACAGGTTGCCCCTTTTGTCCGGCGATATCAATGCCGGCGGTGATGTTGCCCCCATCACCGAAGCTGCCCACCAGCTCGCCCTCCGCCGGCCACTGCCAGGGCACCTCGGCCACCGGCGTATAGGTGCGCTGACCATTGCGGCTGGCCGGGGCGGCCTCCTCGGCCGGGGCGGCGGCCGCTTCCCGGGAGTCAGTATCCACCGGGGCTGATGACGATTCGGTGTCGGCAACCTCACGAGCCCCAGTATCCCGACTCTCGGCGCGGGGGCTCTCAACGGCGGGCTCACGGCTCGCCGTCTCCTGGGCCTGGCGCGCCTCGCGCTCCGCCAGGTCGCGCTCGCTGAGGCGACCATCGGCCCCCGGGCTCTCGGGGTTGACGACCGGACCGGGAGCCGCCGTCTCGGCCTCGGCCACCTGGCCGGCCGCCGCTACCGCTTCACCCTCCAGGGGCGTGGCGCTCAGCTGCCGATTGCGTTCGATGGCGGACTCGTCCGGGGCCAGCCAGTCCAGATCGCGATCCGCCGGGGCCTCGCCCAGGGGCGTGACCTGAACGCCGCGGGCCGGCGTTGCCTCGGCGCTGCCGGCCAGGGCCTGCCCCGTCTCACCACTGCCCAGGCGCAGCTGCTGCCCGGGCTGCAGCAGGTAGGGCGGGCCGATCTGGTTGAGTCGCGCCAGCTCGCGATAATCCATGTCGTGGCGCCAGGCGATGCCATAGAGGGTATCGCCGGGCTCCACGGTGTAGCTGGCGGGCGCCGTGGCTTCCCGAGCCACCGAGAGATCACGCACGGAAACCTGACCCCCGGGCTGCTGCTGGGCGGCACAGCCCGCCATGGCCAGGGCCACCGCCGATACCAAGAGTGCCTTACGCATCAATGTCCTCCTTGGGGTGCCCGGGATCCGGCCTGTCGGCTGATCACCAGCACCAGAATCAAGCCTGCCAGCATCAGCGCCAGCACGGGGACGAGCTGGGCCGATTCGCCGGTGAGCAGGGCATAGTCATGGGGCAGCAGGTAGCGATAATCCAGGGGGATCATCTGCTCCGCCGGCCCGAGTTGGTAACGCACCAGTTCCCGCCACGGCCAGAGCAGCGGCAGGGAACCGACGATAAAACCGATCATCAGCTGCAGGGTGCCGGTCCGGGCATGGTGCAGCAACCAGGAGAGCAGCCGCGAGAAGAAGAACAGCCCCAGTACGCAGCCCACCCCGAACTGGGCGATCAGCGCCAGATCGAAGCCCTTGATGCCCTCCATCACGGTGGCATAGAGCCCCATGGTCAGCAGCAGGAAGCTGCCCGAGAGCCCCGGCAGCAGCAGGGCGCTGATGGCGATGGCACCGGCCACCACCAGCATCAGCGACTCCGCCCCCAGCTCCGCCACCAGGGGCATCAGCCCCGGCAGGGCCCGGGCCAGCAGCAGGCCACCGATCAGCGGCAACACATGCCAGAGGCGCCAGTTCGTCAGGCTACGACTGACCACCAGGGCCGAGGCGGCGACCAGGCCGAAGAAGAAGGCATCCAGCAGCAGCGGATGGGCCTCCAGCAGCCAGGTGACCAGGTGCGCCACGCTGACCAGGCTGATGCCGATGCCCAGCAGCAAGGGCACCACGAAGGTCAGGTTGAGGTGCAGCGCCAGGCCGCTCAGGCCGCCGCGGCGCCAGGCGCCGAAGGCGCTGGGGCCGAACTGCTTGATGGTATGGATCAGCTCCTCGTAGATGCCGGTGACGAAGGCGATGGTGCCTCCGGATACCCCGGGCACCGCATCGGCGGCGCCCATGCCGGCCCCCTTGAGGAAAACGCTAGCCTTGAACTTCAACGAATGACTCCTTCCAGTAGCGGCACGAAGCGAACCCGCTCGAGCCGCCGGTAATCGTAACCCTGCCCCTGGCGCTGAACCCGGGTCAACCACTGCTGGCCATCGCGCTCCTCCAGGGGCGCGATCAGCACCCCGCCCTCGGTCAGCTGTTCCAGCAGCGCCTCGGGCAACTCGCTGGCGCAGGCAGTGAGCAGGATCACATCGAAGGGCGCCGCCTCCGGCCAGCCGTGGCCGCCATCGGCCAGGCGCAGGTGCGTGTTATGGGCCCCGAGCCGCCGCAGTCGCCCCGCGGCGCGGCGGTGCAGGGCGGCGATGCGCTCCACCGACCACACCTCGGGCACCAGCCGCGCCAGGATCAGGGTCTGGTAGCCGGAGCCGGTGCCGATCTCCAGCACCCGCCGTGGTGACTCATTGACCACCAGTTCGCTCATGCGTGCCACCATCCCCGGCTGGGAGAGCGTCTGGCCATGGCCGATGGGCAGGGCGGTATCCTCGTAGGCCCGATGGGCCAGGGCCTCGTCGAGGAACAGGTGGCGCGGCTCGGCGGCCATCACCTCCAGCACCCGGGGCTCCTCGATGCCGGCCCGGGCCAGGCGCCGCGCCAGGCGGTCCCGGGTGCGCTGGGAGGTCATGCCGATACCGCGCAGGTCAAGCGAGTGCATCCAGCCAGCCTCGTACGTCAGCCAGGGCCGCATGCCGGGTCAGGTCGGTCTGCAGCGGCGTGATGGAGACATAGCCCGCCTCCACGGCGGCGAAATCGGTATCGGGGCCATCGTCGGCGCTCTCCCCCACGGCGGCGATCCAGTAGCGCTCGCGGCCTCGGGGGTCCTGCACCCGCAACGGGCGGGCGGCGGGACCACGAAAGCCCAGCCGGGTCACCTTGAAGCCCTGGATCTCGCTCCAGGGCCGGTCCGGCACATTGACATTGAGCAGGCTGCGCGGCGGCAGCGACAGGGTGTCGGCGGCATTGACCAGGCTCGCCGCCACCCGGCCGGCGGTCTCGAAATGGCGATGGCCCACCAGCGACATGGCGATGGCCGGCATGCCCAGGTTGCGCCCCTCCATGGCCGCCGCCACGGTGCCGGAATAGAGGACGTCGTCGCCCAGGTTGGCGCCATGGTTGATGCCGGAGATCACCAGGTCCGGGGTCTCCTCCCAGAGGTCGCTGACCCCCAGGTAGACGCAGTCCGCCGGGGTGCCGTCGACGCTGTAGAAGCCGTTGTCCAGGGCATTGAGGGCCAGCGGTCGAGTCAGGGTCAGGGAGTTGCTGGCCCCGCTCTTGTCGCGATCCGGGGCCACCACCCGCAGCCTGGCCAGGCCGGTCAGGGCGTCATGCAGGGCGCGCAGCCCCGGGGCATGGACGCCATCGTCATTGGAGAGCAGCAGTCGTCGCATCCTGGGTCCTCGTCTTGTCCGCCGACTGAGCGGATGATACGTCCGGCGAAATGCCGCCGGGAGCTTAAAGGGTCGGGTGACTGATCAATTCCCGCAGCACGGCGGTGGCGAAACCACCCCGGGGCAGGTCGAAGGCGAGCCAGACGCCGCCCGCATCGCGCTGCAGGCTGGGATTGCCCAGGCGCAGGCGCAGGGCGCGCCGCCCCAGGCTCACCCCGGCGGCCTCGAGGCCGGCGCAGAGCGCCGGCGCCAGCGTCGTCAGGGCCTGCTCATACTCGGCCGCCTGGTCGCCACTGCCCAGGCGCCCCTTGCCCCAGAGCACGCCGCTGGGGTGCAGGTCGAGGCGTTCGGCCCGGGCCAGAAGCTCCTCGTCCGGCGTCTCCACCAGGAACTGGCTGGCGGTGCCGTCCAGGATCACCAGCTCGCCGGGCAGCGGCCGGGCCCAGTTGCCCTCGGCGATGCGCCTGGCCAGCAACTGGTTGAAGAGGTAGCTGCGCGTCGCGGAGAGCAGCAGGCCTTCGGGATCGGCACGCTTGCGCCAGCCGCGCGCCAACAGGGCCTCGGCGCGCCCCAGGTTGCGCCCCTCGTGGCCGAAGCGCTGGGGGCCGAAGTAGTTGGGCACGCCCTGCTCGATCAGCGCCTGCCAGCGGGCATCGAAGTCGGCGGCCTCGCAGGCCTCGCCGGTGAGGCGCAGGCGGAAGCGGTTGCCCTTGTGCACTCCGCGCTTGAGCTTGCGGGGATGACGGTGGTATTCCAGCAGCCTCACCGGGGTCTCCCCCAGGCGCGCTTCCAGGTCTTCCGGCGCCTCGCGGCCCGGCAGATGCACCGAGAGCCATTGGCGGGTCACCGCCTGGCGATCCTTGAGGCCGGCGTAGCCGATGTCCCGGGGCCGCACCTCGCAGGCCCGGGCCAGGCGCTTGACCAGCTCCGGGGTGGTCAGGTCGCGCTTCTCCACCCACAGCCAGAGGTGCTCGCCCTGCCCTTCCGGGGCGAAGTCGAGCAGTTCCTCCACCAGGAAGGCCTCGGGAGTGGCGCGATATTCCCCCGGCGGCGGCGTGCCGAAGCGTGCCTCCAGGACCCGCGGCCAGTTCGGCGGCCAGTGGATCTCGCTCATGCCTGGCGTTCCAGCAGCACCACCGCCTCGGCGGCGATGCCTTCGCCGCGACCGGTGAAACCGAGCCGCTCGGTGGTGGTGGCCTTGAGGTTGATGGCGTCCCGGGGCGAGTCCAGGTCCTCGACCAGGTGGTCCACCATGGCCGCCAGGTGGGGCGCCATCTTGGGGGCCTGGGCGATCAGGGTGGCGTCCAGGTTGCCGAGCCGGTAGCCGGCCTCCGTCACCAGGCGATGGACGTGGCGCAGCAGGTCGCGGCTATCGGCGCCGGCCCAGGCAGCATCGGTGTCGGGGAAGTGGCGACCGATATCGCCCAGGGCGCAGGCGCCGAGCAGGGCATCGCAGATGGCATGCAGCAGCACATCGCCGTCGGAGTGGGCCACGAAGCCGTGATCGAAGGGGATGCGTACCCCGCCCAGCATCAGGTGGTCGCCCTCGCCGAAGCGGTGGACATCGAAGCCGTGGCCGATTCTCAGGCGCATCAGGTGGACTCTCCGGGGTTGCCAAAAGGGTTGCGATCAGAATTGCGATAAGGGTGGCGACTGGTCTCGTCCTGGGCGGCGAGGATCCACCCCGCCAGGCTCAGGTCGTCGGGATGGGTGACCTTGAGGTTGTCGCGGCGCCCGTTCACCAGGCGCGGCGCCAGGCCCAGGGCCTCCACCGCCGAGGCCTCGTCGGTGATCACCACGCCCTGGGCCCGGGCCGCCTCGAGGGCACGACTCAGCAGCCCGTAAGCGAAGCCCTGGGGAGTCAGGGCGTGCCAGAGGCCGTCCCGGGGCTCGGTGGCACGGATATGGCCCCGGCCATCGTCGCGCTTCATGGTGTCGGCCACCGGCGCGGCGAGGATGGCCCCGGCGGGCGATGCCAGGGCGGCGTCTCGGAGCCGGTGCAGGTCATCGACGGTGACGCAGGGGCGAGCCACGTCGTGGACCAGCACCAGGTCGTCGGCGTCGGCCTCGGCGGCGATGGCCGTCAGGGCGCCGCCGACGCTATCCACCCGCTCGGCGCCGCCGGGGCTGCGCCGCCAGTCGGCGAAGGGCACCCAGCGGGGATCGAACCAGGCATCGTCGGGATCGAGGCAGAGGCAGAGCCGCGCCTCGGGGAAGGCCTGGTGCAGCCGCGCCAGGGTACAGGCCAGGATCGGCTGGCCGGCCAGTTCCAGGTACTGCTTGGGACGGTCCGCACCCATGCGTTTCCCCTGCCCGGCGGCGGGCACGATCAGCCAGAGGCGACGGCTCATGGGCGGCCCTCCCCGGCGTCAAGGGGCAGGGCGTTCTGCTCGATCAGGGCCGATTCGATCACCACCCCGGGCACCCAGAAGAACTGCTCGTCGCTGCGTACCATGCCCAGCTCGCTGCGGCCCCGCTCCTCGATGGCATCGAGGCCGGTCTTGAGGTCGTTCACCTCGGCGGCCAGGCGCTGGTTGCGGGCGCGCAGCGGCTCGTTGGCCGCTTCCACCACATCGGCCCGGGCCCGGGTCTCGGCCAGCTCGCGCAGGCCGCCCTCGCCGAACCAGAGGCGGTACTGGAGCAGGGCGATCAGCACCAGCAGCACGCCGGCCAGCCACTTGAGCATGAGGTCATCCCATCCACGGAAAAGGTCGGCGGCGATTATGCCATTATCGCCGCCATGGCGGCGAGTCGCGGCCGGGGTTATCCAGGACTATCACCGTTAGCTTTGGGATCCGGGGCTACCCTGGGGGCAGCCCGTCGCGGGGCGCTGTGAACCCCTCCCTGGGCGCTACTTTTGCCATCCCTGGCAAAAAACCCCCGCTCCATTCTGCCCCCAGCGCCCCTCGGCGATTCCGACTGTGATAGCCCTGTGGGTTATCCGGTCGCATTCCCCACGCAATCCTTGAACGGCAGGGCCGCCTCGGCGGCGTCGCAGTAGGCCGCCAGGTGCTGGGCCTCCTCGGCGCAGAAACGCACCACGGCGTCGCGCAGCCGCGGGTCGGCGATATGGTGCAGGGAGCGCAGGCGGCTCGGAGCGAAGCCCCGGGCCAGCTTGTGCTCGCCCTGGGTGCCCGGGTCGAAGGTGGTCAGTCCCTTGGCCAGGCAGTGCTCGATGCCCTGGTAGTAACAGGCCTCGAAGTGCAGGCTGTCGGCCATCACCTCGCTGCCCCAGTAGCGACCGTAGAGGGTGCGGCTGCCCTGCAGGCTCAGCGCCGCCGCCACCGGCCGCCCCTCCAGTCGAACCTGTACCAGCAGCAGCGCCTCGGGCATCGTTTCCCGCAGCCGCTGGAAGAACGCCAGCGACAGGTAGGGGCGCTGGCCCCGCTCCAGGTAGGTCAGGCAGTAGCAGCGGTAGAAGTGGTCCAGGGCCTCGGCATCGATGGCCTCGCCTTCCAGGCGCTCCAGGTGCAGCCCCTGGTCGGCGACCAGGCGCCGCTCACGGCGAATCGCCTTGCGCCGCTTGGAGGTCATGGCGGCCAGAAACCCCTCGAAGTCGCCGAAGCCCGCATCCCGCCACTGGAACTGCACCCCGTGGCGCACGACCAGGTTCGGCCGGGCCGCGAGCCAGGCATCCACCTCGGCGCTTTCGGCAAACAGCAGGTGCCAGCCGGAGAGCCCGCCACCCTCCCAATCGGCGGCCAGCTGCTGCCGTGCCTCCGCCGGGTCGATATGCGGCGCCAGCAGCAACCGCGGTCCCGGGGCCGGGGTAAAGGGAATCGCACTCAGGGCCTTGGGGTAGTAGCGGCCCCCCGCCCGTTCCCAGGCATCGGCCCAGCCCCAGTCGAAGACGTACTCGCCCCGGGAGTGAGCCTTGTGATAGAGCGGCAGGGCCCCGACCAGTCGCTCGCCTTGCCACAGGCAGAGGTGCCGCGGCGTCCAGCCGGTGGCGGTGGACACCGCCCCGCTCGCCTCCAGGGCGGCCAGGAATTCGTGGCGCAGGAAAGGGTAATCCTCCCCGACCAGGGCATTCCAGCGGGCGGCGGCCACCTCGTCGATGGCGGCCAGGGCCTGCACCCGCAGGGCGGGGCGCGCAGTTCCATGCATACGGACAGACTCTCGGATGACAACCTTCCGACCATAGCGAAGCGACGCCCACCGGGAAAGTAGGCGCCGCCAAACGACGCGAAAAAGCCGAGATGGGAAAACGGAAAAGCTAGCGCCGGACGACCTGGCCAGGAAAGTGGGCGCCGCCAAACGACGCGAAAAGGCGGGGGGACTAACGCCGCGCGACCTGGCGTCGGGGCTCGGGCCCTGCCTGGGTATCGGCGTCAGCCGTGGATTCGGCGGCCCGGTATGACGGCCTGGGGGCCGGAGGGCGGCAGGCGGCCAGCAGGGCCTCGAACTGCTCGCGGGTCAGCTCCACGCGCTCGCTGCCCTGGCCAGGAGCCCAGCAAACCCAGAGCACCGGCGTGGCCTGGGACTGATCGACGCCCACGATGCGCCCTTCACGGCCCTTCTGGGTATCGCGAAGCGAGAGCCCCAGCAGGGGCTGCACATCGACGGGGGGCGGGAATCTCACTCTGCCTGTCACGGCCGCTGCTCCATGTTAGTGACCATTCAGCGTCCATCGCTGATGGGACTAAGCCTAGCAGCTTAGCGCCGGACAAGCACCGTTGGCCAGCGCGGAAGTCAAGCGTGGCGGCAGAAACCAGAAACGAGAACGGGTGCCCGAAGGGCACCCGTGAAGCGCAGGACATGACGTCACCATGACACCGGAGCGGAGCCGTGAGTCGCCGTGGGCATGGCGACGCCATATCGTGCCTGGGGCGGATCAGCGCGCCGCGGCCATGGCCAGGGCGGTGTCCAGCATGCGGTTGGAGAAGCCCCACTCGTTGTCGTACCAGGCCATCACCTTGACCAGGCGACCATTGACGCGGGTGTGGTTGGCGTCAAAGGTGGAAGAGTGGGCATCGTGATTGAAGTCGATGGAGACCAGCGGCAGGGCGTTGACCGCCAGCACCGGCGAGGCCTCGGCGGCCTTGGCAACGATGGCGTTGATCTCCTCCTTGGTGGTGTCGCGGCCGGCGGTAAACACCAGGTCCACCAGGGAGACATTGATCACCGGCACCCGCACCGCCAGGCCGTCCAGCTTGCCGTTGAGCTCCGGCAGCACCAGGCCCACGGCGGCGGCGGCACCGGTCTTGGTGGGAATCATCGACTGGGTGGCGCTGCGCGCCCGATAGGGGTCGCTATGGTAGACGTCGGAGAGGTTCTGGTCGTTGGTGTAGGCATGCACCGTGGTCATCAGGCCGTTCTCGATGCCCACCGTGTCCTGCAGGGCCTTGGCCACCGGCGCCAGGCAGTTGGTGGTGCAGGAGGCATTGGAGACCACCTGGTGCCCGGCCTCGAGCACGTCCTCGTTGACGCCATAGACCACGGTGGCGTCGGCATCGGGGCTGGGGGCGGAGATCAGCACCTTGCGAGCCCCCGCCTCCAGGTGCTTGGCGGCGGCCTCACGCTTGGTGAACAGGCCGGTGCACTCCATCACCAGGTCGACGTTGAGGGCGGACCAGGGCAACTGGGCCGGGTCGCGCTGGGAGGAGATGGCGATGCGATCGCCGTCGACGCTGAGGCTCTCCTCGTCATGCTCGACCTTGAACGGGAAGGGGCCGTGGACGCTATCGCGCTGCAACAGATGGGCATTGAGGGCCGGGTCGCCCAGGTCGTTGATGGCGACCACCTGAACCCGGTCGCGGTAACCGTTTTCGTAGAGGGCCCGAAGGACATTGCGGCCGATGCGGCCAAAGCCATTGATCGCGACACGTAGGGTCATGCTGGCATCCTCGCGTTCTTGTGCTGTCGAGTCGATGACGGCGACCCCGCTGAAAGGAGCCGACGCCTGGTAACAGTGAAAGATTACTATCTATGACCCCCAATTTGGCCCAAAGTCGGGGAGCTTTCAAGGTATTTTTTTGCTAAGTTTACAACATCGGACATCGCCGGGCCGGCGAAGTCTTCTCACTTCGATCAGACGAGGTTGCCATGACTGCCCAGACTCCCCCGCTCAATGACGTCGTCAACCGTGTGACACAGCGCATCGCCGAACGCTCCGCCGAGCGCCGCGCCCTCTATGAGGCGCGCATGGAGGCGCAACACCGCCGGGGCGTCCACCGGGGCGAGCTCTCCTGCGGCAACCTGGCCCACGGCTTCGCCGCCTGCGGCGAGACCGACAAGGGCCGCCTCAAGCTGATGAACAGCGCCAACCTGGGGATTATTTCGTCTTATAACGACATGCTCTCCGCCCACCAGCCCCTGGAGAGCTACCCGGAGATCATCAAGGAAGCGGCCCGGGCCATGGGCTCCACCGCCCAGTTCGCCGGCGGCGTGCCGGCCATGTGCGACGGCGTCACCCAGGGCCAGCCGGGCATGGAGCTGTCGCTCTTCTCCCGGGAGGTGATCGCCATGGCCACCGCCGTGGCCCTCTCCCACAACATGTTCGACGCCGCCCTCTACCTGGGCGTCTGCGACAAGATCGTCCCGGGGCTGTTTATCGGCGCGGCGCGCTTCGGCCACCTGCCGACCCTCTTCGTGCCCGCCGGCCCCATGCAAAGCGGCCTGCCCAACAAGGAGAAGGCGCGCATCCGCCAGCTCTATGCCGAGGGCAAGGTAGGCCGCGACGAGCTGCTGGAGGCGGAGTCCGCCTCCTACCACAGCCCCGGCACCTGCACCTTCTACGGCACCGCCAACTCCAACCAGCTGATGATGGAGATCATGGGCCTGCACCTGCCCGGCGCCTCCTTCGTCAACCCGGGCACGCCGCTGCGCGAGGCCCTGACCCGCTACGCCGCCGAACAGGCGATCCGCAACAGCGACGCCGGCGGCACCTATCGCCCCTTCTATAAGCAGGTCGATGCCCGGGCCATCGTCAACGCCATGGTCGGCCTGCTCGCCTCCGGCGGCTCCACCAACCACACCCTGCACCTGGTGGCCATGGCCGCCGCGGCGGGACTCACCATCACCTGGGACGACTTCACCGAGCTCTCCGCGGTGACCCCCAGCCTGACCCGCATCTACCCCAACGGCCAGGCCGACGTGAACCACTTCCAGGCCGCCGGCGGCATGAGCCTGCTGATCCGCGAGCTGATCCAGGCCGGCCTGATCCACGCCGATATCCCCACGGTGTTCGGCACCGACCTGACCGCCTACACCCAGGAGCCCTTCCTCGAGGACGGCAAGCTGGTGTGGCGTGAGGGTCCCACCGAGAGCCTCGACGCCGACGTGCTGCGCGGTGTGGCCGAGCCCTTCGCCCCCACTGGCGGGCTCACCGTGCTCGACGGCAACCTGGGGCGCGGGGTGATCAAGGTCTCGGCGGTGGCCGAGGAACACCGCCTCGTCGAGGCCCCGGCGCGCATCTTCGAGGACCAGAACCAGCTCAAGGCGGCCTTCGAGGCCGGCGAGCTGGACCGCGACCTGGTGGTGGTGGTGCGCTTCCAGGGCCCCAAGGCCAACGGCATGCCGGAGCTGCACAAGCTGACCCCCTTCCTGGGCGTGCTCCAGGATCGCGGCTTCAAGGTCGCGCTGGTCACCGACGGGCGCATGTCCGGTGCCTCAGGCAAGGTCCCGGCGGCCATCCATATGACCCCCGAGGCCCTCGACGGCGGCCCCCTGGCGCGGCTGCGCGACGGCGACATCATCCGCCTGGACGCCAATGCCGGCACCCTCGAGGTCAGGGTCTCCGCCCATGACCTGGCCGAGCGCGAGCTGGGCGAGCCCCACCTGGAGCACTACCACCAGGGGCTGGGTCGCGAGCTGTTCGCCGGCTTCCGTCACCTGGCCAGCGGCTCCGAGCATGGCGCCTCGGTGTTCGGCGGCTTCGAGGCCGACGACCTGGCCCAGCAGGCCGGCCAGATCCACGACGAAGACGCCTAAGCCTTGTATCTGCGACTGTTTAAAGAGGCCAGCTTACGATGATTCGACCGGCATTGATCGGTGATATCGGTGGCACCAATGCGCGCTTCGCCCTGGTGACCCCCGGCGCCTTCGAGCCCCACGATATCCTCAGCCTACCCTGCGCCGACTACCCGGGCCTGGTGGAGGCGGTCAACGACTACCTGGCCCGGGTCGGCGCCACCGGGGCCCAGGCGCCCCGGGAGGCCTGCCTGGCCTTCGCCTGCCCGATCCGCGGCGACCGGGTCAAGATGACCAACAACCACTGGGCCTTCTCCCGGCGCGAGGCGCAGCAGGCGCTGGGCCTGACGCTCTTCAAGGTGATCAACGACTTCACCGCCCAGGCCCTCGGCGTGCCCCATGTGGCCGACCAGGACCTCGTCGAGGTGCAGCCCGGCGAGGCCCTGGCGCATACCGCCCGGCTGGTGATCGGCCCCGGCACCGGGCTCGGCGTGGCCGGACTCTTTCCCGGCCGCCAGGCCTGGATCCCGCTGCCCACCGAGGGCGGCCATGTCACCTTCGCCCCCACCGACGAGCGCGAGCAGAACCTGCTGCGCCACTTCCGCAACCGCTACGGGCGGGTCAGCGTGGAGCGCATCCTCTGCGGCCAGGGGCTGCTCGACCTCTACCTGGCCCACTGCTCCCTGAAGGGCGCCCCGCCCCGCTACGCCAGCCCCGCCGAGGTCAGCGAGGCGGCGGGAGAAGACCCGGTGGCCCGTGATACCCTGCTGCGGTTCCTGAAGATCCTCGGCGACGTTTGTGGCGATGCGGCCCTGACGATGGGCGCCCGGGGCGGGGTCTACCTGTGTGGCGGCATCCTGCCGCGGTTGCTCGACTGGCTGCCGCGCAGCCGCTTCCGCGAGGCCTTCGCCGCCAAGGGGCGCATGGGCGACTACACCGCGGCGATCCCGGTGCAGGTGGTCACCGCCGCCTGGCCCGGCCTGCTGGGCGCCGCCGAGGCCCTCCACAACCCCGAGGTCGACTAGGTCTTGTCAACGTCCCCCAGGAGAGCCCGATGATTCCCGATTCCCTGCGCCAGCTGCTGGATGCCACCCAGGGCCAGCGCCGCACCCAATGGCAAGGCCGCGAGGTGTGGCTGGCCAACGAAGCCTGGGGAGAGCTCGCGCTCTCCCTCCAGGGTGCCCAGGTGCTTCATTTCCGCCCCACGAGCCATGACGCCGGCGGCTGGCTCTGGGTCACCCCCTCGCCCCAGCCCCTGCCCGGGGCGATCCGCGGCGGCATCCCGCTGTGCTGGCCCTGGTTCGCCGACGAACGCTACGCGGACGAATCGGAAGACCATAGCGGCCCCTTCCACGGCCCGGCCCGCAAGGCGGACTGGCGCCTGGACGCGGTGGACGAGCACGAGGGCGGCATCGAGCTGCACCTCTCCCCGGAGAGCCGCCTGCATAGCCAGCTCAGTCCACGGCTGCTGGTCCAGGCCAACGCCAACCGCCTGCATGTGGAACTGATCACCGAGCACACCGGCGAGACCCCGGTGAAGCTCAGCGGCGCCCTGCACAGCTACCTGGCGGTGAGCGACGCCCAGGCCTGCCGCGTCGAGGGGCTGGCCGGGGCCCGCTACCTGGACAAGCACCGCGACTTCGCCGAGGCCGATCAGCAGGGCGAGCTGGGGATCCGCGGCGCCGTGGATCGCATCTACCACAGCAACGCCGAGCTGGTCCTCGACGACGGCCGGCGCCGCCTGCGCATCGCCCGCCAGGGCAGCGACTCGGCGGTGGTCTGGCACCCCGGCGAGGCCCCGCCCGAGGACACCGCCGCCGAGGCGGCCCGCCGCTTCCTCTGCGTGGAGGCCGCCAATACCCGCCTCGACCCGGTGTGGCTGGTACCCGGCGCCCAGCACCTGCTGGGCACCACCCTCTCTCTCGCGGAGGACACCCCATGAGCGCCGCCTTCGACGTGCCCCTGGTGCTGGGCATGATGCGCCTCCACGAGGCCCGGGACCTGCAGGATCCCGAGCGCCTGGCCGACTGGATCGAAGCGCGTCTCGACCAGGGCCTCGACTGGTTCGACCACGCCGATATCTACGGCGACGGCCAGGGCGAGACGCTGTTCGGCGCCGCCCTCAAGAGCCGCCCGGGCCTGGCCCAGCGGGTGCGCATCATCACCAAGGCGAGCATCATCACCCCCCAGCGCGACGCCTCCGGCTATGCGGTCAAGCACTACGACGCCTCGCCGGCCTACCTGGGCGCGGCCATCGACGCGGCCCTGGCCCGGCTGGGGGTCGAGCGCCTCGATCACTTCCTGCTGCATCGCCCCGACCCGCTGATGGACGCCGAGGCCACCGGTCGCGTCCTGGACGACGCCGTGGCCGCCGGCAAGATCGCTGCCGCCGGGGTCTCCAACTTCCTGCCGGAGCAGTGGCGGCGCCTGCAGGGGGCCATGCACCACAAGCTGGCGGTGCATCAGCTGGAGCTCTCCCTGGGGCATAGCACGCCGCTCTTCGACGGCAGCTACGACGCCCTGCTGCGGGACGGCCTGGCGCCCCTGGCCTGGTCGCCGCTGGGTGGCGGGAGCGTCTTCGAGGATCGCCTGGGCCGGGTTCTGACCGCCGAGGCCGAGGCCCACGGCTGCAGCCCCGGCGCCCTGGCCCTGGCTTGGCTGCGCCGCCTGCCCGGTGGCCCGGTCCCGGTGGTCGGCACCCTCAAGCCCGAGCGCCTGGAGGCGCTGCTGCAGGCCCCCGAGCCGGCCCTGGCGCCACCGCCCTGGTATGCCCTGCTGGAGGCCGCGCGCTGCCATCGCGTGGCCTGAGGCTCTACTAACAACCACAGTCACGACCCGGAGGAACCCATGTTTCAGCTGACCCGTAGCGTCACCTGGCAGGCCCTGGAGCGGCTCTGCCGCGAGACCAGCAAGGACCGCATCCACGACTACTTCGCCGCCGACCCGGCGCGCTTCGACAAGATGAACCTGCGGGTCGGTGGACTCTTCCTCGACTACTCCAAGCACCTGGTCTCCGACGAGGTGCTGGCCAAGCTGCTGGAGCTGGCCGACCACTCTGCCCTGGTCCAGCGCCGCGCCCAGATGTTCTCCGGCGATATCATCAACGTCACCGAGGACCGCCCGGTGCTGCATACCGCCCTGCGCCACCTGGGCGACTCGCCGGTCCATGTGGACGGCAAGGACGTGATGCCGGAGATCCGCCGCACCCGGGAGCAGATCCAGCGCTTCTCCGAGGCGATCCGCAGCGGCGAGTGGAAGGGCTACAGCGGCAAGCGCATCAAGCACGTGGTGAACATCGGCATCGGCGGCTCGGACCTCGGCCCCAACATGGCCTGCCGGGCACTGCTCAAGTACCGCCACCCGGAGCTCAGCTTCCACTTCGTCTCCAACGTGGACGGCACCCATATCCAGAAGGTGCTCAGCGGCCTCGATGCCGAGACCACCCTGTTCATCGTCTCCACCAAGACCTTCTCCACCCAGGAGACCCTGCTCAACGCCAAGACGGCGCGACGCTGGTTCCTCGACCACGCCGGCGAGGACGCCGACGTGGGCGCCCACTTCGTCGCCGCCTCCACCAACCGCAAGGCGGCCATGGAGTTCGGCATCCGCGAGGAGAACGTCTTCGAGTTCTGGGCCTGGGTCGGCGGGCGCTACTCCATGTGGTCCTCCATCGGCCTGCCCATCGCCCTGTCCGTCGGCTTCGACGGCTTCATGGAGCTGCTCGAGGGCGCCCATGAGATGGACGAGCACTTCATCTCGGCCCCCTTCGCCGAGAACATGCCGGTACTGATGGCGCTGATCGGCATCTGGTACATCAACTTCCTGGGCGCCGAGACCCAGGCCATCGTGCCCTACGACCAGGCCCTGCATCAGCTGCCCTCCTTCCTGCAGCAGCTGGACATGGAGTCCAACGGCAAGTCGGTGGATATCTTCGGCCACCCGGTCGACTACAAGACCGGGCCCATCGTCTGGGGCCAGACCGGCTCCAACGGTC
Source organism: Halomonas sp. 328 (assembly GCF_015645095.1). GTDB lineage: Bacteria > Pseudomonadota > Gammaproteobacteria > Pseudomonadales > Halomonadaceae > Bisbaumannia. Next base: position 69,097 of record NZ_JADOTW010000021.1, read on the forward strand.
AGCACGCCTTCTTCCAGTTGCTCCACCAGGGCACCCGCTTCGTGCCCATCGACTTCATCGCCTCGCTGAAGCCGGAGCCGGGCTTCGAGGACCACCACTTCGCCCTGCTCACCAATATGCTGGCCCAGGCCAACGCCTTCATGGAGGGCAGCCAGGAGGGCGGCCAGCTCGACCCCTACAGCTGCCCCGGCAACCGCCCCTCGAGCACCCTGCTGCTCGACGAGCTGACGCCCAAGAACCTGGGCGCCCTGATCGCCCTCTACGAGCACAAGGTGTTCGTCCAGGGGGTGATCTGGAACATCAACTCCTTCGACCAGTGGGGCGTGCAGCTGGGCAAGCGCATCGCCGGCGAGATCAGCGAGCGCATCGACGAACGCACCCAGGACTTCGATGCCTCCACCCAGGGGCTGCTGGCCCTGGTCCGCCAGCACTTCCCGGGCCGCGACCCGGCCCGCGCCGCGGATAAGGCCGAGGCGGCCAAGACGGCCCCCGAGCAAGGCAGCTCCGCCAAGGCCGGCAAGGCCAAGCGCGGCAAGGAGCAGGCCCGATGATCCCGGTGATCGCCTTCGGCGAAGCCCTGGTCGATATGCTCTCCAGTCGCCTCGGCGAGGCGGCCGGCAACGCCCCGGAAACCTTTACCCCCTATGCCGGCGGCGCCCCGGCCAATGTGGCGGTGGCCTGCGCACGCCTCGGCGTGCCGAGCCGCTTCCTGGGCATGCTCGGCGACGATCACTTCGGCGACTTCATCGCCGAGGAGCTGGCCGCCCACGGCGTCGATACCGACGGCGTGGTGCGCACCCGGGCCGCCCGCACGGCGCTGGCCTTCGTCTCCCGGGACGCCAGCGGCGAGCGCACCTTCGACTTCTACCGGCCGCCCGCCGCCGACCTGCTCTACCGCCTGGAGCACCTGCCCCAGGGGGTCTTCGCCGCGCCGGCCATCCTGCACCTGTGCAGCAACAGCCTCACCGAACCAGACATCGCCGAGACCACCCTGGCCATGGCCGAGACGGCCCGCCGCGCCGGCTGCCTGGTCAGCGTCGATGCCAACCTGCGCCACAACCTCTGGGCGGACGGCCGGGCCGACGCACCCCTGGTCACCCGGCTGCTGGATGGCGCCGACCTGCTCAAGCTCTCCCGGGAGGAGGTCGACGACCTGCGCGGCGACCACCCCGAAGCCGCCTGGCTGGCCGAGCGCCTGGCCGCCGGGGTCAAGGCCATCGTCATCACCGACGGCCCCGGCCCGGTGCGCCTGCTGGGTGCCGGCCGCGAGCTGAGCGTGGCCCCGCCCCAAGTGAAGGCGGTGGACACCACCGCCGGCGGCGACGCCTTTATCGGCGGCCTGCTGGCGGAGCTGGCCACTCACCTGGAGAGCGCCGGCATCGCCAGCGACTGGCACCAGGATGACGCCTTCCTGACCCGGGCGGTGACCACCGCCTGCCAGTGCGGCGCCCATGCGGTGACCCGCCCCGGCGCCTACGCCGCCCTGCCCACCCGGGAGGACCTGGCGAGGCACTGACCTTCCTCTGGCTTAACGCCAGCGCCTCGACACCAGCGGCTCAAACCAGCGCCTCGCCCCCCAGGGCGGGGCGTTGCCGTTGTCTGGATAAAAAAGACCCGCCGGATGGCGGGTCGAAGGCACAGCACTAGCCTGTAGCTACGGGCTGTCGAGAGAGAAGCGGTACAGGGTCTCAGTGGTGGAAGCGCTCGGCGGCCTGGCGGGCCAGGTCGCGGATGCCGTCCCAGTCCTCGGCCTCGATCAGGGCCTTGGGGGTCAACCAGGAGCCGCCCACGCACATCACGTTGGGCTGCGCCAGGTAGTCGGCGGCGTTGTCCAGGGTGATGCCGCCGGTGGGACAGAAGCGTGCCTCGGGGATCGGCGCGCCGAAGGCCTTGATCGCCTTGACGCCGCCACTGGACTCGGCGGGGAAGAACTTGAAACGGCGGTAGCCGTACTGCCAGCCGGTCATCAGCTCGGAGACAGTGGCCACGCCGGGCAGCATCGGCACCGGGCTCTCCACGCCGTAACGGTAGAGGGCCTCGGTGGCGCCGGGGGTGACCACGAAGTCGGCGCCGACCTTCTCGGCCTGGCGATACTGGGCCGGGGTCAGCACGGTGCCGACGCCGATGCTGGCCTTGGGCAGCGCCGCCTTCATGCGCGCCACCGCGTCCAGGGCGCAGTCGGTGCGCAGGGTCACCTCCAGCACCGTCAGGCCGCCCTCCACCAGGGCGCGGGCCAGGGGCACGGCGTCCTCGAGGCGCTCGATGGTGATTACCGGGATCACTTCCGCCTTGAGGCAGATGCTGTCGATCTCGGTGGTGCGGGTGGAAGGCAGCTGTTTATCGATGGTCATGTCGGGAACTCCACATCGGGGCGGGCGCGGGCACCCGGCCGGGTAATCGGAAAGTTCAGGGCGCCCAGTAGATCGCCAGGGGGCAGGCCAGGAAGGCGCGGATCGGCAGCTCGCGAACGTCGTCGCCGGCCAGGGCCCGGCCCAGGACGCTGCGCTTGTCCTCGCCACTGAGGTGCAGGAAGTGGCGACGGGCCTGATGCAGTCGGTCCGCGCTCAGGGTGATGCGCGCCTGGGGCTGACTCGGGGTGCGCACCGCCACCAGAGGCTCGGCGGTACTCAGGGCCAGCCCCAGCTCCTGGCTGTCGGGGAACAGCGAGGCGGTATGGCCGTCGCCGCCCATGCCGAGGATCACCACGCTGGCCGGCCAGCTCAGCGCCATGACGCGCTCGGCGACCTCCGCTACGCCCTGCTCGGGGGTCGCGGCGTCGCTGGTCAGAGGCACGAAGTTGGCCGCCTCGGCGGGGCCTCGCAGCAGGGTCTCGCGGACCAGGCGGGCGTTGCTATCGGCGGCGTCTTCGGCCACCCAGCGCTCGTCGGCCAGGGTCACGTCGACCCGCTCCCAGGGCAGCTGCGCCCGGGACAGGGCGGTGAAGAAGGGCTTCGGGGTCGAGCCCCCGGAGACCACCAGCAGGGCCCGCTCCTGGCGGCTCAGGTCTTCGCGCAGCGCCTCGGCCACCGCCTCGGCCAGCTGCACGGCCAGATGTTCACGGGACAGATCGCTCATCTTAGTAATCCTCGTACCAGCTACGACCGTCCTGGGTGATCATGGCGGTCTGGAGTGAGCCGACACGGCCCCCCGGGGCCCATCGGCCGTCTTTAGTAGTCTTCATACCAGCTACGACCATCCTGGGTGATCATCGCAATCGAGGCGACCGGGCCCCAGGAGCCCGCCGGGTAGCGCCGCGGCGCATCGTCCCGGGCCTCCCAGGCACCGATCAGTTGGTCGATCCAGCGCCAGGCGAACTCGACTTCATCGCGACGCACGAACAGGTACTGCTGACCCTTCATCACCTCCAGCAGCAGCCGCTCGTAGGCATCGGGAATCCGCGACTTGGGGAAGGCGCTGTTGAAGTCGAGGTCCAGGGGCCCCGGACGCAGACGCATGCCTTTGTCCAGGCCGCTGTCCTTGGTCAGCACCTGCAGGGCGATGCCCTCCTCCGGCTGCAGGCGGATGATCAACTTGTTGCTGGCCAGGCCGCGCTGATCCGGGTCGAAGATATAGTGCGGCTGCTGGCGGAAGTGGATGACGATCTGCGACAGCTTCTCCGGCATGCGCTTGCCGGTGCGCAGGTAGAAGGGCACCCCCGCCCAGCGCCAGTTGGCCACCTCGGTCTTCATGGCCACGAAGGTCTCGGTGCGGCTGGTGGTGTTGGCACCCTCCTCGTCCAGGTAGCCGGGCACGCCCTGGCCGTCCACCGAGCCGGCGATATATTGGCCGCGCACCACGTCCCGCTCCAGCACCTCCGGGGTGAAGGGCTTGAGGGCCTTGAGCACCTTGACCTTCTCGTCACGGATGGCGTCGGCGTCCAGGTTGGAGGGCGGGTCCATGGCGATCAGGCAGAGCAGCTGCAGCAGGTGGTTCTGGACCATGTCGCGCAGCTGGCCGGCCTGGTCGAAGTAGCCCCAGCGCCCCTCGATGCCGACCTTCTCGGCCACGGTGATCTCCACATGGGAGATATGGTTCTGGTTCCACTGGGTGCCGAACAAGGGGTTGGCGAAGCGCAGAGCGATCAGGTTCTGCACCGTCTCCTTGCCCAGGTAGTGGTCGATGCGATAGACCCGCGACTCGGGGAAGACGGCGCCGATGGCGTCGTTGATCTCATTGGAGGAGTCCAGGTCGTAGCCGATCGGCTTCTCCACCACCACCCGGGCGCTGTCGTCCAGGCAGTCGCCGGCCTTGAGGTTATGGCAGATGGCGCCATAGATGCTCGCCGGCACCGCCAGGTAGATCATCAGCGGGCGGGCATCCGGGGCCTGCTGGCGCCAGTCGCGGATGGCCGCATAACCCTCGGGCTTGGCGAAGTCGACGCTGATAAACTCCAGGCGCTCGAGGAAGCGGGCCAGGCAGGCCTTGTCCAGGGTCTCGCCCTTGAGATAGGTCTTCAGCGCCGCGGTCACCTTGTCGCGGAAGGCCGAGGTCTCGATGGACTGTCGCGCCAGGCCGAGGATGCGGGTGGTCTCGCCCAGCAGCCCCTCCCGCTCCAGGTGATAGAGCGCCGGAAACAGCTTGCGCAGGGCCAGGTCGCCGAGTGCGCCGAACATCGCCAGATCGACGCTGGGTGTCGCCGAGGCGACGGAACGGGTCTCTTGGGTCATGCCGCACCCTCTGAAAAATGGTTAACTTACCTAAAAAATACGCCATACATGCCGTGACAGGCAACTATTTTAGGTAATTTTACAACCAAAGTGTCACCCCTGGGGGCCCTCCTGGCACCTATGCCTAGCGCCCTAAGGAGTGACCGTCTAGGATAGTGCCAGACAATGTAGTGAAATAACTACATGATAGCGCGCCCGGGATCGAGTCACAGGGGCGCGTCTCAACGACCCAGTCACCGCCCAAGTTAGCAGAGAGAACGCGACCCACGATGGCCAGCCATGACCTGATCGAACGCATCCGCGCCCGCCTCGACGAGCTCAACCGCTCCGAGCGCAAGGTCGCCGACGTCATCCTCCAGGACCCCGCCTCGGCGACCGGAATGAGCATCGCCGCCCTGGCCCAGGCCTCCTCGGTCAGCGAACCCACGGTCAACCGCTTCTGCCGCAACTTCGACGCCAAGGGCTACCCGGACTTCAAGATCAAGCTGGCCCAGAGCCTGGCCGGCGGCACTCCTTATGTGAGCCGCAACGTGGAGCGCAACGACGGCGCCGCCGACTACGGCGACAAGATCTTCGGCGCCACCGTGGCCGCCCTCGACGATGCCCGCCGCGCCCTCGACGCCAAGCGCATCGAGCGCGCCGTGGATTACCTGATCCAGGCCAAGCAGATCCATTTCTTCGGCCTCGGGGCCTCGGGCCCGGTGGCCCAGGACGCCCAGCACAAGTTCTTCCGCTTCAACCTGCCGGTGATGGCCTACGAAGACGTGCTGATGCAGCGCATGGTGGCCGCCGCCTGCCATACCGGCGATGTGGTGGTGATCATCTCCTATACCGGGCGCACCCGCGAGCTGGTGGAGATCGCCCGCCTGGCCCGGGAGAACGGCGCCGTGGTGCTGGGCATCACCGCCCCCGACTCGCCCCTGGCCAAGGAGTGCACCGAGACCCTGGAGGTCACCGCCCCGGAGGACACCGACGTCTATATGCCGATGACCTCGCGGATGATCCACCTGGCGCTGATCGACGTGCTGGCCACCGGCGTGACCCTGCGCCGCGGCGAAGACTTCCTCGGCCACCTGAAGAAGATCAAGGACTCCCTCCAGGCCACCCGCTACCCGGCCCAGTAGGGCCGGGGCCCGGGCCGAGGCTCCCCCATTACACTCCGGGACTAAACACCTAGGCAGAGTGGCCACTGGGGTGGTGGGAGCGAGGCGGTCCGGCGCCCCGGGTTCCCTCGCGATTGACGCCGCAGGCGCCCTGGGACTTGGCCAGGATGAGGTGTGATGGTATTTACGCCGAAGTGCGAAGAATCTTACTTTTTCACTTCGATAAACCATTTTGGCTGCATTGCATCGAAATCCGTGCGGATATTCGAGGGCAGGTAGCTGGCCGAATCCAGCACCACGGCCTGCCCCTCCAGGCGCCTGAACACCACCCAGTGCCAGAAGTCTCTCCCCTCCTCCTGATGGTGCTTGATAGACAGCAAGGCCAGATCGGGCAGCTTGCTCCACGACTCGAAGGGAGTCTCACCGGCAGAGGCCTCGATCCCGGCGCTGGCCAGCAGCCTTCTGACATAGCGGGTGTCTGACCACAGCGATTCATCCTCGGCATAAATGCCCATGGCATTTGCCACGGCCTTCATTTCCGCATAGGACTTGCCAAGAATATTGGCAACCGAGGCGATGCCACATCCCGAGATTTCTTCCTGAATCACGACTTCCATGATCGGCTGCTCCTTGATGGTTAACGCCCAGCCTGTGGCAGATAAAACGTCATGGAGGCATGTCCCATGCCCCCCTCTTTCTCTCTAGCATAAAGGCAGACAGGTAAGTAGTGGGAGGCTGACGACATAAGCCGCGCGGGGCTTGGCCCAGTACCGCGAAAAGCCACCCTCCCGCTGGGCGCTGTCCTGGGGTGAGGACAAGGCATTGCGGGAGGGTGGCTGAGGGACAGGTAGGGTCGCCCTTCGGGCAATCAAGGCGCCTGGGGATAGGCCCCTTACCGACCGAACACCACGGTGCGATTGGCGTGGAGAAAGACCCGCCGCTCCACGTGCTGGGCGACCGCGCGGGAGAGGGTCAGGCATTCGATATCACGGCCCTTGGCCACCAGGTCTTCCGGGTAGTCGGCGTGGCTGACCGGCTCGACGCCCTGGGTGATGATCGGCCCTTCGTCCAGGTCGTCGTTGATGTAGTGGGCAGTGGCACCGACCAGCTTGACGCCCTTGTCGTAGGCCTGGTGGTAGGGCTTGGCGCCCTTGAAGCCGGGCAGCAAGGAGTGGTGGATATTGATCGCCCGGCCACTGAGCTTGGTGCAGAGGTCGCTGGAGAGCACCTGCATATAGCGCGCCAGGATCACCAGTTCGGCGCCGCTGGATTCGATCACCTCCCACACCTGGGCCTCCTGCTCGGCCTTGGTCTCGGCGGTGATGGGGAAGTGGTGATAGGGAATGTCGTGCCACTCGGCCAGGGGAGCCAGGTCCGGGTGGTTGGAAACGATGGCGCGAATCTCGATGGGCAACTGCCCGGTGCGATAGCGATAGAGCAGGTCGTTCAGGCAATGGTCGGCCTTGGAGACCATGATCACCACCGGCATGCGGGTGCCCGGGGCGGTCAACTCGAAGGTCATGGCGAACTCGCCAGCGCGCTCGGCGAAGGCGACCTGAAAGGCCTCGGCGGAGAAGTCGTCGTCCAGGGGACGGAATTCGGTACGAATAAAGAACCGATCGCTGAGCCGGTCATCGAAGGAGTGCTGCTCGGTGATATAGCAGCGGTTCTCCTTGAGGAAGCGGGTGACCACGTCCACGGTGCCCAGACGGCTGGGGCACTGGGCGGCCAGGATCCAGGTGGAAGATGCTTGGCTCATAATTGGCGCCTCACTCGAAAAGGCCGGTGCTTCGCGGATCGTGCATGACACCATGGCCTGGCTGACACCTGCTGCCAGTCAGGATCGCCCTTCGGGCGATATCGCGCGGCAAAGCCGTGCTCCCACAAGAGTACTCACGCCAAGGTGCGAAGCACCAAGAATCAGGGGATGACCAAGCCGGGAGCAGGTACACCCTGCCCCCGGCCTTGATCATTGCTTTCAGCGTACCACGCCGATGGCGTACTCCTCGCCGGCGTCGAGCAGCCAGCGATAACAGTAGTCGGCGAAGCTGCGGCGTACCACCAGTTCCCAGCGCTCCTCGGAGGGGCGGCGGACGATGGCGGTGGCCTTGGCGAAGACCGTGGTCACGCCCCGGCCCACCGGGAAATGGCTGGGATGAACGTCGTAGATCACCGTCTTCATCAGCAGCTCACGGGCCGCCTCGCCTTCCAGTTCCAGCAGGGTCTGGCCGCCGCTGAGGTCGCTGATGGCGTAGTGGGCGTCACCCAGGCGCTCGCGCAGCCGGGTCTCCAGCTCGAACTCCTCGCCGCCGGGGACGATCACCAGCCACTCGTCCGGGGAGAGCCACTGGATCGAGCGCTCGCCGCGCTCGTCCTGGACCAGCTCCTGGGGCTCGCCGGGCAGGTTCAGGCCCAGCACCTCGCGCACCGCCTCGTCGAGGACGATGGCGCCGCCGCGCAGCACCAGCTGGCCCAGCAGGGCCCGCTCGCGCAGGGTGACGCGGCTCTCGGGACCGGCCGCCGGGGCTCCGCTGCGGCGGTAGCTGTAGGCCAGCGGCGACTCCACCGGGATGGCGCTATCGGTACGGGTATCGAAGGTAGCCGCGTTAGACATTCTGGCGCTCTCCCTTGGGGTCGTAGAAGATCGGGCTGACGATTTCGGCTTCATGGGTCTGGCCGTCCGCCATGGGCAGGTAGACGGTCTCGCCCATCTTCTTGTGGCCACCCTTGACCACCGCCAGGGCGAAGCCGGAGTCCAGGGTCGGGCTGTAGTAGCTGGAGGTCACGTGCCCGGCCATCGGCATGGGGATGGCGTGCTTGGGATCGAAGACGATCTGCGCACCCTCCTCCAGTACCACCTTGGGGTCCTTGGGCTTGAGGCCCACCAGCTGCTTGCGGTTCTCGCGCTTGGTATCGGAGCGGGTCAGGGCCCGCTTGCCGATCCACGAGAACGGCTTGTCATAGCCCACGCACCACTGCATCCCCAGGTCTTCCGGGGTCACCGAGCCATCGGTGTCCTGGCCGACGATGATAAAGCCCTTCTCGGCGCGCAGGACGTGCATGGTCTCGGTGCCGTAAGGGGTCAGGCCGTACTTCTCGCCGTGCTTGAAGAGGGTCTGCCAGACGTGCATGGCGTAGTTGGCCTGGACGTTGATCTCGAAGGTCAGTTCGCCGGTGAAGGAGATGCGATAGACCCGCGCCGGCACGCCCGCCACCTTGCCGGAGCGCCACTCCATAAACTTGAAGCTCTCCTTGTCGAGATCGATATCGGTGATCTCGGCCAGCAGCTTGCGCGCCTCGGGGCCGGTGATGGTCATGGTGGCCCAGTGGTCGGTCACCGAGCTGAAGTAGACGTCCAGCTCCGGCCACTCGGTCTGGTGCCACAGCTCCAGCCACTCGAGGATCGCCGCGGCGCCGCCGGTGGTGGTGGTCATCAGGAAGTGGTTGTCGGCCAGGCAGCTGGTCACGCCGTCGTCGGTGACCATGCCGTCGTCCTTGCACATCAGGCCATAGCGGCACTTGCCGACCGCCAGCTTCTCCCACTTGTTGGTGTAGACCCGGGCCAGGAACTCCCGGGCGTCGGGGCCCTGGATATCGATCTTGCCCAGGGTCGAGGCGTCGAGGATGCCGACCTTCTCGCGCACCGCGCTGCACTCCCGGGCCACCGCCTCGTGCATGGTCTCGACCTTGCCGTTGACGCGCTGCGGGTAGTACCAGGGGCGCTTCCACTGGCCCACGTCCTCGAACTCGGCGCCGTTCTCCACGTGCCACTGGTGCAGGGCGGTGTAGCGCTCCGGGTCGAAGAGGTCACGGCAGTGGCGGCCGACGATGGCGCCGAAGGTCACCGGGGTGTAGTTGGGACGGAACACCGTGGTGCCCACCTCGGGGATGGGGCGACCCAGGCAGCGAGCGGCGATGGCCATGCCATTGATGTTGCCCAGCTTGCCCTGGTCGGTGCCGAAGCCCATGGCGGTATAGCGCTTGACGTGCTCGATGGACTCGAAGCCCTCGCGGGTGGCCAGCTCGATGCCCGCCGCGGTGACGTCGTTCTGCAGGTCGACGAACTGCTTGGGCGCGCGCAGGGTCGGCTTCTCGTGGGGCACCTGGAAGAGCGCCGCGGCCGGGCCCTGCTTGAGGGTCTTGACCTGGGGCAGGCTCACCGCCGGGGCGGCGTGGCCGGTGACGGCGGCGGCCTTGATGCCGACCTCCACGCCCTCGGCGAGCACCTCGCCCAGGGCATAGGTGCCCTTGGCCCCGCCACAGGCGTGGACGCCCTTCACCAGGCTCGGCACGAAGCCGAGGATATCGTCGCGCCAGGTGGGCCGGGCGCCGGTGTGGGACGCCAGGTGAATCACCGGGCTATAGCCGCCGGAGCTGGCGATGGTGTCGCAGGCCAGCTCCTGGACCGGACCGTTCACCTGGAAAGCGTCGATATCGATCTTGGCGACCCGCGCCGCGCTGACGCGGCTGGACCCCTTGGCCTCGATCACCGCGCTGCCGGTGATGATCTTGATGCCCTGGGCGCGGGCGGCTTCCACCCACTCGCCGGCGGGCGACTGACGGGCGTCGACGATGGCCACTACCTCGCGACCCGCCTCCTTCCAGTCGAGGGCGGCGCGATAGCCGTAGTCGTTGCTGGTGGTCAGCACCAGCTTGTGGCCCGGCGCCACGCCATAGCGGCGGATATAGGTGGAGACGGCGCCGGCCAGCAGGTTGCCCGGCACGTCGTTGCCGGCATAGACCAGCGGCCGCTCGTGGGCGCCGGTGGCCAGGATCACCTGGCCGGCACGCACCCGGTGCATGCGGGCGCGCACCTGGCGGCGTCCCTTGGCCAGGGGCGCGGTCTCGCCGAGATGCTCGGTGCGCCGCTCGTGCAGGGTGACGAAGTGGTGGTCGTGGTAGCCGTTGGCGGTGGTGCGCGGCAACAGGGTAACGTTCTCGCACCCGGCCAGCTCCTCGAGCACCTTGGCCACCCACTGGTCCGCCGGCTTGCCATCCAGGGTCTCGCAGCTGTCCAGCAGCGAGCCGCCCATCTCCTCCTGCTCGTCGGCGACGATCACCCGGGCGCCACTGCGCGCGGCGGCCAGGGCCGCGGCCAGGCCGGCGGCACCGCCACCCACCACCAGCACGTCGCAGTGCTGGTGCAGGTGATCATAGATGTCCGGGTCGGCTTCCATGGGGCTGCGCCCCAGGCCGGCGGCCTTGCGGATGTACTTCTCGTAGGTCATCCACAGCGAGGCCGGGGCCATGAAGGTCTTGTAGTAGAAGCCCGGGGGCATGAACTTGCCGCCCAGCTTGCCGAACAGGCCCATCAGGTCGCGCTGCACATTGGGCCAGCCGTTGGTGCTGCGGGCGGTCAGGCCGGCGAACAGCGCCTGCTGGGTGGCGCGCACGTTGGGCACCTGGGCCGCCTCGGTGCTGCCCAGCTGAACGATGGCATTGGGCTCCTCGGCGCCGGCGGCGACGATGCCCCGGGGCCGCGAGTACTTGAAGCTGCGGTTGACGATATCCACGCCGTTGGCCAGCAGCGCCGAGGCCAGGGTGTCCCCCGGGTGCCCCTGGTAGCTCTGGCCATTGAAGGTGAAGCTCAAGGTACGGGAGCGATCGATCCGACCGCCCTTGGCCAGGCGGTGCACTTGTTTCTTGGACTGGCTCATGCGCGCACTCCTTCTTGACGGCTGGCCGCCACGGCCTCGCGGGGCTGGCCCTGGGCATCGGCGGTGATCGACGGCTGCTCGCCCATCTTGTAGGTCTCGAGGATCTCGTAGGTCACGGTGTGACGCGTGACGTTGAAGAACTTGCGGCAACCCACCGCATGCACCCACAGCTCGTGATGCACGCCCCGGGGGTTGTCACGGAAGAAGAGGTAGTCGCCCCACGCCTCGTCGCTGCACGCCTCCGGGTCCTTGGGTCGCTCGAGATGCGCCTGGCCCTTGGGGTGAAACTCCTCTTCCTCGCGGTATTCGCCGCAGTAGGGGCAATAGATGTAGAACATGGCGAATTCTCCTTAGTGGGCCACGCCGGCGGCGCCGTGCTCGTCGATCAGCGCCCCGCTATGGAAGCGGAACATGGAGAAGGGCTCGGCGATGGGGTGCATCTCGCCCTTGGCCAGGCTGGCGGCGAACACATGGCCCGAACCCGGGGTCGCCTTGAAGCCACCGGTGCCCCAGCCACAGTTGAAGAACAGGCCCTTCACCGGGGTCTTGGAGAGGATCGGACAGGCATCCGGGCAGGTGTCGACGATGCCGCCCCACTGGCGGTTCATGCGCACCCGGGAGAAGATCGGGAACATCTCGACGATGGCCTGCAGGGTGTGCTCCACGGTGGGGTAGCTGCCACGCTGGCCATAGCCGTTGTAGCCGTCGATGCCGGCGCCGATCACCAGGTCGCCCTTGTCGGACTGGCTGATGTAGCCGTGCACGTGGTTGGACATCACCACGGTGTCGAGGACCGGCTTGATCGGCTCGGAGACCAGGGCCTGCAGCGGATGCGACTCCAGCGGCAGATTGAACCCGGCCATCTTGGCCAGCACACTGGAGTTACCGGCGGCCACGCAGCCCACGGTCTTGGCCTCGATATCGCCACGGTTGGTGTGCACGCCATAGACCTGGCCGTCGCGGATCTTGAAGCCGGTGACCTCGGTCTGCTGGAGGATATCCACGCCCAGCGCATCGGCGCCCCGGGCATAGCCCCAGGCCACGGCGTCGTGACGGGCCACGCCGGCGCGGGGCTGCCAGGAGGCCCCCATCACCGGGTAGCGGGCGTTCGAAGAGCAGTCCATGATCGGCACCAGCTCCTGCACGCCCTTGGCGTCCAGCACCTCGCCGTCGATGCCGTTCAGGCGGTTGGCATTGACCCGGCGCTGGATATCGCGCATGTCCTGCAGGGTGTGGCCCAGGTTGAGCACGCCCCGCTGGGAGAACATCACGTTGTAGTTCAGGTCCTGGGAGAGCCCCTCCCACAGCTTCATGGCATGCTCGTAGAGGGCCGCCGCCTCGTCCCACAGGTAGTTGGAACGCACGATGGTGGTGTTGCGCGCGGTATTCCCGCCACCCAGCCAGCCCTTCTCGATCACCGCCACGTTGGTGACGCCGAACTCCTTGGCCAGGTAGTAGGCGGTCGCCAGGCCGTGGCCGCCGCCGCCGACGATGATCACGTCGTACTGCTTCTTCGGCGTGGGATTGCGCCACTGGCGCTGCCAGTTCTCGTGGTGGCTAAGCGCGTGCTTGACCAGCCCGAAGCCAGAATAGCGTTGCATAGGGGTCTCCTCAGTTCGGCCTCGCCGGGTGGGCCCGGCGGCCGGTTCAAGCGATGGTTTCGACGGCGCTCTCGGCGGCGACGCTGTTGGCCGCGCCATAGACCGGATGCCGGGCACACACCTCGGCGACCTTGGCCTGCACCTCGGTCTCCACGGCCGCGGTGTCGCCGCCCTCGGCCAGGGCATCCAGGATGTCGCAGATCCAGCCGGCCAGCTCGGTGCACTCGGCGGCATCGAAACCGCGGGCGGTGACCGCCGGGGTACCGAGGCGCAACCCGGAGGTGACGAAGGGGCTCTGCGGGTCGTTGGGCACCGAGTTCTTGTTGACGGTGATATGGGCGCGCCCCAGGGCGGCGTCCGCATCCTTGCCGGTGACGCCCTGCTTGATCAGCGAGACCAGGAAGAGGTGGTCGTCGGTGCCGCCGGAGACCACGTCATAGCCACGCTCGATAAAGACCTCGGCCATGGCCCGGGCGTTGGTGATCACCTGCTGCTGGTAGCGCACGAAGTCCTGGCTCATGGCCTCCTTGAAGGCCACCGCCTTGGCAGCGATGACGTGCATCAGCGGGCCGCCCTGCTGGCCCGGGAAGACCGCGCCGTTGAGCTTCTTGTGGAGGGCCTCGTCGCCATGGGCGGAGAGGATCAGGCCGCCGCGGGGACCGCGCAGGGTCTTGTGGGTGGTGGTGGTGACCACATGAGCGTGGGGCAGCGGGCTCGGGTAGAGACCGGCAGCGACGAGACCCGCCACATGGGCCATATCCACCATCAGGTAGGCGCCCACTTCGTCGGCGATGGTGCGGAAGCGGCGCCAGTCGACCACCCGGGAGTAGGCGGAGAAGCCGGCGATGATCATCTTCGGCTGATGCTCGCGGGCCAGGCGCTCGACTTCCTCGTAGTCGATCTCGCCGGTCTCCGGGTTGAGGCCGTACTGCACGGCGTTGTAGTGCTTGCCGGAGAAGTTGGGGGCGGCGCCGTGGGTCAGGTGGCCGCCGTGGGCCAGGCTCATGCCCAGCACGGTGTCGCCCGGGGAGACCAGCGCCATGAAGACGGCGGCGTTAGCCTGGGCACCGGAGTGGGGCTGGACGTTAGCGTAGTCGGCGCCGAACAGGTCGCAGGCGCGCTCGATGGCCAGCGCCTCGACCTTGTCGACGAACTCGCAGCCACCGTAGTAGCGCTTGCCCGGGTAGCCCTCGGCATACTTGTTGGTGAGCTGGGAGCCCTGGGCTTCCATCACCGCGCGGCTGGTGTAGTTCTCAGACGCGATCAGTTCGATATGGGCCTCCTGACGGGCCACTTCTTCGGCGATAGCCGCGGCCAGGGGGGTGTCGTATTGCGCCAGGCTCTCGTTGCGCAGGGTCATGTCGGCCTCCAGAGATTGTTGTGGTTTGCGGCGATGGTATCCCTGGGCCTGGGGGCCAAGATGCTTGGCGACGTCACGACCCGGTGCGTTTGCGACACGAGTGTCGCGACTGACAAACTTTTTCCCGAACGCCGGATTCGGGTGAATTCGTTTGCCCTCTAAGCATCCGATTCACGACAATGGGCGTCCCCTTACCGCCAGCGAGGAGCGCCCATGCTTGTCGAACTCTTTGCCGTGATGGCCCCGGTCTTTATCGGCGCCAGCCTGGGCTTCCTGTGGGTGCGCCTGGGCCACCCCTATCCGGTGGAGTTCGTCACCAAGCTGGTCTTCAATATCGGCACCCCGGCGCTGATCCTCGCCTCCCTCTCCGGGGCCGAGGTGGATGCCGGAAGCTTCGGCCTGACCATGCTCGGCACCCTGCTGGTACTCACCGCCATGGGCCTGGCCAGCTTCCTGGTGGCGCCGCTGCTCGGCAAGCCCTGGCGGGTGGTGATCTCGCCGATGATGTACCCCAACACCGGCAACATGGGCCTGCCGGTGGTGCTCTACGCCTTCGGCAGCGCCGGCTTCGCCTTCGCCATCGCGGTGATGGTCACCGTCTCCCTGGTGCAGTTCACCTTCGGCACCGTGATGGCCAGCCAGGGCAATCCGCTGCGTACCCTGGCCCGCACCCCCACCGTCTATGCCATCGCCATCGCCCTGGCGATCCTGCTCAGCGACACCCAGGTGCCGCTGTGGCTCGACAACACCCTGGACCTGATCTCCGGCTTCACGGTGCCGCTGATGCTGATCACCCTGGGGGTCTCGCTGGCCAGCATCCAGGTCAAGAGCCTGAGCGCCGGGGTCGGCTTCAGCCTGATCCGTACCCTGGCGGCGGCGACGCTGGCCTACCTGGTGGGGTGGCTGCTGGGGCTGCCGCCCCTGGCCCACGGCATCCTGGTGCTGCAGATGAGCATGCCCATCGCCGTCTTCAATTACCTCTTCGCCCAGCGCGCCGGCCGCGAGCCCGCCTATGTGGCCAGCCTGGTGTTCTGCTCCACCCTGCTGGCCTTCCTCTACCTGCCGCTGCTGCTGGCCTTGCTAAAGGGCCTGCTGCCGCCGGTCTGACCCGGATCAAGCCGGCCGGGCCGGGGGGGCTCCCCCCCCGGCGAGCGCCTTGCCGACGGCCGGCGGGTGCGCCTGGACGACCGAACGCCCCCGCGCCTAGGCTGGAGGCATCGTCGACACAGGAGAGGTCCCATGCCGCTATCCCGCGCCCTGCTCACCGGCCTGCTGGTCGCCCCCCTGCCCCTTCAGGCCGCCGAGGTGCTTCACGAGCGCCTGACCAGCGAGCGCCACGACTTCCGCCTGGTGCGCCTGGCCGATGAGCTGAGCCACCCCTGGGCCCTGGCCCTGCTGCCGGACGGCCGTGCCCTGATCAGCGAGCGCGGCGGTCGCCTCTGGCTGCTGGAGGGCGATGAACGGCGCGCCCTCGACGGCCTGCCGGAGATCGTCAGTCGCGGCCAGGGCGGCCTGCTCGACCTGGCCCTTCATCCCGACTACGGCAGTGGCGACGGCGACAACGACTGGCTCTACTTCACCTACTCCCGCCCGGGGCCCGGCGGCAGCGCCAGCGCCCTGGCTCGGGCCCGGCTCGGCGACGGCGGCCTGACCGAGCTCGAGCCCCTCTTCGTCCAGGACCGCTATTCCGACCCGGGCCGTCACTACGGCTCGCGGCTGGCCTTCCTGCCCGACGGCAGCCTGGCCATGAGCATCGGCGACCGGGGCCGCGACCCATCCCGCGCCCAGGACGGCGGCGACCACGCCGGCAGCGTGCTGCGCCTGACCGATGCGGGAGGCGTGCCGGCGGACAACCCCTTCGTCGATGACCCCGCCGTGCTCGACGAGCTCTACAGCCTCGGCAACCGCAATATCCAGGGCCTGACGGTGGACGGCGAGGGCCGCCTCTGGGCCAGCGAACACGGCCCCCTGGGCGGCGACGAGCTCAACCTGATCGAGGCCGGCGAAAACTACGGCTGGCCGGAGGTGAGCCTGGGCCGGGACTATATGACCCGGCGCCCCATTGGCGACGACAGCCGCCCCGGGATGCGCGACCCGGCCTTCGTCTTCGAGGGGCGCTTCGCCCCCTCGGGGCTGGCCTTGGTGAGTGGCGACGCCTTCCCCGGCTGGCAAGGCAACCTGCTGGCCGGCGGCCTGCGCAGCGAACGCCTGGTGCGCCTGGTGATCGACGGCGACCGCGTGGTGGTACGCGAGGTGCTGCTGGAGGGAGAGATCGGCCGTATCCGCGACGTGCGCGCCGACCCCGACGGCCGCATCTACCTGCTCAGCGACGAGAGCGACGGCGGCCTCTACCGGCTGGAACCGCGGGAGTAGCATAGGTGTGGGGGGCGGCGCTGGCCGTCGCCTCCTGACTACTGCGGGCCCATCCATAGCCGGGGGGAGAGCGGTCAGGGGCCCCTCTATCGCCTGTTAATCTGGGCGCTGGCCGGCAATGGGAGGTATGCGCTTATGCGGCTTTAAGCGATACCTGAATTCAACCAATAAGCGCAGCACCTGATGTGTCCAGTGCTCCTGAATACTCGCCCAGAAATACCAGGGCGGGT
>NZ_JADOTW010000022.1 GCF_015645095.1 Halomonas sp. 328
CTGGCGGCCTGATAGAGAGTACGGCTGGCTCCGTAGAAAAAAGGGCGCCCGCAGGCGCCCAGGAGAGCAAAGCGAATTAGGGTGGGATCAGTCGTCCTGATCGCTGGGCTGGGGCAACGCCGGCAGCGACTTGTCGAGCAGCTCGACGCTCTGGCGGTAGTAGAGCTGGCTCTTGTTATGCTCGCCCAGGTTGGCATAGAGCCGGGCCAGCTCCGCGCAGACCACGCCGCTGGGGCGCTGGCGCTGGCTCGCCTCGAAGTACTCCTGGGCCTTGCCCCAGTAGGCGTTGCGCAGCGACAGTCGGCCCAGGGTCAGCAGCAGGTCCGGGTCGTTGGGGCGCTCCTGCAGCCACTTCTCGGCATACACCAGCTGGCGGGCCGGATCGACGCTGAGCAGCCCGTAGCGCAGCACCAGTCGCGGGTCCCAGCACTCCTTCAGGGAGTGACGCAGCAGGCGCTCGGCGATGCCCTCCTGCTTGCCACGCACCAGCGCCTCCGCATAGAGCACCACCAGCCCCACGTCGCCGCGCAGGCTATCCGGCATGTCGGCCCAGAGGTTGCGCACCCGCTCCACGTCCTCGGGGTGACGGGCGGCCTGGGTCAGCAGCTCCCGGTAAGCGCGCCTCTCCAGTTCGAAGCGCTCCTCCTCGGCGATCAACTGCTGGGCGGCGAGCCGCGGCATCAAGCGGCGCAGGCCATCCCAGTCACTGACGCTGAGGTAGGCCTGCTTGAGCTGCTTGAGCACCTGGGGGTGATTGGGCAACTGCTTGTCGAGGCGGGTCAGGGTGGCCAGGGCCTCCTCGAACTGCTGGCGATCCAGCATCAGTTGCGCCTGCATCATGCCCACCGCGGTATCGGCCCCCTCGGTACTCAGGTGCGCCCGCTTGAGCAGGGTGTCGGCCTGATCGAAGTTGCCCTGGTAGTGGGCCGCCAGGGCCGCCGAGAGGTAATTGACCAGGGGTGTGCTGGAGTCCTCGGCGGCCTTGACCAGGGACTTCTCGGCCTTCTTCCAGCGACCCTCGGCCAGCGCCACCAGGCCGCGCACGGTGCGCTTCATGGCGTTGCGGTTGCGGGTGCGGCTGTTCCACAGCTTGAGACGACTCACCGGGCGGCGCAGCCGCACCAGGATGCGCAGCGCGAAGTGCAGCACCAGGAAGGCCACCAGCAGCAGCACCAGGCCGAACCAGAAGGAGGTCTGTACGGAGGTGTCGCCGACCCGGATCAGCCAGTAGCCCGGGAAGGATTGCATCAGTTGGCCGAAGAGGGCGCCGAGGGCCAGGCCGACGACGATGAGCAGGATCAATTTTCTCATGACTCGCCCGCCTCCCCGGCGCCGCCGAAGCGACTATCGATGAAACGGTTCAGGGCCTGCTGGGAGCCGCTGATATCGGGCAGCTCGGGGCGGATGGCCCGCTCGCGCAGTTCGGCCAGGCGCGCCAGGGTGTTCCGGACGCCGTCCCGGTCGGTGGCGTAGTAGCCCTCCACCAGGGTGATGGCCTTGTCGAGGCTGGCTCGATAGAGGGCCTCCTCCTCCTTGAGCAGGGCCAGCTGCGCCTGCTCGAGCAGCAGCCGCACGTTCTGGCGCAGGTAGGCCTCCTGCTCCGGGGCGATCAGCGCCTCCAGGGCCTGGTCGTGATGGCGCACCGTCACCAGGGAGGTCAGCTCGCCGGCGAAGCGCCCCAGCTGCTCGCGCCAGCCGCCGGTCGGCGCGCCGCCATTGCCGATCTCCAGCGCCAGCTCTTCCACATCCTGGGCCAGTGGCAGGGTCGCCAGCTGCTGCTGCTGGGCGTCCAGGGCCAGGTAGAGGCCGGTGCGATCGACCCGCGGCACCGCCTCCAGGGCGGCCAGCTCGCTGGCCAGGGCGCGACGCACCGGCAGCAGGGCCGGGTTGTCGGCCTCGCTCAGGCGCGCATCGGCGGTGCGCAGCAGGGCCGCGGCGCCTTCCGGGTCACGCTCCAGCTGCACCCGCTGGTTGGCCAGGCGCAGCAGATAGGCCGCCTCGGCATGCAACCACTCGCGCTCGTCGGCATTCTGCTCCCGAGCCAGTTCCGCCAGGACCCGATCCAGGGCCTCGTCCACCTCGCCGCGATAGTCGCGGAAGTCGCCCTCCAGGCCACTCAGGGCACTGTCGAGGGCGGCCCGGCTCTCGTCGGCGCGCGCCTCGAGGCGTCCTTCGAGGTCGCTCAGGGACTGCACCTGCGCCTCGGCGGCGGCCAGCCGCTCGCGCTGCTCGCCCAGGGTCTGCCAGCCCATCCAGCCCAGCCACAGGCCGACCAGGGCCAGCAGCACCACCAGCACCAGGGCGATCAGGCCCGCCTTGCCACCGCGTCCCTGCCCCTGGGCGGGCGGGCTCCCGCCCTGGCCACCGCCACCCGCCGCGGCCTTGCCGGTTCCCTGCTTGGCGCTGCCTGGCTTGCCGGCGCCGGCCGAGCCCTGGGGAGCCGACTTGCCGCCGGACGCCGGCTTGCTGGAGGTCGACTTGCCAGGGGCCGAAGTGCCGGCCTTGTCGGACGAGGCCTCGCTTTCACCGGACGCCGGGGCCGACGCCGCGGCACCTGCCTTGGCACTCGCCGACTGCCCCTGTCCGCCGCGCCGGCGTCGCCCGCCGCGATTGCCCTTCTCCTGCTCCGCGGCCGCGCCCGCCTGATCGGCGGGCTCTTGGGAAGCGGCGCCGGGCGCCGGCCGTTCGTCCTGATCGTGTGGTTGCTTGCTCATCTATCGCTAGCCCTTGTCGAGATCGTCATGATCGGGTTCGGCGCCATCCAGGTTGCAGGCCCCGGCCACGGCGGCCGCCAAGGCGGCCGGGGTGGCTCCCGTAGCCGTATGAAGCTTGGTGAACCCCAGGCTACCGGCCAGTGTAGCCAGGCGGGGGCTCGAAACGATTAGCGGTTGGTTCAACGCCGCCTCGCCACACCAGGGGGCGAGGTGCTCCAGCAGCTCGCCGCTGGTGACCACCAGCGCCCGGTACTCCCCCCGGGCCAGCCAGGCCGCCGCCTCGGGCGCGGGCGGCAGGCACTCTCGTCGATAGAGTGCCAGACGCGTGACCCGGGCGCCACGGGCACCCAGGGTCTCGGCCAGCAGCGGCCGCCCTCCCTCGCCGGCCACCAGCAGTACCTTCTGCTCATCGAGCCGACGCAGCCCGGCCAGGCTCAGCAGCGCCTCGCTGGTATCCCCCTGGCCCGGCGGCGGCACCCGGACCCGCACCCCGAGCCGTTGATGCAGGCGTTCGGCGGTGGCGCTGCCCACCGCATAAAAGCGTGGCCCCAGCGGCAGCTGGGGCCAGTAGCGGTCGAGGGCCTCGGCCAGGCAGTCGGCGGCGAAGGGGCTGACCACGATGACATGCTGAAACGCATCGAAGTCGAGCCAGACGCTACGCTGCGCCTGAGTTTCCGGCAGGGCCTGCAGGCGCATCACCTCCAGGGCGACGTTCGCCACCCCGAGGGCGTCCAGGGCCTCTCGCAGGGGCCGGGCCCGCTCCCCCGGCCGGGTAATCAGGACCCGCGATGCCGCCTCCATCAGGCGTCGCCGTAAACCTCGGCGAGGATCTCGCCGGCGCCCTGGGCGAGCAGGTCCTCGGCGACCCGAATCCCCAGGGTCTCCGGTTCGAAGGCCGAGCCGCGGCCCTCGGCGCGCAGCACCCGGGTGCCATCGGGACTGCCCACCAGGGCCCGCAGCCAGAGGGTACGGCCATCGTCCTCGAGGATCGCATGACCGCCGATGGGCACCTGGCAGCCCCCTTCCAGGCGGGTATTCATGGCCCGCTCGGCGCGCACCCGGGTGGCGGTCTCGGCGTCATCCAGGGGCGCCAGCAGCGCCACCAGATCGGCGTCGTGGGTGCGGCACTCGATGCCCAGGGCCCCCTGACCGCAGGCCGGCAAGCACACCTCCGGGGGCAGTTCCATGGCGATGCGCTCGCCCAGGCCCAGGCGGCGCAGCCCGGAGGTGGCGAGAATGATGGCGTCGAACTCGCCGGCATCGAGCTTGCCCAGGCGGGTCTGGACGTTGCCTCGCAGGTTGAGGATCTCCAGGTCCGGACGCGCCTCCTTCATCTGCAGGCCGCGCCGCAGGCTGGAGGTGCCGATCCGCGACCCTTCGGGCAGCTCGTCGAGGCTAGCATACTGGTTGGAGACGAAGGCGTCGGTAGGTTCGGCACCGGCGAGGATCACCGACAGCCCCAGCCCTTCGGGAAAGTGCATGGGCACGTCCTTCATGGAGTGCACGGCGATATCGGCCCGCCCGTCCAGCATCGCCTCCTCCAGTTCCTTGACGAAGAGCCCCTTGCCGCCGACCTTGGCCAGGGGCGCATCGAGGATCTGATCGCCGCGGGTGGACATGGCCACCAGCTCCACCTCGAGGCCGGGGTGGATCGCCTGGAGGCGGTCGCGGACATGCTCGGCCTGCCACAGGGCCAGCAGGCTCTTGCGGGTGGCGATGCGCAGGGTAGTGATGGCGGACACGTGATTCTCCCGTCGCGGGGCCCGCACCTTGGCGGGCGTTCCCATGAATCGTTGGCGCGGGATCGAGCCCCGCTTTTATTACCCCATCATAAAGCAGTCGCCAGATAAGGAAAAACGCCCCTGGCGTCGTGCCTGCGACGAGCGACGCTGGCATGGCCTGCCCCGTCGACTCTGGTACACTGCCAGGCATTACCTTGTCAGCCAACTTGCAGGATTTCTCCTCCGATGACGAAGTCGACCAACCAGTCCTGGGGCGGCCGTTTCAGCGAGCCCACCGATGCCTTCGTCGAACGCTTCACCGCCTCGGTGGACTTCGACCAACGCCTGGCCCATCACGATATCCAGGGCTCCATCGCCCACGCCACCATGCTGGCCCGGGTCGGCGTGCTCACCGACGCCGAGCGCGATGCCATCGTCGCCGGCCTGGGCGAGATCGACGAGGAGATCCGCCGCGGCGACTTCCCCTGGTCGGTGAAGCTCGAAGACGT
Source organism: Halomonas sp. 328 (assembly GCF_015645095.1). Classification (GTDB taxonomy): domain Bacteria; phylum Pseudomonadota; class Gammaproteobacteria; order Pseudomonadales; family Halomonadaceae; genus Bisbaumannia. The sequence continues at coordinate 4,945 of NZ_JADOTW010000022.1, forward strand.
GCACATGAACATCGAGGCACGGCTCACCGACAAGATCGGCATCACCGGCAAGAAGCTGCATACCGGCCGTTCCCGCAACGACCAGGTGGCCACCGATATCCGCCTTTTCCTGCGCGACGAGATCGATATCGTCGCCGCCGAACTGGCGCGCCTGCGCGAGGGGCTGATCACCCTGGCCGACCGTGAGGCCGACACCATCATGCCCGGCTTCACCCATCTGCAGACCGCCCAGCCGGTGACCTTCGGCCACCACCTGCTGGCCTGGCAGGAGATGCTGGCCCGGGACCACGAGCGCCTGCTCGACTGTCGCAAGCGGGTCAACGTCATGCCCCTAGGCGCGGCGGCGCTGGCCGGCACCACCTACCCCATCGACCGCCACGTCACCGCCGAGCTGCTGGGCTTCGAGCGCCCGGCGGAGAACAGCCTGGACGCGGTGAGCGATCGCGACTTCGCCATCGAGTTCACCAGCTTCGCCAGCCTGCTGCTGATGCACATGTCGCGGATGAGCGAGGAGCTGGTGCTGTGGACCAGCGCCCAGTTCGACTTCATCGACCTTCCCGACCGCTTCTGCACCGGTTCCTCCATCATGCCGCAGAAGAAGAACCCGGACGTGCCGGAGCTGGTGCGCGGCAAGTCGGGCCGGGTCTACGGCCACCTGATGGGCCTGCTGACCCTGATGAAGTCCCAGCCGCTGGCCTACAACAAGGACAACCAGGAAGACAAGGAACCCCTGTTCGACACCCTGGACACCGTCAAGGACTGCCTCAAGGCCTTCGCCGACATGGTGCCGGCCATCGAGGCCAAGGCCGACAGCATGCGCGAGGCGGCCCGCAAGGGCTTCTCCACCGCCACCGACCTGGCGGACTACCTGGTGCGCAAGGGCGTGGCCTTCCGCGACGCCCACGAGATCGTCGGCGAGTCGGTGGCCTTCGGCATCCGCGAGGCCAAGGACCTCTCCGAGATGAGCCTCGACGAGCTGCGCCAGTTCTCCGAGGTGATCGAGGCGGACGTCTTCGAGGTACTGACCCTGGAAGGCTCGGTGGCGGCCCGTAACCATATCGGCGGCACCGCCCCCGACCAGGTGCGCGCCGCGGCCCAGCGGGCCCGCGACGCCCTGAAGGCGCTGCGCTGATGGCCCGGCTGGCCCTGGGCGCCCTGCTGCTGATGCTGCTGACCGCCTGCGGCCAGCAGGGCCCGCTGTATTTGCCGGAGACGCCGCCCGCCGAGGCGGCCGCCCCCACCGATAACGAGGCCTGAGATGGATCACTTCGACTACCGCGACGGCGTCCTGCATGCCGAGGACGTGCCCCTGGCGGCGATCGCCGAGCGCTTCGGCACCCCCTGCTATGTCTACTCCCGGGCCACCCTGGAGCGCCACTTCCGCGCCTATACCGAGGCGCTGGGCAGCCACCCCCACCTGATCTGCTATGCGGTCAAGGCCAACGCCAACCTGGCGGTGCTGGGCCTGCTGGCTCGCCTCGGCGCCGGCTTCGATATCGTCTCGGTGGGCGAGCTGGAACGGGTGCTGGCCGCCGGCGGCGACCCGGCCAAGGTGGTCTTCTCCGGGGTCGCCAAGCAGGAGGCCGAGATGGCTCGCGCCCTGGAGGCCGGCATCAAGTGCTTCAACGTCGAGTCGCGCCCGGAGCTCGAGCGGCTCGACGCCGTGGCCGGACGCCTCGGCAAGGTGGCGCCGGTCTCGCTGCGGGTCAATCCGGACGTGGACGCCGGCACCCACCCCTATATCTCCACCGGCCTCAAGGACAACAAGTTCGGCATCCCGGTGGATGAGGCCCTGGGCGTCTACGAGCTGGCCGCGCGCCTGCCGAATATCCGCATCAGCGGCCTGGACTGCCATATCGGCTCCCAGCTCACCGAGCTCGCCCCCTTCCTCGACGCCCTGGATCGCCTGCTGGTGCTGCTCGAGCGACTGCGCGAGGCGGGCATCGAGATCGACCACCTGGACCTCGGCGGCGGCCTCGGCGTGCCCTACCGGGACGAGCGCCCACCGGCGCCCTTCGACTACGCCCGTGCCCTGCTCGAGCGCCTGGCCGCCTGGCCCGGCGGCGAGCGCCTCACCCTGCTGTTCGAGCCGGGGCGCTCCATCGCCGCCAATGCCGGGGTGTTGCTGACCCGGGTCGAGTACCTCAAGCCCGGCGAGACCAAGAACTTCGCCATCGTCGACGCCGGCATGAACGACCTGATCCGCCCCGCCCTCTACCAGGCCTGGCAGCGCATCCTGCCGGTGGACACCCGCCCACCCCGGGAGAGCGCCACCTATGACGTGGTGGGCCCGGTGTGCGAGACCGGCGACTTCCTGGGCAAGGAGCGGGAACTGGCCATCGCCGAGGGCGACCTGCTGGCGGTGCGCTCCGCCGGTGCCTACGGCTTCGTCATGGCCTCCACCTACAACAGCCGCCCGCGCCCCGCCGAGGTGATGGTGGATGGCGACCAGGTGCACCTGGTGCGCCGCCGCGAGCGCCTGGAGGCCCTCTGGGAGGGTGAGGCCCTGCTGCCGGAGGCCCGCTGATGCTGCTGCACTTCACCAAGATGCACGGCCTGGGCAACGACTTCATGGTCGTTGACCTGGTCACCCAGCGGGCCCGGCTGCGCGACGAGCAGATCCGCCAGCTCGCCGATCGCCACTTCGGCATCGGCTTCGATCAGCTGCTGATCGTCGAGCCGCCCCGGGACCCGGACCTGGATTTCCGCTACCGCATCTACAACGCCGACGGCAGCGAGGTGGAGAACTGCGGCAACGGCGCGCGCTGCTTCGCCCGCTTCGTGCGTGACCAGCGCCTGACCCACAAGCACAAGATTCGCGTCGAGACCGCCGGCGGTCCCCTGACCCTGGTGGTCCAGGAGGATGGCCGGGTCAGCGTCGACATGGGCCCGCCCCGCTTCGCCCCCGAGGCACTGCCCTTCGAGGCCGCGACGGACCAGCTGCGCCACCCCCTGACGGTGGAGGGCGAAACCCTCGAGATCGGCGTGGTCTCCATGGGCAACCCCCATGCGGTACTACGGGTCGATGACGTGGACAGCGCCCCGGTGGCGCGGCTGGGCCCGGCCATCGAGTCCCACCCGCGCTTCCCCCGGCGGGTCAACGCCGGCTTCATGCAGGTGGTCTCGCCCCACGAGATCCGCCTGCGGGTCTACGAGCGGGGCAGCGGCGAGACCCTGGCCTGCGGCACCGGTGCCTGCGCCGCGGTGGCCAGCGGCATCCGTCAGGGGCTGCTGGAGAGCCCGGTGACGGTGCGCCTGCCCGGTGGCGAGCTAACCATCGAGTGGGCCGGCGACGGCGCGCCCCTGATCATGACCGGTCCCGCGGAGCGGGTCTTCGAGGGCCGGGTTCCCCTGAACTGACCCCCACCACCACGACGAGGAGTTGCCCATGACGCGCGCCCAGGCCCCCGAGCCCCGCCAGACCCTCGACCCGGAACGGGTCGCCCACTGGCTGGCCCGTCATCCCGACTTCTTCGTCGGCCGCGAGGGGCTCCTACAACAGCTCAAGGTGCCCCACCCGGAGGGGCGCGGCGCCATCTCGCTGCTGGAGCGCCTGGTTCATGACCTGCGCGAGCGGGCCGAGACCGCCGAATGGCGGCTGGAACAGCTGCTCGACTCGGCCCGCCATAACGAGGGGCAGTATCGCCGCACCCGGGCCCTGGTACTGGCCCTGCTGGAGGCCGAGGATGGCGACGCCCTGGGCCAGACCCTGGCCACGCAGCTCGCCGAGCAGTTTCAGACCAGCGCCGTGGCCCTGTGGTGCCCGGCCAGCCTCACCGACCGCGAACCGCACCCGCCCCAGGCGCCCCGCCAGGTGCTCGACGACACCGCCGGGCAACGCCTGGGGGCCCTGCTGGAGGGGCGCAACAGTCGCTGCACCCGGCTCTCCGCCACCGACTGGAAGCTGCTGCTGCCCCATGCCAAGGCGCCGGCCCAGGCCGGCTCCTGCGTGATCACCCGGCTGACTCTGGGCGAGCCGCTGGGCTACCTGGTGCTGGCCAGCCACGACACCGAACACTTCCGCGCCAGCCTCGACACCCTCTTCACCGAGTACCTCGGCGAGGTGGTGGCACGCCTGCTGGTGCATCACGGGAGGGCCGGGGATGCCCCCCGCTGAGGCCCTCGCCGACGAACTCGAGGCCTTCCTCGGCGCCCTGGCGCGAGAGGCAAGCCCGGCCACCCTGGCCGCCTATCGCCGCGACCTGAGCGCCTTCCTGGCCTTCGCCGAGGCCGCGGCGCTGGCCGACTGGGGTCAGCTCGATGCCGCCCTGGTGCGGCGCTTCCTGGGTCAGGAGCGGGCCCGGGGCCTGGCGCCGCGCAGCCTGGCCCGGCGCCGCGCCGCCCTGTCACGCTTCGTGGCCCACCTGGTGGAGGAGGATCGCCTGGATCACGATCCGGTGCGCCTCTCCCAGGCGCCCCGCCAGCCCCGCCACCTGCCCAGGCCGGTGGACGTGGACCAGTTGGCACGCTTCCTCGACGCCCCCCACGACGACTCACCCCTAGCCCGCCGCGACCAGGCCATGCTGGAGCTCTTCTACTCCTGCGGCCTGCGCCTGGCGGAGCTGGCCGGGCTCGACCTGGACGACCTCCAGCCCCGTCGCCTGAGGGTATTGGGCAAGGGCGCCAAGCCGCGCCAGCTGCCCATCGGCCGGCGGGCCCGCCAGGCCCTGGATGCCTGGCTACGGGTGCGTGGCCAGCTGGCCCGGGAGGGTGAGCCGGCGCTCTTCGTCGGCCAGCGGGGCAGCCGCCTGGGGCATCGCGCCATCCAGCTGCGCCTGGCCAGGCTGGCCCGGGAGCGCGGCCTCGCCGAGCACCTGCACCCCCACCGCCTGCGTCACTCCTTCGCCAGCCACCTGCTCGAATCGAGCCAGGACCTGCGCGCGGTGCAGGAACTGCTGGGCCATGCCAACCTGAGCACCACCCAGGTCTATACCCGCCTCGACTGGCAGCACCTGGCCGCCAGCTACGATGCCGCCCACCCACGCGCACGCCGCCGCCCCGAGGGCGGCCAGGATGACCCATGACGCGCCTCGATACCCTGACCTTCGATCTGGATGACACCCTGTGGGACAACGGCCCGGTGATGGAGCACGCAGAACAGGGCCACTACCACTGGCTGGACAGCGCCCTGAGCACCTGGCTGGAGGCCCGATTGGCCGAGCTGGGTCGCTATGGCGAGCGCTTCCCGCTGCCCACCTATGTACAGCATCGCGGCGAGGTGGCGCGGCGCTTCCCGCTGCGCCGCGGCGACTTCACCTGGATTCGCCGCCGTAGCCTCTATGAACTGCTGGAGGCCTATGGCCTCGCCTCCCAGGAAGCCGAGATGTGGGCCACCGCCGCCATGGAGCGTTTCCTGGAACTGCGCCACCGCCTCGATCCCTACCCAGAAGTGGATGGCCTGCTGGAGGCACTGGCGGGAGAATACCGATTGGCCACCATCACCAACGGCAACGTGGACCTCAATCGACTGCCCCTGGTGCGTCACTTCCCGGTGTCGATCATCGCCGGCGAGCTGCTCGCCCCCAAGCCCGACGCCCGCCCCTTCCTGGCCGCCCTGGCGCGACTCGACAGCGCCCCATCACGGGCCCTGCACGTGGGCGATTCCTGGAAGGAAGACGTGCTGCCGGCACGCCGCCTGGGCATGCGGGTGGCCTGGATCGATCGTCATGGCCAGGCCGCGGATGAGGCGCTGCCGGCGGGGGTCCACCGCCTCACCCATGTGCGCGAGCTGCCGGCGTTGCTGGCCCGGCTCCAGGGCCAGGCCTGACGGCCGTTACTCGGCCGCCAACCAGCCATCCAGCCGTGCCCGGGCCTCCTCGACGCCCTCGCGCTTGAGGGCCGAGAAGAGCTGCACGCTGACCAGGTCCTCCCACTCGCGCAGGCGCTGACGCACCTGCAGCAGGGCCGCCTTGGCGGCACCGCTCTTCAGCTTGTCGGCCTTGGTCAGCAGGATATGCACCGGCATCGACTGCTCGTCGGCCCAGCCCAGCATCATCTGGTCGAACTCGGTGAGCGGGTGGCGCACGTCCATCACCAGCACCAGGCCGGCCAGGCAGGCCCGCCCGCGCAGGTACTCGCCCAGGTGGCGCTGCCACTCCAGCTTGACCTTCTCCGGCACCTTGGCGAAGCCGTAACCGGGCAGGTCCACCAGGCGCCGTCCGGTTTCCTCCCCCAGGGTGAAGAAGTTGATCAACTGGGTGCGCCCGGGGGTCTTGGAGGTGCGTGCCAGTGCCTTCTGCTGGGTCAAGGTGTTGATGGCACTGGACTTTCCGGCGTTGGAGCGGCCGGCGAAGGCCACCTCGCGCCCCTCGTCCGGCGGGCACTGGGCCAGGGTCGGCGCACTGGTGAGAAAGCGGGCGGTCTGGTAGTTAAGAGACGGCATGGAAGGGATCCTGGCGAAAGTTCGGCTTAGGGGAAACATTGAATAAATCGGCGAGCGGAATGAAGCACAAGGCGCACGGCGCACAGAAACCGGAGCCTATGGGGTATAGGTGAGGATTTCGAGCACCGCGCAACGCAGTGATTCACCCGTGCAGCCATTTATGCGGTGTTTCCTTTAGGTGGCAGGTCGGGCACAGATTCACCTCACCCCGGCGAGTCGTTATAATGCCCTGTATTTTTCAGCGACCTGGGGCACGTTAGTGTACCACCCTGCTCTCGCCGACAACGAACCGCGCCCGATAGAGGCGCAGCATGGACAGCGGGCGGCGCCCAGGATACGTTCCGGTCAACAATCAACGGCATAGTGGATTAGCGATGAGAAAGTTACTGGCAAGCCTGGCCCTGACCATGGGCGCAGTGGGCGTGGCCCACGCCGACCTCCAGGGCGACCCCGCCGCGGGTCGCGAGAAGGCGCAGACCTGCGCCGCCTGTCACGGCCAGACGGGCATCAGCCCCTCTCCGGCCTTCCCGCACCTGGCGGGCCAGCAGGCCTCCTACCTGGCCAAGCAGATCATGGATATCCGTGACGGCGAGCGCCCGGTGCCGCAGATGGCCGGTCAGGTGGACAACTTCAGCGACCAGGATGCCTGGGACGTGGCGGCCTTCTTCGCCCAGCAGGACGCCAACCTGGGGCAGGCCGACCCGGACGAGGAGCTGGTGGCCCGTGGGCGCGAGCTCTACCGTGCCGGCGACATGGGCAAGGGCATCCCGGCCTGTGCCGCCTGCCACACCCCCACCGGCCAGGGCATCGGCTCCGCCGTCTACCCGGCCCTGAGCGGCCAGTTCGCCGACTACACCGTGGCCACCCTGCAGGACTTCGCCCGCGGTGAGCGCGCCAATGACCCCAACGGCATCATGCGCGATATCGCCGCCAAGATGAGCGACCGCGACATGGAAGCGGTGGCCAACTATGTGCTGGGCCTGCACTGAGGCCGTGCCGGCCTAGCGCTTCACGACCGGGGGCGGCCAGATGGCCGCCCCCGGTCGTTTGGGAACCCCGCCGCCCCATCGCGCTCAAACCCAGCGACGCGCCCGGCAAGGGGCGGCGAATCCTGTTACCTTTACCCCTATTCATGCTCCAAGGAGTTCTCGCATGCTCAAGCCCCTGATGGCATCCCTGGCGATCTTCGGCCTGGCCGGCCTGGCCCAGGCCCAGTCCACCCCCCTGGTGGAGGGCCAGCACTACGAGCGGCTGCCCAGCCCGGTGGAAACGGTGGTGGACGAGGGGCAGATCGAGGTCACCGAGGCCTTCTGGTATGGCTGTCCCCACTGCTATCGCCTGCAGCCGAGCGTGAGCGAGTGGTACCCCACCCTGGAGGACGACGTCAGCGTGGTGCACATGCCCGCCACCATGGGCGGCGACTGGAACCTCCACGCCGGGGTCTACTATGCCGCCGAGGCCCTGGGCATCCTCGACGAGGTGCATGCCGAGATCTTCGACGCCATCCACCAGCGGGGCAAACGCCTCACCGATACCGACGACGTGGCCGCCTTCTTCGCCGAGCATGGGGTCGACGAGGCGGAGGCTCGAGAGGCGCTGACCTCCTTCGGCGTCCGCTCCCGGGTCAACCAGGCCCATAGCCGCATGCGCGCCATGCGCCTGATGGGAGTCCCGGCCCTGATCATCGACGGTCGTTACCTGGTCAGCCCCTCCAGCGCGGGCAGCCTGGAAAACATGCCGCAGATCGCCGAGGCCCTGATCGACAAGGTGCGTCAGGAGCGAGGCGAGTAACCCCATGACCCAGGCCGAGGCCATGAGACCCTTCCATCAGCCGGACCATCTTCGCCTGCTCACCTTCAATATGCAGGTGGGCATTCATACCTCGGCCTATCACCACTACCTGACCCGCAGCTGGCAGCACCTGCTGCCCCACCCCAAGCGGCGGGGGCGCCTGGACATGGTCGGCGAGGTCCTCGGGCAGTTCGATATCGTCGGCCTCCAGGAGGTCGACGGGGGCAGCTTCCGTTCCAGCCAGATCAATCAGGTGGAGTACCTGGCGCAACGAGCCGGCTTCCCCCACCACTTCCAGCAGCTCAATCGCAACCTGGGACGCTTCGCCCAGCACAGCAACGGCCTGCTGTCGCGGCTGCCGCCGGCGCATATCGAGGAGCACCGCCTGCCCGGCACCCTGCCCGGCCGCGGCGCCATCCATGCCCGCTACGGCGAGGGCCCCGACGCCCTGCACCTCTTCGTCGCTCACCTGGCCCTGAGTCACCGCGGTCGCATGCGCCAGCTCGACTACCTCAGCGAGCTGATTACCCCCTTGCGCCATGTGGTGGTGATGGGGGATCTCAACTGCACCCCGGACCAGATCCACGCCCACCCCAACTTCTGCGCGGCCCTGCCCCTGCATCCGGTCAAGCCGCTGCTCAGCTACCCCTCCTGGCAGCCCCGCCGGGCCCTGGACCATATTCTGCTATCCGACTCCCTGGTGGCCGAGGAGGTGCGCGTCCTGGATCACCTCTTCTCGGATCACCTGCCGGTGGCGGTGGACGTTCACCTGCCAAACGCCTGCCAGCTCGCCCTCTATCAGCATATCCAGGCCACCAAGAACTGATACCTCGTTGAGGGCAGCGGATGACGTCCGGCGTCGAATCGGCGATGATGCCGCCTTCCGTTGAACAATAACGAGACCTTCCCATGACAACGACTCGCGAACCGACGGGCCGCGAACCGGTGTGGCTCGGGTGGATCGAGGGCGTGATCGAGACCCTCGGCCGGGCCATCGCCTGGCTGACCCTGGCGATGATGCTGGTGCAGTTCGTGCTAGTGGTGATGCGCTACGCCCTGGGCATCCACAGCATGGCCATGCAGGAGTCGGTAATGATCATGCACGCCATCGTCTTCATGCTGGGGGCCGCCTATACCCTCAAGCATGACGGCCATGTGCGGGTGGACATCTTCTATCGCCGCCTCTCCGCCAAGGGCCGCGCCTGGATCGACCTGGCCGGCACCCTCTTCCTGCTGATTCCGGTGGTGCTCTTCATCGGCCTCGGCAGCCTCAAGTACGTGCGCAGCAGCTGGGCCATCCTGGAACGCACCTCGGACGCCAACCTGCCGGTGGTCTACCTGGTCAAGAGCCTGATTCCGCTGATGGCCCTGCTGCTGCTGATCCAGGGCATCGCCCTGCTGATTCGCCAGGTGCTGATCCTGCGCGGCCGCCTGGCGGCCCCTGACCCCGAGCACGAGGAGGTGCTCTAGTGCTCGACTACATGCCGCTCTTCCTGTTCGCGACCATCTGCATCGTGCTAATGCTCGGCTACCCGGTGGCGCTGGCCCTGGCCGGCACCGCCCTGGCCTTCGCCGGCCTCGGCCTGGGCCTGGAGGCCCTGGGCGTGGCGCTGCACTTCGAATCCAACTTCCTCGCCGCCATGCCCAACCGGGTCTACGGCATCATGACCAACCAGACCCTGCTGGCGGTACCGCTCTTCGTGCTGATGGGGGTGCTGCTGGAGAAGTCGCGGGTCGCCGAGACCCTGCTCGATGCCATGGCCCTGGCCTTCGGAGCCCTGCGCGGCGGCCTGGGCATCGCGGTGATCCTGGTCGGCATGCTGCTGGCCGCCTCCACCGGCATCGTCGGCGCCACCGTGGTGACCATGGGCCTGCTGTCGCTGCCCACCATGCTCAAGCGCGGCTACTCCCCGGCACTGGCCACCGGCACCATCTGCGCCACCGGCACCCTGGGCCAGATCATCCCCCCCTCCATCGCCCTGGTGCTGCTGGGCGACGTGCTCTCCAACGCCTACCAGCAGGCGCAGCTCTCCATGGGGGTGTGGAGCCCCAAGACGGTATCGGTGGGCGACCTCTTCGTCGGCGCCCTGGTCCCGGGACTGATCCTGGTGGTGGCCTATATCGCCTATGTGGCGATCACCGCCTGGCTCAAGCCACAGCTGGCGCCCCCCGCCGACCGCCAGGCGCTGATGCAGGAGCTCGGCCACCGCGGCAGCATCTGGCCGCTGCTGCTCAAGGGCCTGGTACCGCCGGTGGTGCTGATCGTCGCCGTGCTGGGCTCGATCCTCGGCGGCTTCGCCACCCCCACCGAGGCCTCGGCGGTAGGGGCCTTCGGTGCCCTGGTACTGGCCGGGGTCAAGGGCCGGGTGACCCCGACCATGCTCAAGGAGGTGGCCCGCACCACCACCCAGGTCACCAGCATGGTGTTCCTGATCCTGATCGGCGCCACCCTCTTCTCCCTGGTGTTCCGTGCCTATGGTGGCGAGGAGCTGGTCACCGAGCTGTTCGAGGCGATGCCCGGCGGCGTGGTGGGGGCCATGCTGATCGTGATGCTGGTGATGTTCCTGCTGGGCTTTATCCTCGATTTCATCGAGATCACCTTCGTGGTGGTGCCCATCGTCGGCCCGGTGCTGCTGGCCATGGGCATTGACCCCATCTGGCTGGGGGTGATGATCGCCATCAACCTGCAGACCTCCTTCCTCACCCCGCCCTTCGGCTTCGCGCTCTTCTACCTGCGCGGGGTGACGCCGGACTCGGTCCCCACCTCGGCCATCTATCGCGGGGTGATTCCCTTTATCCTGCTGCAACTCAGCATGCTGCTGGCCCTGGCCGCCTTCCCGGGACTGGCCACCTGGCTGCCCTCGATTCTGTAAGCCGTGGGGCCGGCGCTGCCGGCCCCGCTTCCCTCAGGCGCCGCCGCAAAGCGGTGCCAGCCACTGCTGGGCCAGCAGCAGCACCACCGCGTAGCGGGTGCCCTTGGCCAGGGTGATCAGCAGGATGGCGCGCCACCAGGGCAGGCGAAAGACCCCGGCCAGCACCGTCAGTGGATCGCCGATCACCGGCGCCCAGGAGAGCAGCAGGCTCCATTCGCCGAAGCGGTGATACCAGCGCTCGGCCCGGGCCAGCCCCGCCGGCGAGGCGGGAAACCAGCGGCGATCCTGGAAGCGCCGCGCATAGCGCCCCATCCACACATTGATCAGGCTGCCCAGGGTGTTGCCGGCGGTGGCCACCGCCCAGAGCAGCAGGGCCGGCTCGCCGATGCACCAGAGCCGGGCCAGCCACACCTCGGAGCCGCCGGGCAGCAGGGTGGCACTGACCAGGGCCACTAAAAAGAGGCTCAGCATGGCGAGCCCCCCACCCCTTGCAGTAGGCTAGACCGCGACATCAACGACAAGACCTCCCCATGAACGACACTCCCCCGATTCCCAAGCTGCTGACCATCGCCGGCTCCGATCCCAGTGGTGGCGCCGGCATCCAGGCCGACCTCAAGACCTTCTCGGCGCTGGGTGCCTATGGTACCAGCGTGATCACCGCCCTGACCGCCCAGAACACCCAGGGGGTGACCGGGGTGTATCCGGTGCCGGCGGACTTTATCGCCGCCCAGCTGGAGACCCTGCTCGACGATATCGCCATCGACGCCGTGAAGATCGGCATGGTGGCCAGCCGCGAGGTGGCCGAGGCGATCCGCGCGGCGCTGACCCAACGGCGCCCGCGCTGGGTCGTGCTCGACCCGGTGATGGTGGCCAAGAGCGGCGATGTGCTGGTGGATGACGCCGGCATCCGCGCGGTACGCGAGCTGCTGGTGCCCCTGGCCGACCTGATCACCCCCAACCTGCCGGAGGCGGCGGTGCTGCTGGACGCCCCGGTCCCGGACGACGCCGAAGGCATGGAGGCGCTGCTGCCCCGGCTGCAGGCCCTGGGCGCCCCCCGGGTGCTGCTCAAGGGCGGCCACCTGCGCGGCGAGCGCTGCCCGGACCTGCTGGTGGACGAGCATGGCGCCCAGTGGCTCGATGGGCCACGTATCGCCACTCCCAACCTGCACGGCACCGGCTGCTCGCTCTCCTCGGCCATCGCCGCCTGCCTGGCCCATCGCGACGCCCCCCTGGCGGCGGTGACCGAGGCCAAGGCCTGGCTGGAGCGGGCCCTGGCCGAGAGCCATCGGCTGGGCGTCGGCCGCGGCCAGGGGCCGGTGCACCACTTCCACGCCTGGTGGTAACGCCTTGCGGGGGAGCGGTTAAGCCACCATCCTGAGGTGAGGCATCGCCACTACCCGAGGGAGGGAGAGACCATGACCCGCACCCTGCTGTTCGCCTGTGACCTGTCGGCGGAGAACCGTGCCGCCTTCGGCCGAGCCATCCAACTGGCGGTGGACAGCGGGGCCCGCCTCGATGCCCTGCACGTGCTCGACCCCCACCTGCCGCGCCAGGCGCTGCACGACCTGGAGCCGGCGGTGGTGGCGGAGATGGAGCGCCTGCTCACCGATATCCGCGAAGACTATGCGCTGCCCGCCCCCCAGGTGCTGCTGCAGACCGTGGCCGGCACGCCCTTCGAGGAGATCATCCGCGAGGCCCACGAACGCCAGGCCGACCTGATCCTGCTCGGCGGGCATCGCAAGCGCGGCGAACCGGAACTGGTGGCCGGTACCACCCTGGCCCGGGTGATCCGTGGCGCCCCCTGCCCGGTGATCTCGGCCATCCACCCGGTGACCCAGGAGTGGCGGGATATCCTCGTACCGGTGGACTTCTCGCTGACCTGTCGCCATACCCTGCGCGAGACCCTCAAGCGCTTCCCCGAGTCACGGCTGACCCTGCTGCACGCCTGGGATATCCCCGGTGAGCGGGAGCTGGGCTCCAGCGGCGACTTCGCCCGCTGGCGGGATGGCGAGCTGGCCCGGCTGCGCGAACAGCTCGAGCGGGAAGTGGATCAGTTGATGAACGAGGTGGAGTCGGTCCCGGAGCTGAGCCTGGAGCTGGAGCAGGGCGACCCCCTGGAGGTGCTGCTGACCCGGCTGCGGCGCCAGCCCCCGGACCTGCTGGCCCTGGGCTACCGCGGGCGTCGCGGCCAGCAGCGCCGCCTGACCGCTCAACTGCTCGCCGAACCCCATTGCGACATCATGGTGTGTCGCGCCTGGTAGAGTAGGCCGTTATTCCTTATTCCATTTCGAGCCCTGCTGGGCCGCTGATCGATGAGCATGCTACCCTCCTGCGCCGACACTCAGGAGGAGAGCCAATGCGAGCCTTGATTCAGCGGGTACGCCACGCCCGGGTGGTGGTGGCGGGCCAGGAAGTGGGCGCCATCGACCAGGGCCTGCTGGCCCTGGTGGGGGTGGAAAAGGGCGATGATCGGGCTCGAGCCGACAAGCTGCTGCACAAGCTGCTGCACTATCGGGTCTTCGCCGACGACGACGGCAAGATGAATCGCGACCTGCAGCAGGTGGCGGGCGGCCTGCTGCTGGTCTCCCAGTTCACCCTGGCCGCGGATACCCGCAAGGGGCTGCGTCCCAGCTTCTCCAGCGCCGCGCCCCCCGCCGAGGGCGAAGCGCTGTTCGACTACCTGGTGAGCCAGGCCCGGGCCGCCTGGCCACGGGTCGCCACCGGCGAGTTCGGCGCCGAGATGCAGGTGGAGCTGATCAATGACGGCCCGGTGACCTTCCTGCTGGAGAGCTGAGCCGGGCCCTCTCAGTTGAGCCCCTGATACTGGAAGGCCAGGGCCTCGCCACCCAGGAACTGGGCATGGATGGTCCGCGCCCCTCTTCCCCAGGTGCAGAGGTCCACCATCAGGGCGCCGTGGCACTCCTTGGGCGAACCGAGGATCGCCTCGACCTGGGCCCGGCTCATGCCGACCTCCAGGCGCTGGTAGTTGTCCAGAGTCAGTCGCGGATTGGCGCAGCCGACCAGGGCGACCAACAGCAGCGCGACCGGCACGAATCGCAGGATCATGGGGCACCTCCTCGGGAGTTATTCCGCCGCCAACAGCTCGGCTTCCATGGCCTCCAGCGCCTCCTCGGCGGCCAGCCACTCCGCTTCCAGCGTCTCGAGGCGCGACTTGAGCTCGCCCTGGCGGCCCAGCAACTCGGTGAGTTCCGCCTTGCGGCTCGCCTCCGTATAGAGCGTGGCATCCGCCAGGCGTTCCTCCACCTCGCCCAGGGCGGCCTGGGCCTTCTCCATGGCCTGCTCCGCCTTGTCGCGCTGGCGCTTCAGCGGGCGCAGCTTCTCGCGCAGCTCGGCGGCGGCGCGGCGGGCCGCCTTGCGGTCCTCCTTGGGGGCCGCGGCCTCCGCCTGGCGCTCGCCCTTCTCGGCCCGGGCCTCGCGGCGCTCTCCCTCCAGGCGCGCCTTGAGCCAGGCCCGGTAATCCTCCAGGTCGCCATCGAAGGGCTCGAGGCGGTGATCCGCCACCCGCCAGAACTCGTCCACGGTGGCACGCAGCAGGTGGCGATCGTGGGAGACCAGGATCACCGCCCCCTCGAAGCCGGCCAGGGCCTCGGTGAGGGCCTCGCGCATCTCCAGATCCAGGTGGTTGGTGGGCTCGTCGAGCAGCAGCAGGTTGGGACGCCGCCAGGCCACCAGGGCCAGGGCCAGGCGCGCCTTCTCGCCGCCGGAGAAGTTGGCCACCTCGGCGAAGGCATCGTCGCCGCGGAAGCCGAAGCCGCCCAGGAAGTTGCGGATCTCCTGGTCGCTGGCCCGGGGCGAGAGACGCTGCACATGCAGGAAGGGTGAGGCGGAGAGATCCAGCCCCTCCAGCTGATGCTGGGCGAAATAGCCCACCGCCAGGTGTTCCCCCTCGATACGCGTGCCGCCCAGCAGGGGCAGCTCGCCGGTCAGCGACTTGATCAGGGTCGACTTGCCGGCCCCGTTCGGGCCCAGCAGGCCGATGCGCTGCCCCGGCAGCAGGCTCAGCTTGACCTCGTCGAGCTGCACCGTCTCGCCGGCCTCGCTACGGTAGCCCAGGCGCGCCTCGTCCAGCACCAGCAAGGGGTGGGAGGTCTTCTCGGCGGCGGGCAGGGTGAAATGGAAGGGCGAGTCCACATGGGCCACGGCGATGGTCTCCATGCGCTCGAGCATCTTCAGGCGGCTCTGAGCCTGGCGCGCCTTGGTGG
Source organism: Halomonas sp. 328 (assembly GCF_015645095.1). Lineage (GTDB taxonomy): Bacteria > Pseudomonadota > Gammaproteobacteria > Pseudomonadales > Halomonadaceae > Bisbaumannia. Next base: position 20,214 of record NZ_JADOTW010000022.1, read on the forward strand.
CCTTGGCCCGGAAGCGCGCCACGAACTGCTCGATCTCCTCGCGACGGGCCTGCTGCTTGGCAGCCTCGGCCTGCTGCTGGGCGAGCTTCTCGGCACGGCTGCGCTCGAAGGCACTGTAGTTGCCCCGATAGAGCACCAGGCGGCGCCGGTCGAAGTGCACAATATGGTCGCAGACCGCGTCCAGGAAGTCGCGGTCGTGGGAGATCAACAGCAGGGTGCCCGGGTAGCGGATCAGCCACTGCTCCAGCCATAGCAGGGCATCCAGGTCCAGGTGGTTGGTGGGCTCGTCGAGCAGCAGCAGGTCGGAGGGCATGAAGAGGGTGCGCGCCAGGTTGACGCGCATCCGCCAGCCCCCGGAGAAATCCGCCAGGGGGCGCGACAGGTCGGCCTGGGCAAAGCCCAGCCCGACCAGCAGCTGGGCGGCCCGAGACGGCGCGCTGTAGCCGTCCAGGGCCTCGATCTGGCCATGCAGCTCCGCCTCGCGATGGGCGTCGCCGGCGTCCTGGGCCGCGGCCAGGGCCGCCTCGGTGGCGCGCAGGGCCCGGTCGCCATCCAGTACATAGTCGACGATGGGGCGATCCAGCGCCTCCACCTCCTGGGCCATATGCGCGATGCGCACCCCGCCGGCCAGCTCCACCTCCCCCTTGTCGGGGGCCAGTTCGCCCAGCAGGAGCTTGAACAGGCTCGACTTGCCGGCGCCATTGGGCCCCACGATACCGGCCTTGTGGCCGGCGTGCAGGGTCAGGTCGGCGTCTTCGATCAGCGGCTGGGTGCCGCGTTGCAGGGCGAGTTGACGGAATGCAATCATGCCGGCTCCGATAACGGGAATGGCGGGCCGCCTCGCCGCCTCCGGGGACGCTAGCGCAGGAGCAGCCTTCGATGAGCATGCATTCTACCCAATTGCGCCACCATTTGCGGGCCTGGCTGGCCCGCCATGGCGTGACCGCCCGGGCCGGCCCCTGGGCCCTGTCGCTCTGGGATCAGGCCCTCGCCCTCTATGCACGCCCCGGCGTGGAGGCGGCCTGCCTGGCCCTGCAGGACCAGGCCGGCGTCGATGTCTGCGAACTGCTCTGGGCCTGCTGGCTCGAACGCCACGGCTTGACCCCGGACGACGATGCCCCCACGCACCTGGCCCCGATTCGCGCCTGGCAGGCCGAGATGACCCGGCCATTGCGCGACCGCCGACGCGCCCTCAAGGAGTTAGCCCTTACCGACCCGACACTCGCCGAGCTACGGCAAGCCTTGCAGCGGGCCGAACTCTTGGCCGAACGGGAAACCCTGCGCCGACTGGCCGACCTGGCCACTGGCGGCGGCGCCATTCGCCCCCTCCAGACGGGGGAATCCAGCCTGGCGGAACGGCTCATAAATGCCGGACTTATGCAGAAAAAAACGCAACTCTGGGCGCTGCAAACCCTAGAAACCCAACTTGACCCCCTATCCGCCGACGGCTAGCCTCAAGAGAGTGGAGCGTCTTGATTTACTTCAATTTCATCCGCTCATCATGGTCGAGTGACCGGCCAGAAACTGCCAAGGGGAAATAAGAATGAAGGCTACCAAACTGCTGACATCCGCGAGCATTGGCGCCCTGCTGCTGGGCATGTCCGCCGCGGCTCACTCCGCAAACTGGCGCTATGCCCACGAGGAGTTCGAGGGCGACGTTCAGGACGTCTTCGCCGTCGCCTTCAAGGAGTATATCGAGGAGAACTCCGACAATACCGTACAGGTTTATCGCTTCGGCGAACTGGGTGAATCCGACGACATCATGGAGCAGGCCCAGGCGGGTATCCTGCAGTTCGTCAACCAGTCTCCGGGCTTCACCGGCTCGCTGATTCCCGAGGCACAGATCTTCTTCGTGCCCTACCTGCTGCCCACCGACGAAGAGACCGTCGTCGAGTTCTTCAACAACAGCAAGGCGATCCACGAGGACTTCCCCGAGCTCTATGCCGAACAGGGCCTGGAACTGCTCAAGATGTACCCGGAAGGCGAGATGGTGGTCACCCTGGATGAACCCTTCACCGCGCCCGAGGACCTGCGCGGCAAGAACATCCGCATCATGACCAACCCGCTGCTCTCCGAAACCTATCGCGCCTTCGGGGCGACCCCGACGCCGCTGCCCTGGGGCGAGGTCTATGGCGGCCTGCAGACCGGCATCATCCAGGGGCAGGAGAACCCGATCTTCTGGATCGAGTCCGGCGGCCTCTATGAAGTCTCTCCCAACCTGGTGTTCACCGGCCATGGCTGGTTCACCACCGCCATGATGGCCAACCAGGACTTCTTCAACGGCCTCTCCGAGGATGAGCAGCAACTGGTGCGCGACGCGGCCCAGCACGCCTACGAGCACACCCTGGAGCATATCTCCGGGCTGGCGGACGACTCCCTGGCCAAGATCCAGGAGGCCTCCGACGAGGTCACCGTGACACGCCTCACCGAGGAGCAGATCGAGGCCTTCCGCGCCCGGGCTCCCCAGGTGGAGGAGCGCTTCGTCGAGATGACCGGCGAGCGCGGTGCGGCCCTGCTGGAGCAGTTCAAGGCCGACCTGGAAGCCGTGAGCGGCGACTAAGCGCCACCGGCGCCTGATCGTCACACGAGGAATCCGGGGCAGCCACTTGGCTGCCCCGCTTGTTTCCTCCCACCCGCTTCTCCGATTCGGCTCGCCGGCCAATCAGCGTTGGCGGACCGCAAGGTCGTCGCCACGGACCTTGCCATACCCTGAGGGGCAGGCGGCGCGCAACGCCCAGGGAAGACCACAGGAGCATGGGCACATGACCGAAGAAGAATCCGAAAAGAACTACCGCTCGACCCTGCCCGGCCCCCTCGGCTGGATAGACACAGGGATCAGCAAGGCGGAGGCGGTGATACTGGCCATGGGGGTCATCCTGATGGCCATCAATACCATCGCCAATGTGGTCAGTCGTTTCGCCCTCGGCGAGAGTCTGCACTTCTCCGAGGAGATCAATCGCATCCTGATCGTGATGATCACCTTCGCCGGTATCGGCTATGCGGCCCGCCATGGGCGCCATATCCGCATGTCGGCCATCTATGACGCCCTGCCCACCGGCGGGCGGCGCTGGCTGATGATCATCATCTGCACCTTCACCGCCCTGGTGATGTTCGTGCTCTGCTACTACTCCATCGGCTATATCCAGACTACCTATAGCCGTGGCCGGGTGCTGCCCTCGCTGAGCATTCCGGTCTGGATGATGTTCGTCTGGGTCCCGGTGGGCTTCGCCATCACCGGCATCCAGTACCTGCTCACCGCCATCAAGAACCTCACTTCCCGGGACGTCTATATCTCGACCCATGTGGTGGATGGCTACAAGGACACGGAAACGGAAGTCTGATGCCGGACGCTAGCGAGGACTCACAACCATGACAGCCACTATCCTGACCATCATGATCGTGCTGCTGCTGCTGGGCTTTCCCATGATGGTGCCCCTGCTGACGGCGGCCTTCGTGGGCTTCTATATGACCTTCGGCGGGACCGGTCAGATGGAGACCCTGGTGCAACAGCTGATGGGCGGCATCCGCCCCACGGCGCTGATCGCCGTGCCGATGTTTATCCTGGCCGCCGACATCATGACCCGGGGCCAGTCCGCCAACCGCCTGATCAACATGGTCATGAGCTTCGTGGGCCATATCAAGGGCGGCCTGGCGGTCTCCACCGCCGCCTCCTGCACCCTCTTCGGTGCGGTCTCCGGCTCCACCCAGGCCACGGTGGTGGCGGTGGGGTCGCCGCTGCGCCCGCGCATGCTCAAGGCCGGCTACAAGGACCCCTTCACCCTGGCGCTGATCATCAACTCCAGTGATATCGCCTTCCTGATCCCGCCGAGCATCGGCATGATCATCTACGGGGTCATCTCCGGCACCTCCATCGGCGAGCTCTTTATCGCCGGCATCGGCCCGGGCCTGCTGATCCTGGCGATGTTCTCGGTCTACTGCATCGCCTACGCCTACATCAACAAGGTCCCCACCGAACCCAGGAGCAGCTGGAAGGAGCGCGCCCTGGCGGTACAGGGCGCCCTCTGGCCGCTGGGCTTCCCGGTGCTGATCGTGGGTGGCATCTATGGCGGCATCTTCAGCCCCACCGAAGCGGCGGCGGCCTGCGTGCTCTATGCGGTGATCCTGGAATTCGCCATCTTCCGCTCCCTGAAGCTGCCGGATATCTATGCCATCGCCAAGTCCACCGGCCTGATCACCGCCGTGGTCTTTATCCTGGTGGCGGCGGGCAACGGCTTCTCCTGGATCATCTCCTTCGCGCAGATTCCCCAGGCGGTGCTGGGGGCCGCAGGCATCAACGAGGCGGGGCCCGTGGGCGTGCTGATCGCCATCTGCGTGGCCTTCTTTATCGCCTGCATGTTCGTCGACCCCATCGTGGTGATCCTGGTGCTGACGCCGATCTTCGCGCCGGCCATCGCCGCCTCCGGGCTCGACCCAGTGCTGGTGGGGGTGCTGATCACCCTGCAGGTGGCCATCGGCTCGGCGACGCCACCCTTCGGCTGCGATATCTTCACCGCCATCGCCATCTTCAAGCGCCCCTACTGGGAGGTGATCCGTGGCACGCCGCCCTTCGTCTTCATGCTGGTGCTGGCCGCCGCCCTGATCATCATCTTCCCGCAAATCGCCCTGTTCCTCCGGGATCTGGCGTTCCGCTGATCCTGGCTCAAGGAGGAGACGACGATGTTCGAAAGAATCCTGTTGCCGGTTGACGGCTCCAAGGGTGCCCTCAAGGCCCTGGAGAAGGCCGTGGACCTGGCCAAGCTGACCGGCGCCGAGCTCTATATCCTCTGCGTCTTCAAGCACCACAGCCTGCTGGAGGCCTCCCTCTCCATGGTCCGCCCCAACAAGCTGGATATTCCCGACGACGCCCTCAAGGAGTACGCCACCGAGATCGCCGTCCAGGCCAAGCACGATGCCCTGGAGCGGGGCGCGCCCAAGGTGCGCGCCTTCGTCAAGGGCGGGCGCCCCTCCAGTACCATCGTGCGCTTCGCCCGCAAGCGCGATATCGACCTGATCGTGATCGGCTCCCAGGGCACCAACGGCGACAAGACCTCCTACCTGCTGGGCAGCGTCTCCCAGCGGGTGGCGAGCATGGCCAAGTGCCCCACCCTGGTGGTCTGAACCACCGTCAACAAACCTTCCCTGAGTCAGCGTGCCGGCCCCCGGCCCGCTGCCGTTTCATGGCGGCCGGGCGGGTGCGGAACCCGAGCACTCCTGATAGAGTCCGAGGGATGTTTGATGACCCCATCGATAGAGGATTCTGCATGAAGACACTGGTTCGCGCCGCCACCCTGGGCTCGCTGTTGTGTGCCGCCCCCTTCGCCCTGGCCGACCTGGAGAGCGAGGAGTCACGGCTCGGTTACAGCCTGGGCGTGACCCTGGGTCAGAGCCTGGTGCAGGACGTGGATGACCTGGATATCGAGGCCTTCACCCAGGCGATCCGCGATGTCTATGCCGATGCGGAGCTGGCCCTGAGCGAAGAGGAGATGGCCGCGACGCTGATGCAGTTCCAGCAGCAGGCCATGGCCGAGCGTCAGGCCTCGGCCCAGCGCCAGGCCGAGGCGACCCGCGAGGCCGGCGAGACCTTCCTGGCCGAGAATGCCCTGAACGAGGACGTGGTGGTCACCGACTCCGGCCTGCAGTACAAGGTGATCGAATCCGGCGATGGCGCCTCCCCGGGCTCCGACGCCCGAGTCGAGGTGCACTACGAGGGTACCCTGCTGGACGGTAGCGTCTTCGACAGCTCCTACGAGCGCGGCGAACCGATCAGCTTCCGGGTCGACCAGGTCATCGAGGGCTGGCAGGAGGCCCTGCAGCTGATGAGCGTGGGCGACACCTGGATGCTCTACCTGCCCTACGACCTGGCCTACGGCGAGGCCGGCACCGGCGGCCCCATTGGCCCCTACGAGACCCTGACCTTCAAGGTGGAGCTGCTGGGCGTCGATGCAGAGCCCGATGCCGAGTAAGTCCGCCCCCTGGCTGGTGGCGCTGGCCCTCTCCGGCGCCGCCCTGGCCGACGACACCACTCCGCCCCCCTTGCCGGCGCTCGGCCTCGATGGCGAGCGCCTGGCGGTTCTGGGGGTCTCCTCCGGGGGCTATATGGCCACCCAGTTGGCGGTGGCCTATCCCGAGCGTTATGGACGGCTGGGGGTCTTCGCCGCCGGCCCCTGGGGTTGCGCCCAGGGCAGCCTGGGGCGCGCCCTGGGTCAGTGCATGCTGACTCACCGGGGCATTCCCGACCTGGACGAGCTGGCAAGCCGCCACGCCGCCTATCTGGTCGAGGGCCGGGTCGGCGACCCTGCCGACCTGGCTCGCCAGCGGGTCTTCCTGTGGCACGGCGAGGCGGACGGGACCGTCCTACCGGTGCTGGGGGAGCGGCTCGCCGAGCAGTATCGCGGCTGGCTGGCGGATGCCGATGACCAGCTGCGCCGGGTCGTCCAGCCGGGCGCCGGCCACGGCTGGCCGGTGGCCGCGGACCGAGCCCCCTCCTCGGCCCCCCTGGTGAATTGCGCGGCGGGGGGCAGCCCCTACCTGCTCGATTGCGGGTACGACGGCGCCGGCGAGGCCCTGGCCTGGCTCTATGGCGAGGCCGAGGTATCCGCGCCGGACGCCGCCGCGGGGGAGCTAGTCAGCGTTTCCCAGGAGGTCGCCAGCGGGGCACGCCAGCTGGACGAGCGGGGCTATCTCTATCTGCCGCCGGGGTGTGAGGCCGGCGGGGCCTGTGGCCTGGTGGTGGCCCTGCATGGCTGCGCCATGGGCCGCGAGCAGGTCGACGATGCCTTCGCCCGCTACGCCGGGCTCAATGCCTGGGCCGATGTGCACCGGCTGGCGGTGCTCTACCCCCAGGCCGGCAGCAGCATGGGCAATCCCCAGGGCTGCTGGGACTGGTGGGGTCATGACGAGAACAGCTGGCGCCCCGACCCGGCCCATGACAGCCGTGACGGCCGCCAGCTTCAGGCCCTGGACGCCATGGTGGAACGCCTGCTAAGCCCGCCGGAGGCGAGCGATTGACGTCACCCGGGAGCGTCGGATGCGCTCGCCTTAGGCTCGTTTATCCGACCTACCCATCGCCCAGCTCCTGGCGCAGCGCCTCGATCAGCGCATGGGGCGTCGGCGAATAGAGCACCCGCCGGCGAATCTCCCCGTGCCGGTCGACCAGATAGAGCGAGGCGCTGTGATCCACGGTATAGCCCATGGCGGACTCCTCCATCTCCACCCGGCGCCAGAAGATCCCGTAACGCTCGGCGATATCCTCGAGCTGCGCCTCGCTGCCCCGGGCGCCCACGAAACGCTCGCCGAAGTAGCCCATGTACTCCTCGAGCCGCTCCAGGGTGTCCCGCTCCGGGTCGACGCTGATCATCACCGGCACCACCCGCTCGGCGAGCGCCGGCGCCAGCTGCCCCAGGGCCTGGCGCACCACCGCCAGGGTCATGGGGCAGACATCCGGACAGTAGGTGTAGCCGAAGTAAATCGCCGCCAACTGCTCCTCGTCGAGTGCCGAGAGCGCGAACTCCCCCTGAGTCGAGGCCAGGGCGATCTCGCCGCCCTGGGGCTCCCCGCTCTCGTCGCCCCCCGGCAGCCAGAACCAGGTCCCCAGGGCCAGCAGCACCAGCCCCAGGAATGCCACGCTTAACCAGCGGACCTTCGCCGTCATCGTCTCCTCCCCTCGTCGTCTCCGTCTCGGCCATCGCGGGCCATGTCTCTATCAGGGTAAGCTTATCAGCACTCGCCAACGACCGTGACCTGGAGCCTTGTCGCACCATGGAGATCCTCGACGCCCTGGGGCCGCTCTTCCTGCTGATCCTGCTGGGCGCCCTGCTGGGACGCCTGGACCTGCCCGGCGGCGACTTCTGGCCACGCCTGGAACGACTGATCTACTACCTGCTGTTCCCGGCCATGCTGGTCAGCACCCTGGCCCAGGCGGAGATCGACCGGGTGCCGGTGGCCCGGCTGGCCCTGGTGCTGCTGGGCAGCATGCTGATCGTTGCCGCCGCGCTCTGGTGGCAGCGGCCACGGCTCGCGCCCCGGGCCGCCACCTTCACGTCGCTCTTTCAGGGCAGCCTGCGCTTCAATACCTATGTGGGGGTGGCCGGCGGGGCCGCCCTGCACGGCAGCCTTGGCGCCACCACGGCGGCGGTGGCCGTGGCGCTGATGGTGCCGGTGGTCAATGTGCTCTGCGTGCTCTGCTTTATCGGTGCCGGCACCCTGGGCCCCGGCAGCCTGAGCCGCAGCCTGCGGGCCCTGGCCAGCAACCCACTGATCCTGGCCTGCCTGGGCGGCATCGCCCTGAACCTCTCCGGGGCCGGGCTACCGGGCTGGAGCGCCCCCGCCATGGAACTGCTGGGACGTACCGCCCTCCCCCTGGGCCTGGTGGCGGTGGGCGTGGCGCTGCGCCCCCTGGCCCTGCTGCGTCGGGACCGCGCCGTCTGGGCGACCCATGCCGTCAAGCTGCTGCTGATGCCGGCCCTGGTGCTGGTCCTGGCCTGGGCGCTGGGGCTGGACGGGGTGAGTCGCGACGTCGCGTTGCTCTTCGCCGCCCTGCCTACCGCCACCTCGGCCTATATCCTGGCCCGCCAGTTGGGGGGCGACGCCGAACTGATGGCGGCGCTGATCACCGGACAGACCCTGCTGGCCATGCTGAGCCTGCCCCTATGGCTGAGTCTGACGGCTTGATAGGCCGCAAACAAAAAATATTCTCGTTTTCTATTGACCCATCAGATGCGAATGATTATCTTGTCTGCATGGCGTCGGCCAGACGCCATACCCATCGCAGGGAATGTCAGGTTCCCTGCCATGGTTTCTCCTCATCAAGCTAGTCACGGTCCTTGTCGGCGACTCCCACGGAGTCGCCGCTTTTTTATGGTTCTTCGCACTCTGGCGTGAATGCCGCCGTGGGAGCGCGGATTCCGCGCGATATCGCCCGAAGGGCGATTCTGGCTGCCACTAGGGGCGACTTCGTCGCCCAATCGTTCGGCATAGCCAAACTCCCACACTAGCAAACTGGTGCTTTCCCAGGTCGTGGCTTCACGCCGATCTGCGAAGAACCTTTTGTTGCTGGTAGGCGTTCGCCGCGGGCCTCGAACTGGGTCAGCGGTCAGGGTGCTGGAGAGCCGGGGCGCGGCACAGGGCCGCGGCCGGTGTTTTCGCTTACTCGCTGCGCGCGAAGATCAGATCCCAGACGCCGTGACCCAGGCGTTCGCCGCGGGCCTCGAACTTGGTCAGGGGCCGGAACTCGGGCCGCGGCACATAGGGGGCGGTCTCCGCGGTGGCGGTATTGCGGTAGCCCGGCGCCGCCGCCATCACCTCGGCCATATGCTCGGCATAGTTCTCCCAGTCGGTGGCCATATGCAGGGTGCCGCCCACCTTGAGGCGGCGGCGAATCAGCTCCACGAAGGCGGGCTGCACGATGCGCCGCTTGTGGTGCTTCTTCTTCGGCCAGGGATCGGGGAAGAACAGCTGCAGGGTATCGATGCTGTCCGGCGGGAAGCACTCGTCGAGCACCCGCACCGCATCCTCGCGGAACACCCGCAGGTTGGTGAGGCCTCGCTTGTCCGCCTCGTCGAGCAGCTTGCCGACGCCGGGGGCATGCACCTCGATGCCGATAAAGTCGGTATCCGGATGGGTCTCGGCCTGCTCGATCAGGGAGGCGCCCATGCCGAACCCGATCTCCACCACCCGCCGGGCCCGCCGACCGAAGAGAGCGTCCAGGTCCAGGCGCCCACCCTCCAGGGTCAGCCCCAGCCGCGGCCAGACCTCCTCCAGGCCGCGGGTCTGGGCCCCGGTCATGCGACCGGCGCGCAGCACATAGCTCTTGATACCACGCTTGTAGAGCGTGTCCTGATTGGCCTCGCCGGCGGCCTGGGCCTCCGGCTCGGGGGTACGTTCGTCGTTCATACGCCTCGTTCGATTCCTGGGTCGGGCTCAGCCGTTGATGCGGCCGGCAAAGGGCGAGGAGGGATCGGCGCTCTGGCGACGCGGCATGCGCCCGGCCAGATAGGCCTGACGCCCGGCTTCCACGGCCTGCTTCATGGCCCGGGCCATCAGCACCGGCTGGCGGGCGTGGGCGATGGCGGTATTCATCAGCACCGCATCGCAGCCCAGTTCCATGGCCAGGGCGGCGTCGGAGGCGGTACCGATGCCCGCGTCCACCAGCACCGGTACCTCGGCCTGTTCCACGATCAGGCGGGTATTGTGCGGGTTCTGCAGGCCATGGCCGGAGCCGATCAGCGAGCCCAGGGGCATGATCGCGCAGCAACCCAGGCGCTCCAGCTCCTTGGCCACGATGGGATCGTCGCTGGTATAGACCATCACGTCGAAGCCATCGGCCAGCAGCACCTCGGCGGCCTTCAGGGTCTCCACCACATTGGGGTAGAGGGTGGTGTCGTCGCCCAGCACCTCGAGCTTGACCAGGTTGTGGCCGTCGAGCAGTTCCCGGGCCAGCTTGCAGGTGCGCACCGCGTCCTTGGCGGTATAGCAGCCGGCAGTGTTGGGCAGCAGGGTATAGCGCTGCGGCGAGATCACGTCGAGCAGATTGGGCGCCGAGGCGTCCTGCCCCAGGTTGGTGCGCCGCACCGCGAAGGTGACGATCTCGGCGCCACTGGCGTCGATGGCCGCCGCGGTCTCGTCGAAATCCTGGTACTTGCCGGTGCCCACCAGCAGGCGGGAATTAAAGGGGCGGCCGGCCACCACGAAGGGCTGGTCGCTGAGTACTTGAGTCATGGGTCTGGCTTCCTCGATTGGCCGCGGATCGCAGGGCGTCGGGTCGTCGAATGCGGGCGCCGCGGGCTTAGCCGCCGCCGATGGCGTGCACGATCTCGACGCGGTCGCCTTCGGCGAGGCGAGTCTCGGCGTGAATGCTGCGGGGGACGATCTCTTCGTTGACCTCGACGGCGATGCGCCGCCCGGCGAGCCCCAGGGACTCGAGCAGTTGCTGGATCGTCACCTCGCCATCGAGCGGCTGGGGTTCTCCATTGAGCTGGATCTGCATGGCGTCCTCTCGATAGCAGGATGGCAGGGGCCATATTGTAGCCTGTTCGGCCCTCACGGGGTACGGTAGCGCCTGCCATGAATGGTCGGGAGACAAGCGATGCGTGATCGCAACTGGTGGTTGCTGGTGGCCGCCTCGGGAGCCCTGCTGGTCATCGCCGGCGCCTTCGGCGCCCATGCCCTGGAGGGACGACTGACGCCGCGCCTGCTGGCGGCCTTCGAGACCGGGGTGCGCTATCAGGCCTGGCATACCCTGGCGATGCTCGGCGTCCTGGCCTGGCGGGCGGCCATGCCGCTACCCGGCCAACGCCTGGTGCTGGGCCTCTGGGCCCTGGGCATCGCGCTCTTCTCCGGCTCCCTCTATGCCCTGGCGCTCAGCGGCCTGGGGCGCCTGGGGTGGATTACCCCCCTGGGTGGCCTGGCGATGATCGGCGGCTGGCTGGCCCTGGGGGCCTGCGTGCTGCGCGCTCGCCCCACGACGCCCGACTAGTCGCTATCCGGTAGCGCATAGGTAGCGGTTACCAGGGCCACCGGCGCCTCGTCCCCGGCGGAGAAGAGCTGCACCTCCCCCACGGCCAGGCGCCGCCCCAGCTTGAGGACACGGGCATTGGCAATCAGATCCCGGTCCCCCCGGGCGCGGCGCAGGAAGTGACAGTTGAGGTCGGTGGTCACCGCCATGGGTTCCGGGCCGATCTGCGCCAGGATCGCCACATAGAGGCAGACATCCGCCAGCCCCATCAGGGTCGGCCCGGAGACGCAGGCCCCTGGCCTGAGGTGCTCGTCCTCGATGGCCAGGCTCATGGTGGCGCGCATCTCGTCGACACCCTCGATGGTGCCCTGGCGATGGGGAAAGACCTCGTCGAGAAACTCCTCGATGGCGGCGGCGGTCATCACGGTCATGGCGGCGCTCCCTGCGGCGGGCGAAACGGTGGCAAGCGTTGCGCCACAAGATAGCGCAAGGCCGCCTCCGGGCCCAGCCCGAAACCACCAACGCCCCGGGGCCCAAGGGCCGCCGGGGCGCTGTGCTAGTGGGCCGGGCAAGGCCCCTTAGATGGCGCGGGCCTTGTGCACCGCCCGCCAGTGGTGCAGCAGCGGCTCGGTGTAGCCGGAGGGCTGCTCGAGGCCCTTGAAGACCAGCTCGCTGGCCGCCTGGAAGGCGGTGGAGGCGGCGAAGTCGCGGCTCATCGGCACATAGTGCGGGTCGCCGGCGTTCTGCTCGTCCACCACCTTGGCCATGCGCTCCAGGGTCTCCCGGACCCGCTCGGCGCTGACCACGCCATGGTGCAGCCAGTTGGCCACGTGCTGGCTGGAGATCCGCAGGGTGGCACGGTCCTCCATCAGGCCCACGTCGTGGATGTCCGGCACCTTGGAGCAGCCGACGCCGTGCTCGACCCAGCGCACCACATAGCCGAGGATGCCCTGACAGTTGTTGTCGAGCTCCTGCTGGATCTCGTCATCGGACCAGTTCGGGTCCTGTGCCACCGGGACGGTCAGCAGATCGTCCAGGTAGTCGGGCTCGCCCTGGGCCTCCAGCTCGTGCTGGACCGCCTGGACATCGACCTGATGGTAATGCAGCACATGCAGGGTCGCGGCGGTGGGTGACGGCACCCAGGCGGTGTTGGCACCGGCCTTGGGCTGGGCCACCTTCTGCTCCAGCATGGCGGCCATCAGGTCCGGCATGGCCCACATGCCCTTGCCGATCTGGGCGCGACCACGCAGGCCACAGGCCAGGCCGATCTGCACGTTGTTGCGCTCATAGGCCTGGATCCAGGCGGCATGCTTCATGTCGCCCTTGCGCACCATGGGGCCCGCCTGCATCACGGTATGCATCTCGTCGCCGGTGCGATCGAGGAAGCCGGTGTTGATGAACACCACCCGGGAGGCGGCGGCGCTGATGCACGCCTTGAGGTTGGTGGAGGTGCGGCGCTCCTCGTCCATGATGCCCATCTTCAGGGTATCGCGGGGCATGCCCAGCAGCGCCTCGACACGGCCGAACAGCTCGTTGGCGAAGGCCACTTCCCGGGGACCGTGCATCTTCGGCTTGACGATATAGACCGAACCCTCGCGGGAGTTGCGCGGCTCGTCGCCCCCCTTCTGCAGATCGCGCAGGGCGATCAGGCTGGTCACCACGCAGTCGAGGATGCCCTCGGGCACCTCGTTGCCCTCGGCGTCCAGTACCGCCGGCGTGGTCATCAGATGGCCCACGTTGCGCACGAAGAGCAGCGAGCGGCCCGGCAGGGTCAGGCTGCCGCCATCCGGCGTGGTATAACGACGATCCGGATTGAGGCGACGCACCACCGTCTCGCCGCCTTTCTCGAAACGCTCTTCCAGATCGCCCTTCATCAGGCCCAGCCAGTTGCGATAGACACCGACCTTGTCCTCGGCATCCACCGCGGCCACGGAGTCTTCGCAATCCATGATGGCGGAGAGCGCCGCCTCCATCAGCAGGTCCTTGATATGCGCCGGATCGTCCTTGCCGATGAAGTGCTCGGCATCGAACTGGATCTCCAGGTGCAGGCCGTGGTTGCTGAGCAGCACCGCCTCGGGAGAGGCCGCCTCGCCGCGATAGCCCACCAGCTTGCCGGCCTCCTTGAGGCCGGTTTCGCGACCGCCCTCCAGGGTGACCACCAGGTGGCCGTCACGGATCGCATACTTGACCGCCTCACGGTGGGAGCCGGTGGCCAGGGGCGCGGCCAGGTCCAGCACCCCGCGGGCATAGGCGATCACCTTGGCCCCACGCTTGGGATTGAAGGCCTTGCCCTTCTCGGCGCCGCCGTCGTCACTGATCGCATCGGTGCCATAGAGCGCATCATAGAGGCTACCCCAGCGCGCATTGGCCGCATTCAGCGCATAACGGGCGTTGCTCACCGGCACCACCAGCTGGGGGCCGGCCTGGGAGGCCAGCTCGGCATCCACCTTGGAGGTGCTGACCGCGACCTTGGCCGGGACCTCGGCCAGGTAACCGACCTCCTCGAGGAAGCGGCGATAGGCGGGCATGTCACGCACCGGGCCAGGGTTGTCGCGGTGCCAGCGATCCAGCTCACGCTGCAGACGCTCGCGTTCGGCGAGCAATTCACGATTTTTCGGGGTCAAATCGTGGAACAGCGCATCCACGCCGGACCAGAAGGCCTCGGCATCGATACCGGACCCCGGCAGGGCCTGCTCATTGATGAAATGGTCCAGCTCGCTGGCCACCTGGAGACGGTGGCGAGTGACTCGGTCGGTCATGGGGCCTCCTGATGCGCTGCAGACGGCAGCATGCGCCGGCTGCTTATCGTTATCTCGAATACGAAACCAGTATATATTTGTGGAAATACCTTCCATATGCTACCCGATTTTGGGCGCCTGGTCTGCCCGCCTCGACCAAATGATGAATCCATCTCCCGGCAATATGGCCTGGAGGGGCCCATAACGCTAGGATTGGCGCCTGACGGGAGGCCTTCATGACCGACTTCACGCCACTCACCACCCTGGGACCCATCATGCCCGCCGGGCATGCCCCTCAGGCGTTGCCGCATCTGGAAGACTATCTCGCCCATTACCGCCTGATGCCGCTGTTCGGCGACCGGGTGGGGCTACACGTGGGCTACACCGAGGCCGAGCCCTTCCGTCTCTGGACCCAGGTGTGGAGCCCGGCCCAGCCGCGCGGCACCGCCTTCGTGGTGCACGGCTACTTCGACCACTTGGGCCTCTATCGCCACCTGCTGGAGCGTCTGCTGGCGGGCGGCTGGCGAGTGGTGCTCTGGGACCTGCCGGGACACGGGCTCTCCACCGGACGGCGGGCCTGCATCGATGATTTCGACGACTATGGTCGCTGCCTGGCCGCCCTGCAGCAGCGCCTGAGCCTGGAGGGCCTGGCCCCCCGTCCCTGGGTGGGCATCGGCCAGAGTACCGGCGCCGCCATCCTCGCCACCGACGCCCTGAGCCGCAATCACGAGAGCCAGTGGGCCGGCCTGGCCCTGCTGGCGCCGCTGGTGCGCCCCTGGGGCTGGAACCAGTCCAGCTGGTTGCACCTGGTGGCCAGCCCCTTTATCCGCAGCCTGCCACGCAAGTACCGCTCCAACTCCAATGATGATGACTTCACCACCTTCCTCCGCGAGCAGGACCCCCTGCAGCCGGACCGTCTCTCGGTGACCTGGATCAGCGCCATGCGCCGCTGGATACCCCGCCTGCTGGCCCTGCCTCCGGCACAGCTGCCGGTGCTGATCCTCCAGGGCGAGCAGGACCTGACCGTGGACTGGCAATGGAACCTGGATATCCTGGCCCGCAAGTTTCCCGATGCCGAGGTCCATCGCCACCCGGAGGCCCGCCACCACCTGGTCAACGAGACGGCACCGATCCGCCAGGCCCTGTTCGATGAGCTCGATGCGTTTCTGGCACGCCGGGAGCGGCCCGAATGAGGCGCCTGGCAATCCTATGGCTGATGATCACCCTGCTGACGGCCTGCGCCAGCCCGCCGGATCGCCCCACCCAGTTGCGCCAGGCGCTGATGGGGCTCAGCGAAGAAGCCACCCGCCTGCTGATCGAGGAGCCGGCCTGGGACCTCGAGGCCAGGGAGATCACCCTGCTGCTCTCCCATGCCGAGGTCGAAGAGAGCCTGCCTATCGGCCAGGCGCGCTTCGAGGAGAGCCTGACCCGGGCCCTGCTCGCCTACCCGGCCGGCCCCCAGGTGATCGACTGGCGGCCGCAGATGAGCAATGTCACCGCCCCCGCCGGCCAGTGGCTGCTGGATGCCCGCCTGGTGGCGGATGGCCCCGAGCTGCGCCTCTCGGATCGCGCCCTGCTGCCCTACCGGCTGGAACTCCGCCTGCGCCGCCCGGAAGACAGCCAGCCACGCTGGGAACGGGCCATCAGTGGCGCCTTCGATGCGGATGCCCTTTAGCCATTACCGACGCCCCGGCCACGCACGTCACGCCTTATTGGCGTCCCAGTAGACGCTCCAGCTGACGATAGCCGATGGCCTCCAGCAACTGATCGCGGCCGGGCCGCTCCAGGCCTCCCAGGTCCGCCAGGGTCAGGGCGACCCGCAATACCCGATGATAGGCCCGGGCCGAGAGGCGCAGTCGCTCCAGGCTCTGGGCCAGCCAGGCGCGATCCGCGGCGTCCAGCGCGCAGGCCGCCTCCAGGGCCGCCACGGGGAGGGCGGCATTGAGCCCGCCCCGCTCCCGCTGACGAGCCCGCGCCGCCACTACTCGCTCGCGTACCCGCACCGAGCCCTCCTCCGCCGTCGTCGCGGTCAGCTGCTCGGCGGGCAGTGCCGGCACCTCCACCTGCAGGTCGATACGGTCGAGCAGGGGGCCCGATAGCCGCGACTGGTAGCGCTGTACCTGTCCCGGGGTACAGCGACAGTCGCGGCGAGGGTCGCCCAGGTGACCGCAAGGGCAGGGATTCATCGCCGCCACCAGTTGAAAGCGGCTCGGGTAACGCCGCGTCACCTTGGCCCGGGCCAGGTCCACCCAGCCCGCCTCCAGGGGCTGACGCAGCACCTCCAGCACGCTGCGACTGAACTCCGGCAGCTCATCCAGGAAGAGCACCCCCTGGTGGGCCAGGGAGACCTCACCGGGACGCGGCGAGGAACCCCCGCCCACCAGGGCCGCGGCGCTGGCGGTATGATGCGGCGCGCGGAATGGCCGCCGGCCCCAGTCGGCGAGCAGCGGCAACCCCGCCACCGAGCGAATGGCCGCCAACGCCAGGGCCTCGTCCTCCTCCAGCGGTGGCAGGATGCCGGGAAGGCGGCTGGCCAGCATGGTCTTGCCGCTGCCCGGCGGGCCCACGAAAAGCAGGTTGTGACCGCCGCCGGCAGCCACTTCCAGGGCCCGGCGCGCCTGGTGCTGGCCGCGCACCTCGGCCAGGTCGGCGATCTCGAGATGGCCCTGGGCGGGGCGTGTGCCGGGCTGGGGGGCCAATGGCTCGCGTCCCCAGAGATGGGCCGCCACCTCCAGCAGATGCGCCGCCGGCAAGACCGTCAGCCCCTCCACCAGGGCCGCCTCGGCGGCGTTTTCTCGAGGCAGGATCAGTCGCCGCCCGGCGCGCTTGGCCGCCAGGGCCGCCGGCAGGACCCCGCTCACCGGGCAGAGGCGGCCGTCCAGGGCCAGCTCGCCCAGGCACTCCACCTCGCTCAGGGCCTCCATGGGCACCTGGCCGGAGGCGGCGAGGATACCCAGGGCAATGGGCAGATCGAAGCGCCCGCCCTCCTTGGGCAGGTCGGCGGGGGCCAGGTTGAGGGTGATACGACGGGTGGTGGGAAACTCGAAATTGGCATTGAGCAGGGCGCTGCGCACCCGCTCTCGACTCTCGCGAACGGCGGTCTCCGGCAGCCCCACCAGGGTGATGCCGGGCAGGCCATTGGCCAGATGCACCTCCACCCGCACCTCCGGGGCCTCCAGCCCCAGGGCGGCACGGGTGGTCACGATCGCCAGCGTCATGACTCGTCCCTGAGCAGCGGAGGATTCCTTAACCCTAGCTCAGGGCCGCCAGGACGCCACTCACGCCCGGGGCGGCGTCTCGTCCTGGGTCTCGCCGCCGCCGGCATCCTCCGCCGCCGATGGCGAGGCCTCGGCTTCCAGGCGCGCCTGCAGCAGCCGCTCCAGCTCGGCCACCTGGCCCTCCAGGGCCTCGACCCGGGAACGGGTGCGCTGCAGCACCTCCATCAGGATGTCGAAATCCTCCCGGGACACCAGTTCCAGGCGATCGAAGGCGCCCTTGACCACCTGCTGCACGCTGCGTTGCAGCTCCTCCGGGGCCTGGGAGGCTCCCTGCAGGCGCTCGCCCAGTTGCTGGGCGAGGCGCCCGATCCGCTCGTTATTGATCATCGCTGATCGACTCCTGAAAAACGCCATGGACTGCCCTACAGGATACGCAAGGCGAGCCCCGGACGCATGCGCCCCAAGGAAGCACCGGCCTGGACGCCAGGCACCAGCTTGGTGCATGACGCGGCCTCGCCTTCGCCCGACGAGGCGGAAGAATGTCGTCTAGCCATCTGCTTTACAAGGAAAAACTCCCTCGTTGGCATGTTTTGCGCACTGCACTAGTCAGGCACCCGCCTGCTGCACGCCAATGACAACTTCGATGTAGGGAGTCCGGGATGAAACTCATCACCGCCATCATCAAACCCTTCAAGCTCGACGACGTTCGCGAAGCCCTGGCCGACAACGGCGTCCAGGGCATCACCGTCACCGAAGTCAAGGGCTTCGGTCGGCAGAAGGGCCATACCGAACTGTATCGCGGCGCCGAATATGTCGTCGATTTCCTTCCCAAGGTGAAGGTCGAGGTGGCCATCGATGATGCCCGCGTCGAGACGGTGCTGGATGCCATCCGCGGCGCCGCCAATAGCGGCAAGATCGGTGACGGCAAGCTGTTCGTCACCAGCCTGGAGGATGTGATCCGTATCCGCACCGGTGAGCGCGGCGCCGACGCCGTCTGAGTTCGCCCCTCTTTCCCCTTCCAGTCAGCCCGCCTGGCTCAGGAGTTCCGACCATGACCGATCTAGTAGAGCTGAGTTACGCGCTCGATACCTTCTATTTCCTTATCTGCGGCGTCCTGGTGATGTGGATGGCCGCCGGCTTCTCCATGCTCGAAGCCGGGATGGTGCGCTCCAAGAACACCGCCGAGATCCTGACCAAGAACATCGCCCTCTTCGCCATCGCCTGCACCATGTACCTGCTGGTGGGCTACTACATCATGTACTCCAGCGCCGAAGGCGGTTTCCTGCCCAACCTCGGCTTCCTGCTGGGCGGCGAGAACAGCGTCGATGCGGTGCTGGCCGGCGGTGACGACGCCCCCTACTACTCCATGCGCGCCGACTACTTCTTCCAGGTGGTGTTCGTGGCCAC
This sequence comes from Halomonas sp. 328, assembly GCF_015645095.1. GTDB lineage: Bacteria > Pseudomonadota > Gammaproteobacteria > Pseudomonadales > Halomonadaceae > Bisbaumannia. Next base: position 39,029 of record NZ_JADOTW010000022.1, read on the forward strand.
CGCCATGTCCATCGTCTCCGGGGCCGTGGCCGAGCGCATGAAGCTGTGGGCCTTCCTGGCCTTCGCGGTGGTGATGACCGGCGTCATCTACCCGGTCTCCGGCTACTGGACCTGGGGCGGTGGCTGGCTCGACGCCGCCGGCTTCTCCGACTTCGCCGGTTCCGGCATCGTGCACATGGCGGGTGCCGCCGCCGCCCTGGCCGGCGTGCTGATCCTCGGCCCGCGCAAGGGCAAGTACGGCAAGGACGGCAGCATCTACGCCATCCCCGGTGCCAACATGCCCCTGGCCACCCTGGGCACCTTTATCCTGTGGATGGGCTGGTTCGGCTTCAATGGTGGCTCCGAGCTGAAGGTCTCCGATGTGGAGTCCGCCAATAACGTGGCCCAGGTGCTGGTCAACACCAATGCCGCCGCCGCCGGTGGCGTGATCGCCGCCCTGATCCTGGCCAAGCTCTGGTTCCGCAAGGCCGACCTGACCATGGCCCTCAACGGCGCCCTGGCCGGCCTGGTGGCCATCACCGCCGAGCCCCTGGCTCCCTCCGCCCTGGGTGCGACCCTGATCGGTGGCGTGGGTGGTGCCATCGTGGTGGCCGCCATCGTCGGCCTGGACAAGCTGAAGATCGATGACCCGGTGGGTGCCATCTCGGTGCATGGCGTGGTGGGCATCTGGGGCCTGCTGGCGGTACCGCTGACCAATGGCGATGCCACCTTCGGCGCCCAGTTCCTCGGCATCATCGGCATCTTCGTCTGGGTCTTCGCCGCCAGCCTGGCCGTGTGGCTGATCATCAAGGCGGTGATGGGCGTTCGCGTCAGCGAGGAAGAAGAGTATGAAGGCGTCGACCTGGCCGAGTGCGGCCTGGAGGCCTACCCCGAATTCACCGTCGCCAAGGTGCGCGGTGGCGGCAGCGGCCGCCCCCAGAGCGACGGCCTGACCCAGTCACAGCGTCTGTCGACGCGAACCGAGTGAGCTGGCGTGCTCCCCTGGCCCCTTCGGGGGCCTTTTTTCTTGGTGTATGCTTGTGCCAAGTCCGGCAACCGCCGACCGACCCTTAGGATGCGAGGAGACAGACCATGAAACTGGTGACCGCCATCATCAAGCCGTTCAAGCTCGACGACGTTCGCGAGGCACTTTCCGAGATCGGCGTACAGGGCATCACCGTCACCGAGGTCAAGGGCTTCGGTCGGCAGAAGGGCCACACCGAGCTCTACCGGGGGGCCGAGTATGTGGTCGACTTCCTGCCCAAGGTGAAGCTGGAAGTGGCGGTGGACGATGCCATGGCCGAGCAGGTGATCGATGCGATTACCCAGGTCGCGAATACCGGCAAGATTGGCGACGGCAAGATCTTCGTCTCTGCCCTGGAGCAGGTCATCCGTATCCGTACCGGCGAAACCGACAAGGACGCCGTATAAGCTGGAAGCTGGAAGCTGGATAGCAGCCTAAATAACACCGCCTCCGAGGCAAGACCTCGGAGGCGGTTTTTTCTTCCAGCTTCAAGCTCCGGACGCAGTCCTGGCGGCTCACGGCGAAGCCGGGGTCTCGAGGGCGGTGACGACACGGCGCAGGCCCTGAGCCAGCGGGGTCTCCTCGGCCTCGCCGGGCACGAAGACCACACTCAGGCAGGCAAGCACCTCGCCGCCCCGGCGAATGGGCAGAGCGATGGCGGCGTAGCCGGGCTCCTCGGCGGAGACCATCAAGCGCTCGGCGGGGTCACGGCGGGCATGGCCCAGCGCGTCGAACTCCCGGGTTAGACGGGCCAGATAGTCCTTGTCCCGGGCCAGCCAGGCCGCCTCGCCGGCCCCCCGCGCAAGCCGCTCCAGCAGGGCCTGCCGGCGTCTCTCTTCGCTGCCCGCCAGCCAGGCCCGCCCCAGGGCCGAGCGCAATGGGCTGGGACGGAAGCCCAGCACCTCGCGATGGCGGATCCGTCGGCTCAGGGGGCGCGAGGTCTCGATGATCCGCAGGCTTGCCTCGTCTACCAACGCCAGGTCCGAGGGCCAACTCAGGGTAGCGTGGAGCTCGGCCAGCAACGGCGTCGCCGATGCCAGCCAGGACGCGTCCTCCGAGAGCCCCTGCCCCAGGGCGGCCAGCGCCGTGGTCAGCCGATAGCGACCATCCCCCAAACCACGGCAGACCCAGCCCTGCTCGATCAGGGTCGCCAGCAGCCGCAGCAGGGTGCTCTTGTCGATGCCACTCGCCCGATGCAGCTCGGCCAGACTCCACGGCTCTTCACGCCCGGCCAGGCAATCGACCACCGCCAGCCCACGCCTTAGGGCACGAATCGTCGTCATCTCCCCCCCTTCATCGGCGCCCTATCAATAAAAAAGTGCCGATGGAGACCATCGGCACAATCACTGCATCATATCGAGATATCCGGGCGCCCGGCCGGGGCAACGCCTGGGCGAGCGGTGCGTCCTCCCCGGCCTCGGCTAGGCGAGTCGCCTAGAACTGGAACTGCACGCTGGCCTGAATCCGGCTGGCATCCTCGGACTCGCCGTTGAGGCGCTTGATATCGGAGTGCTGGTACTCGATACCGGTGGAGAGGCGCTGATTGACGTCCCAGATCAGGTTGACGAAGGAGTACTGGACCCGATCGAGCCCGGTCTGGAAGCCGGCGATATCGTCCGGCAGGTCCTGGCTGAAGCGCGCGGTGCCGATGGCGCTGGACCAGTCGCTGTTCCAGTTGTGCTCCAGGGAGACGCCGAAGGCCTGGGAGTCGACGCTCTCCAGGGAGCCGTTGGCATCGATATAGGCGTCCGGCGTGCGCGCCCCGGCCACGCCATCCGGCACATAGCTCAGGTAGCTGCCCAGACCGCTGCCGACGGTGGCATTGGCCTTGAAGGTGGTGGCATCCCCCAGGGGCAGAGCCAGCTGCGCCGCGACGCCATAGGCGGTGGTGCTCTCGTCCATGCCGGTGGTGGCTTCGTTGGTGGAGAACTCGCTGACCAGGGCCGAGATGCCGAAATTGCGCCCGAACTGATAGCGGGCGGTCAGGGTCGGCAGGCGATTCTCGGTCTCCACGCCGGCGCTACCAATGGGCGACAGGGCGTAGGAGGGATCCTCCAGGGAGACCGCGAAGGTATTGGGCCCGGCGCTATGGGTATAACGCACCTGGGCCGGGCGACCGGTGGCATAGCCGATGGGGCCACCCAGCTTGAGGCTGCGCGGCGTGCCCAGGAAGTGCATGAAGTTGGTCCAGCTCTGGCCGGCCAGGAAGGGGCCATACTCGCCATAGGCGTGGCGCAGGTTGAACTTGCCGTCGGGCAGGAAGTGCCCTTCCAGGAAGGTGCTCACCGTGCCGTAGTCGGTACGGGTCTGGGTGCGGAAGTTGATCCGCGACTCATAGGCGGTGAAGTTGGTGCGCCCGTCGGTGCGGTTGCCAGGATTGAGCAACGCCAGCGGGTCGGTGGCGTCCCCCTGGTCATAATCGAAGTCGTAGAAGGCGTCCAGCTTCACGTAACCGCCGAAGGCCACGTCGGTATTGGTGCCAGGAATATTGAAGGTGGAGCGATGATTCCAGGGCGCCCCCACGCGGCTCGGTTCCCCGGTGACCACCGGCTGACCGGCGGGAACCACGTCGAAGGCATGAGAAGTCACGGCAGCAGCCAGCCCCACCGGCAGCATCGCGGCCAGTGCGAAGATCTTGTTGGTTTTCATTGGAGTCTATCCCTTTAACGATGATGGATTCGTGCTGTTGTTATGGAATTAACCGAGTCGTTATTGTCGTTTTACCTCCGTTAATCTTCCGGGGAATATCCGGCCACCGGATAAAGGACTCGCCTCCGGTGGCCGGGCCTTACCGATCAATACCGGGGTTAATAGAGTTTCTTCTGGGGCGGGCCGGAGAACTTGAGTTCACCGACGCTGGGCATGTCCACTTCCACCAGGGCCGGGCCCGCATAATCCACCGCCTCGGCCAGCACCGCGGCGAACTCATCGCCGTGGCTGACCTTCCAACGCTTGATGCCCATGGCATCGGCCAGCTGCTGGAAGTCCGGGGTATGCAGCTCGTTGTAGTACTGGCGCCCCTCGAAGTACTTCTCCTGGATGCCGCGCATCACCCCGTAGCCACCGTCGTTCATCACGATCAGGGTCATGTCCAGGTGCTCCTGGGCCATCGTCGCCAGTTCGCCGACGCCGAGTGCCAGGCCGCCGTCACCGACCAGGGTGACCACCTTGCGCTCGGGTTGGGCCACGGCGCAGCCGATGCCATGGGCGAGCCCCAGGCCGATGGCCCCGGCCAGGGAGTGGATATTGGTCAGCGGCCGCTCGATGGGCAGCAGTCGGCTGCCCCAGGTGCTGCCGGAGACGGTGATGTCACGCACGAAGATACCGTCCTCGGGCAGGGCCGCGCGTACCGCGTCGCTGAGCTTGGCGTATTCGCCCACCTGGGTGCGCAGGGCCTGCTCGGCCTCGACCACTGCCTTGGCCACGGCGGCGTCGTAGGCGGCATCCGGCTCGCGGCCCTCGAGGCGCTCGGCCAGGCGTGCCAGCACGTCGCCACAGTCGCCGCACAGGAAGGCGTCGGCCCGGTAGTTGCGGTGGGCGGCGGCGGGATCGATATCGATCTGCACCAGGGGGCGCGGCAACTCCACGGAGTAGGTCTTGGTCTCGTTGCTGCGCAGCCGGGAGCCGGCCACCAGCATCAGGTCGCTCTCGGCGAACAGCGCCTCCACCGAAGCGGCGTTATGGAAGGCGCGCAGGCTGCGCGGGTGGCTGTCGGGCAGCACACCCCGGGCATGGGTGCTGGAGACCACCGGGATACCGAGATCCGCCAGGCGCCCGACGGCGTCCCCGGCCTCCAGAGTGCCGCCACCGATCCACAACAGCGGGCGCTTGGCCGCCTTGAGCCGCTCGGCCAGGGCATCGATCTCGGCATCGCTGGCCGGGGCCGGAGTGGCCGGGACCACCGGGGCGGTCTCTACCCACTCGACCGGGCTGGCCTGGATATCGATGGGAATCTCCAGGCTCACCGGGCCCCGCGGCAGGGTCATCGCCTCGCGGATGGCGCGATGCAGCAAAGGCACCGCCTGCTCCGGGGTGCAGACCCGATAGGCGGCCTTGGAACTGGCCTTGAGGAAGGTGAGCTGATCCTTGGTCTCGTGGATGAAACCGGCGTCCCGGTCCAGGTAATCCTTCTCCACCTGGCCGGTGAGATGCAGCAGCGGCGTGCCGGCGTTGAGGGCCTCGAGCAGGGCGCCGATGGCATTGCCGGCGCCGGCGCCGGTGCTGGTCAGGGCCACGCCCAGGCTGCCTACCCGGGTATGGGCGTCGGCCATGGTCACCGACCCGGCTTCGCCACGGGCCGGCACGAAGCGAATCTTGTCGCGGCGGCCGATGGCGTCGGCGATCGGCAGGTTATGGATGGAGATCACGCCATAGACGGCGGAGACCGCATAGGCTTCGAGGGTACGGGCGATCGCTTCGCCGACGGTAATGGTGCTCATGGTGACTTCCTTTGTTGTGGTTGCCGGCGCGGCGTCAGTTGGCCCAGCCCATGGGGGCGCTGCCCAGCCCCAGGTAGAGGCTCTTCTGCTGCATGTAGGCCTGGATGCCCTGGCGCCCCTTCTCGCGCCCCAGGCCGCTCTCCTTGAAGCCGCCGAAGGGGGTCGAGATGGCGAATTTCTTGTAGGTGTTGATCCACACCGTACCCGCCTCGAGCCGAGCGGCCAGGCGCAGGGCGCGGCGGTAGTCGGCGGTCCAGATGCCGGCGGCCAGGCCGAAGACGTTGTCGTTGGCCAGCCCCACCAATTCGTCCTCGTCGTCGTACGCCATGGCCACCAGCACCGGGCCGAAGATCTCCTCCTGGCAGACAGCGCTGTCGTGGGGCAGCCCCTCGATAATGGTCGGCAGGTAGTAACTGCCCTCGGCCAGCTCGGGGGCCTGCGGGGCCTGGCCGCCGCACAATACCCGGCCGCCCTCGGCGCGGGCCTGGTCGACGTAGGCGGCGACGCTGTCGCGATGGGCCTCGCTGATCAGCGGCCCCAGGTGGGTGCCGGGGGTCTCGGGGTGACCGATACGCAGGCCCCGGGTGATCTCCAGCAGGCGGGTCATCACCTCGTCGTAGCGGCGACGCGGAATAAAGAGGCGCGAGCCGGCGATGCAGGCCTGGCCGGCGGAGCTGAAGATGCCATAGGCGATGCCCTGGGCGGCCTCTTCCAGATCGGCGTCCTCGCAGACGATGGTCGGCGACTTGCCGCCCAGCTCCAGGGAGGTGCCGATCAGCTTGTCGGCGGCGATATGCGCCAGGTGACGGCCGGTGTTGGTGCCGCCGGTGAAGGAGATCTTGCGCACCTTGGGATGGCGCACGATGGCCTCGCCGATCACCCGGCCACGCCCCGGCAGCACGCTGAGCAGCCCCTTGGGCAGGCCCGCCTCCTCGAACAGCTCGGCCAGTTTCAGGGCCAGCAGCGGCGTCGCCTCGGCGGGCTTGACCACCACGGCGTTGCCGGCGGCAAGGGCCGGGGCGATCTTCTGCATCTCGCTGGCGATGGGCGAGTTCCAGGGGGTGATGGCGGCGATGACGCCGAGCGGCTCGTAGGTGCTCAGGGTCATCAGGTCGCTGCTGCGCGGAGTGGGCAGCTCCCCCTCCAGGGTCTCGCAGGCCGCCGCGAAATAGCGGGCGGTACCGGCGGCACTGGCCACCAGGGCGCGGGTCTCGGCCAGGGGCTTGCCGTTGTCGCGGGTCTGCAGGGCGGCCAGCTCCTCGAGACGCGACTCGATCAGCTGGCTCACCCGGTAGAGGATGGCCGCCCGCTGGTGGGGCACCAGGTCGCGCCACTCGGGGCGCCGCCAGGCGGCGTCGGCGGCCTCGATGGCCTCTTCCACGTCCTCGAGGCTGGCGGCGTTGAGCCGGGCGGTGACGGAGCCATCGGCGGGGAAGACCGAGGCCATGGGGTCGCCGCGGCCCTGGCGCCATTCACCGGCGAGAAAGATCGGTTGCGTCATGGGAGTGCTCCTTTCGCTCACACCGTCACCGGGTCCAGCACCTGGCGACAGGCGCGAACCACCGACAGGGCGGCGAGCATCGAGGTCTTGGGGTTGCTCTCCAGGGGCCGGCCATTGAGTTCGATACGGAACTCGCCGAAGCGCCCCTGGGCATGAATACGGTGGGTGTTGCGCGTGGCTGCCGGATCGGCGGTGAGGCGCACGGTGGTGGCCTGCATGCCGATGCCGGCCAGGGCGATGGTGGCCGCCACATTGGCGTTGGCCGGGAAGAGGCGTGCGGCCTCGCCGGCGGTGCCCTCGTAGAAGACCGTCGCCTCGGTCAGGGCGTCCAAGTCCACCAGTTGCTCGGCATGGCTGCCCTTCCAGCTCTTGGGTGCCTTGCAGGCCTCGTAGGTCACGCTGTCCAGGCCCCCCTCCCGGGCGGCGGCCAGGCCGTCCATGCCGGCCACGGCGCCGGAGAGCACCAGCATGCGTCCCTCGCCGCGCTCCGCGGCCTGGCGCAGGCGGCCATAGAGGCCCTCATCGGCCAGGGCGCCGGTGGCCACGATGGCCAGGGTCAGGCCCCGGGAGAGTACCGCCTCGCCGTGCTCGGCGAGCCCCGGCTGGCCGGCGCACTCGACGACCAGGTCGGGGCGCTCCCCGCAGTCGTCGACGCGGCTCAACACCTCGATACCGCTGCCCAGCAGCTCACGGGTGGTGGCCACCTGGGCCTCGGGCACCACCACCCAGGCCAGTTCCAGGCCGGCCGGCAGCAGCCGGTGCACTTCCCGGGCCATGGCCCCGTAGCCGATGATCATCAAGCGTTTGCTGGTCATTGCGCGTCCTCAGAGGTGGTGGTTGAAGCCACCGGAAACGTCCAGGGCGGCGCCGGTGGTGAAGGAGGCCAGGGGCGAGGCCAGGAACACCAGGGCGCGGGCCGGCTCTTCGGGGCGCCCCAGGCGCTTCATGGGGATGCCGCGCTTGGCGGCGATGCCGGCGACCCACTGCTCCCAGCTCAAGGAGCGGTCATCGCGGGCCTCGAAGCGACGCCGCCACTGGCCCGACTCCACCATGCCCAGCAGGATGGAGTTGACCCGGATGCCCTCGTCGATCAGCTCATGGGCCAGGGAGTGGGTCAGGTTGAGCAGCGCCGCCCGGGCCGCCGAGGTGGCGATCATGTGGGGCTCCGGCTGCAGCGCCAGCAGCGAGTTGACGCAGGTCAGGGAGCCGATCTCGGAGGCAGCCAGCTGGGCGCGGAAGGCGTTCAGCGGGTTGATCACCCCGAACAGCTTGAGGTTGGCCTCGGCGAGCCAGGCCTCCTTGGGGGTGTCGTCGTAGTGGGCCACATAGCCCTGGCCGGCATTGGCGATCAGCATGTCGGCGCCACCGAAGCGCTCGGCCACCGCGGCGGCGAAGTCGGCGCAGGAGGCCTCGTCCAGCACGTCGCAAGGCTCGGCCAGCAGCTCGGCGTCGGGAAACGCTTCCAGCAGTGCCGCCCGGGCCGCCTCGAGACGCTCGGTATTGCGGCCGCAGAAGGCCACCCGGGCGCCCTGGGCCAGCAGCAGGCGTACCGCCTCCAGGCCGATGCCGGAGGAACCGCCGGTGACCACGGCGACGCGTCGTTCGATCAGGAAACTCATGGGACTCTCCTAAGGGGTCTCTGAGGCATTCGCCGCGCCGAGCAGCGGACGGGCGAAGTCGTCGAGGGCCGCGGCGAAGGCCGCGGGGGCATCGATATAACTGGCGTGGCCGGCCCGCGGGATGGCGCGGTAGGGCAGCCCCAGACGATCGGCCAGGGCTCGGGCATCCTCGGGCGGGGTGATGCGATCCTCGTCGCCGCACAGCACCAGGGTCGGCACCGCCGGCGTGCCGGCCAGGTAGCGTCCCAGTTGGTCATTGGCCAGCATCCAGCCGGCCTGGGCGAAGCCCTCCACATGGAGCTTGCCCATCTCCGCCTCGACCCGGGCGATCTCCGCCGGATCGGCGCCCTCGCGCAGCAGCCGCGGCGCCCGGGCCTTGGCATAGGCGCCATGGCCCTGCTCCATCAGTTGCGTCCAGCGGCTGCGATAGACCTCGTCACGCTTGGCCTCATCGGCATCGCCATAGCCCTGGGCCGGGTCCGCCAGTACCACCCCGGCCACACGGCCCGGATGGGCGGCCAGGTAGGCGCCGGCCATCATGGCCCCCAGGGAGTGGCCCACCAGCACGCAGCGCTGGACGCCGAGCCCGGCCAGCCAGGCCTCCAGACGCTCGGCATAGTCCGCGGCGCGGGGCGCCTTGGCCTCCAGTGGCCGGCTCTCGCCGTAGCCCGGGGCGTCCCAGGCCAGCAGGCGATAGCCGGGCAACTGCGCGGCGAGCGTCTCCCAGGAGCCGGCGCCGGAGCTGATGCCATGCAGCAGCACCAGGGTCGGGGCCGGTTCGGGCCGCGTCTGCTCGCGGTAGCACTGGACTCCGCTGTCGAGGTTGAGGCGTTTGGCGTCCACGGTGGTCCTCCTCGGGTGGCCGATGGCGGGCTTAGTTGCGCTTGACCTTGGAGAGGGGGTGATCCTCCGGATAGGTGGGGATCTGCGGCTTGTTCGTCCCCAGCATCACGCACATCAGCGCCTCTTCCTCGCCATGGTTGAACAGGCCCCGATAGATGCGCGGCGGAATCGAGATGACGTCACGCTCCTCGAGCACCGTCTCCATATAATTGTCGCCATCCTTGAGGAAGAGGGTGATGGTGCCCTTGAGCACGAAGAAGACCTCTTCCACATCGTCATGCACATGCAGTGGCCCCTCGCACTTGGCCGGCAGCACCATGGTGGAGAAGGTAAAGTGCTCGGCGGGAATGGTATTGGTATCCGCCTTGACGCCGGTGGCACCGGTGCCGATATAACGCATCTGGGCACGGCGATACTTGGGGTCGAAGTCGGCCTGAAACTTCAGGGCGTTCCAGTCGTACTTGCGCCCCTTGAAGCGGGCCACGCGGGTCTCCATCCACTCTTGGAAGGAGAGGTCGTCGGGCTTTTTCCAGGTTTCGAGCATCTCTGACATCATCGTTTCCTCTTTATCGGTGTCCACGGACGTTTCCGGGAAATATCGTGACCCCTTAGGGTCTATCCATCACGACTCGGGTGTTGGCTCACCGCACTTTCGTGTTTTTCGAGACAAAGGCATCCCCTGATCACCCACGGAGTGGCAATCGGCTTATTCATTAATCAATGATCAAGGCTTTTGAATAAGTGTCTGGGTCGTTATTGCCTCGTTATCGAGTCGGTACTTTCTTGTTCGCCAGGGTCGTTATTAATTCGTGATTGCGGCGTTATGCCTCGGCCTTCTTCTGGCGCCGGGTCTCGGCGTCGATGCCGCCCTCGATGGCCCATTCGGTAAAGGACTCCACCGAGTGCTGCATCTCCCGCGGCACCCAGGCCTCGGTGAGGTAGTCCTCGTTGGTGTAGTACTCGAAGGCCCCGCCCAGGGGGCTGTTCACGTACCAGAAGTAGGCGGAGGAGATCGGGTGGCGCCCCGGGCCCAGGAAGGTGCTCCACTGCTTGCGATTCATGGCCAGGCCGCCGCCGATCACCTCGTGGATATCGCGTACCGTGAAAGCCACGTGATTGAGGCCCCGGCCGCGATGCGGCAGCTTGAGCAGGAAGAGGTTGTGGTGGCCGCCCCGGGCCTGCATGCGCAGGAAGACACCGCGATCGGTATAGCGATCGGAGACGGCAAAGCCCAGGGTGTCGCGATAGAAGGCCTCGGTGGCCTCCAGGTCATCGACGAAGAAGACCGCATGGCCGATGGAGGCCGGGGTGGCCCGCTCGTAGACCGGGCTCGGCGCATCGATCCGGCGCATGTCGCCCCACTGGTTGATGGGGGTCACCTCGAGCTGAACGTCGCGCAGGGCGCTGACGCGGATGCGCACCGTCATGCCGTTGGGGTCGGTGCACTGGATGGCGTCGCCCTGGTCCACATAGCCGGGCCGGTCGGCCAGGCGCGCCTTGAGGGCCTCCAGGGCCTCAGCATCGACGACCCCCCAGGTCATGCGGCGCAGGGTGGAGCCCTCCTCGAAGGCGGCGGGCAGGCTGGGATGATCCACGCCGGCCACGCTGAGGCGCGCGCCATTGAGGGTCTCGAAGGCATCCCGCCCCTGGGCATCACTGCCCGCGGCACTCAGGCCGAAGTCTTCCAGGAACCGCTTGGCGACCTCGAGATCCTCGACGCCGAACTCCAACTCTTCGATACCCACGATGCTCATCGCTCTCTCCTGCGTCCTCGACGCGCTGGTTGTCTCGTGGCTCGGCGTCTGACGCCGGCCCTTGTCTCTCGTGCTAGGGCTCCTGCCCCTGGCTCCGGCCGGCGGCATCCCCCTGGTACCCCAGCAGGCCGGAAATGGTCTCGGAGGCCTCGGCCACATGGCCGCGCAGGCGCTCTCGCTCCTCGGCGGGGATCTCATGCACCGGCACCATGATGCTGACCACCGCCTCGATCTCGCCGTCGGCATTGCGGATCGGGTAGACGATGGAGGAGATCCCGAACTGGAAATAGGACTCCGCCACCACATAGCCCCGGCGGCGATCCTCCTGGACCAGCTCCCACAGCGCCTCGCGACTGTCCGGTGCCCCCGGCTTGGCATCCGGCAGGTCGTCATCCGGGTAGAGGGCCTCGAACTCGGCGCGACTCAGCCCGGTGAGCAGCATCCGCCCCAGGGAGGTGCGGTGCACCGGCAACCGGGTGCCGACGCTGACCCGGCGCACCGTGGCATTGGCGGCGCTGACCCGAGCCACGTAGATGACGTCCTGGCCATCGCGAATGGCGATATGGCTGGAGCAGCCGGTGGCATCGCGCAGCGACTCGATCACCGGCTGCCCCACCTGCACCACGTCCAGGGAGGCCACGTACTCGAAGCCCAGGCGCAGCACATTGACCCCCAGGGAGTAGTGTCCCGTGGTGGGGTGACGACGCAGGAAGCCCATGTATTCCAGGGTCTGGATGGCCCGGTAGGCGGTGGCCTTGGGAATGTCCACCCGCTTGGCGATCTCGGCGAAGCTCATCTCGCGGTGGTTGCGACTCAGCTCCATCAGGATCGTCAGGCCCCGCTCCAGGCCGGGGATCAGGTATTTGCGCTCGTCTTTATTGCTCATAGGGCGTGCTCTCCTTGGTTGGCCATTCGGGTACCAGCATACCCCTGCCTCTGTCGCGCGGCATGTCTGCGCGCTTCGGTCGTCTGGCACCTCGAGTCGCTTCCGCGGCCATGGCCCTGGGAGAGTCGATCTCGTCCGGTGTCTCGGTTGGCCTCGCGGCCCGTTTCGATAATTTCAAATATGAAATACGATTTATTATTTGATACAACCAAGATAGGTGGTTATCGGGCCCTTGTCAAGGCTCGCCATGGCGCAAGATGTCAAGCGTAATTGACTGATTTATATAGCGATTAATAGAAGCCCCCGGCGATGACCGAGGGCTTGTGAGAAAAACCGGGGAGGAAGGGAGAGGCGGAGAAGGATCAGGCGCGGGCCGTGGCCACCAGGCTGCGGTCGCGCAGGGCGATCAGGCGCTGGCTCAACCGCGCCTGGAGGTCGAGGCGCACCGCCCGGCAAGCGGGATCGTCCCAGCGGTTGCTGAGCTCGTGAGGGTCCGACACCAGGTCATAGAGCTCGCCCCCCGCCTCGCCTTCGAAGAGGCTCAGCCGCCAGCGCTCGGTGACCAGGCTGATGATGCTCGCCCGCGCCTCGCTGTCGCGGAACACCTGGATGCCCGGGTCCTCCACCAGCACGTCCGGCGCCGGCGCCGCGCCGAACAGGTCCAGGCCCTGCATGCCGATCGGCACCTTGAGGCCGGCCCGCTGCAGCAGCGTGGGCGCCAGGTCGATGGCGCTGCCCAGGCGCCCGCAGACCTCACCCTCGCCTGGTCGCCGCGGGTCATGCCAGATCAGCGGCACCCGCAGCACGCTCTGGAAGTGCAGGCCCATCTTGAGCATGCTGCCGTGATCGCCCATGTAGTCGCCATGATCCGAGGTGAAGGCCACCACGGTATCGTCGGCGAGGCCCCGGGCCTTCAGGACGGCCAGCACCTCGCCCACGGCATCGTCCACCATGCTGATGCTGCCGTAGTTGAGGGCGATGATCTCCCGGGCCTGGCGCTCGCTCACCGCGAAGGGCCAGTGACTCTGCGGATCCTCGGCGCCCCAGCGATAGGCCTCCAGGGCGGACTCGGGCAGCCCCGGGATGGCCTCCACCGGATGGTGGAAGGAGGCCGGCAGCTCCACCGCGTCCGGGTCGTACATCGACCAGTAGCGCCCCGGCGGGGTAAAGGGGTGATGGGGATCGGGAAAGGAGACCACCAGCACGAAGGGCGTTTCGGGGTCCTGATCGGCGAGAAACTCGCAGGCCTGCGCCTGAACATAGGCGGTGGGATAGAGCGCCTCGGGCACCGCGGTGCGCCAGCACTGGGGGGCCGTCACCGTGGACGGCAGGGCCTTGGCAGGGCCGCGCAGAGAATCCGGATCGGGGTGGCGCGCCTGCAGCCAGGCGGTGTAGTGGCCATCCACCAGGTCGCCGTGGCCGATGCACAGCCGGGCGTGCTCGAAGCCATAGTAGGGGCCGGGCAGCGCGAGCCCAGGCTGCTCGGCCCAGCGGCGGCGCACCTCCCAGCCGTAGTCGTCACCCTGGCGCTGATCGCGTCGTGCCAGGGCGAGCCCCGGGGTGTCGCCCTCCCCCCCCGGGGTCCGGGGCGGCGCCGGGATATCGGTGACGTTCTGGAAGTGCGCCTTGCCGATATAGCCGGTGCGGTACCCCTCCCCGCGCAGCACCTCGGCAAAGGTGAGGCTATCGAGTCCCAGGGGGATGCCGTTCTGGCGCACCCCATTCACCGAGGGCATCTGACCGGTGACCAGCGCCGCCCGGTTGGGCTGGCAGATCGGCGTGACCACGTGGAAGCGCGTGAAGCGCACTCCGGCCGCGGCCAGGCCGTCGATATGCGGCGTCTTCACCATGGGGTTGCCGTAGCAGCCCAGGTGATCGGCACGCTGCTGGTCGGTGATAAAGATCACGAAACTGGGGCGTCGCATAGGAATCTCTCCACGACCCACCCTCCCGGACCCGGCAGCACGCCTGACCCGGGGAGGGGGATTCAGCCGAACATCCAGCCGACCGGCACGGTGACGATCTGCGGGAAGGCGAAGATGATGCCGATGGCCAGGAAGTCGCAGATCAGGAAGGGGATGGCGGCCTTGTAGATGCTGCCCATGGTGGTGCCCTGGGGCGCCACCGCCTTCATCACGAACAGGGCCGCGCCCAGCGGCGGCGAGGTGGAGCCGGTCTCGATGGCCAGCAGGAAGAGCACCGCGAACCAGATGGTGTCGAAGCCCAACTGATCCACCACCGGCACGAAGATCGGCAGGGTGATCAGCATGATCGGCAGCGGCCCCATGAACATGCCCAGCAGCACCACGGTGAGCACCATGGCCAGCACGATCATATGGTCGTTGACCGGCAGGGAGAGCACCGCGTCCATCATGCCGAAGGTGGTGCCGGTGAAGGCCAGCAGCTGGCTGAAGGCCACCGCCCCGGCGACGATCAGCAGCACCATCACCGAGATATTGGCACTCTCGAACATGGAAACCCGGAAGTTCTCCAGCGTCAGGCGGCGCTTGGCCAGGGCCAGCAGGATGGTGGCCACGGCGCCTGAGGCCGCCGCCTCGGTGGGCGTGGCCAGGCCCAGGAAGATCACCCCGACCACGGCGAAGACGATAAAGCCGATGGGCAGGATATTGCGCACCCCCGCCTCCATCTTGACCCTGAGCGGCGTCGGCTCCACGTCGAAGGAGGGCGCCAGGTCCGGCTGCAGGGTACAGCGTCCCCAGATATAGAGCGAATAGAGCACCGCCATCAGCAGCCCCGGCAGGATGATGGCGATCAACAGCCGGCCGATGGAGATCTCCGCCACCACCCCCAATACCACGGCCAGGGCGCTGGGGGGAATCATGATCGCCAGCCCCGCGGAGCCGATGATCGGCCCCAGCGACATCGGCTTCTTGTAGCCGCGGCGCTCCATCTCCGGGGTCAGGCTGGAGCCCAGCAGGGCGATGGCGCCCATGCTGTTGCCGGTGAGGGTGGAGAACAGCACCCCACCGCCCACCGCCATAAAGGCCAGGCGTCCCTTGAGCTTGCCGAACCACTTGTCGAGGGTGTCCATCAGGTCATTGGCGATGCCGGAGCGGAACATCACCTCGCCCATGATCATGAACATGGCGATGGGCACCAGGGTGAAGCTGGTCAGGGCATCGGTGGTATTGATCACCAGTTGCTCGATACCGGAGGTGCCGCCCAGGAAGACATAGGCGCCCACCAGGTTCACCGCCAGAAAGGAAAAGGCCACCGGCAGCCCCAGCATCATCAATACCAGCAGGGCGCCGAGAATAAGCGATAGCGTTAGCCACCAATCCATAACATACCTCCACAGGGGGCCTGAGTCGGGTGGGCCGACGGGGTCAGCGCTTCAGACAGGCCACGGCCTGTGCCACGAACTGGATAGAGAGCAGCACCATGCCCAGGGGGAAGACCCAGGTGAGCAGGTAGCTGCGCGGCGCCAGCACGGTGGTCTCGCGGGAGCCGAACTGGTACTGGTCGAGGGTCACCGCCAGGCCATACCAGGCGGCATAGAGACAGATGACCGCGCCGAACAGCGCCACCAGGAACGCCAGCGGCCTCTGCAGCCGCGGCGGCAGGTGCTCGGTGACGATATCGATGGCCACATGGCGATTCTTCTCCAGCAGGTAGGGGGCGCCGAGGAAGGTCATGTAGAGCAGCGCATAGCCACTCAGCTCCACCACCCAGACCAGCGACTTGCCGAAGAAGAGTCGCGACAGGATCTCGCAGAAGACGGCTGCCGTGGCGGCCACCAGCGTGGCTGCGCTGATGCCCGCCAGCAGCAGGTTCAAACGGCTCACGCCCCGCATAAGAAGTGACAGGAGAGACTTGCCGCGGGTGAGTGACTGTTGCATATCGAGCCACCTGAAGTAGGGAAAGTCGGAGGCGCCCCGTCCTGGATGGGCCGGGGCACCCCACCGGGGTGGATCACTCCACCAGCATGGCGCGCAGCTCCGCCGTCAGCTCGTCGTTGCCGATCTGCTCCTGCATATGCTCCCAGGCCGCGTCGATGGCGATCTGCAGGTAGCGCTCGGCTTCCTCGCCCTCGAAGGCGATCTCCTCGAAACCGGCGGCCGCAACCTCGGCGTTACCGGCGGCGATCACGTCACCCCAGCTCTGGTCGAGTTCCGGCCCCAGGGTATGGCGCACATAGTCCTGGAGCTCGCCGCGCAGCGCCTCGGGCAGGCGATCCCAGGCCCGCTGGCTGACCAGCACGCTGAAGCCGGCGCGGTAGAACGGCGGGGTGATGTAGTAGTTGACCACGTCCTCGTACTGCTCGGCCCAGCCCAGGTTGCCCTGCATGAAACCATCGATGGCGCCCCGCTCCATGGCGGTATAGATCTCGCCGATGGGCAGTACCAGGCCATTGGCCCCCAGCGCCTCGATGAAAGGCAGGCCGGTGGGGAAGACCCGGATGCGCTTGCCGCGCAGGTCATCGATGCCGTCGATGCGATCCTTGAAGAAGAGGAAGAACTTGACGTCGGTGGCGGGAATCTCGCCCAGGTAGCGCAGGCCACGCTCGGCGTGGATCTCGGTCATGCGATCGTAGTAGCCGCTCTCGAGGATCTCCTCGTAGGTCTTGAAGGAGAAGTTGGCACTGCTCGAGGAGGGCACCAGGCCGGAATAGTAGCTGGGGCTGATCAGCGCCATGTCGATGGAGTTGTTGCGTACCGCATCGGCCAGGCGGAAGGGCGGCATCACCTCGGGGCCGCCGCGCCAGTTCAGCGCCAGCTCGCCCTCGAACTCCTCGTTCACCGCATTGACGAAGCGCTCGAAGCCGGCGGAGACCGCCGCGGTCTTGGGGGTGAAGCTCACCACATTGAGGGTCACCGCATCGGCGGCGGCGGTGAGGCTCAGTCCGGCCAGGGAGATCCCGGCCACCAGGGAGGTCAGCGTCGTTGTTTTCATTGCACTCTCTCTCATTATTGTGGCTCTCATTATTTTGGCTCTCGTTGTTGTCGATCCAGCGCTCGTCACTCAGTCCAGGGCCACGCCCCAGGCATCATAGCCATACACCCAGTCGGCATTGCCCTCGCCCTTCAGCCAGTTGTTGGCCCGCGAGCCGCGCTGTACCTGGGCGGTACGCTCGCGACGGGCCCGTTCGTAGCGGGCCAGGGCCGCCGGCACCGCCTCGCGATCGGCCTCGGCCAGACAGCGCGACAATACCACGGCATCCTCGATGGCCATGCAGGCGCCCTGGGCCATGAAAGGCACCATGGGGTGGGCGGCATCGCCGAGAATGGTCACATGCCCCTCGGACCAGCGCTCCATGGGCTCGCGCACATAGAGGGCCGACTTGGTCACGCTGTCGCAGGCCGCCAGCAGGGCACGCACGTCGGGATGGAAATCCTTGTAGACCTCGCGCAGCTCGTCCACGTCACCGGGCAGGGTCCAGGACTCCTCGCGCCAGCCCTCCTGGGGCGTGGTGGCGAAGATAAAGACCTCCTCGCCGCGGGTCAGCGGGAAGACCACCACCTGGCTGTCGGCACTCTCGCCCCACCACTTGGTGAAGGCATCCAGGTTCTCCACCTCGGGCACGGCGCTGCGCGGCACCACCGCCCGGTAGGAGACCAGGCCGGTGAACTCGGGGCTGTCGTCGCCGAACAGGGAGCGGCGTACCGCGGAGTGGATACCGTCGGCGCCGATCACCACGTCCAGGCGCTCGCTGCTGCCATCCTCGAAATGCACCACCGGTTGCTCGCCGGCCTCGACACGGGCCACCTTGCTGCCCAGTCGAAGCGCCGCCTCCGGCAACTTGGCCTCCAGGGCCTTGAGCAGGTCGCCACGGTGGATGGTCAGCTGGGGCGCGCCATACTTGGCCTCGGCGGCATCGCTCATGGGCAGCTTGGAGGTGATCTCGCCACTGTCCCAGGTGCGGCTCAGGCGGTGGGTGGGCCGCGCCGCGGTCTCCCGCAGGACGTCGCCCACGCCCAGGCGATCCAGGGCGCGCACCGCATTGGGCGTCAGGTTCACGTCGGCGCCGATGCGCAGGAACTGCTTGGCCTGCTCGAAGACGATGGCCTCATGGCCCGCCTCACGCAAGGCAATGGCCGCACAGAGACCACCCACACCACCACCACAGATACCGATTCTTAGCTTTGTCATACCCCACCTGTCTCTCGAGCTCACTGGGAACGTCTTGGAGGGAGCCTTGGCTCCCGGGATGCGCCAGGGAAGTGCGCAGGTCCTTCCGTCCTTGTCTCTGCTCTATCCGCCTCTCCGGGCCGGCATTTATTTCATATATAAAACAGAGTTTATTATTTGATAGTCAGACTGTAGGTCGAGCCCGAGGCTTTGTCAAACATCGAAATCGCCAATGGCCGCCCCGAGACAGGGGGCGGCCATTGGCGACAGGAGGATCGATAACGGACCGGTTGGCTGGCCAGGCGCAGGATCAATGACGGATCAGCTTGTCGGCCAGGCGCAGGACCAGCGGCCGCCCCAGGGTGATCAGGCCGAAGGCGATGGGCCAGGAGATCAGGAAGGAACGCCCCCAGCGACCGAGGAAAGCGCCATCCAGGCCGGTATTGACGAGGGTGATGGCCAGGGTCATCAGCCCCGCCATATAAGTGGTCATCAGCACGGAGACGACCCAGTGACCATAGCGGGACGGGATCAGCATAAGGACTCCCGAGGCGGGAGGAGGCACGGCCCCCTCCCCGATCAGGCGCTTAGCGCAGCGACATCAGGTTGAAGTCGGGGTCGGCCAGCTCGCCAGCATCCAGCACCCGACCGGCGGCGATCCAGCGCTTGCCCAGCTTGATGGCCCGCGGCTGGTCGAAGGCCACCATCTGCACCAGGCGCTGGGCGTCATCGAGATAGAAGAACACCGGCCCCTGGGCCTCCCGGCGCACCACGCACCGGAGCTCGCCGCTCGGCACGCCGAGGATCTGGATATTGACCCCGTGCTGATCGGACCAGAGCCAGGCCGGCTCGTCGTAGTGGGCCGCCTGGCCGAGCATGGCCTCGGCCACCACCCGGGCCTGGTTCTGGGCATAGGCCCAGGACTGCAGGCAGAGCCCCAACTGGGGGTGTTGGGAGACGTCGCCGGCGGCGAAGATCCGTGGGTCCGAGGTCTGGCCGGCGGCGTCCACCACGATGCCCTGCTCGGTGCGCAGACCCGCGTCGCGAGCCAGCTCAAGGTTGATCTCGACGCCGACACCCACCACCACCAGGTCGTAGGGCGCGCGGGCTTCCCCATCGGCGGTGATCGTCACCCGTCCATCGGCCGCCTCGCTCAGTTGGATCTCCTGGCGGTTCAGCGCCAGGCCCACGCCGTGGCGCTCATGGAGCTCGCGGATCGCCTCGGCCACCTCCGGTCCCACGCTGCGTCCGCAGAGGGCCGGGGCGCGCTCGAAGACATCCACCTCGAGACCCAGCTTGCGGGCGCTGGAGGCCACCTCCAGGCCGATCCAGCCGCCACCGATCACCCCCAGGCGTCGACTCTCGCCGAGCCGTGCCTTAAGCCGGGTGGCGTCGTCCCAGGTGCGCAAGGTCATGACATGGTCGATCTCCGCCCACTCGGGTACCGGCAGCCGTGGCCGGCTGCCGGTGGCGATCAGCAGGCGGTCGTAGGGCAGGCGCTCGCCGTCGTCGAGCACCACCTCCTGGGCCTGGCGATCGATGGCCGAGGCCCGCCGGGGGCGCCGCCAGTCGATATCGAGGGCCGCCAGGCTGTCCTCCGGGAAGAGCCGCGGCAGCGGCTCGTCCGCGGTGACCACGCCCTTGGAGAGCGGCGGGCGTTCGTAGAAGTCGTGGGGCTCGTCGGCCACCACCGTGAGCCGGCCGGCATAGCCCTCGCCGCGCAGCGCCTTGCAGGCGTAGCCGCCGGCCTGGCCACCGCCGATCACCACGATGCGGGAAATCTCCTCGCTGGACATGGTCCTTTCCCCCTAGTTGAAGACGAAGCCGCCGTTGATGGGGATCAGCTGACCGGTCACGAAGTTCGACCAGTCCGAGAGCAGGTAGAGCACGGTGCCGTCGATGTCCCGGGGGTGCTGTTCCTCCTTGAGGGCGCGCCCGGCGGCATAGTAGGCGTAGCGCTCCTCGGGCACGTACTCGGTGGCCTCGCAGTGGGTCAGCCCCGGGGCGATGGCGTTGATGCAGATGCCCTGCTCGCCCAGCTCCCGGGCCATGGCCCGGGTCATCGAGATCACCGCGCCCTTGCTGGCCACATAGGCCATCAGCCGCGGCGCCCCCCAGAGGGCGGTATCGGAGGCCACATTGACCACCTTGCCGCGCTTGGCCTGGGCCAGCAGTGGCCGCGCCGCCCGGGTCATCTGCCAGACCCCGCGCACGTTCACCGCCATGACCCGGTCCCACAGCTCGGGGTCGTACTCGTCCAGGGTCTTGCCGCCCACATTGGTGGCGATGGCGGCGTTATTGACCAGGCCATCCAGGGCCCCGCCCTCGGCGACCCGCGCCAGGCCCGACTCGATGGAGGCGGCATCGCCCTGATCGATCACCAGCGCCTCCACCTCGGCGCCGCCCTCGCGCAGCGCCGCGGCGGTCTGGGTCAGCTCCGCCTCGAGGATATCGCTGATCACCAGGCGCGCGCCTTCGGCGGCGGCGGCCTCGGCGATGCTACGCCCCAGGCCGCGGGCAGCGCCGGTGATCATCAGCCGCTTGCCGGCCAGCCCCTGCCCGGCCATCTCAGGCCGCCTCCTGGCGCTTGGCGAGCTGCGCCTTGGCCATCTTCAGCATCACCCGACGCAGCCGCGAGAGGCCCACGTCGTGCTGGTAGAGGTTCTCGTGGTGACGGGCGTCCGGCGCCAGGTTCTCGAGGATGACGCGATCCTGCTCCAGCACGTCCCAGTGCAGGCCCTCGAGCTTGGTGCGGTAGAAGAAACGCCACACCTGGCGCTGCCAACCGTCGACCTTGCGCACCCGCCAGAAGAAGACCCGGGTGTGCTCCTTGTCTTCGGGCACCGCCATGCCGACGATCCAGAAGGGACCGCCCGGCCCGAAGCGCTGCTGGTAAGGAATCGACAGGCGCAGCCAGAGGGCCCCGCTGTTACCGTACTCCACCCAGTCGAAGTTGACCCCGGTCTGGCCGGTCTTCTTGAAGACGAAGCCGGTCGCGGTGGGCTCCAGCACCATCTCCGCCTGGCGGTCGCCCTCGGCCATGGAGTGGGAATCCGCATGCAGGTAGGTGCCGTGCATGGGGTCCATGACGTTATCCACCGCATACTGGTAGTTGCACTTCCAGGTGGCGGTGCACAGGAAGTTGCCATAGGTGGCCTCGTCGGTGAGCTGCTCGGGCAGCTCCAGCGCCGGCGGCTCCTCGTCCGGGGTAGTGCCGAAGAAGACGAAGATGGTGCCATGGGCCTCCTGCACCGGGTAGTGACGCACGCAGGAGGTGCCCACCATGGGGCTGTTGCTGATCGCCGGCACGTCGCAGACGGTGCCTTCGCCGTCCACCTCGACGCCGTGGTACCAGCAGGCCAGGCGGTTGCCCAGGTTCCAGCCCTTGGAGAGGCGGGCGCCGCGGTGGGGGCAGCGATCCTCGATGGCATGCACCACGCCGTCATGATCGCGCCACAGGGCCAGGTTCTCGCCCAGGCGGGTAATGCCCAGGGGGTTACTGCCCACCTCCCAGCTGGCCACCACCGGGTACCACAGGGAGCGCAGGCCGGTATCGAGATAGTCTTGGACGTCGGCGTCCATGGAAGCGGCTGTCGTCATCTCTCTCACCTTGATTGTCGTTGTCTCGGGGCGCGGCCTTACTGACCCAGCACCGCCATCTCCTGGAGGAAGCTCTCCTCGGTCCAGGGCTGGCCCTGGCGATCCTGGCTATGGCGGGCATTGAGCCCGGCGATCACCTCATCGAGCTCGCTGGCACCGCTCTCGAAGACGGCCTCCAGGGCCGCCACCAGGGCCAGTTCGAAGGCCTCCGGGGCGCGCTGGCGGTTCTGCCAGACCCGGTTATCGAAGCCGCCGGGGCGTTCGATATGGCCCTGACCCGGCTCCGAGGAGGGGATGATGCGGGCCCAGGTCTTGAGCTCGGGATTGTGGTCGAGGGGGGTGGACATGGGCTCAGGCCTCCTCGCTGACTTGCAGCTGAATTTCGTCGTCGATGATGCGTACCGGGTAGACGTGCAGGTCCCGGTCGGCGGGCTCGCGCAGACACTTGCCGGTCTTGATGTCGAATACCGCCTCGTGGAGCGGGCACTCCACCTGGCCATCCTCGACGAAGCCCTGGGAGAGCAGCGCATAGGCGTGGGGGCAGACGTCCTCGAGGGCGTAGTACTCGCCGTCCAGCACATAGACGCCGATCTCCTTGTCGCCCAGCTTGGCGGAGAAGGGGAAGTCTTCCTGCACCTGATCGGTCTTGCAGACAGGGGTCCAACTCATGGGGTCGTCCTCATCATTGGATGCGTGGGTCGTCCGTGCTCGCGTATCAGTAATGAAACACGATTTATTATTTGATCCTATGTAGGCGAGTATAGTCGAGCCGCCCCGCCTGTCAATACTATATAGTATTCATGAGAAGGGGACGCAAGGGCCACACCAGCTGGAAGCTGGAAGCTGGAAGGCAGCATGTTGCCACCAAAGCCAGCGCCAAGGATTTTCTTCCAGCTTCAAGCTTAAGGCTTACCACTCCCGGCGAAGCCGGGCCGGGTATTTCTTCCAGCTTCCAGGCGCGAAGCGCCGCTCTTCAGGCTTCCAGCTTGGTTAACTGGGTGGTCAGGGTCAGGCGGTAGTCATTGGGGGCGGAGGGGGTAACAGGACAGGAGCTGCCGGGCAGATGGGCTTTACCCTTCCGCGAGCTGGCGGAATTGAGTGGTGAGGGTCAGCCGGTAGTCGTTGGGGGCGGGGTGGTAACAGGACATGATCTGCCGGGCAGATGGGTTCTACCCTTCGGCGAGCTGGCGGAGTTGAGTGGTGAGGGTCAGCCGGTAGTCGTTGGGGGGAATGTACATAATCTGCCACGCCAGGGTGCGCCGCTCGCCGTCCTGATAGCGGGTCTCCAGGCGCATCCCGGGGGGCGGGGCCTCGGCCAGCTCCGGCACGATGGCCCGCGCCACCGCCTTGGGCAGGCGCCCCTGGCCGATGCGGTTATCGGCCAGGGTCGGCGCCACCCCCAGGCGCTGCAGCAGCGGCAGGACGCTTTCGTGCTCCAGGGCCTCGGCGGGCAGACGCATCAGCTCGCCGGCCTGATCGGCACGCAGGTAGATCTCGGTATAGCAGTCGAAGGTGCCGTCGATGCGGTCCTGGCGTACCAGGTGCAGGTAGCCGCTCTGGCAACTTCCCAGCACCGCTTCCCAGGCACCCTGGCGAGTCAGAGCCTCGCGCTTGAGCAGGCGAATAAACACCAGCTTGACCGGGGAGCCATCGGGGCGCAGGAAGTGGAAGGCCGGGGTGGTGATCTCGCGGCGGTGGTCGCCGCCGGCCACGAAGGTGCCCAGGCGCCGGCGGCGCGTGAGCTCGCCGCTCTCCACCAGGTCACGCAGCGCCTTCTGTACCGTGCCCAGGCTCAGCGGCAACGCCTCGGCCAGGGCCTGCTCGGTGGGCAGCCGGGTGCCCTCGGGCAGTTCGCCCTCGTTGATCAGCTCGATCAGGGCGTCGCGCAGGCAGAGGTACTTGGGGGTCCGAGGAGAGGCCTCGAGGTGACGAGCGACACGCTCGGCTAGCTGGGTCAACACGGCAGCGCCTTCACGAGAGTGAGTGGCGGCATTCTACCAGCCTGGGCGCCGGCGGGAAGCTGGAAGGCAGCATTATCCAGCCAACCCTGGGGTCAAGGGTTTTCTTCCAGCTTCCAGCTTATGGCTTAAAGCTCCCGGCGCAGCCGGGAATTATTTCTCGACGAAGGCGCGCTCGATCACGTAGTCGCCGGGCTCACCCATGCGCGGGGAGATCTTGAAGCCCAGGTCGTCGAGCAGGGCGCTGGTCTCGTCGAGCATCGCCGGGCTGCCGCAGATCATGGCGCGATCCTGCTTGGGATCGATGGGCGGCAGGCCGGTGTCCTCGAACAGCTTGCCGCTGCGGATATGGTCGGTGAGGCGGCCCATGGTGTGGAACTCCTCGCGGGTCACGGTGGGGTAGTAGACCAGCTTCTCGCTGATCTCCTCACCCAGGTACTCGTGGGCCGGCAGCTCCTTGGTGATGAAGTCGGCGTAGGCCAGCTCGCTGACGGTACGCACGCCGTGGATCAGCACGACCTTCTCGAAGCGCTCGTAGACTTCCGGGTCCTGGATCAGGCTCATGAAGGGCGCAAGGCCCGTACCGGTAGAGAGGAAGTAGAGGTTACGCCCCGGCAGCAGGTCGTCGGTGACCAGGGTGCCGGTGGGCTTGCGGCTGACCATGATATGGTCGCCCACCTTGAGGTGCTGGAGCCGCGAGGTCAGGGGGCCGTCCGGCACCTTGATGCTGAAGAACTCCAGGTGATCCTCGTAATTGGGGCTGGCGATGGAGTAGGCGCGCATCAGCGGCTTGCCATCCACCTCCAGGCCGATCATCACGAACTGGCCGTTCTTGAAGCGCAGGCTGCGCTCCCGGGTAGTGCGGAAGCTGAACAGGGTGTCGTTCCAGTGATGGACGCTCAAGACTTCTTCCGAGGCAAACTTGCTCACGACCGACTCCTTCTCATATTCGATTAGCGCATAAGGCGACTAAGCTGATCTTTGCGCTAATTCTAAGAGCCGACGCCATATCTGTTAAATGGATTGTATGGATAAAGCTTATCTATAATGTAGATAAACAAACCTGCCGAGTGAAGCGAGCATGCGCTATACCCTGCGACAGCTGGAGGTCTTCGTGGCCGTGGCCCAGCATGAGAGCGTCTCCCGGGCGGCCCGCGCCCTGGCCCTCTCCCAGTCGGCGGCCAGCACCGCCCTGGCGGAGCTGGAGCGCCAGTTCGACTGCCAGTTGCTGGACCGTATCGGCAAGCGCCTCAAGCTCAATGCCCTGGGCTTCCAGTTGCTGCCCAAGGCGGTGGCGTTGCTCGACCGCGCCGAGGAGATCGAGGAGCTGCTGCGCGGCCAGCATGGCGTCGGCTCCCTGGACGTGGGCGCCACCCTGACCATCGGCAACTACCTGGCCACCCTGCTGATCGGCGATTTCATGCAGCGCCATCCGGGCAGCCGGGTGCGCCTCTCGGTGCGCAATACCCAGGGCATCATCGAACGCATCGTCCAGCACGAGCTGGACCTGGGACTGATCGAGGGGGACTGTCAGCACGAGGACCTGGTGATGCAGTCCTGGGTGGAGGACGAGCTGGTGGTGTTCTGCGGCCCGGAGCATCCCCTGGCGGGGGCCGAGGCGGTGCCCCTGGAGCGGCTGATGCGCGAGGCCTGGATCATGCGCGAGCCGGGCTCCGGCACCCGCCTGACCCTGGAGCATGCCGCCCGTCACCGCCGCGGGCGCTTCAATACCCTGCTGGAACTGGAGCATACCGAGGGCATCAAGCGTGCCGTGGAGTCGGGGCTGGGCATCGGCTGCGTGTCTCGGCTGGCGCTGCGCGATGCCTTCCGCCGCGGCAGCCTGGTGCCCATCGCCACCCCGGAGCTGGACCTGCGCCGCCAGTTCGCCTTTATCTGGCACCGCCACAAGTACCTGACCACCGGGATGCGCGAGTTCCTCAAGCTGTGCCGTCAACTGACCGAGGGCGTCGAGCGCAGCGACCAGATCGCCCTGCCCTATTACCCCTGAGGCCTGCCCCCCGCCACCGAAAACGCCAAGCCCCGGGCGAATGGCCCGGGGCTTGGCGTGTTCCACGATCGACGCTTCAGACCCGCTCGGGGAGCCGCCGTGGCGCCTCCTCGGGGGCCGCCAGCGACGTCGCCGACGGGGCCTCCATGCGCAGGGTAAAGCCGCCGACGATCTCGGCCAGGCGGTCTGCCTGCTCCTGGAGATGACCGGCGGCGGTGGTGGACTCCTCCACCAGGGCGGCGTTCTGCTGGGTCATGCTGTCCAGCTCGGTGACCGCCACGTTGACCTGACCGATGCCGTCGCGCTGCTCGCCGGCCGCGGCATTGATCTCGCCCAGCACATCGGTGACCCGGGTCACGCTGGCGACGATCTCCTGCATGGTCTCGCCGGCCTGGGCCACCAGGCTGGTGCCGTCCTTGACCCGGCCGTCCGAGGCCTCGATCAGTGCCTTGATCTCCTGGGCCGCGGAGGCCGAGCGGCTGGCCAGGTTGCGCACCTCGCCGGCCACCACCGCGAAACCGCGCCCCTGCTCCCCGGCCCGGGCCGCCTCCACCGAGGCATTCAGTGCCAGCAGGTTGGTCTGGAAGGCGATGCCATCCATGACGTTGACGATCTCGGCGATCTGTCGCGAGGAGTCGCCGATGGCGTCCATGGTGGTGACCACCTCGCCCACCACCTCGCCGCCCCGGGCCGCCACCCGGGAGGCGGAGAGCGCCAGCTGGTTGGCCTCCTGGGCGGAGTCGGCGGTCTGCGCCACGGTGCCGGTGATCTCCTCCATGGAGGCAGAGGTCTGCTGCAGGCTGGAGGCGGCGCTATCGGTGCGCCGCGACAGGTCCTGGCCGCCGCTGGCGATCTCCGCGGCGGCGACGCGCACCGAGTCGCTGCTGCGGCGCACCTCGACCAGCACATCGTGGATCTTGTCGGCGAAGGCGTTGAACTGGGTGGCCAACTGGGCCCCCTCGTCACGGCCCTTCACCGGCAGGCGCTGGGTCAGGTCGCCGTCGCCGGAGGCGATCTCCTGCATGCGGCCCGCCAGTTCACGCAGCGGCCGGGCGATACGCCCGCCGACCCAGGCCAGGGCCAGCAGCCCCAGTACCGCCAGCAGGGCCCCCACCAGGCTCATGCCCAGGGCGTCGTTGCGGCGCTGCTCGGCGAGCACGCCCTGCAGGGCGTTGAGCTCGGCCAGCACCGCCGATTCCGGCAGGCGGATGGCCAGGGTCCACTGGGTCGGGGTATCGCCGATGCGAAACGGCAGGTAGCGCTCGAGCAGGCCCTCGGCCTCGACGCCGACCATCTGCCCCGAGGCACGCGCCTCGGCCAGGCGACCCGCCACCGCGTCCCCCATCACCGCCGCGGCCGGCTCACCGAGGCGGTCCGCGGCACCGGTGTGGGCCACCATGCCGCCACCGGCGGCCACCAGGGCCATCTCGCCGGCGCCGTCATAGAGCTCGGCATTGGCCGCCTCCAGCAGGCCCTGGATAAAGCCCACCGAGAGGTCGGCGCCGGCCACGCCACGGAACTCCCCCTCCACCATCACCGGCACATTGAAGGAGGTGACCATCAGCATCTGGTCGCCGAACTCGTAGGCGGCCGGGTCGATGATGCAGGGCGCCTCGTTCTCCCGCACGCAAAGGTAGTACTCCCCCTCGCGGATACCGCTGGGCAGGATCGCCTCGCTCTCCATATCCCCCAGCGGCAAGACGTCGATGACGCCATCGGCGTCCCGGTACCACCAGGGCATGAAGCGACCGGTCTCTTGTTCATAGCCCTCCGCCTCGCGTCCGGCATGGTAGCGGTCCACGTCGAAGGCATCGGGCTCCCAGCCGATATAGACATCCACCAGGTCCGGGTAGGCCGCCAGGGTCTCGCGCATCAGGGTGGAGAGCTCGTCCCGATCCATCCACAGCAAGGGGCGCCCCTGGGCATCTTCACGGCCCATCAGGGCATTGGTCTGGGCGAGCATCTCGGCGACCCGTAGCGGTTCCTCGAGACGCCGACGCACCTCTACCGCCTGGGCCTGGGCCAGCACCGCCAGGCGCTCGTCGATGCCCGCCTCCAGCAACCCCTGGGTATGGGTCGCCACCGTCTGCTGGGTCCGCGACGAGGCGACCAGGGCATAGGCCACCAGGGCCAGGGCCACCACCAGCAGGCAGGCGCCGGCCAGGGTCACCACGAACCAGCGCAGGGATCTAAAATGCATGCTCCAACTCCTGGGAAGGCGCCGCGGCCGCCGAAGGCCTGGGCAGGCTCGGCTGGGCGGCAGACTGGGAAAGGGTAAAGGCGCCGACGGCCTGGGCCAGGCGATCCGCCTGCTCCTTGAGTCGTTCGGCGGCGGTGGTGGACTCCTCCACCAGGGCGGCGTTCTGCTGGGTCATGCTGTCCAGCTCGGTGACCGCCACGTTGACCTGACCGATGCCGTCACGCTGCTCGCCGGCCGCGGCATTGATCTCGCCCAGCACATCGGTGACCCGCGTCACGCTGGCGACGATCTCCTGCATGGTCTCGCCGGCCTGGGCCACCAGGCGGGTGCCGTCCTTGACGCGGCTGTCCGAGGCCTCGATCAGTGCCTTGATCTCCTGGGCCGCGGAGGCCGAGCGGCTGGCCAGGTTGCGCACCTCGCCGGCCACCACCGCGAAGCCGCGGCCCTGCTCGCCGGCCCGGGCCGCCTCCACCGAGGCATTCAGTGCCAGCAGGTTGGTCTGGAAGGCGATGCCATCCATGACGTTGACGATCTCGGCGATCTGTCGCGAGGAGTCGCCGATGGCGTCCATGGTGGTGACCACCTCGCCCACCACCTCGCCGCCCCGGGCCGCCACCCGGGAGGCGGAGAGCGCCAGCTGGTTGGCCTCCTGGGCGGAGTCGGCGGTCTGCGCCACGGTGCCGGTGATCTCCTCCATGGAGGCAGAGGTCTGCTGCAGGCTGGAGGCGGCACTATCGGTGCGCCGCGACAGGTCCTGGCCGCCGCTGGCGATCTCATTGGCGGCGATGCGCACCGACTCGCTGCTGTCGCGGATGGTCAGCATCACCGCCTCCATCTTGGCCACGAAGCGATTGAAGGCCTGGGCGATCTGCGCCACCTCGTCCCGCCCTTCCTCCGGCAGGCGCCGGGTCAGGTCGCCCTCGCCGCTGGCCACGTCCTGCATGGCGTCCCGGGCCAGCTGCAGGCGGCGGAACACCACCTTGAGCAGGGCCCCCAGCACCAGCACCGCCCCCAGGGCCACCAGCACCAGGGTCAGGGCCGAGGTGCCGAGGATGGCACGCAGCCCGGCGGTGGCCTCGCGTTCGTCCAGGGCCACCACCAGCTGCCAGTCGGTACCGGCGATGGCCCGGCTGCCCAGCAGCCGATCCCGGCCATCCAGGCTCAGCCGCGGCGGCACGCTCGCGCCGGACAACCCATTCAGGAAATCGGCCTCCAGGGTCGGGTTAAGGCGGCTGGCGGGCTCCAGCGCCAGGGCGGGGTCCGGGTGGGCGATCAGGGTGCCGTCGCCGGCCACCAGGAAGGCGAAGCTCTCCGGGGAGGGACGGATCCCGGCCACCCCCTCGACGATGGTATCGATGACGATATCGCCGCCCAGCACCGCTTCCAGCCGCCCCCCCTGGTAGAAGGGGTGAGCGATGGTCACCACCAGCTGGCCGGTGTTGGCATCCACGTAGGGGAGGGTGACGACGGTGTCGCCGACCGCCTCGGCCCGCTGATACCAGGGCCGCACCCGGGGATCATAGTCGGCGGGAGGCACCCAGCCGTCGGAGGTCACCATGTCACCGGTACCGGGGTCGGCCACATAGGTGGACAGGAACCCACCGGAGGCGGCCAGTTGCTGCAGGGCCCCCAGGGGCGCCTCGCTCAGGGCGCCCTCGGCGGCGGCGGCCATGGCCTGGCGCGCCTGGATCCACTCGCCGACGGCCTGGGCATGCCCCTCGGCGGTGGCATCGAGCTGCTGGGCGATCTGGCGGTCATTATGGGACTGGAGGGTGAAATAACTGGCGATACCATTGATCGCCAGCGCCAGGGTGATCACCACCACGGCGGCGATCAGGATACGGGTTCGCAGGGAGGTCGGCATGCGGGTCTCGCTCGTCGGGTCGGGGAGTTGTTGTCAGCGCCGTCCCACGGGTGCCACGGGCCGGCATTAGACCTAGGTATCGGCTGCCGACCCGACGAGCTTTAATTTCTGCGACTAACGCGCTTTCACGAAAAGGACTCGTGCGCTCCGTAGTTCCGGGTCCGAATGTTCCCCGCCAGGCTCGGTGCCCCCGATGGGGCCGGTTGCGACAGGGTAAAGGCGCCGACGGCCTGGGCCAGGCGATCCGCCTGCTCCTTGAGTCGTTCGGCGGCGGTGGTGGACTCCTCCACCAGGGCGGCGTTCTGCTGGGTCATGCTGTCCAGCTCGGTGACCGCCACATTGACCTGACCGATGCCGTCGCGCTGCTCGCCGGCCGCGGCATTGATCTCGCCCAGCACATCGGTGACCCGGGTCACGCTGGCGACGATCTCCTGCATGGTCTCGCCGGCCTGGGCCACCAGGCTGGTGCCGTCCTTGACCCGGCCGTCCGAGGCCTCGATCAGTGCCTTGATCTCCTGGGCCGCGGAGGCCGAGCGGCTGGCCAGGTTGCGCACCTCGCCGGCCACCACCGCGAAACCGCGCCCCTGCTCCCCGGCCCGGGCCGCCTCCACCGAGGCATTCAGTGCCAGCAGATTGGTCTGGAAGGCGATGCCATCCATGACGTTGACGATCTCGGCGATCTGCCGCGAGGAGTCGCCGATGGCGTCCATGGTGGTGACCACCTCGCCCACCACCTCGCCGCCCCGGGCCGCCACCCGGGAGGCGGAGAGGGCCAGCTGGTTGGCCTCCTGGGCGGAGTCGGCGGTCTGCGCCACGGTGCCGGTGATCTCCTCCATGGAGGCAGAGGTCTGCTGCAGGCTGGAGGCGGCACTATCGGTGCGCCGCGACAGGTCCTGGCCGCCGCTGGCGATCTCATTGGCGGCGATGCGCACCGACTCGCTGCTGTCGCGGATGGTCAGCATCACCGCCTCCATCTTGGCCACGAAGCGATTGAAGGCCTGGGCGATCTGCGCCACCTCGTCCCGCCCTTCCTCCGGCAGGCGCCGGGTCAGGTCGCCCTCGCCGCTGGCCACGTCCTGCATGGCGTCCCGGGCCAGCTGCAGGCGGCGGAACACCACCTTGAGCAGGGCCCCCAACACCAGCACCGCCCCCAGGGCCACCAGCACCAGGGTCAGGGCCGAGGTGCCGAGGATGGCACGCAGCCCGGCGGTGGCCTCGCGTTCGTCCAGGGCCACCACCAGCTGCCAATCGGTACCGGCGATGGCCCGGCTGCCCAGCAGCCGGTCCCGACCGGCCAGACTCAACACCGGCGGCGCCTCGGCGCCGGCCAGTTCTCCCAGGAAGGCGGCCTCCAGGGTCGGGTTAAGGCGGCTGGCGGGCTCCAGCGCCAGGGCGGGGTCCGGGTGGGCGATCAGGGTGCCATCGCCGGCCACCAGGAAGGCGAAGCTCTCCGGGGAGGGACGGATCTCGGCCACTCCCTCGACGATGGTATCGATGGTGATATTGCCACCCACGACCGCCTCCAGGCGCCCTCCTTGGCCGAAGGGATGAGCGATGGTCACCACCAGTTGCCCCGTTCCACTGTCGATATAGGGAAGGGTCACGATGGTGTCGCCGGCGGCCTCGGCCTGCTGATACCAGGCACGACGGCGGGGATCGTAGTCGGCGGGGGGCTCCCAGCCATCGGATGAGATCAGCTCACCGCTGCGTGCATCGGCCACATAGGTCGCCATGAAGCCTCCTGACGCCTCCAGCTGCAGGAGCGCCGGTAGGGGATTGTCGCCGGAGACGGCGCCCTCGGCGGCGGCGACCATGGCCTGACGCGCCTCGACCCACTCGCCCACGGCCTGGGCATGCCCCTCGGCGGTAGCATCGAGCTGCCGGGCGATCTGGCGGTCGTTATGGGACTGGAGGGTGAGGTAACTGGCCACGCCATTGATCGCCAGGGCCAGGGTGATCACCACCACGGCGGCGATCAGGATACGGGTTCGCAGGGAGGTCGGCATGCGGGTCTCGCTCGTCAAAAGTATTATCGCCGGCACACGGGGGCCATGTACCGGCGAGCACGAGCAGGTTATCGACCTTTGTCGAACAAGCTTTAACGCATATCGCTGACCGCCTCCTGGATATCCGCCAGAGACGCCTTGGAAAGGTCCTTGGGCAGGGAGTGGATCAGCAGCTTGTGCGTCGCGTCGTCCAGCTTGTCACGCAGGATACCCAGGAAGCGCGGTGGCGCTACCAGGATCAACTTGCGCAGATGGTTGCCGACCCGGGCACGATAGATGCACTCCGCCACCTGCTTGGCGAAGATCTCCGCATGGTGATGAGAGGCGACGTTCTCGCCCCCGGAGGTGCGTGAGGTGCGCGCCATGGACTCATGCACCTCGCCGCCGCCATCCG
Source organism: Halomonas sp. 328 (assembly GCF_015645095.1). Classification (GTDB taxonomy): domain Bacteria; phylum Pseudomonadota; class Gammaproteobacteria; order Pseudomonadales; family Halomonadaceae; genus Bisbaumannia. Next base: position 71,194 of record NZ_JADOTW010000022.1, read on the forward strand.
TGACCAGGTCCCCCTCATGCAATCGCCCCTCGGCATGTACCAGGCTCTCCTTCTCTTCCAGCTTCAGTCCCTCACGGGTAAAGACGCGGGCCCGGGCCGCATCGGCCACCACGATATAGGTCGTCATGGGAACTCCTTGGCAAGACTCAGGGAACGAGGCCGGAGGCCTCCTATGGAGCGTGGCAAGGGCTGGGGAAGGCGTCAACTTCCCGCATCGCGGTAGCTGCGCAGGCCCGGGAACTGGGGTAGCATGCCGCCATCGGCAGGATGCCGACCGTCTCCGCACCGCCAACTCCAGGAAGGCTAGCCATGCGTCGATTCCTCTTTCCACGTCACCCCCTGCCCCGCTCCACCCTGCTGTTCTGTCACCTGCTGCTGCAACTGGGCCTGCTCGCCTATGGCCTGAGTCGCCTGCTGCCACGGACCCCCTGGCTGACCGACACCACCTGGTGGGCGGTCTGGCCCGCCCTGGCCCTGGGCGGTGGCCTGCTGCTGCTGGCCATGGTGGCGGCGCGCCTGCTGCTGGAGCTGTGGCTGCTGCCCTACCACCTGGCGGCCCGGCAGGGTGGCTTCGCCCCCCAGGCGGTGATGACCCGCTCCTATGCGCGCCGCCCCGCCGTACACGACCCGGACAGCGCCTGGACCAGCGAGGCCCGCCGGGTCGCACTGGAGGACGAGGTCCTCGGCGAGGCCCGGGTGCGCCAGGAGGCCAGCGAACCGACCCTGAACTTCCGGGCCGGCATCGACACGGCCGACGACAGGGGCGAACCGCGCCTCTCCTGAGGCGAGCGCAGACCGATTTCGTAAGGCCTAGTGGCCGAGGATCTGGCTAAGGAACAGCCGGGTTCGCTCCGACTGGGGATCGTTGAAGAAGGGCTCCGGGGCGTTCTCCTCGATGATCTGCCCCTGGTCCATGAAGATCACCCGGTCGGCCACGGTCTTGGCGAAGCCCATCTCGTGGGTCACGCAGAGCATGGTCATGCCCTCCCGGGCCAGCTCGACCATGACATCCAGTACCTCCTTGATCATCTCCGGGTCCAGCGCCGAGGTCGGCTCGTCGAAGAGCATCACCTCCGGGTGCATGCACAGCGAGCGGGCGATGGCCACCCGCTGCTGCTGGCCGCCGGAGAGCTGCCCCGGGTATTTCCTGGCCTGCTCGGCGATCTGCACCCGCTCCAGGTACTGCATGGCCTGGGCCTCCGCCTCCCGACGCGGCTTCTTCTGCACCCACATGGGCGACAAACAGCAGTTCTCCAGCACCGTCAGGTGGGGAAAGAGGTTGAAATGCTGGAAGACCATGCCCACGCTGCGGCGGATCTGCTCGATGCGCTTGACGTCCTGGGTCAGCGGCACGCCGCCGACCACGATCTCGCCCTGCTGGTGCTCCTCCAGGTGGTTGATGCAGCGGATCAGCGTCGACTTGCCGGAACCGGACGGTCCACAGATGACGATGCGCTCGCCACGGCTCACGGTGAGATCGATATCCCGCAGCACATGGAAGTCGCCGTACCACTTGTTGACACCGCGCATCTCCACCATGGGGGTCGCGGCGCCGGTTTGCGTTGCCTGTTCACTCATTGTTGTCGCTCCTCGAGTCGGTGGGCGCCTGGCTACCGCTTGTGGCCGGTATGCAGCTTGCGTTCCAGGTACTGGCTATAGCGGGACATGCTGAAACAGAAGACCCAGAACATGAACGCCGCGAACACATAGCCCTCCAGGGCGAAGCCCAGCCAGCGGGAGTCCGACAGCGCCGCCTGGACGATCCCCAGCAGGTCGAAGAGGCCGATGATCATCACCAGGGTGGTGTCCTTGAACAGCGAGATAAAGGTGTTGACGATGCCGGGGATCATCATCTTCAGCGCCTGGGGCAGCACGATCAGGCCCATGCGCATCCAGTAGTTCATGCCGAGTGCCGCAGCGGCCTCCTCCTGACCCCGGGGAATCGCCTGCAGGCCGCCGCGTATCACCTCGGCCATGTAGGCGCTCTGGAAGAGGGTGATGCCGATGAGCGCCCGCAGCAGGCGATCGACGCTGACCCCGGTGGGCATGAACAGCGGCAGCATCACCGAGGCCATGAACAGGATGGTGATCAGCGGCACCCCTCGCCAGAACTCGATGAAGACCACGCAGAAGCTCTTGACGATGGGCATCTGGGAGCGCCGCCCCAGCGCCAGCAGGATGCCGATGGGCAGGGCCGCCACCATGCCCACCACGGCGAGGATCAGGGTCAGCATCAGCCCGCCCCAGCGGTGGGTCTCCACCACCCGCAGGCCGAAGTAGCCGCCGTAGAGCATCACGTAGGCGAACACCGGGAAGGCCAGCAGGGTGGCGATGGCCACCCAGCGCTTGGCGGGCAGTCGCGGGATCGCCAGCCAGGCGATCAGCGCCGCGAAGCTGGCGAACACCGTATTGACCCGCCAGATCTCGCTGCCCGGATAGAGGCCATAGATGAACTGGCCGAGGCGGGCATTGACGAACACCCAACAGGCCCCCTCCCGGGAGCAGTCGTCGCGGCTGGTGCCCACCCAGTCGGCGTTGATAAAGGCCCACTGGATCGTCGGCGCCAGCAGCACATAGAGCAGGTAGAGGCCGACCAGGGTGAAGAGGGTATTCACCGGCCCGCTGAACAGATTGGCCCTGAGCCAGGCGATGGGGCCCACGGTGCGGATCGGCGCCGGGCGCTCGGGAATCATCTCGTGTCGAATCGTCATGGCGCCTCTCCTAGCGTTCCACCAGCGCCACGCGGGCGTTGTACCAGTTCATGAACAGCGACACCAGGAGGCTGATCGTCAGATAGACCGCCATGGTCATGGCGATCACCTCGATGGCCTGGCCGGTCTGGTTGAGGGTGGTACCGGCGAACACCGAGACCAGGTCCGGGTAGCCGATGGCGGTGGCCAGCGACGAGTTCTTGATCAGGTTGAGGTACTGGCTGGTCAGCGGCGGGATGATCACCCGCAGCGCCTGGGGGATCACCACCAGGCGCAGCACCAGCCCCTGGGGCAGGCTCAGCGCCTGGGCCGCCTCGGTCTGGCCATGGGAGACCGCCTGGATCCCCGAGCGCACGATCTCGGCGATAAAGGAGGCGGTATAGATCGACAGCGCCAGCCACAGCGCCAGGAACTCCGGGATCACCGTGATGCCGCCACGGAAGTTGAAGCCGCGCAGCTCCGGCACCTCCCAGGTCACCGGCACCCCGGTCACCACCAACACCAGGAGCGGCAGCCCGACGATCAGCCCCGCCGAAATCCAGTAGGCGGGCAGGCGCTTGCCGGTGGCCTCATGGCGACGCCGGTTCCAGATCACCAGGGCGATGCTCGCCACCACCGCCACCAGGGTGGCCAGGGGGATCAACCCGAAGCCGGACAGGAACTGCGGCTCCGGCAGATAGAGGCCACGCACGTTGAGGAAGATCACCTCGCCGAAGGAGAGGCTGTCCCGGGCCGACGGCAGGGCCCGCAACACCGCGAAGTACCAGAAGAAGATCTGCAGCAGCAGGGGGATGTTGCGGAACACCTCGATATAGCCGCTGGCCAGCCGGGCGATCAGCCAGTTGGGCGAGAGCCGGGCGATGCCGACGACGAAGCCGATCAGGGTCGCCGCCAGCACCCCCAGCGCCGAGACCAGCAGGGTATTGAGCAGGCCCACCACGAAGGTACGGCCATAGGTGCTCTGGGAGGAGTAATCGATCAGGCTCTGGACGATGCCGAAGCCCGCGGTGTTATTGAGGAAACCGAAGCCGGTGGTGATGCCTCGCGCCGCCAGGTTGTCCTGGGTATTGCCGATGATATAGACCAGGAAGCCGGCGACGGCGGCGATCAGCAACAGCTGGAAAATCAGGGCGCGCTTGGCGCGATCCCGCCAGAAAGGCGGTTTAGGGCCCGCCGGGCGGGCCTGGGGTCGTTGAGCCATGGGCAAGGGTCTCTCCGCCTGGATCCATCAAGCCGGATACCGGGCCGCCCTCGGGGTAACGGGGCGCCCCGGTCGAGCAGGGGCGGCGGCCGGCCACGGCCGCCGCAGTGCTCAGCGGATCGGCGGCGCGTACTGGATGCCGCCCTCGGTCCACAGCGCATTGATGCCGCGCTCGATCTCCAGCGGCGAGTCCATGCCCACGTTGCGCTCGAAGCTCTCGCCGTAGTTACCCACCTGCTTGATGATCTGGTAGGCCCAGTCGGCGGACAGCCCCATGCCCTCGCCATAGTTGCCGTCCTGGCCGAGCAGGCGGGCCACGTCGGGATCCTCGGACTCGAGCATCGCCTCGACGTTGTCGCTGGTGATACCCATCTCCTCGGCATTGAGCATGGCGAACAGCGACCACTTGACGATGTTGAACCACTGATCGTCGCCCTGGCGCACCACCGGCCCCAGCGGCTCCTTGGAGATGATCTCCGGCAGGATCACCGACTGGTCCGGGTCAGAGAGCTGGATGCGCAGCGCCGCCAGCTGGGAGGTGTCGGAAGTCAGGACATCGCAGCGCCCGGCCTCGTAGCCGCCCACGGTCTGCTCGGAGGTATCGAAGACGATGGGATCGAAGGCCATGTCGTTGGCGCGGAAGTAGTCCGCCACGTTGAGCTCGGTGGTGGTGCCCGACTGCACGCAGATGGCCGCCCCGTCCAGCTCCTCGGCACTGGAGAGCCCCAGGTCGCGATTGACCATGAAGCCGATGCCGTCATAGAAGGTCACCCCGGTGAAGTTGAGGCCCAGGGTGGTGTCGCGAGTGGTGGTCCAGGTGGTGTTGCGTGACAGCACGTCCACCTCCCCGGACTGCAGGGCGGTGAAGCGCTCCACCGCATTGAGGGAGATATAGCGCACCGCCTCGGCATCGCCGAACACCGCCGCCGCCACGGCACGGCAGACATCGACGTCGATGCCCCGCCACTCGCCGGTATCGTCGGGAGCCGAGAAGCCCGGCAGGCCATCACTGACGCCGCACTGGACGGCGCCGCGATCCCGGGTCGCCTCCAGGGTCTGGGCCGAGGCCAGGGAGGCGGCGCCCAGGGTCAGGGCGGCGGCGGAGGTGAGAAGGACCAGCTTGTTCTTGTTGTCGCTGCGCATGGGAGTTCCTCGTGATTGGATATCGACAATCGATGGTGCCTGGCACCTGGCCTGACCTTAGCAAGGTTCATCCCGGGGCATGAGCCGCGGCTTTCAACGCTACGGCCCAGGCCCACTACGGACGCACCGCCTTAGCGCACCGGCGGCGCATAGTGCAGGCCGCCGTCCCGCCACAGGGCATTGAGCCCCCGGGCGATCTTGAACTCGGACGCCTGCCCCAGGTTGCGCTCGAACACTTCGCCGTAGCTGCCCACCTGAGCGATGATCCGGTAGGCCCAATCGGCGTCGAGCCCCATGCCCTCGCCATAGTTGCCGTCACGGCCCAGTAGGCGAGCCACGTCGGGGTCCTCGGAGTCGCGCATCGCCTCCACGTTGTCGCGATCGATGCCCAGCTCCTCCGCATTGAGCATGGCGAACAGCGACCACTTGACGATGTTGAACCATTGATCGTCGCCCTGGCGCACCGCCGGCCCCAGCGGCTCCTTGGAGATCACCTCCGGCAGCACCACGGCGCTGTCCGGGTCGGCCAGTTGCATACGCTGGGCATAGAGCTGGGAGGCATCGGAGCTGAGTACGTCGCAGCGCCCGGCCTCGAAGCCGGCGATGGACTGCTCGGGGGAGTCGAAGACCACGGCATCGTAGCTCATGCCGTTGACCCGGAAGTAGTCGGCCAGGTTGAGCTCGCTGGTGGTCCCGGACTGGGTACAGACCGCGGCACCATCCAGCGCCAGGGCACTCTGTACGCCCAGGTCGCTGGCCACCATAAAGGCCTGGCCGTCGTAGTAGCTGACGCCGGTGAAGTTGAGGCCCAGGGTGGTATCGCGGCCGGAGGTCCAGGTCGTGGTGCGCGACAGCACGTCCACCTCCCCGGACTGAATGGCCACGAAGCGCTCCACCGAGTCCAGGGGGATAAACTGCACCTTGTCGGCATCGCCCAGCACGGCGGCGGCCACCGCCCGGCACACCTCGGTATCCAGCCCCTGGTACTCGTCCTGGTCATCCAGCGCCGAGAAGCCGGGCTGAGCGGCATTGACGCCGCAACGCAGGGCATCGCGCCCGCGCACCTCATCCAGGGTGGCCGCCTGCGCCGCCCCCGCCACCAGCAGGCCGGCCACCAGGGGCCCGCCCCATCGCACTGCCATGCTTCGCATCATCGTCATCCTTGCTCCAAGGGTTGTCGGGCATCGGCCCCGGGGCCGATAGCCTCCTAGCTTGGACGAAGCAAGGAAAAACGCGAGGCAGGGGGGTCAACGTTAGGAGGGAGAGAGCCCCAGCCGGTTTATCGGTGGAGAGCGGCCAGGAGGGCCTAGCCCAGAAAACGGCGGCGGAGCGCGGCCAGCAGCAGCACGGCGCTGCTGGCGCCTAAGGTATTGGCCAGGATATCCCACCAGTCGCCGCCGCTGCGGCCCGGCACCGGAATCTGGGCCACCTCGATGGCGATGCCGTAGAGCACGGCCCCCAGGAAAGCGATCGGCAACCGCCACCCGGCCAGGCCCAGGAGCCCCGCCAGGCCGGCATAGCCGACGAAATGGTTGAACTTGTCCCAGGGCAGGGCCTGGGGCATCTCGCTGCCCGGGGTCAGGCTACCGAGGGCGATCAGCAGGGCCGTGGCCAGGGCCGCCACCGCCCAGAGGCGGCGACGGCGATGCCAGCGGCACAGCCACTCAGCCATGTTCGATCCGGGCATGGTAGGCGGGACTCAGCTCGTGCAGGGCGTCCATGAAGGCCGTGACGTGATCCGGGTTGGTGAACTGACTGATGCCGTGGCCCAGATTGAAGACATGGCCGGGGCCACTGCCGTAGCTGTCGAGGATCCGTGCCACCTCGGCACGAATCGCCGAGGGCTTGGCGAACAGCACATTGGGGTCCAGGTTGCCCTGCAGCGCCACCTTGTGACCCACCCGGGCCCGGGCATCGGCCAGCTCGGTGGTCCAGTCCAGCCCCAGGGCGTCGCAGCCGGTACCGGCGATATGTTCCAGCCACTGGCCACCATTCTTGGTGAACAGGATCACCGGCACCCGGCGACCGTCCTGACCGGGCTCGAGGCCGGCGACGATCTGCTCCATGTAACGCAGCGAGAACTCCAGGTAGGCGGGGGTGGAGAGCACCCCGCCCCAAGTATCGAAGATCTGCACCGCCTGGGCGCCGGCGCGAATCTGCGCATTGAGGTAGTCGGTGACCGCCAGGGCCAGGGTATCCAGCAGCCGGTGCATGGTGTCCGGCGTGTCATAGAGCATGGTCTTCACATGCCGGAAGTCCTTGCTGGAGGCGCCCTCGACCATATAGGTGGCCAGCGTCCAGGGGCTGCCGGAGAAGCCGATCAGCGGCACCCGGCCATTGAGCGCCGAGCGGATGGTGGAGACCGCCTTCATCACATAGCCCAGGTCGCGCTCGGCATCCGGCACGCTCAGCGCCGCCACGGCCTCGGGGGTGCGCACCGGCTTGCGGAATTTCGGCCCCTCGCCGGTCTCGAAGTAGAGCCCCAGGCCCATGGCGTCGGGGATGGTCAGGATATCCGAGAAGAGGATGGCGGCATCCAGAGGATAGCGCTCCAGGGGCTGCAGGGTCACCTCGCAGGCCAGGTCGTGGTTGCGGCACAGGTCCATGAAGCTACCGGCGTCGGCCCGGGAGGCACGATACTCCGGCAGGTAGCGGCCGGCCTGGCGCATCATCCATACCGGGGTGCGATCTACCGGCTGACGGGCCAGGGCGCGCAGGAAGCGATCGTTCTTGAGTTCCATGGGGGCTCACTCTCGACAAGATTTGCCCGCATTGTACCCGAAGCCACCCCGGTGTCGCGCCGGTTCGGGTATCGACGCCGATCAGAGGGCCAGACCGACGCGAAGCGTCTTTCTCGGCTCCTCTGGCGCCGAGGCCGTGAGCCGGGGCGTCGATCCTGCTAGAATGGCGCGATTGGCCAGGCGCCCGAGCGCCGCCCGTACGACGAGGTAACCCGTGACGATTCGATTCATCGCCGCCTCCCGGCTGCCCACCCCCTGGGCGACCTTCACCATGCATGGTTTCGAGGACGAGGCCACCGGCAAGGACCATATCGCCCTGACCCTGGGCGAGGTCGGCGACGGCGAGCCCGTGCTGGGCCGCGTGCACTCCGAGTGCCTGACCGGCGACGCCCTCTTCTCCATGCGCTGCGACTGCGGCTACCAGCTCCAGGAGGCCCTCAAGCGCATCGCCACCGAGGGCCGCGGCGTACTGCTCTACCTGCGCCAGGAGGGTCGTGGCATCGGCCTGCTCAACAAGATCCGTGCCTACCACCTTCAGGACCAGGGCGCCGATACCGTGGAGGCCAACGAACGCCTCGGCTTCGGCGCCGATATGCGCCGCTACGACCTCTGCGTGCCCATGCTCGAGCACCTGGGCATCGCCGGCCTGCGTTTGATGACCAACAACCCGCGCAAGGTGGATGCCCTGACCCGGGCCGGCGTCACGGTCGCCGAGCGGGTGCCCCTGACCACCGGCCTCAACCCCCATAACGAGCACTACCTCTCCACCAAGGCCGGCAAGCTCGGCCATATGATGGCCCTGGGCGACTTCACCCAGGCCAGCGACGTGGATATCGAACGCAAGTCGTAAGCCCCCTTCGCCGAAGGCACGACCTCGCCTTCGCGCCCCTCCCCGTGGCCCATGCGGCGGACGATGCCCGAATCGCCCGCCGCATGGCCCAGGCCCCAGGCCCCAGGCCCCAGGCATGAACATTAGATATCAAAAATAACAAAACCGAACAAACCCACTCCACGTCAGAAATATTAATTTTTATTAGGCAAATTATTGCCCGATAGCGACAAACCCCTACCTCTGATCAAATGCCCCTTATCTCGGCGTGAAGATACAGAAAGTCACCGGACGGATTGATAAGGACTATTTTGTAGGACATTTGCTACATTTCGAGTAGCCGATCAGACCTGGATTCATAGAATAACCGCAGCACTTTGGACCACGCGGTAGAAGCAAGAGGGCCAGCGCCGGTACCCTCCCTGC
>NZ_JADOTW010000023.1 GCF_015645095.1 Halomonas sp. 328
CCCCATGCGAGAGTAGGTCATCGTCAGGCACTTATTCAGAAACCCCAGCTTCGAAAGAGGCTGGGGTTTCGTCGTTTAGGGGTCTCCCCATGGAGCGTAGCGGAGCGCCGCCCGGGCCTTCGTCAGGCACTTATTCAGAAGCCCCAGCCTATGGATGGGGCTTCGTCGTTTAGGGGTCTCCCCATGGAGCGTAGCGGAACGCCGCCCGGGCCCTCGTCAGGCACTTATTGAGAGAAAACCCCGGACACCCAGTGTTCGGGGTTTTTTCATGGGCATGGGGAGACCCGCTCTTTACCTCGTGGGGCCGCTTCGCGGTCCAGCCCCTCGCCGGCTCGGGGCGTTCGACCGCCCTCGTGGCGTTGCCACGAAGGGCCGGGCGGTCTCACCCCCATGCGAGAGTCCCGGAGCCCGGCGCCCGGAGCGCCGGCCGGATCATCGTCAGGCACTTATTCAGAAAAGCCCCGATCATCATGAGATGGTCGGGGTTTTTCGTATTTGGCTGTGAGGCAGGCCAGGGGTCTCCCCATGGATCCCGCCTGTCGGGAACAGGCGGAAACCGCGTCAGCGGGCCCGAAGGGCGAGTCTCAGGAGGAGACGAGTCGAGTCCCGGAGCGCCGGCCACCGGAGCCCGGCGCCCGGAGCGCCGGCCGGATCATCGTCAGGCACTTCTTCAGCAACCCCAGCCTTTGGCTGGGGTTTTTTTGTATTCAGTGCCTCGGTCTCGAGGTATGGGGTGGGGTGATAAGCGGAATGGGGCGGGGAGTGCGACTACAAGGGCTGCCACTTTGGTCGGCATGATTCACGGGGTCGGGCGCCTTCCGCTAGAATGAGCCTTTTGCCGCAGGGGCCTTAAGATGACCATTGGTGACCTGATTCGCCTGATGAGCGATGGGGACTTCCATTCCGGCGAGCAGCTGGGGGAGCGCCTTGGGGTGTCGCGGACCGCGGTCTGGAAGCAGTTGAAGAAGCTGGAGGCCCTGGGGATCCCCCTGGAGGCGGTCAAGGGGCTCGGCTACCGGCTAGGAGAGCCGGTGGAGCTCCTCGATGGTGGCGAGATCGTCTCGCGGCTCGGCGCCGGGAGTCGTCCCGCCCTGCGGCGTCTCTTCATCGAGGAGTCCCTGGCGTCGACCAATGCCTTCCTACGCGATCGCTTTACCCAGGGTGCCGGCCATGGAGAGGTCTGCCTGGCAGAGAGCCAGGGGGCCGGTCGTGGGCGGCGAGGGCGAAGCTGGGTCAGCCCCTGGGGACGAGGCCTGCTGCTCTCCCTGGGGTGGCGCTTCGAGAATGGTGTGGCGGCCCTCGAAGGGCTGAGCCTGGCCGTGGGGGTGGTGCTCGCCGAGGTGCTGGAGCAGGAGGGGGCGAGGGTCGCCCTGAAGTGGCCCAATGATGTGCTGCTCGATGGCGAGCAGGGGTGGCAGAAGCTGGCCGGTATCCTGCTGGAGGTGCAGGGGGACCTGGAGGGGCCCTGTGAGGTGGTGATCGGCATCGGCCTCAATGTCTTCCTGCCCGAGGCGCTGCGTGACGTCATCGACCAGCCGGCGGCGGCGGTGGCCGACCAGGTGCCGGGGGTCTCCCGCAATGCGCTGGCCGCCGGGCTGATCGGAGGGCTGCTGGAGCTGATGCAGCGCTTCGAAGGCGAGGGCTTCGGTGCCTGGCAGGCTGCCTGGAACGCGCGTCACGCCCACGCCGAGCAAGAGGTGGAGGTGATCCAGGGCAGTAGCAGCTATCGAGGGGTCGCCCTGGGGGTCGATGGCGCCGGCCACCTGGAAGTCCGCTGTGGGGATGAGCTGCGCCGGCTGGCAGGCGGTGAAATCAGCGTGCGTGGCCGCCGATGATTCTCGACCTCGATATCGGTAATACCCTATCCAAGTGGCGGCTCAAGGATGCCCTGAGCAGCGAGATTCGCTCCCGCGGAGCGCTCTGGACGCGAGAGGAGTGGCGTCCCGGGTCCGATATCCCCGATCTGGACGTGGTGCAGGCGGTGCGCATCTCCAGCGTGGCCCGCAAGGCCGTCCTGGAGGAGACGGTGGCGTTGCTGCGGCGTCGGGTGGTGTCGGTGCATGTGGCGCGCTCCACCGCCGAGGCCTTGGGGGTAACCAATGGCTATGAGGAGCCGGGGCGCCTGGGGGTGGATCGCTGGCTGGGCACCCTGGCGGGCTATCAGCTGGCCGGAGGGTGCTGTGCGGTGGATTGCGGTAGCGCCATCACCGTGGACTTCGTGTTGCCGGGTGGGCGCCATCTCGGTGGCTATATTCTCCCCGGACTGCGCCTGATGAAGGAGAGCCTCAAGCTGGGAACGCGGAACGTGGCCATCGATCCGGACAGCGAGGCGGATGAGCTGCTGGCCCCGGGCAAGAATACCGTGGAAGCGGTCAACCACGGGATCTACATGGCCGCGGTGAGCGCCGTCAATCGTATCTATGCCGAGGTGTGTGACCGGGAGGGAGTGGCGCTGCCGCTACTGCTGACCGGCGGTGATGCTCGGGTGGTCTCCCGGGGGCTGCGGGTGCCCCATGCGGTCTGGCCCGATATGGTCTACGGTGGCCTGGAGGCCTGTTTTCCGTTGACCGCGGCGGAGCGAGCGGGGCGCCTGTCCGGGGCGCCCAGGGTGCCGGCGCCGGCGGCATTGGAAAAAATTCGTGCAGGGCTTGCATTCTCTACCCTGCTTTGACACAATGCGCCGCGTTCCAGGGCAACACATCCCCCTCGCCGAGTGCTGATGGATGATGCCAAGCCACTGAAAGATAAGGCTTGACAGCGTTGCTGAGGCGGGTAAAATGCTTCGCCAGCTGGAGGGGTTCCCGAGTGGCCAAAGGGAGCAGACTGTAAATCTGCCGCGAAAGCTTCGAAGGTTCGAATCCTTCCCCCTCCACCAGATTTGATCGCCTCGTCAAGGCGGGGCGGTAGCAAGAGTGGGTAGGCGGGCATAGTTCAATGGTAGAACCTCAGCCTTCCAAGCTGATGGTGCGGGTTCGATTCCCGCTGCCCGCTCCAGGTAAGGTTTGCGCTCATGTAGCTCAGGGGTAGAGCACACCCTTGGTAAGGGTGAGGTCGACGGTTCAAATCCGTCCATGAGCTCCACTTTGAAAAGGCGAGTCGAATGGCTCGCCTTTTCTCTTTGTGTCGGGGTCTTCTCGGCATCGTGAGGATGGGGTTGCCAGGCGGTGGTTTTTCCGCTACCATGGCGCCCGCTGTGTCCTGAGCGTCCCGCAAAGGGTGGCGAAGGCGCAGGGTGTTGATACAGGCCAGTAGCTCAATTGGCAGAGCAGCGGTCTCCAAAACCGCAGGTTGGGGGTTCGATTCCCTCCTGGCCTGCCAGTCTTCCCCAGGCTGGCTTACCTCTAGACAGATTTCACGTTACGATCGCTGCACCCTGAGGAGTCACGTTTTTATGAAACATAACGCCGAGGTGCAGGAGTCGCGCCACGACGGGCTCAAGTGGGCGGCTGTCGTCGCGCTGTTGGTCGTTGCCGTCGTTGGTAATTCCTACTTTGCCGATCAGGCCCTGCTTTATCGCGTCCTTGGCGTGGTGGTGCTGGGTGCTGCCGCTGCGGCAATCGCCCTGCTGACCACCAAGGGTCGCGAGCTCGCCGAGCTGGCCAAGAACGCGAAGAAAGAGATTCAGCGCGTCGTCTGGCCGACCCGTCCCGAAACCGTACAGACCACCGCCATCGTGCTGGTGGCCGTGCTGGTGGTGGGTCTGATGCTGTGGCTGATCGATACCCTTCTTGGCTGGGCAATGTCCGGCGTTATCGGTTAGGAGTTTCCATGTCCAAGCGTTGGTATGTCGTTCACGCCTATTCCGGCTTCGAGAAGCATGTCATGCGCTCCCTCAAGGAGCGCGTGAAGCTGTATGGCATGGAGGAGGGGTTCGGCGAGATCCTCGTGCCTACCGAAGAAGTCGTCGAGATGCGTGACGGCAAGCGCCGCAAGAGCGAGCGCAAGTTCTATCCCGGCTATGTGCTGGTCGAGATGGAAATGAATGACGCGACATGGCACCTGGTCAACGAGACACCGCGGGTCATGGGCTTTATCGGCGGCACCAAAGAGAAGCCGGCGCCGATCACCCAGCGAGAAGCGGATGCCATCCTGCGCCGCGTCCAGGACGGCACCGACAAGCCGCGCCCCAAGACCATGTTCGAGCCGGGGCAATCCGTGCGCGTCATCGATGGCCCCTTCGCCGACTTCAATGGCGTGGTCGAAGAGGTCAACTACGACAAGAGTCGCCTCCAGGTCAGCGTGCTGATCTTCGGGCGCGCCACGCCTGTCGAGCTCGAGTTTTCCCAGGTCGAGAAAGAGTAACGCTCGGCCTGAAGTCGTATTGAGTCGCATCGCGAGCCGCTTGGCGGCTCTTTAACCGGGGAGCCGCAAGGCGCTACTACCCAACTGGAGTCTACACATGGCCAAGAAAGTACAGGCTTACATCAAGCTGCAGGTCGCAGCTGGTAAGGCCAACCCGAGTCCCCCCGTCGGCCCGGCCCTGGGTCAGCACGGCGTGAACATCATGGAGTTCTGTAAGGCGTTCAACGCCGCGACCCAGGAGATCGAGCCGGGTCTGCCCACTCCCGTGGTGATCACCGTTTACTCCGACCGCAGCTTCACCTTCGTCACCAAGACCCCGCCCGCCGCGGTCCTGCTGAAGAAGGCCGCTGGCATCAAGTCCGGCTCTGGCGAGCCGAACAAGAAGAAGGTCGGCACCGTGACCCGCGAGCAGCTGGAAGAGATCGCCAAGACCAAGGAGCCGGATCTGACGGCTGCCGATCTCGACGCCGCTGTGCGTACCATTGCCGGTAGCGCCCGTAGCATGGGCCTGAACGTGGAGGGTCTCTGATCATGGCTAAACTGTCCAAGCGCGCCCAGCTGATCAACGAGAAGGTCGACTCCACCAAGGTCTACTCTCTGGAAGAGGCCGTGGCCCTGCTCGCCGAGCTGTCCACCGTCAAGTTCAAGGAGTCCCTGGACGTCGCCATCAACCTGGGCGTCGATCCGCGGAAATCCGACCAGGTCGTGCGTGGCGCCACCGTCATGCCCAATGGTACCGGCAAGGACGTGCGCGTTGCCGTCTTTACCCAGGGTGCCAACGCCGATGCCGCCAAGGAAGCCGGTGCCGATATCGTCGGCATGGACGAGCTGGCCGAGCAGGTCAAGAAGGGCCAGCTCGACTTCGACGTGGTCATCGCCTCGCCGGACGCCATGCGCGTCGTCGGTCAGCTGGGCCAGATCCTCGGTCCGCGCGGCCTGATGCCGAACCCCAAGGTCGGTACCGTGACCCCGGACGTGGCCACCGCCGTCAAGAACGCCAAGGCCGGTCAGGTGCGTTTCCGTACCGACAAGAACGGTATCATCCACACCACCCTGGGCAAGGTCGACTTCGACGCGACCGCCATCAAGGGCAACCTGGAAGCGCTGGTCGCTGACCTGAAGAAGCTCAAGCCGAGCACTTCCAAGGGTGTGTATTTCAAGAAGATGACCCTGTCCACCACCATGGGCCCGGGCATCACCGTCGATCACTCCGCGCTGGTGTGATCGCCGACAGGCAAGAACTTTGCGGTCCCCGTGCGCGGATTCAAGACGCCGGGCGGGGCACCGTCAAAGACCGCAGGCGCCGTCCACTCCGGTGGGCGGCTTAATCTTCCCCCAGGGATGCCTGCGCAGATGGTGTGGCCGCCAGTCCGCTGGTGTGCACCATCGCCCAAGACCCCCTCGCCAGCAGGCGTGGGGGAGATGGTAACCCCCGGGACGCGATGCTCGCATCGCAGAGTCCCGGCACGAAGGAGTGAACACAGTGGCACTAGCTCTCGAAGGCAAGAAGGCAATTGTTGCCGAGGTCAGTGAAGCCGCCAAGGATGCTCTCTCCGTCGTCGTTGCCGATTCTCGTGGCGTTGCGGTCAGCAAGATGACCGACCTGCGCAAGCAGGCCCGCGAGAATGGCGTGCAGATCCGTGTTGTGCGCAACACCCTGGCACGTCGCGCCCTGAACGGCACTCCCTGGGAGTGCCTGAACGACAGCTTCGTGGGTCCGACCCTGCTGGCTTTCTCCACCGAGCACCCGGGCGCCGCCGCCCGTCTGTTCAAGGAGTTCGCCAAAGAGGAGAAGAACTTCGAAGTCAAGGCGCTGGCCTACGAAGGCGAGCTGATCCCGGCTGGCGACATCGACCGTCTGGCGACCCTGCCGACGTACGATGAAGCGATCGCCAAGCTGATGTCGGTGATGAAGGAAGCTTCCGCTGGCAAGCTGGTCCGTACCCTGGCTGCACTGCGCGACCAGAAGCAGGAAGCGGCCGCCTAAGGCGACCCTTCCGGCCGATACGCGACTGATACTGAACCCTCGAGTCCTCGGACCTTTTGGTACGGGATTCCCGCAAAGTCTAGGAATTTGACAATGGCACTGACCAAAGAAGACATCATCAACGCCGTCGCCGACATGTCCGTGATGGAAGTCGTCGAGCTGATCGAAGCGATGGAAGAGAAGTTCGGCGTGTCCGCCGCTGCCGCCGTCGTGGCCGGCCCGGCCGGTGGCGAAGCCGCCGCCGCCGAAGAGCAGACCGAGTTCGACCTGGTGCTGACCAGCGCCGGCGAGAAGAAGGTCAACGTGATCAAGGTCGTTCGCGAGATCACTGGCCTGGGCCTGAAGGAAGCCAAGGGTGCCGTCGACGGCGCGCCGGCGACCATCAAGGAAGCCATGTCCAAGGACGACGCCGAAGCGGCCAAGGCGAAGCTGGAAGAAGCCGGCGCCTCCGTGGAACTCAAGTAACCTCTTGATTTCCATGGCTTCGCGCGCTGCGTAAGCTTCCACGGCTGGTGGCGGGTCACCCGCTGCCGGCCTTTTTCTGTTGTCACTAGCCGGCCGCCGCTCTGCCGCCGCCGCTAGCCGAATTCCGACGGCGAGCCCTCATCCGGGGGGCTTGCCGTCAGCGCCTGACGGAGCCGCTACCGTCGGGTGGCGCCGATTCGCATCGGTCACCCATGGTGAACAAGCTGGGGAATACAGATGGCTTACTCATACACTGAGAAAAAACGCATCCGCAAGGATTTCGGCAAACTGCCCCAAGTGATGGATGTGCCCTACCTGCTGGCCATCCAGCTTGATTCCTACTACGACTTTCTCCAGCAGGACCGTTCGCCCGAAGAGCGGATGGAAGTCGGCCTGCATGCCGCCTTCAAGTCCGTCTTCCCGATCGAGAGCTTCTCCGGCAACGCCGCCCTCGAGTACGTCAGCTACCGTTTCGGCACTCCGGCCTTCGACGTCAAGGAGTGTCAGCTGCGCGGCGTCACCTACTCGGCGCCGCTGCGGGTCAAGGTTCGCCTGATCATCTACGACAAGGAGTCGGCGAACAAGGCCATCAAGGACATCAAGGAGCAGGAAGTCTACATGGGGGAGATCCCCCTGATGACCGAGAACGGTACCTTCGTCGTCAATGGTACCGAGCGGGTCATCGTCTCCCAGCTGCACCGCTCCCCGGGTGTCTTCTTCGACCATGACAAGGGCAAGAGCCACTCCTCCGGCAAGCTGCTCTACTCGGCTCGGGTGATTCCCTACCGTGGCTCCTGGCTCGACTTCGAGTTCGATCCCAAGGACAACGTCTATGTGCGTATCGACCGTCGCCGCAAGCTGCCGGCCTCGGTGCTGCTGCGCGCACTGGGCATGAGCGCCGAGGAGATCCTCGATACCTTCTTCGACACCAGCACCTTCCATATCGAGAAGTCCGGCTTCTCCGTGGAGCTGGTGCCGTCGCGCCTGCGCGGCGAGACCGCCACCTTCGATATCAAGGACGCCGATGGCAGCCTGATCGTCGAGGAAGGGCGTCGTATCACCCAGAAGCATATCCGCCAGATGGAGAAGGCCGGCCTCGAGCGCCTCGACGTGCCGATGGACTACCTCTTCGGCAAGACCCTGGCCAAGGATCAGATCGATCCCAATACCGGTGAGCTGATCTGCGAGTGCAACAGCGAGATCACCCCGGACCTGCTCGAGAAGCTGGGCCAGGCCGGCATCACCCGCCTCGAGACCCTCTACACCAACGACCTCGACTGCGGGCCCTTCGTCTCCGACACCCTCAAGCTGGACACCACCCGGACCCAGCTCGAGGCCCTGGTCGAGATCTACCGCATGATGCGTCCCGGCGAGCCGCCCACCAAGGAAGCCGCCGAGACCCTGTTCCACAACCTCTTCTTCACCGAGGACCGCTACGACCTGTCCGGCGTCGGGCGCATGAAGTTCAATCGCCGCCTGCGTCGCGACAGCGACACCGGCTCCGGCGTACTGGACCGTGACGACATCCTCGATGTGCTGAAGGAGCTGATCAATATCCGTAACGGCTTCGGTGAGGTGGACGATATCGACCACCTGGGCAACCGTCGTATCCGTTGCGTGGGCGAGATGGCCGAGAACCAGTTCCGGGTCGGCCTGGTGCGCGTCGAGCGCGCGGTCAAGGAGCGTCTCTCCATGGCCGAGAGCGAGGGCCTGATGCCCCAGGACCTGATCAACGCCAAGCCCGTCGCCGCGGCGGTCAAGGAGTTCTTCGGTTCCAGCCAGCTCTCCCAGTTCATGGACCAGAACAACCCGCTTTCCGAGGTCACCCACAAGCGCCGCGTCTCCGCGCTCGGCCCGGGCGGCCTGACCCGCGAGCGGGCCGGCTTCGAGGTGCGTGACGTACACGCCACCCACTACGGCCGCCTGTGTCCGATCGAGACCCCGGAAGGCCCGAACATCGGCCTGATCAACTCCCTGGCCACCTACAGCCACACCAACAGCTACGGTTTCCTCGAGACCCCGTACCGCAAGGTGGTGGACGCCCAGGTGACCGACGACGTGGTGCACCTCTCCGCCATCGAGGAGGGCGATTTCGTTATCGCCCAGGCCTCCGCCACCGTGAACGAGGCGGGCAAGCTTGTCGATGACCTGGTGCAGGTGCGTCACAAGGGTGAGACCACCTTCATGCGCCCCGAGCAGGTGACGCTGATGGACGTCTCGCCGCGTCAGGTGGTCTCCGTGGCCGCGGCGCTGATCCCCTTCCTGGAGCACGATGACGCCAACCGCGCCCTGATGGGGGCCAACATGCAGCGTCAGGCGGTGCCGACCCTGCGTGCCGACAAGCCGCTGGTCGGCACCGGCATGGAGCGCTTCGTGGCCCGCGACTCCGGCGTCTGCGCCGTGGCACGGCGTGGCGGGGTGATCGATTCCGTCGATGCCAAGCGCATCGTGGTGCGCATCAACGAGGACGAGATCATCGGCGGCGAGGCCGGCGTCGATATCTACAACCTCACCAAGTACGTGCGCTCCAACCAGAACACCTGCATGAACCAGCGCCCCATCGTGCGCCCCGGTGATCAGGTGGCGCGTGGCGATATCCTCGCCGACGGTCCCTCCGTGGACATGGGTGACCTGGCCCTGGGCCAGAACATGCGTATCGCCTTCATGCCCTGGAACGGCTACAACTTCGAGGACTCCATCCTGGTCTCGGAGCGGGTGGTGCAGGAAGATCGCTTCACCACCATCCATATCCAGGAGCTGACCTGCGTCTCCCGCGACACCAAGCTGGGTGCCGAGGAGATCACCTCCGATATCCCCAACGTGGGCGAGTCGGCGCTGGCCAAGCTGGACGAGGCGGGCGTGGTCTATATCGGTGCCGAGGTCGGCCCGGGCGATATCCTGGTCGGCAAGGTCACCCCCAAGGGCGAGACCCAGCTGACCCCGGAAGAGAAGCTGCTGCGCGCCATCTTCGGCGAGAAGGCCAGCGATGTGAAGGACACCTCCCTGCGTGCCCCCACCGGCATGAAGGGCACCGTCATCGACGTCCAGGTGTTCACCCGCGATGGCGTGGAGAAGGACTCCCGGGCGCTCTCCATCGAGCAGATGCAGCTCGATGAGGTGCGCAAGGACCTCCAGGAGACCTACCGCATCGCCGAGGACGCCACCTTCGAGCGTCTCAAGCGCACCCTGACTGGCCAAGCCGTCAATGGTGGGCCCAAACTGAAGAAGGGTGATGTGCTCTCCGAGGAGTATCTCGAGGAGCTGCCCCGTCAGCAGTGGTTCAAGCTGCGCCTGCAGGACGAGGCCCTCAACGAGCTGCTGGCCCAGGCCGACGAGCAGCTGGAGAACCGTCGCAAGGAGATGGACGAGCGTTTCGAGGACAAGAAGCGCAAGCTGACCCAGGGCGACGACCTGGCGCCGGGCGTGCTGAAGATCGTCAAGGTCTACCTGGCGGTCAAGCGTCGCATCCAGCCGGGTGACAAGATGGCCGGTCGCCACGGTAACAAGGGTGTCATCTCGGCGATCATGCCCATCGAGGACATGCCCTTCGACACCAACGGCGAGCCGGTGGACGTGGTCCTCAACCCGCTGGGCGTACCGTCGCGGATGAACGTCGGTCAGATCCTCGAGACCCACCTAGGCATGGCCGCCCATGGCCTGGGCATGAAGATCGACGCCCTGCTGCGCGACGCCCGCGATCAGCAGCTGGCCGAGATCCGCGACTTCCTGGGCAAGGTCTACAACTCCACCCCGGGAACTCGTGAGGAGGACATCGCCGAGCTCAGCGACGAGGAGGTGATCACCCTGGCCCAGAACCTGCGCCGTGGTGTGCCCATGGCCTCGCCGGTGTTCGATGGCGCCGAGGAGACCGAGATCAAGCACCTGCTGAAGCTGGCCGACCTGCCGGATTCCGGTCAGATGACGCTCTATGATGGCCGTACCGGCGACGCCTTCGACCGTCCGGTGACCGTCGGCTACATGTACATGCTGAAGCTCAACCACCTGGTGGACGACAAGATGCACGCCCGTTCCACCGGCTCCTACTCCCTGGTCACCCAGCAGCCGCTGGGCGGCAAGGCGCAGTTCGGTGGTCAGCGCTTCGGTGAGATGGAGGTCTGGGCCCTGGAAGCCTATGGCGCCGCCTACACCCTCCAGGAGATGCTCACGGTCAAGTCCGACGACGTGGAAGGCCGCACCAAGATGTACAAGAACATCGTGGATGGCGACCACACCATGCAGGCGGGCATGCCGGAATCCTTCAACGTGCTGGTGAAGGAGATCCGCTCCCTGGGTATCGATATCGAGCTGGAGAGCTAGGCGGCCTCGCCGCTGGTCAAGCGCTTCACAGAATGACGGTCCGCGGGGGCTTCGGCCCCCGCCCATGACAACTCCGCAACGGAGCCGACCCATGAAAGATTTGGTGAAAGTCCTCAAATCGCAGTCACAGTCCGACGAGTTCGACGCGATCAAGATCACGCTCGCGTCCCCGGACATGATCCGCTCCTGGTCCTACGGCGAGGTCAAGAAGCCGGAGACCATCAACTACCGTACCTTCAAGCCGGAGCGGGATGGCCTCTTCTGCGCCAAGATCTTCGGCCCGGTGAAGGACTACGAGTGCCTGTGCGGCAAGTACAAGCGCATGAAGCATCGCGGCATCATCTGCGAGAAGTGCGGCGTCGAGGTCACCAAGGCCGCCGTGCGCCGCGAGCGCATGGGCCATATCGAGCTGGCCAGCCCGGTCGCTCACATCTGGTTCCTCAAGTCCCTGCCGTCGCGCATCGGCATGTTCCTGGACATGACCCTGCGCGATATCGAGCGGGTGCTCTACTTCGAGAGCTTCGTGGTCATCGATCCGGGCATGACCACCCTCGAGCGCGGCCAGCTGCTCAACGACGAGCAGTACTTCGAGGCCCTCGAGGAGTTCGGTGACGACTTCGATGCCCGCATGGGCGCCGAGGCGGTCCAGGCGCTGCTGGCCGATATCGATCTGGAAGAAGAGATCAATCGCCTGCGCGAGGAGATCCCGCAGACCAACTCCGAGACCAAGATCAAGAAGCTCTCCAAGCGCCTCAAGCTGCTGGAGGCCTTCTACAAGTCGGGCAATGCCCCGGCCTGGATGGTCATGGAAGTGCTGCCGGTGCTGCCGCCGGACCTGCGTCCGCTGGTGCCCCTGGACGGCGGTCGCTTCGCCACCTCCGACCTCAACGACCTCTATCGTCGGGTGATCAACCGCAACAACCGCCTCAAGCGGCTGCTCGACCTCAATGCGCCGGACATCATCGTGCGCAACGAGAAGCGCATGCTGCAGGAGTCGGTGGACGCCCTGCTCGACAACGGTCGCCGCGGCCGTGCCATCACCGGGTCCAACAAGCGCCCGCTGAAGTCCCTGGCCGATATGATCAAGGGCAAGCAGGGTCGCTTCCGTCAGAACCTGCTGGGCAAGCGGGTCGACTACTCCGGTCGTTCGGTGATCACCGTGGGCCCGACCCTGCGCCTGCACCAGTGCGGCCTGCCGAAGAAGATGGCGCTGGAGCTGTTCAAGCCGTTCATCTACTCCAAGCTGCAGTCCCAGGGCTACGCCTCGACCATCAAGGCCGCCAAGAAGATGGTCGAGCGCGAGCTGCCCGAGGTGTGGGACATCCTCGCCGATGTCATCCGCGAACACCCGGTGCTGCTCAACCGCGCCCCGACCCTGCACCGCCTCGGCATCCAGGCCTTCGAGCCGCTGCTGATCGAGGGCAAGGCGATCCAGCTGCACCCGCTGGTGTGTGCCGCCTACAACGCCGACTTCGACGGTGACCAGATGGCGGTCCACGTGCCGCTGACCCTGGAAGCCCAGCTCGAAGCCCGTGCGCTGATGATGGCCACCAACAACGTGCTGTCGCCGGCCAACGGCGAGCCGATCATCGTGCCCTCCCAGGACGTGGTGCTGGGTCTGTACTACATGACCCGCGAGAAGATCAACGCCAAGGGCGAGGGCATGGCCTTCGCCAACCTGGCCGAGGTCGAGCGGGCCTTCGGCGCCGAGAAGGTCGCCCTGCACGCCAAGGTCAAGGTGCGCCTGACCGAGCACCTGCCCGAGGAAGAGGGCGGCGAGCTGGTCACCAAGCAGTCGATCTTCGACACCACCGTGGGCCGGGCGCTGCTGTTCCGCATCCTGCCCAAGGGCGTGCCCTTCGAGCTGGTCGACCAGCCGATGAAGAAGAAGGCGATCTCCAAGCTGCTCAACGAGGTCTACCGTCGCGCCGGCCTCAAGGACGCGGTGATCTTCGCCGACCAGCTGATGTACACCGGCTTCCGCATGGCCACCTGGTCCGGCGCCTCCATCGGCGTCAACGACTTCGTCATCCCCGAGGCCAAGAAGGCCATCGTGGATGCCGCCGAGGACGAGGTGAAGGAGATCGAGGACCAGTTCTCCTCGGGTCTCGTCACCGCCGGCGAGAAGTACAACAAGGTGATCGACATCTGGTCCAAGGCCAACGACAAGGTGGCCAAGGCGATGATGGCGGGCATCTCCAAGGAGACCGTGGTCGACCGTGACGGCAACGAGGTCGAGCAGGACTCCTTCAACAGCGTCTTCATCATGGCCGACTCCGGGGCCCGGGGTAGCGCCGCCCAGATCCGTCAGCTGGCGGGGATGCGTGGCCTGATGGCCAAGCCGGACGGCTCGATCATCGAGACGCCGATCGTCGCCAACTTCCGTGAGGGCCTGAACGTACTCCAGTACTTCATCTCCACCCACGGCGCCCGTAAGGGTCTGGCGGACACGGCCCTCAAGACCGCCAACTCCGGTTACCTGACCCGTCGCCTGGTCGACGTGGCCCAGGACCTGGTGATCACCGAGTCCGATTGCGGCACCGAAGAAGGCCTGACCCTGCACCCGATCATCGAGGGCGGCGACATCATCGTCTCCCTGGCGCAGCGGGTCCTCGGTCGCGTGGTCGCCCAGGACGTGGTCGACCCGACCAGCGACGAGGTGCTGATCCCGCGCGGCACCCTGCTCGACGAGAAGTGGTGCGAGCAGCTCGACACCATGGGCGTCGACGAGATCGTGGTGCGCAGTTCCATTACCTGCGAGACCGCCCACGGCGTCTGTTCCGCCTGTTACGGCCGCGACCTGGCGCGCGGTCACCAGGCCAACATCGGCGAGGCGGTGGGGGTCATCGCCGCCCAGTCGATCGGTGAGCCGGGTACCCAGCTGACCATGCGGACCTTCCACATCGGTGGTGCGGCCTCCCGGGCCTCCGCGGTGGACAGCGTCCAGGTCAAGCATGGCGGCAAGGTGCGCCTGCACAACATCAAGTCGGTGGAACGCGCCGATGGCAAGCTGGTGGTGGTTTCCCGCTCCAGCGCCCTGGCCGTCGCCGACGAGCATGGTCGCGAGCGCGAGTACTACAAGCTGCCCTATGGTGCCGAGCTCTCCGTCAAGGATGGCGACGCCGTCGACGCCGGCCAGACCGTGGCCAAGTGGGATCCGCACACCCACCCGATCGTCGCCGAAGCCGAGGGTCAGGCCCAGTACATCGACATGGAAGAGGGCATCACCATCCACCGTACGGTGGACGAGATGACCGGCCTCTCCTCCATCGAGGTGATCGAGTCTGCGGCGCGTCCGCAGGCCGGCCGCGACAAGCGTCCGATGATCATGCTCACCGGCCCCGGCGGCGAGCACGTCTGCCTGTCGGGCTCCAACACCCCGGTGCAGTACCTGCTGCCCGGCAATGCCATCGTCAACACCGAGAACGGTGCCACCATCGGCGTCGGTGAGGTGGTGGCGCGGATCCCGGTGGAGGCGTCCGGTAACAAGGACATCACCGGGGGTCTGCCTCGCGTGGCCGACCTCTTCGAGGCGCGCAAGCCGAAGGAGCCGTCGATCCTCGCCGAGATCAGCGGTGTGGTGACTTTCGGCAAGGAGACCAAGGGCAAGCGTCGCCTGACCATCACCCCCGAGGGTGGCGGCGATCCCTTCGAGATGCTGATTCCCAAGTGGCGTCAGATCGCGGTCTTCGAAGGCGAGACCGTCGAGAAGGGCGAGGTGATCTCCGACGGTCCCAGCAACCCCCACGATATCCTGCGCCTGCTGGGCGTGGCGGAGCTGGCCAAGTACATCACCGCCGAGGTTCAGGAGGTCTACCGCCTGCAGGGCGTGGGCATCAACGACAAGCACATCGAAGTGATCGTGCGTCAGATGCTGCGCAAGGTGGAGATCACCGATGCCGGCGATTCCAGCTTCATCACCGGTGACCAGGTGGAACTGGTGCGGGTGCTGGAAGAGAACGCTCGCCTGGCCAAGGACGACAAGTTCCCGGCCAAGTACGACCGCCTGCTGCTGGGTATCACCAAGGCCAGCCTGGCCACCGAGTCGTTCATCTCCGCGGCCTCCTTCCAGGAGACCACCCGGGTGCTGACCGAGGCGGCAGTCACCGGCAAGCGCGACTACCTGCGCGGCCTGAAAGAGAACGTGGTGGTGGGTCGACTGATCCCGGCCGGTACCGGCCTTACCCACCATGCGGAGCGCAAGCGCCGGCGTGAAGATGCCGATCGCATGCTCCATCCGTCGGCCTTCGACGTCGAGCAGGAGCTGGGCGCCCAGCTCACCGCCCTCGACGCCGACGACGACGAAATCTGAGGTCACGGGGCCGCCACCCTTCCCGGGGTGGCGGCCTTGACTGGCCTCGCCGGGAAGCAGTAGAATTCGCAGCCTTTAATAGTGGGGTGGGTGCGCCCGTGCCACTATTGAAAGGTAAGGCAACCATTGGAGTCAGCTACAGACTATGGCAACGATCAATCAGCTCGTGCGCAAGCCGCGCAAGCGCCCTGTCGCCAAGAGCGACGTGCCGGCGCTGCAGGCCTGCCCGCAGAAGCGCGGCGTCTGCACCCGCGTCTACACCACCACCCCGAAGAAGCCGAACTCGGCCCTGCGTAAGGTCTGCCGTGTGCGCCTGACCAACGGCTACGAGGTCACTTCCTACATCGGCGGTGAAGGCCACAACCTTCAGGAGCACTCCGTGGTCCTGATCCGTGGCGGCCGGGTCAAGGACTTGCCGGGTGTGCGTTATCACACCGTGCGCGGCGCCCTGGATACCTCCGGCGTGCAGAACCGTAAGCAGGGCCGTTCCAAGTACGGCGCCAAGCGTCCCAAGGCCTAAGGCCGGTCGACGTTTTCACCCGAATTGCATTGGTCTGATAAGAGTAAGGTCGAGCGTCACCGTCGGTGCCAGTCTCGGGTTTACCTGAAGGACCCCTTAACGAGGGCTTATCATGCCTAGAAGAAGAGTTGCCGCTAAGCGCGAAATCCTGCCGGATCCGAAGTTCGGAAGCGAGCGCCTGGCGAAGTTCATGAACCACCTGATGGTCAGCGGCAAGAAGTCCACAGCTGAGCGCATCGTCTACGGTGCGTTGGACACGGTTGCCGAGCGTAGTAAAGAAGAGCCGCTGGAGATCTTCGACAAGGCGCTGGAAACCATCCAGCCGATGGTCGAGGTCAAGTCGCGCCGCGTCGGTGGTGCGACCTATCAGGTGCCGGTGGAGGTGCGTCCTTCCCGTCGTCAGGCCCTGGCCATGCGTTGGCTGGTGGATGCGGCCCGTAACCGTGGTGAGAAGACCATGGTTCAGCGTCTGGCCGGTGAGATGCTGGATGCCGCCGAAGGTAAGGGTTCCGCGGTGAAGAAGCGTGAAGACGTTCACCGCATGGCAGAAGCCAACAAGGCCTTCTCCCACTACCGTTTCTAAGGCGCGCTTCCACACACGAGGCGCCCGCCCGGCGGGCGCCTCCAACCAACGGGGAATTTCACCGTGGCACGCAAGACACCACTCAATCGCTATCGCAACATCGGGATCTGTGCCCACGTCGACGCCGGCAAGACCACCACCACCGAGCGGGTGCTGTTCTACACCGGTCTCTCCCACAAGGTCGGCGAAGTTCATGATGGCGCCGCCACCATGGACTGGATGGAGCAGGAGCAGGAGCGGGGTATCACCATCACCTCCGCCGCCACCACCTGTTTCTGGCAGGGCATGAACAAGCAGTTCGATGAGCACCGCATCAACATCATCGACACCCCGGGGCACGTCGACTTCACCATCGAGGTGGAGCGTTCCCTGCGCGTGCTCGACGGTGCCGTCGTGGTGCTGTGCGGCTCCTCCGGCGTACAGCCGCAGACCGAGACCGTCTGGCGTCAGGCCAACAAGTACGAAGTGCCGCGCATGGTGTTCGTCAACAAGATGGACCGCGCCGGTGCCGACTTCTTCATGGTCGTCGACCAGCTCAAGGATCGTCTGGGCGCCACCGCCGTGCCGATCCAGATCAACTGGGGCGCCGAAGACGACTTCAAGGGCGTCATCGACCTGCTGCAGATGAAGGCCATCCTGTGGAACGAAGACGACATGGGCATGACCTATGACCTCGTCGACATTCCCGCCGACCTCCAGGCCAAGGCCGAGGAGTATCGCGAGCACATGGTCGAGGCGGCCGCCGAGGCCTCCGAAGAGCTGATGGACAAGTACCTCGAGGAGGGCGAGCTCTCCATCGAGGAGATCAAGTCCGGCCTGCGTCGTCGTACTCTGGACAACGAGATCGTCCTGGTCACCTGCGGTTCCGCGTTCAAGAACAAGGGCGTGCAGGCGGTGCTGGATGCGGTCATCGAGTACATGCCGTCGCCCACCGAGGTCAAGGCCATCGAGGGCGAGCTGGACGACAAGGACGGCACCATCGCCACCCGCGAGGCGGACGACAGCGCCCCCTTCTCGGCCCTGGCCTTCAAGATCGCCACCGATCCCTTCGTCGGCACCCTGACCTTTATCCGCGTCTACTCCGGGGTGCTGAACTCCGGCGACAGCGTGTTCAACTCGGTCAAGAGCAAGAAGGAGCGCGTCGGTCGTATCGTGCAGATGCACTCCAACTCGCGCGAAGAGATCAAGCAGGTCTACGCCGGCGATATCGCCGCCTGTATCGGCCTCAAGGACGTCACTACCGGTGACACCCTGTGCGACCTGAACGACAAGATCGTTCTCGAGCGCATGGAGTTCCCGGAGCCGGTGATCTCCGTGGCCGTGGAGCCGAAGTCCAAGGCCGACCAGGAGAAGATGGGCGTGGCCCTCGGCAAGCTGGCCCAGGAGGATCCGTCCTTCCGCGTCAAGACCGACGAAGAGACCGGCCAGACCATCATCTCCGGCATGGGCGAGCTGCACCTGGACATCCTCGTCGACCGCATGCGTCGCGAGTTCAAGGTCGAGGCCAACATCGGCAAGCCGCAGGTGGCCTACCGCGAGACCATTCGTGGCAAGGTCGAGCAGGAAGGCAAGTTCGTGCGCCAGTCCGGTGGTCGCGGTCAGTTCGGTCACGTCTGGCTGCGCATCGAGCCGCTCACCGAAGCGGACAAGGGCGACGACGAAGAGATGCACTTCAAGTTCGCCTCCGAGATCGTCGGTGGTGTGGTACCCAAGGAATACGTACCTGCCGTCGAGAAAGGGGCCTATGAGCAGCTGCAGAACGGTGTCATCGCGGGCTACCCGATGATTGACGTCAAGGTCACGCTGTTCGATGGTTCCTACCATGACGTGGACTCCAACGAGACCGCGTTCAAGGTCGCCTCCTCCATGGCGATCAAGGAAGGGGCCAAGAAGGCCAAGGCCGTGCTGCTAGAGCCGATGATGAAGGTCGAAGTCGTGACCCCCGAGGATTTCATGGGTGACGTCATGGGCGACCTGAACCGTCGTCGCGGTCTGGTGCAGGGCATGGATGACTCTTCCTCCGGCAAGATCATCCGCGCAATGGTGCCGCTGGGCGAGATGTTCGGTTATGCGACCGACCTGCGTTCTCAAACCCAGGGCCGTGCAAGCTACTCCATGGAGTTTGCGAAGTACGACGAGGCGCCCTCCAGCGTCGTAGAAGCCGTCATCAACCAGAAAAGTTAACCGTTAGCTAACGAAAGAGGTTATAGCAGTGGCTAAGGAAAAGTTTGAACGTTCCAAACCGCACGTAAACGTCGGCACCATCGGTCACGTTGACCACGGCAAGACCACCCTGACCGCGGCCCTGACCCGCGTGTCCGCCGAGGTGTTCGGTGGCGACGCCCGTGCCTTCGACTCCATCGACAACGCTCCGGAAGAGCGTGAGCGCGGTATCACCATCTCTACCGCTCACGTTGAGTACCAGTCCGAGCAGCGTCACTACGCTCACGTCGACTGCCCGGGTCACGCCGACTACGTCAAGAACATGATCACCGGTGCTGCCCAGATGGACGGCGCTATCCTGGTCTGTTCTGCTGCCGACGGCCCCATGCCGCAGACTCGCGAGCACATCCTGCTGTCTCGTCAGGTCGGCGTGCCGTACATCGTCGTGTTCCTGAACAAGGCCGACATGGTCGACGACGAAGAGCTGCTCGAGCTGGTCGAGATGGAAGTTCGTGAACTCCTCAACGAGTACGACTTCCCGGGCGACGACACCCCGATCATCATCGGCTCTGCCCTGATGGCTCTGGAAGGCAAGGACGACAACGGCATGGG
The DNA here is from genome assembly GCF_015645095.1 of Halomonas sp. 328. GTDB lineage: Bacteria > Pseudomonadota > Gammaproteobacteria > Pseudomonadales > Halomonadaceae > Bisbaumannia. The sequence goes on from NZ_JADOTW010000023.1 coordinate 19,262, forward strand.
TACCACCGCCGTTGCCAACCTGATCAAGGCCCTGGACGACTACATCCCGGAGCCGGAGCGTGCCATCGACCAGCCGTTCCTGATGCCGATCGAAGACGTCTTCTCCATCTCCGGCCGCGGCACCGTGGTCACCGGCCGTATCGAGCGCGGTATCGTCAAGGCTGGCGAAGAGATCGAGATCGTCGGTATCAAGGACACCACCAAGACCACCGTTACCGGTGTCGAGATGTTCCGCAAGCTGCTCGACGAAGGTCGTGCCGGTGAGAACGTCGGCGCCCTGCTGCGCGGCACCAAGCGTGACGACGTCGAGCGTGGCCAGGTTCTGGCCAAGCCGGGTTCCATCACTCCGCACACCAAGTTCGAAGCGGAAGTGTATGTGCTGTCCAAGGAGGAGGGTGGTCGTCACACGCCGTTCTTCAAGGGCTATCGTCCGCAGTTCTACTTCCGTACCACCGACGTGACCGGTACCTGTGAACTGCCGGAAGGCGTCGAGATGGTCATGCCGGGCGACAACGTCAAGATGGTTGTCACCCTGATCGCTCCGATCGCCATGGAAGACGGCCTGCGCTTCGCCATCCGCGAAGGCGGTCGTACCGTCGGCGCCGGCGTCGTGGCCAAGATCGTCGAGTAAGCTTGACCGCTCGATGATCGAAGGGGGCTCCTCCAGGAGCCCCCTTTCTGCGCATGCCGCTTCCAGTGTTTGACTCTGGTGGCGGCCATGCCTATAATGCGCATCCTTTGAATGCGTAGGTAGGCGGCAACTGCCGTCGACTTCCATTGGAGTTTAGGGCTAATGCAGAACCAGAAGATTCGCATTCGGTTGAAGGCATTCGACCATCGCCTGATCGACCAGTCCACGGCGGAGATCGTTGAAACCGCCAAGCGTACTGGTGCTCAGGTGCGCGGTCCGATCCCGCTGCCGACCAACCGTGAGCGCTACACCGTGCTGATCTCGCCGCACGTCAACAAGGACGCGCGCGACCAGTACGAGATCCGCACTCACAAGCGTGTGCTCGACATCGTCGAACCCACCGAAAAGACCGTCGACGCACTGATGAAGCTCGACCTCGCCGCCGGCGTGGACGTGCAGATCAAACTCGACTAAGACCTCACTAGTCACTGCGGCCCAGCGCCTAGCGAATTCGTTTAGGCAGCAGCCGCCACGCCGGGATGGCGTCACACAATGTGCTAGTGGAATGCTCTGGAAAGGGCAGCCATAGCGGGTGATAGCCCCGTACACTATTAGGAGACTGAACATGACTATCGGTTTGCTCGGTAAGAAGGCCGGTATGACCCGTGTCTTTACCGAAGATGGCGCTTCCGTGCCAGTAACCGTGATCGAGGTTGAGCCTAACCGCGTGACTCGCGTCAAGTCCGTCGATGTCGACGGCTACGCCGCGGTTCAGGTGACTACCGGCTCCCGCAAGGCCAAGCACCTCACCAAAGCCCAGGCGGGTCAATTCGCCAAGGCGGGTGTCGAGGCCGGCCGCACCCTGATGGAGTTCCGCCTCGCCGAAGGCGATGAGGCTCCGGAAGTGGGCGGCGAACTCACCGTATCCCTCTTCGAAGCTGGTCAGAAGATCGACGTGACCGGCACCTCCAAGGGCAAGGGCTTCCAGGGCGCCGTCAAGCGCTGGAACTTCCGCACCCAGGACAACAGCCACGGCAACTCTCTTTCCCACCGTGCACCGGGTTCCATCGGCATGTGCCAGACCCCGGGTCGCGTCTTCAAGGGCAAGAAGATGGCCGGCCAGATGGGCAATGTGCGTTCTACCGTGCAGAGCCTGGAAGTCGTCCGTGTCGACGCCGAACGTAACCTGCTGCTGGTCAAGGGCGCCGTGCCCGGTGCCACCGGTAGTGACGTCATCGTGCGCAGTGCCGTGAAAGCTGGCTGAAGGGGATAACACCGATGAATCTGAATCTTGCTGCCGGCGCCGGCACCGTCGAAGTGTCCGACGTCACCTTTGGCAAAGAATTCAACGAAGCGCTGGTTCACCAGGTGGTCACCGCCTATCTGGCCGGTGGTCGTCAGGGCACCCGCGCCCAGAAGAACCGCTCCGACGTGCGTGGCGGCGGCAAGAAGCCGTGGCGTCAGAAGGGCACCGGTCGTGCCCGTGCCGGTACCATCCGTTCTCCGCTGTGGCGTAGTGGCGGCGTGACCTTCGCGGCGCGTCCCCAGGACTACACCCAAAAGGTCAACCGCAAGATGTACCGCGCGGCCATGCGTTCCATCCTCTCCGAGCTGGTTCGTCAGGAGCGCCTGGTGGCCGTCGAGGAGTTTGTCGTCGACGCGCCCAAGACCAAGCAGCTGGTCGCCAAGCTCGGCGAGCTGGGCCTGGAAAAGGTGCTGATCGTCACCGAAGAGGTCGACGAGAACCTGTACCTGGCCGCCCGCAACATCCCCAACGTGGATGTGGTGGACGTGGCTGCCGCCGACCCGGTGAGCCTGGTCGCCTTCGATAAGGTGCTGGCTACCGTTTCCGCCCTGCGCAAATTCGAGGAGAAGCTGGCATGAACCAGGAGCGTGTATTCAAGGTTCTGCTCGGTCCGCACATGACCGAGAAAGCCGCCTTCGCTGCCGAACGCAACCAGTACGTGTTCAAGGTGGCGGATGACGCGACCAAGCCGGAAATCAAGAAGGCCGTGCAGGCCCTGTTCGGCAAGAAGGTCGACCGTGTGCAGGTCCTGAACGTCAAGGGCAAGACCAAGCGCACCGCTCATGGCGTCGGCCAGCGTAAGGGTTACCGCAAGGCGTACGTGACCCTGGCCGCGGGCGAGACGCTCGAAGACTTCTCTGGCACCGAATAAGGGCAGGAGCACGGATCATGGCAGTAGTCAAGACTAAACCCACCTCCGCCGGTCGTCGTCACCTGATCAAGGTGGTCAACGACGAGCTGCACAAGGGTCGTGGTTATGCCCCGCTGCTCGAGAAGAAGTCTCGCAGCGGTGGTCGCAACAACAACGGTCGCATCACCACCCGTCACGTGGGCGGTGGCCACCGTCAGCACTATCGTCTGATCGATTTCAAGCGCACCAAGGATGGCGTTCCCGCCGTCGTCGAGCGCCTGGAATACGATCCGAACCGCAGTGCCCATATCGCACTGCTCAAGTACCTGGACGGCGAGCGTCGCTACATCATCGCGCCCAAGGGCGTGAAGGCCGGCGATACCCTCGAGTCTGGGGTCAATGCGGCGATCAAGAAGGGCAACGCCCTGCCGCTGCGCAACGTCCCGCTGGGCTCCACGGTGCACTGTATCGAGCTGAAGCCGGGCAAGGGCGCGCAGATCGCTCGCAGCGCCGGTACCAGCGCTCAGCTGGTGGCTCGCGAAGGCAACTACGCCACCCTGCGTCTGCGCTCCGGCGAGATGCGCAAGGTGCTGGCCGAGTGCCGCGCCACCCTGGGCGAGGTGAGCAACTCCGAGCACAGCCTGCGCCAACTCGGCAAGGCCGGTGCCAAGCGCTGGCGTGGCGTGCGTCCGACGGTTCGCGGTGTCGCCATGAACCCGGTGGATCACCCCCACGGTGGTGGTGAAGGTCGCACCAGCGGTGGCCGTCACCCGGTCACTCCCTGGGGCGTGCCCACCAAGGGTCACAAGACTCGCAAGAACAAGCGCACCGACGCACTGATCGTTCGTCGCCGCAAGGCCAAGTAACAGACATTAAGGGGTAACGGCTGTGCCACGTTCACTGAAGAAAGGTCCTTTTATTGACCTTCATCTGCTGAAGAAGGTTGAGGCTGCAGTGGAGAAGAACGACCGCAAACCGATCAAGACCTGGTCGCGTCGTTCCATGATCCTGCCGAACATGGTTGGGCTCACCATTGCCGTCCATAACGGACGCCAACACGTCCCGGTTCACATCTCCGAGGAAATGGTTGGCCACAAGCTGGGCGAATTCGCTGCAACCCGCACTTATCGCGGTCATGCGGCGGACAAGAAAGCCAAACGGTAAGCCAGAGAGGATTGAGAGATGGAAGTCACTGCTAAGCTGCGTGGCGCTCGTTTATCCGCCCAGAAGGCCCGTTTGGTGGCTGACCAGGTGCGCGGTAAGCCTGTCGCCGAGGCGCTGGACCTGCTGACCTTCTCACCGAAGAAGGCCGCCAAGCTGGTCAAGAAGGTGCTGCAGTCCGCCATTGCGAATGCGGAAGAAAACAACGGCATGGACATCGACGAGCTGCGTGTCTCGACCATCTGTGTCGATGAGGGCATGACGCTCAAGCGTATCAAGCCGCGGGCCAAGGGCCGTGCGGACCGTATCTTGAAGCGCACTTGCCACATCACCGTCAAGGTAGCCGAGAAGTAGGAGTCGACCAGATGGGTCAGAAAGTCAATCCAACAGGTATTCGGCTGGGTATCGTCAAAGACCATACCTCTGTCTGGTACGCCGAGCGCGGTGCCTACGCCGATAAACTGAATAACGATCTCGAAGTGCGCCGCTTCCTGGAAGAGCGTCTCAAGAACGCTTCCGTGAGCCGCATCACCATCGAGCGTCCCGCGAACAACGCTCGTATCACCATTCACACCGCCCGTCCGGGCATCGTGATTGGCAAGAAGGGCGAAGACGTCGATCGTCTGCGCCGCGAGGTCACCGCGATGATGGGCGTGCCCGTGCACGTCAACATCGAGGAAGTTCGCAAGCCGGAACTGGACGCCATGCTGGTCGCCCAGAACATCGCCGGTCAGCTGGAGCGTCGCGTGATGTTCCGTCGCGCCATGAAGCGCGCCGTGCAGAACGCCATGCGCCTCGGCGCCGGTGGTATCAAGGTGCAGCTGTCCGGTCGCCTGGGTGGCGCCGAGATCGCTCGTACCGAGTGGTACCGCGAGGGTCGAGTTCCGCTGCATACCCTGCGTGCGGACATCGACTACGCCACCTTCGAAGCTCAGACCACCTACGGCATCATCGGTGTCAAGGTGTGGGTCTTCAAGGGTGAAATCCTCGGGGGCATCGAAGAGGTTCGCGCCAAGGCCAAACAGCCGCAGGCCGCGCCCTCCAAGAAGAAAGGTTCCAGGTAAGGGGAGAGCGAGTCGATGTTACAACCTAAGCGCATGAAATTCCGCAAGATGCAGAAGGGCCGCAACCGTGGCCTGGCGCATCGCGGTAGCAAGGTCAGCTTCGGCGAGTATGGCCTCAAGGCCACCGGCCGTGGTCGTGTGACCGCGCGTCAGATCGAAGCCGGTCGTCGTGCCATCACTCGTCACGTCAAGCGTGGTGGCAAGATCTGGATCCGTGTGTTCCCGGACAAGCCGATCTCCAAGAAGCCCCTCGAAGTCCGTATGGGTAAGGGTAAGGGCTCCGTGGAGTACTGGGTCGCCCAGATCCAGCCGGGTCGGATCCTGTACGAGATCGAAGGTGTTTCTGAAGAGCTGGCTCGTGAGGCCTTCCGCCTGGCCGCTCAGAAGTTCCCGGTCTCCACCACCTTTGTGAAACGGACGGTGATGTGATGAACGCCCAGGAAATTCGTGAAAAGTCAGTCGAAGAGCTGAACGCACAGCTCCTCGATCTCCTCCGCGAGCAGTTCAACCTGCGCATGCAGAAGGCTACCGGCCAACTGAGCCAGACTCATCTGCTCAAGCAGGTCCGTCGGGATATTGCCCGTGTGAAGACTGTGCTCAACGAGAAGGCAGGTGATTGAGATGGCCGAAGAAAAGAAAGCCCGTACGCTCACCGGCAAGGTGGTGAGCGACAAGATGGACAAGTCCATCGTCGTTATGATCGAGCGCCGCGAGCGTCATCCGATCTACGGCAAGTACATGAAGCGCTCCACCAAACTGCACGCCCATGATGAGGCGAACCAGGCCAAGGCTGGGGATACGGTTTCCATTCAGGAATGCCGTCCGCTGTCCAAGAAGAAGGCCTGGACGCTGGTTGAAGTGGTCGAGCAGGCCAAGGGCTAAGGCTCGGCAAGCGACTTCGTAACCAGTGCAGTCAGATTAGGTTTGGAGAAAACCGATGATTCAGACTCAGACAATGCTGGATGTCGCCGACAACAGCGGGGCGCGCCGGGTGCAATGCATCAAGGTGCTCGGTGGCTCACACCGCCGCTATGCCCGTGTCGGTGACATCATCAAAGTCACGGTGAAAGAAGCCATCCCGCGTGGCAAGGTCAAGAAGGGCCAGGTGCTGAAGGCGGTGGTGGTTCGCACCCGTAGTGGTGTACGCCGTTCCGACGGCTCGCTGATCCGCTTCGACGGCAATGCGGCGGTTCTGTTGAACAACACCAACGAGCAGCCGATTGGTACTCGTATCTTCGGGCCGGTGACTCGTGAGCTTCGTACCGAGAAGTTCATGAAGATCATTTCCCTGGCGCCCGAAGTGCTGTAAGGAGCGAGGCGGACATGCAAAAGATCAAACGTGACGATGAAGTGATCGTCATCGCTGGCAAGGACAAGGGCAAGCGCGGCACCGTCAAGCGGGTTCTCGAAAACCGCTTCGTGGTGTCCGGTGTGAACATGATCAAGCGTCACACCAAGCCGAATCCCATGGCTGGCAATCAGGGCGGTATCGTCGAGCGCGAGGCGCCGATTCACGCGTCCAACGTAGCCATCTTCAACCAGGAGACCGGTAAGGCAGATCGCGTCGGCTTCCAGGTTAAGGAAGACGGTTCCAAGGTACGTATCTACAAGTCGACGCAGACGCAGATCGACGCCTAACGCGAGTCGGGTAGCAAAATGGCGAACTTGAAAGAACGTTATCAGAACGAGGTGGTGGCTCAACTCAAAGAGCAGTTCAGCTACGCCAACGTGATGCAGGTGCCCCGAGTCACCAAGGTGACCCTCAACATGGGCATCGGCGATGCGACCAGCGATAAAAAGCTGATCGAAAACGCCATCGGCGACCTGGAGAAGCTCTCCGGTCAGAAGCCGGTGATTACTAAGGCGCGTAAGTCCATCGCGGGCTTCAAGGTGCGTGAAGGTTGGCCGATCGGGATCAAGGTCACGCTGCGCAGTGAGCGCATGTGGGACTTCCTGGATCGCCTGGTGAACATCGCGATCCCCCGCGTTCGTGACTTCCGTGGTCTCAACCCGAAGTCCTTCGACGGTCGTGGCAACTACTCCATGGGGGTGCGTGAGCAGATCATCTTCCCGGAGATCGAGTATGATAAAATCGATCAAGTCCGTGGCCTGGATGTGACCATCACCACCACTGCCAACACCGATGAAGAAGGCCGTGCGCTGCTCAGCGCGCTGAACTTCCCGTTCAAGAAATAAGGGTGGGATCATGGCAAAGAAAAGCATGATTGAGCGCGAACTCAAGCGTACCAAGCTCGTTGCTAAGTACGCTGAGAAGCGCGCGGCTCTCAAGGCCATCATTAATGACGTCAACGCTTCCGATGAAGAGCGCTTCGACGCCACGCTGAAGTTGCAGCAGCTGCCGCGTGACTCCAGCCCGGTGCGTCAGCGTAACCGCTGCCGCGTCACCGGCCGTCCGCACGGCTACTACAACAAGTTCGGCCTCGGCCGTAACAAGCTGCGTGAAGCCGCCATGCGTGGCGATGTCCCTGGGCTGAAGAAGTCCAGCTGGTAAGCCACGTAGAAACATCAGGAGCGCAACGTAATGAGCATGCAAGATACGCTGGCGGATATGTTCACCCGTATCCGCAATGCGCAGATGGCCACCAAGGAGACGGTCACCATGCCGTCCTCCAAGCTCAAGGTCGAGCTGGCCCGCGTATTGAAGGAAGAGGGTTATGTCTCTGACTTCGCCGTCGCCGAAGGCGCCAAGCCCGAGCTGACCGTGACCCTCAAGTACTTCGAGGGTAAGCCGGTCATCGAGCACATCCAGCGGGTGTCCAAGCCGTCCCTGCGCCAGTACAAGGGCAAGGACGCGCTGCCGAAGGTCGCCGACGGCCTGGGCGTGGCGATCGTTTCCACCTCCAAGGGCGTGATGACCGACCGTGCCGCGCGTCAGGCCGGTATCGGTGGCGAAGTCCTCTGCACCGTATTCTAGGAGTTTGGAATGTCACGCGTAGCCAAATATCCGGTTAAATTGCCCGCTGGCGTCGAGTTCAAGCTCGACGGTGACCAGCTGAGCGTCAAGGGTAGCCAGGGCACCCTCTCCATGACCGTGCACCCCGATGTGGTGATCGGTCAGGAAGAGGGCCAGGTGACCTTCGCGCCGAGCGAGTCCGCCAAGAGCTGGGCAATGGTCGGTACTACCCGCGCACTGGTCCAGAACCTGGTTACCGGTGTGTCCGAGGGCTTCACCAAGTCCCTCGAGATCAATGGCGTCGGTTACCGGGCTCAGGCCAAGGGCCAGACGCTGAACCTGACACTGGGCTTCTCCCACCCGGTCGATTACACGCTGCCTGACGGTGTCGTGGCGGAAACGCCCAAGAACACCACCATCGTGCTGAAAAGCGCGGACAAGCAGAAGCTCGGCCAGGTCGCCGCGGAAATCCGCGCCTTCCGTCCGCCCGAGCCCTACAAGGGCAAGGGTATCCGGTACGGCGACGAGCAGGTCCGCCGCAAAGAAGCCAAGAAGAAGTAAGGCAGGGTTATGAACGCGAAGAAAGAATCTCGTCTCCGTCGTGCCCGCCGCGCTCGCGCCAAGATTCGCGAGCTGGGCGTGTATCGCCTGTGCGTCAACCGTACTCCCCGCCACATCTATGCGCAGATCATCTCGCCGGATGGTGGTAAGGTGCTGGCCAGCGCTTCCACGCTGGACAAGTCCCTGCGTGAGGGTGCGACCGGTAACGCCGACGCCGCCGCCAAGGTCGGCGCGCTGATTGCCGAACGCGCGAAGGAAGCAGGCATCACCCAGGTGGCCTTCGATCGTGCTGGCTTCCAGTATCACGGTCGCGTCAAGGCTCTGGCCGACGCCGCTCGTGAAGGCGGCCTGGATTTCTAAAGGGTTTTTACGATGGCGAAGAACGAACAGCAAAACGGCGATCTGCAGGAAAAGCTCGTGCAGGTCAACCGTGTCGCCAAGGTGGTCAAGGGTGGCCGTATCTTCGGTTTCACCGCTCTGACCGTCGTGGGCGATGGCAATGGTCGTGTGGGCTTCGGTCGTGGCAAGGCGCGTGAAGTGCCGGTCGCGATCCAGAAGGCCATGGACCAGGCGCGCCGCAACATGGTCAAGGTGACCCTGGCTGGTCATACCCTGCAGTACCCGGTCAAGGCTCGTCATGGCGCCTCCAAGGTGTTCATGCAGCCGGCCTCCGAGGGTACCGGTATCATCGCCGGTGGCGCCATGCGCTCCGTGCTCGAACTGGCCGGCGTCCAGGACGTCCTGGCCAAGTGCTACGGCTCCACTAACCCGGTGAACGTGGTGCGTGCGACCGTCAAGGGTCTCGCCTCCATGCAGTCGCCGGACGACATCGCCGCCAAGCGCGGTCTGTCTGTCGAAGCGATCACGGGGTAAGACACCATGGCAGCGACACTCAAGGTTACCCAGGTCCGCAGCACCATCGGCATCCTGCCCAAGCACAAGGCCACCATGAAAGGCCTCGGGCTGCGCCGTATCGGTCACTCGGTCGAACTGGAAGACACCCCTGCCGTTCGCGGCATGATCCACAAGGTTAACTACCTTGTGCGTGTTGAGGGAGAGTAATCCATGAAACTCAATAGCCTGAGCCCGGCTCCGGGCTCCAAGCACGCCGAAAAGCGTGTTGGTCGTGGCATTGGCTCCGGTCTGGGCAAGACCGGCGGCCGCGGCCACAAGGGCCAGAAGTCTCGTAGCGGCGGCAGCGTCAAGCCCGGCTTCGAGGGTGGTCAGATGCCGCTGCAGCGGCGTCTGCCGAAGTTCGGCTTCACCTCCATGAAGTCCCTGGTCTCCGAAGAGGTCCGCCTCTTCGAACTGGCCAAGGTCGCGGGCGACGAAGTCACCCTGGAGACCCTGAAGCAGGCCAACGTGCTCAAGGACGCCACGCAATTCGCGAAGGTGATCCTCTCCGGCGAACTGAACAAGGCGGTCACCGTTCGCGGCCTCAAGGTCACCAAGGGTGCCCGTGCCGCGATCGAAGCCGCCGGTGGCAAGGTAGAGGACTAAATGGCTAAGTCAGGAAACATGCCGGCGATGGGCAGCGGTCTGAGTGAACTGTGGGCGCGTTTGCGCTTCGTGCTCCTCGCCATCGTGGTGTACCGAATCGGTGCCCACATCCCCGTGCCCGGTATCAATCCTGACCAGCTTGCTGCCTTGTTCAGGGAGCAGCAGGGCACCATCCTGGGCATGTTCAACATGTTCTCGGGTGGCGCCCTGGAGCGCATGAGCATCTTCGCCCTGGGCATCATGCCCTATATCTCGGCGTCGATTATCATGCAGCTGCTGACCGCGGTCTCGCCCCATCTTGAGCAGCTCAAGAAGGAGGGCGAGGCCGGTCGCCGCAAGATTAGCCAGTACACCCGCTATGGCACCGTGGTGCTGGCCTTCGTTCAGGCCGTCGGCATGTCCGTCGGCCTGGCGGGGCAGGGCATCGCCTATACGCCTGACTTCAGCTTCTATTTCACCGCCGTGACGACCTTCGTGGCCGGGGCGGTGTTCATGATGTGGCTGGGTGAGCAGATTACCGAGAAGGGCATCGGCAACGGCATCTCGCTGCTGATCTTCGCCGGTATCGTCGCGGGTCTGCCCGGCGCCGTGGGGCAGGCCTTCGAGCTGGCCCGCAACGAAGGCGCCTGGAATGTCCTGCCGCTGCTGGCCCTGACGGTGCTGGGTGTGGCCACCGTGGCCTTCGTGGTGTTTATCGAGCGCGGTCAGCGTCGCATCACCGTGAACTATCCGCGGCGTCAGGTCGGCAACAAGATGTACGCCGGCCAGAGCAGCTACCTCCCCCTGAAGGTGAACATGGCCGGCGTGATTCCGGCGATCTTCGCCTCCAGCATCCTGCTGTTCCCGGCGTCGCTGGGACAGTGGGTCAGTGCGGGAGAAGGGCTCGACTGGCTGCAGGCGGCTTCCCTGGCCCTGGGCCCGGGTCAACCCCTGTACATCTTGCTTTTCGCCGCGGCGGTGGTATTCTTCTGCTTCTTTTACACAGCGCTGGTCTTCAACCCCAAGGACGTCGCCGACAACCTCAAGAAGTCGGGAGCCTTCCTGCCGGGGATCCGGCCCGGCGAGCAGACCGCTCGCTATATCGATAAGGTCATGACGCGCTTGACCTTCTTCGGTGCCATCTACATCACTGCGGTTTCCCTGATGCCCCAGTTCCTGATCGTGGCGTGGAACGTGCCGTTCTTCTTCGGCGGTACCTCGCTGTTGATCGTGGTGGTGGTCATCATGGACTTCATGGCTCAGGTGCAGTCGCATCTCATGTCGCACCAGTACGAGTCGGTGATGAAGAAGTCCAACCTGAAAGGCTACGGTAGCGGCGGCATCATGCGCTAAGGCGCGCCGTACGTGAATTGGAGAGAACGATGAAAGTTCGAGCTTCCGTAAAGAAAATGTGCCGTAACTGCAAGATCATTCGTCGCAATGGCGCCGTACGTGTCATCTGCAGCGAGCCGCGGCACAAGCAGCGTCAGGGCTAAGTCCTGACGGTTGCGACTCACCGGTGCCGGCATGCCCCTTGCCCTCCCGAGGGTAAAGGGGTATGCTGTTGCGCCTTTTGTAGTAGACCCAATCGAGCAAGCCGCTCAAATTTCGGAGAAAGCTGATGGCCCGTATTGCAGGCGTCAATATCCCGGACAACAAGCATGCGGCGATCTCGCTGACCTATATCTTCGGGATTGGCCGCACTCGTGCACAGGACATCTGTGCCGCGACCGGCATCGCGCCGACTACCAAGGTACACGAGCTCTCCAGCGACGAGCTGGACGCCCTGCGTGCTGAAGTCGGCAAGTACACCGTTGAAGGCGACCTTCGTCGTGATGTGACGCTGAACATCAAGCGTCTCATGGACCTGGGTTGCTATCGTGGTCTGCGTCATCGTCGTAGTCTTCCGCTGCGTGGTCAGCGTACCAAGACTAACGCGCGTACCCGCAAGGGCCCGCGTAAGCCGATTCGCAAATAATTACGCACGTTCTGGCGTTTAGACAGGAAGAAACATCAACATGGCTAACCCGCGTAGTAACCGTAAAAAGGTGAAAAAGCAGGTGGTGGATGCGGTCGCCCACATCCATGCCTCTTTTAACAACACGATCGTGACGATCACAGACCGCCAGGGCAATGCTCTCTCCTGGGCAACTGCCGGTGGTTCGGGTTTTCGTGGTTCTCGCAAGAGCACCCCGTTCGCTGCTCAAGTAGCAAGCGAGCGTGCAGCGACCGCTGCAGCCGAGTATGGTGTAAAGAACGTCGACGTGCTGGTCAAAGGCCCCGGTCCGGGCCGTGAGTCCGCCGTGCGCGCACTGAATGCCGCCGGTTTCCGCGTGCAGAGCATCACCGACGTGACGCCCATTCCCCACAATGGCTGCCGTCCGCCGAAGAAACGCCGCGTTTAAGGAGACAGACTCATGGCTCGTTATATTGGACCGAAGTGCAAACTGTCTCGTCGTGAAGGCACCGACCTCTTTCTGAAGAGCGGTGTCACTCCCTTCGAGAAGAAATGCAAATCCGAGCAGATCCCGGGTGTGCATGGCCAGCGCCGTCAGCGTCTTTCCGACTACGGCTTGCAGCTTCGCGAGAAGCAGAAGGTACGTCGTCTCTACGGCGTCCTCGAAAAGCAGTTCCGCAGCTACTACAAGGAAGCCGCCCGCCGCAAGGGCGCGACCGGTGAGGTGCTGCTGCAGCTGCTGGAATCCCGACTGGACAACGTCGTCTACCGCATGGGCTTTGGCTCCACTCGCGCCGAAGCGCGCCAGCTGGTCAGCCACAAGGCCATCGCCGTCAACGGCCGTACCGTCAACGTGGCCTCCTATCAGGTCAAGCCCGGTGACGTGGTGTCCGTACGTGAGAAGTCCAAGAACCAGGCGCGCATTCAGACTGCGCTGTCCATCGCCGCTAACCGCGGTGATATCGCCTGGATCGACGTCGACTCCAAGAAGATGGAAGGCACTTTCAAGGCTCTGCCTGAACGCGGCGACTTGTCTGCCGACATCAACGAAAACCTGATCGTCGAGCTGTACTCGAAGTAAGCCGCACCGCCGGATGCCCCGAGGGCATCCGGCCATCGAATTCGAGTATCCGTTTGGCAGCCTGAAAGGTGTTCTTATGCAGCGTTCAGTGACAGAGTTTCTCCGTCCTCGCGATATCAAGGTCGAAGAGATCAGCGCGCATCGTGCGAAGATCGTGCTCGAGCCCTTCGAGCGCGGCTTCGGCCATACCCTGGGGAATGCGCTGCGTCGCATCCTGCTCTCGTCCATGCCCGGCTGTGCCGTGGTGGAAGCCGAGATCGCCGGTGTCGAGCATGAATACAGCGCGATCGAAGGGGTTCAGGAAGATGTGATCGAGATCCTCCTCAACCTGAAGGACGTGGCGATCAAGATGCATAGCCGCGATGAGGCGGTGCTCTCGCTGAACAAGCAGGGCCCGGCCGTCATCACCGCGGGTGATATCGCCGTCGATCACGATGTCGAGATCGTCAACCCCGAGCACGTCATCGCCCACGTCAACGAAGGCGCCGAGCTGAAGATGCAGCTCAAGATCGCCCGCGGACGCGGTTACGAGCCGGCGGATGCTCGCGAGAGTGCGGATGATGAGTCACGCGCCATCGGTCGCCTGCAGCTGGATGCGACCTTCAGCCCCGTGCGTCGTGTTTCCTATGCCGTCGAGGCCGCGCGTGTCGAACAGCGCACCGACCTCGACAAGCTGATCATCGATCTGGAAACCGATGGCACCCTGGATCCGGAAGAGGCGATCCGTCGCAGCGCCACCATCCTGCAAGAGCAGCTGAGTGCGTTCGTCGACCTGGAAGCCGACAAGGAACAGGAAGTGGAAGAGGAAGAGGATCAGATCGATCCCATCCTGCTGCGCCCCGTAGACGATCTCGAGTTGACCGTCCGCAGTGCCAACTGCCTGAAGGCCGAGAACATCTACTACATCGGTGATCTGATTCAGCGTACCGAAGTGGAGCTGCTGAAGACGCCGAATCTCGGCAAGAAGTCCCTGAATGAGATCAAGGACGTGTTGGCGGCACGCGGTCTGTCCCTGGGCATGCGCCTGGAAAACTGGCCGCCGGCCAGTCTGAAGGACGACAAGGCCTCCGCGTGAGTGTCGACTCGAGTCCCAGTTTGGTAAGGAATCACAACCATGCGTCATCGTAAGAGTGGTCGCCACCTGAATCGTACGAGCTCGCACCGCAAGGCCATGTTCAAGAACATGTGCGTTTCGCTGGTCGAGCACGAAGTGATCAAGACAACCCTGCCCAAGGCCAAGGAACTGCGTCGTCATATCGAGCCGCTGATCACCCTGGCCAAGCAGGATAGCGTTGCCAACCGTCGTCTGGCCTTCAGCCGCACCCGCTCCAAAGAAGCGGTCGGCAAGCTCTTCAACGAGCTGGGTCCGCGTTACGTCGAGCGTCCGGGTGGTTACATCCGTATTCTCAAGTGCGGCTTCCGCACCGGCGACAACGCCCCCATGGCCATCGTCGAGCTCGTCGACCGTCCGGTCGTCGAGGAGGTCGAGGAAGCCGCCGAGGAGTGATCCCCGGTGGGCCCCCGGCCCGGCAATGACAGAAAAACCGGCTCCCTTCGGGGGCCGGTTTTTTTCGTTAGTCAGGCAGTGCGCGGGTTCGGGGGCGGGGCGTCGCAGCGCGGGCTCGCGATCCCGGGAACGAAACCCTGGGGCCGCGCTTGCCGCCTGCGCGTCGCGGGACAACATAATCCCTCACGAGTCCCGCTCGCTCGCCATCCCTGGCGAGCGCCGCGCGCGGCTGCGCTAGGCCCCAGCGTTCCCGGTAATACTCGCTCTCCCTGTGCTCCGGCGCCTGCCTCCCGGCCAGCGTGGCCACTCAGACCGTGAATTTGGCGGGGTCTGTCCCTGCTCCGGTGCCTGCCTCCCGGTCGGCGTGGTCGTGGTCGGTCAGGCCGTGGCTTTCGGCTTGGCCTTCTGGGCCTTGGCGCGCTCCAGCAGCGGCTTGAGGAAGCGCCCGGTGTGGGAGACCGCCATCTCGGCGACCCGCTCCGGGGTGCCCTCGGCGATGATGCGGCCGCCGCCGGAGCCGCCCTCGGGGCCCAGGTCCACCAGCCAGTCGGCGGTCTTGATCACGTCCAGGTTGTGCTCGATCACCACGATGGTATTGCCGTGGTCGCGTAGCCGGTGGAGGACCGTCAGCAACTGGCGGATATCCTCGAAGTGCAACCCGGTGGTGGGTTCGTCGAGGATATAGAGGGTCTTGCCGGTGTCGCGCTTGGCCAGCTCCCGGGCCAGCTTGACCCGCTGGGCCTCGCCACCGGACAGGGTGGTGGCGCTCTGCCCCAGGCGAATATAGGAGAGGCCCACGTCCATCAGGGTCTGCAGGCGGCGGGCGATGGCCGGCACCGGCGAGAAGAACTCCAGGGCTTCCTCCACGGTCATGCCCAGTACCTCGTCGATGCTCTTGCCCTTGTACTGCACCTCCAGGGTCTCGCGGTTGTAGCGCTTGCCCTTGCAGACGTCGCAGGGCACATAGATGTCCGGCAGGAAGTGCATCTCCACCTTGATCATGCCCTCGCCCTGGCAGGCCTCGCAGCGCCCGCCCTTGACGTTGAAGGAGAAGCGTCCCGGCTTGTAGCCCCGGGAGCGGGCCTCCTGGGTGCCGGCGAAGAGCTCGCGGATCGGCGTGAAGATGCCGGTGTAGGTGGCCGGGTTGGAGCGCGGCGTGCGACCGATGGGGCTCTGATCGATATCGATCACCTTGTCGAGCTGGTCGAGCCCCTCGATGCCGGCGTAAGGCGCCGGGACCAGGGTGGTGGCGTGGTTGAGCTCCCGGGCGGCGATGGGCATCAGCGTCGAATTGATCAGGGTCGACTTGCCCGAGCCCGAGACCCCGGTGACGCAGATGAAGAGCCCCAGGGGCAGCTCCAGGGTGACGTCCTGGAGGTTGTTGCCGGTGGCGCCGGTGAGACGCAACACCTTCTGGGGGTTGCCGGGAATCCGCCAGGGCGGTACCTCGATGCGCCGGGTGCCGGCCAGGTACTGGCCGGTCAGGGAGTCGGGGTTGGCGGTGACCTGGTCCGGGGTGCCCTGGGCGACGATGCGCCCGCCGTGGACGCCGGCCCCGGGGCCGATGTCCAGGACATGGTCGGCGGCACGGATGGCGTCCTCGTCGTGCTCCACCACGATCACGGTGTTGCCCAGGTCGCGCAGGTGCTCCAGGGTCTTGAGCAGGCGGTCGTTGTCGCGCTGATGCAGGCCGATGGAGGGCTCGTCGAGGATGTACATGACGCCCACCAGGCCGGCGCCGATCTGGCTGGCCAGGCGGATGCGCTGGGCCTCGCCGCCGGAGAGGGTCTCGGCGCTGCGCTCCAGGGTCAGATAGTCGAGGCCCACGTTGACCAGGAACTCCAGCCGGGCGTGGATCTCGTTGACGATCTTCACGGCGATTTCACCGCGGCGCCCTTCCAGGGTCAGCTGGCGGAAGTAGTCCCAGGCCTCGCCGATGGGCAGGCGGACCATCTCCGGCAGGGTGCGCTCATCGATATAGACGTGACGGGCCTCCTTGCGCAGCCGCGAGCCGTGACAGCTGGGGCAGGGCTGGACGGCGATATAGCGGGCCAGCTCCTCGCGCACCGAATTCGACTCGGTCTCCCGGTAGCGGCGCTGCATATTGGGCAGCACCCCTTCGAAGGGGTGTTCCCGGGTCACCCGGCGGCCCCGGTCGCCGACGTACTCGAAGGCGATGGACTCGTGGCCGCTGCCGTGGAGGATGATCTCGCGTTCGTGGCGGGCCAGCTCCTGCCAGGGAGTCTCCAGCTCGAAGCGGTAGTGGTTGGCCACCGCCTGGAGCTGGTTGAAGTAGTAGACACTGCGGCGGTCCCAGCCCTTGATCACGCCCTCGGCGAGCGACAGCTCCGGGTGACTGATCAGCTTGTCCGGGTCGAAGACCTGCTGCACGCCCAGGCCGTCGCAGCTCGAGCAGGCGCCGGCCGGGTTGTTGAAGGAGAACATGCGCGGCTCGAGCTCGGCGATGGAGTAGCCGCACACCGGACAGGCGAAGCGCGCCGAGAAGGCGATATCCTCCCGCTCGCCCTCCATAAAGTGCACCATGGCCACGCCGTCGGCCAGGTTGAGGGCGGTCTCGAAGGACTCTGCCAGGCGCTGGGCCAGCCCCTCGCGGACCTTGATGCGGTCCACCACCACGCTGATATCGTGCTTCTTGTTCTTGTCCAGGGGCGCCAGGTCGTCGAGCTCCAGCACCTGGCCATCGATCATGGCGCGCACGAAGCCCTGGGCGCGCAACTCGGCGAGCAGCTGCAGGTGCTCGCCCTTGCGGCCGGCGACCACCGGGGCCAGCAGCATCAGCTTGCTGCCCTCGGGGAGGGCCAGCACCTGGTCGACCATCTGCGAGATGGTCTGGGCCTCCAGGGCCTCGCCGTGTTCCGGGCAGCGCGGCGTCCCGGCCCGAGCGAACAGCAGGCGCAGGTAGTCGTAGATCTCGGTGATGGTGCCCACGGTGGAGCGGGGGTTGTGGGAGGTGGACTTCTGCTCGATGGAGATCGCCGGGGAGAGCCCCTCGATATGGTCGACATCGGGCTTTTCCATCATCGACAGGAACTGGCGGGCATAGGTGGAGAGGGACTCCACGTAGCGGCGCTGCCCCTCGGCGTAGAGGGTGTCGAAGGCCAGCGACGACTTGCCGGAGCCGGAGAGGCCGGTCACCACGATCAGCTTGTCGCGGGGCAGGTCGACGTCGATATGCTTGAGGTTATGGGTGCGTGCGCCCCTCACCAGGATCCTGTCCATTACCACCTCGCGGTGCGTGCAAAACCTCGATTATACGGCCTGGCCCGAAGCCCCGGCAAAGCCGCCCTGCTTCGCGCTTTCCCCCGGTGGGGGCGAACCGCTAGAATATGGCCCTCCACCACGGCGGCCCTTGTCGTCGATACCGATTCCTGGAACCCGCTATTCGCATGGTCTCTCGCCTGTTACGCGCCACCGAGCGCCGTGCCATCGTCGGCCTCTCCGGCCTCTATGCCACTCGCATGCTGGGCCTGTTCATGGTACTGCCGGTGCTGGCCCTCTATGCCGGCGAGCTGGAGGGCGCCACGCCGCTGCTGATCGGCCTGGCCCTGGGCGGCTATGGCCTGACCCAGGCGATCCTGCAGATCCCCTTCGGGCTGCTCTCCGATCGCCTGGGGCGCAAGCCGGTGATCGCCTTCGGCATGCTGCTCTTCCTGGCCGGCAGTGTGGTGGCGGCCCAGGCCGAGAGCATTGCCCTGGTGATCCTGGGGCGCTGCCTGCAGGGCAGTGGCGCCGTCGCCGCGGCCATCATGGCACTGTTGGCCGACCAGACCCGGGAGGAGGTGCGCACCGCCGCCATGGCCAGCATCGGCCTCTCCATCGGCGTGGCCTTCGCCATCGCCATGGTGTTGGGACCCTGGCTGGCCGCGGCCTTCGGCCTGGCGGCGATCTTCTGGGTGACCGCCGGGCTGTCCCTGCTGGGGTTGCTGGTGCTCTGGCGCCTGGTGCCCCAGGCGCCGCAGCGCCGGCATCGCGACGTGGGCCTGGACCGTGCCCAGCTGCGTGCGGTGCTGGGGCGCCCCGACCTGTTGCGCCTGGACTTCTCGATCTTCGCTCTGCATCTGGTGCTGATGGCGCTGTTCGTGGCGATCCCGCTGCGCCTGCTCGACGCGGGCCTGGCGGTCGAGCATCATGGTTGGGTCTATCTTGGCATCATGGGGCTGGCCTTCGTCGGCATGGTGCCGCTGGTGATCATCGCCGAGAAACGCCGTCGCATGAAGACGATGTTCCTGCTGGCGGTGGCGGGCCTGGGGCTCTGCAGCCTGGGGCTGGGCCTGGTCGGCGACGGGCGCTGGGCCCTGATGGGCTGGCTGTTGGGTTTCTTCGTGGCCTTCAACCTGCTCGAGGCGACCCTGCCGTCGATGCTCAGCAAGCTGGCCCCCGCCGGCGCCAAGGGCACCGCCATGGGGGTCTACTCCACCGGCCAGTTCCTGGGGGCCTTCCTGGGCGGGGTGCTGGGCGGAGCCCTGGTGCAGTGGGGCGGCCTGGAGGCGGTCTTCTACGGCTGCGCCCTGATCGGCCTGTTATGGTTGGGCCTGATCGCCGGCATGGCGCCGCCGCCCCACCTCTCCAGCGAGGTGGTGGCGCTGGAAGACGAGCCCCATGACGCCCTGGATTCGTTGATGGAGCGCCTGGCCGAGGTGGCCGGCGTCGAGGATGTACTGGTCGTGCCGGAAGAGCGGGTCGCCTACCTCAAGGTGGATCGCCAGCGGCTCGACAGCGATGCCCTGGCCCGGGTGGCCGGCAAACGCAAATCGTAGTGGCTCGCCGCCATCGCGGCGGCGAGTCCCACTGGAACATTCGGGGGTGCCGTGACGCGCCCCACAAGCGAGGAGTCAATTATGGCCCGTGGTGTCAACAAGGTCATCCTGATCGGCAATCTGGGACAGGATCCGGAAGTGCGCTTCCTGCCCTCCGGCAACCCGGTGGCCAACCTGCGCATCGCCACCACCGACAGCTGGACCGACCGCCAGAGCGGTCAGCGCCAGGAGCGCACCGAATGGCATAGCGTGGTGCTCTTCAACAAGCTGGCGGAGATCGCCCAGCAGTACGTCAAAAAGGGCTCGCGCATCTATATCGAGGGGCGCCTGCAGACCCGCAAGTGGCAGGGCCAGGATGGTCAGGACCGCTATACCACCGAGATCGTCGGCAACGACATGCAGATGCTCGACAGCCGCAGTGGCGGCGGCCAGGGCGGTGGCGACTATCAGGGGCAGGGCAACTACGGCGGCGGCATGCCCCAGCAGGGCGGCTATGGTGGCCAGGGCGGCGGCTACGGCAATGCGCCTCAGCAGCCCGCCGCGCAGCCGGCGCCTCAACCGGCCCCCCCGCAGGGTGGCTATGGCCAGCAGCCGCCGCAACAGCCCCAGCGCGCGCCGCAGCAACCGGCTCAGCAGCCCCCGGCCCAGGGCGGTCAGGGCAACAACTATGGGGCGCCCAATCCGGGCAACTTCGATGACTTCGACGACGAGATCCCGTTCTGAGCTAGTCGCACATCGATGGGCCGCGGAGGCGCTTGAGTGAAGCTATTGATCCTGGATGCCGGACACTGCCTGAGCCTGGCGCTGGTGCGCCTGGCCAGTCGTCGCGGCGATACCGAGCTGGTGGTGGAGCCGGGGCTCGGCCTGACGGCGGAGCGTCTGGCGGAGGTGGGCCCCGATGCCCTGGTGATTCCGCCCCTGACTCAGCCCATCAGCGCCGATCCGGCGACGGTGCTGGCCCATGCCGAGGCGGTGGAGTCCTGCCTGGCGGCCTGTGCCGAGGCCGGGGTGCCCCTGGTGTGGTGCGTCTCGGATCAGCTCTACGAGGACGGCTTCGAGACCGCCATCGACGAGCATGTGATCCCGGCCCCCCGGGACGAGAGCCTGCGGCGGCTGATCACTACCGGCGATCGCATCCGGGAAGGGTATCACCGGCACCTGATCGTGCGCCTGGGGCCGCTGTTCGCCCTGGAGGGCGGCAGCGCCTGGCTCAGCGAGCTGATCGAGCGCCTGATGATCGGCGAGGAGGTGCGCGCCGCCGAGGACGTGATCTTCTGTCCCACCTCGGCGGATGCCGCGGCGATGGCCCTGCTCGGCATGCTGCAGCAGCAGCATTGTGGGGCCGAGGCCTGGGGGGCCTATCACCTGGCGGGGACCGAGCCGGTCAGCGCTTATACCTTCGCCTCCCTGGTGCGCACCCAGCTGGAGACTCGCCTGGAGGGGATCGGCGAGTCGGTGGCCCTGGGGGCCATCAAGGCACTCAATCATCACCATGATCAGCCGCTGCGGCGGGTGCTCAACTGTCGCCGGGTGCTGGAAGCCTTCGGGGTGCACCAGAAGCCCTGGCGCCTGGAAGTGGGGCGGATGCTCGACGAGTGGTGCAAGGCGCGGCGGGAGGTAGAGGCATGAACCTGGCGCGCAGCCTGATCTTCTATGTCGGCTACTTCCTGGCCATGCTGGTCTGTGGCGTGCTCTTCCTGCCCGTGGCACCGCTGCTGCCGCTGCGCGAGCGCTATCGCCTGCTCAATCTCTACAACCACTTTATCCTGGCCTGGTTTCGCCTGGCCTGCGGGGTGCGTTACGAGATCACCGGGCGGGATCGCCTGCCTCCGGGCCCCTGCGTGATCCTGGCCAACCACCAGTGCGAGTGGGAGACCATCTACCTGCAGCTCCTCAAGCCGCCGGTGTGTACGGTACTCAAGCAGGAGCTGCTGCGGATTCCCATCTTCGGCTGGGGGCTGCGCCTGCTGCATCCCATCGCCCTGGATCGCTCCAAGCCGTCTCGAGCCATGAGGCAGGTGCTCAGCCAGGGCAAGCAGCGGCTGGAAGAGGGGCTCTCGGTGCTGATCTTCCCGGAGGGCACCCGAGTCGCTCCGGGCCACCGCAAGCGCTACAACAAGAGCGGGGCGGTGATCGCCTGTCGGGCCGGAATGCCGGTGGTGCCGGTGGCGCATAACGCCGGGGAGCGCTGGCCCGGGCGCCACTGGGTCAAGAATCCGGGGACCCTGCGCCTGGAGGTGGGCGAGCCCATCGCCACCCAAGGCCGCACTCCCGAGGAGGTGCTGGTGGAGGTGGAAGCCTGGATCGAGGCGCGCCTGGCGGAGATCTCCGAGGTGCCGAGACCGAGCCCCGTGGGGGCAGCCCCTGGCGGTGCCGAATCCGCGGCCAAGGTGCAGGAGTGACTGGCCTAAGTGATATGGCTGGGGGCTGACCCCGGTTCTCAAGCAAGCATACAAGAACGGCGCCCCATGGGGCGCCGTTCTTGCTGTCGGGGCTACGAGAGGCCTTAGCCCTCGAACTTCTCCAGCACCAGGCAGGCGTTGGTGCCGCCGAAGCCGAAGCTGTTGGAGAGCACCCGCTTGACCGCCACGCTATCGCGGCGCTGGGTGACGATATCGAAGCCATCGGCCTGTTCGTCGAGGGCCTCGACGTTGGCGGAGGCGGCGATGAAATCGTGCTCCATCATCAGCAGCGAGTAGATCGCCTCCTGCACGCCGGTGGCGCCCAGGGAGTGGCCGGTCAGCGACTTGGTGGAGCTCATCGCCGGCGTGGTATCGCCGAAGACCTCGCGGATCGCCTTGAGCTCGGCCACATCGCCCACCGGCGTGGAGGTGCCGTGGGTATTGATGTAGTCGATGGGGCCATCCACGCCGGCCATGGCCTGGCGCATGCAGCGCACCGCGCCCTCGCCGGAGGGGGCGACCATGTCGTGACCATCCGAGGTCGCACCGTAGCCGACCACCTCGGCATAGATCCTGGCGCCACGCGCCTTGGCGTGCTCCAGCTCCTCGAGCACCAGCATGCCGCCGCCGCCGGCGATGACGAAGCCGTCGCGGGCCTGGTCATAGGGGCGGGAGGCCTTCTCCGGGCTCTCGTTGTACTGGGTGGAGAGGGCGCCCATGGCATCGAAGAGGCACGACAGGGTCCAGTGCTCCTCCTCGCCACCGCCGGCGAAGACCACATCCTGCTTGCCCAGCTGGATCTGTTCCACGGCGTTGCCGATGCAGTGGGCCGAGGTGGCACAGGCCGAGGAGATGGAGTAGTTGACACCCTTGATCTTGAAGGGCGTGGCCAGGCAGGCGGAGACGGTGCTGCCCATGGTGCGGGTGACCCGGTAGGGACCGACCCGGCGCAGGCCCTTCTCGCGCATCACGTCGGCGGCCTCCACCTGATTGGCGCTGGAGGCGCCGCCGGATCCGGCGATCAGGCCGGTGCGTTCGTTGGAGACCATCTCCGGGGTCAGGCCCGAGTCCTCGATGGCCTGGGCCATGGAGACGTAGGCGTAGGCGGCCGCGTCGCCCATGAAGCGGCGCAGCTTGCGGTCGATCAGGGCGTCCAGGTCGATATCCACGACGCCGGCCACCTGGCTGCGGAAGCCGCGTTCGGCGTATTCATCCTTGAAGCGAATACCGGAGCGCCCCGTCTGGAGCGCCTCGAGCACCTGATGACGGTCGTTACCGAGGCAGGACACGATGCCCAGGCCGGTGACTACCACTCGTCGCATGGGAGCCTCCTGGTCAGAAATTCGCGGTGGAGGTAAACAGGCCGACGCGCAGGTCATTGGCCTGATAGATGTCGCGGCCGTCGACGGACACGGTGCCGTCGGCGATGCCGAGGATCAAGCGCCGGGTGATGATGCGCTTGATGTTGATCCGGTAGGTGACCTTTTGGGCATCCGGCAGGATCTGGCCGGTGAACTTCACCTCGCCACAACCCAGGGCGCGGCCGCGGCCCGGGTGGCCCAGCCAGCCCAGGTAGAAGCCGACCAGCTGCCACATGGCGTCCAGGCCCAGGCAGCCGGGCATCACCGGGTCGCCGGGGAAGTGGCAGTCGAAGAACCACAGATCCGGATGGATATCGAGCTCGGCGATCAGCTCGCCTTTGCCGTGCTCACCGCCCTCCTCGTGGATATGGGTGATACGGTCGAGCATCAGCATATTGGGTGCCGGCAGCTGGGCATTGCCCGGGCCGAAGAGTTCACCTTGGCTGCATGCCAGCAGCTCATCGCGGCTGAAGGAGTGTTGCTTGATCACAGAGTCGTTCCGAGAGTCGCAGTTTTTATAGGCCGCATGCATCACGGCAATTGGCATTCTACTTTCCGGCGGCGGTGATTGCACGTTGAGGCGCAAGCAGATTAAAGCTTGCTCATCAACCGCCGATAGTTTCTTTTATAGCGATGGCCAAGGCCATCACACTTTCTCAATCGCCGGGTCGATCCTATGTGGCCTAGTTTTTCTCTCGACCGCCCCCTGATCTGGGGTGGCCTGATCGCCATGGCGGCCATCGGCTGGTTGCCCAACCTCTGGCTGCGCCTGGCCGCCATGGTCATCATGCTGCTGGGCCTGGTGGACCTGTGGCGGCAGGTCGGCAAGGAGGGGCAGCGCCGCCAGCTGCTGGAGAGCGCCCTGCAGCTCTCCGCCGACGGCGTGGTGATCTGCGACGCCAATAACCGCATCGTCGCCATCAACCCCGCCTTTACCCGCATCACCGGCTATAGCGCCGAGGAGGTGTTGGGCAAGCCCATGTCGATGCTCGCCTCCGAGCGCCAGGACAAGGCTTTCGACGAGCGCTTCCGCCAGGCCCTCCAGGGCCAGGGGCGCTGGGAGGGCGAGGTGTGGAGTCGTCGCAAGCATGGCGACCAGTATCCGGAGTGGCTGCGGGTCCAGGTGCAGACCGACGCCAAGGGGCGCCTCTCCCACTACGTTTCCCTGTTCACCGACATCTCCCGCCACAAGGCGCGGGAGCAGGACCTGCAGCGTATCGGCTTCGAGGACCCGCTGACCGGGCTGCCCAATCGCCGCCGCCTGAACGACCTGATGGGCTCGCGGCTGCGCTCCCTGCGGGCCGGCGAGACGCTGGACATGGCGCTGATCGATATCGACGCCTTCAAGTCGGTCAATGATGCCCTGGGGGTCGACAAGGGCGACCGCCTGCTGGCCAGCTTCGCCCAGCGCCTGGCGCGCCAGGTGGCCGGCGGCGTGGTGGGGCGAATCGGCGGCGACGAGTTCCTGGTGATGCGCACCACCACCTACGACGATCACGACCGCTGGGTGGCGGAGCTGCGCGATCACCTGGGCATGCCCTTCGAACTGGAGGGGCAGACCCTGCGCTTGGGCATGACCATCGGCAGTTGCCGGGCCCCGGAGGATGGTCGCGACGCCGGGGTGCTCTTCCAGCGCCTGGAGTCGGCGCTCTATACCGCCAAGCGCCACGGGCGCAATCAGCATCAGCGCTTCCGGCCGGCCCTGGACGTGGCGGGGGATCACCAGCTGGCGCTGGTCAATGCCCTGCGCAATGCCCTCGCCACCAGCACCCAGCTGGAGTTGCACTACCAGTCCCAGCACCGCATCGACAACGGCGAGCTGGTGGGCTTCGAGGCGCTGCTGCGCTGGCGCCACCCGGAACTGGGCATGGTCTCGCCGGCGGACTTCATTCCTCTGGCGGAGCGCCATGGCCTGATGGTCTCCCTGGGACGCTGGGTCATCGAGCAGGCGGTAGGCCAGCTCGCCGGCTGGCGGCGAGCCGGCATGCCGGCGGTGCCGGTATGGGTCAATATCTCGGCCCTGCAGCTGATCCAGGGCGACCTGGAAGCACAGCTGGCCGCCTGCCTGACCGAGTTCAAGGTGCCGCCCCGGCTGCTGGGGCTGGAGCTCACCGAGTCGGTGCTGCTGGACGAACGGGCGGGAGACATCTACCCACGCCTGGCGGCCCTCCAGGAGCGGGGCCACCAGATCGCCATCGACGATTTTGGCACCGGCTACTCCTCCCTGAGTTATCTCAAGAAGCTGCCGGTGGACAAGCTCAAGCTGGATCGCGCCTTCGTGCGCTCCCTGCCGGAGGATCAGGCCGATGCCGCCATCGTCGCCGCGGTGCTGGCCATGGCCGAGGGGCTGGGGTTGGACGTGGTCGCCGAGGGGGTGGAGGAGCGGCCCCAGCTGGAGTTCCTGGCCAGCCATGGCTGTCCCCTGGTCCAGGGCTTCATGTTCTCGCGGCCGATGGCGGCCTCGGACGTGGAGGCGACCTGGCTGGCGCCCCCTAGCGCTCCTCCCCAGCCCGCATCCCTCAAGCAGGCCATCGAGGCCCGCTGACTTAGGCGGGCCGCCCGGCCCGCCCCATCAGGGGGCGCCCAGCAGCGGTGTCGGCCGCGCCCCCGGCTTGGCCAGCAGCAGATGGCAGGTGCCGATGCTGCGCTCCAGGAAGCCCCCTTCGCAGTAGCAGAAGTAGTAGCGCCACATGCGAATGAACCGCTCGTCATAGCCCAGGGCCCGCACCCGCTTGAGGTTGGCCTCGAAACGCTGGCGCCACTCTCTCAGGGTGCGTGCATAGTGGGGGCCGATTTCGTCCAGGCTCAGCACATTGAGGGAGCTGGCCCGTCGCATGGCGTCGAGGATGGCGCCATGGGAGGGCAGGAAGCCCCCGGGGAAGATATAGCGCTTGATGAAGTCCATCTCGTGCTTGGCGGCCTCGAAGCGCTGATCGCGGATGGTGATCGCCTGAAGGATGGCCAGGCCGTCGTCGCTGAGCAGGCGGTCCAGGGTGGCGAGGTAGGTTTCCAGGTATTGGTGGCCCACCGCCTCGATCATCTCCACCGACACCAGGCGGTCGAAGCGTCCCTCCAGTTGACGATAGTCCTGCTTGAGCAGGGTGATGCGCTCCTCCAGCCCCTCCTCGACGATGCGCCTGGCGGTGTGTGCGTACTGCTCCTCGGAGATGGTGGTGGTGGTGACCCGACAGCCCCGGGTCTTGGCGGCATGGATGGCCAGGCCGCCCCAGCCGGTGCCGATCTCCAGCAGGTGATGCTCGGGGCGCACGTCGAGGTGCTCCAGCAGCAGGTCGAGCTTGTGGGTCGAGGCCTCCTCCAGGCTCGCTTCGGGATGGGGAAAGACGGCGCTGGAGTACATCCAGTGCTGTCGATCCAGGAAAGTGGCGAAGAGGTCGTTGCCCAGATCGTAGTGGGCGGCGATATTGCGCCGAGCCCCCTTGAGGCTATTGCGCTGCAGGCCGTGGAGGGCGCCGAGCAGCCAGCGCCCCAGCCGTGCGCTGCCGGTCTCGAGCTCGCCATTGACTCGCTCCAGGTTGCTGGCGAAGAGGCGCACCAGGCTGACCAGGTCGTCGCACTCCCAGTCACCGTCCATATAGGCCTCCGCCGCCCCCACGGTGCCGCCCAGGGCCAGGCGCCGCCAGGCCCGTGGCTCGCGGATCACCAGGGTGGCCTGGAGGGGGCCGCCGCGCCCCAGGGGGTGGCGGCGGTCTCCCTCTACCAGGGTCAACTGACCGCCTTCCAGGCGGTCCAGCTGCTTCAGCAGGCGGGTCTTGAGCCAGTGGCCCAGGCGGTCATCGCGGCTCGGTGAGGGGCGCTCTTCGGCGGTTCGCCATGTATTCACTGGGAGGTCTCCTTGCGCTGAGGGTGGTCATGCACCGGAACGCCCTTGAGCCAGAGGCGCAGCGCTTCCAGGTGAATGCCGGCGAGGGTCTTGAGGTTCATCAGCGGCTGACGGGCCAGGGTGGCCAGCAGGGCGCCGCGGGTGGCGGGGCGAGCACTGAGGGTCAGGGTGGCGTCGAAGTGACACTCCCCCGCCTGGTGGTTCTCCATATGCATCAGCAAGCGCTCGCCGGGCGTATTGAAGCGCCATTGGTAGCGCATCCCCATGGGCAGGAAGGGCGACACATGCAGGGCCTTGGCGAAGTCGGCGCGGTGCTGATGGCGTTGCGGCGATACCCGGCAGGCATAGGTGGTGCGCTCGCCCCAGGGCGTGTTGGTCACCTCGCCGAGCAGGGCGCGGAGCTCCCCCGCGGCGTCATAGGCGTAGTAGAGCGTGATGGGATTGAAGCCGCTGCCCAGGGTGCGCAACTGGGTGAGCACGCAGATGCGGCCATCGGGGGCCTCGCCCAGCTGCTGGCGCAGGGCCCGGCGCACCGCTTCATCCAGGGGCAGATCGGGGGGCGCCAGGTAGTCCTCGCGGCGAAACCGCGCCAGGGCCGGGCCGCGGGCGCTGAAGCCGGGGACCTCATCGAATAGCTCGGGGAGTTCGGCCAGGTCCAGCCAGGCCATCCATAGCCGGTAGGTGAAGGCGTGGTGGCGGGGCAGGAAGCGGCGATGGCGCAGCTCGCCCCGGTAGATTCGCGACCGCAGCCGTTCGCTGGGAATCATGCCAGGGCCTCCTGCGGATCGTGGCGGGGGCTGTCCTCTTCCCGGCAGCCCAGCGCCTCGGCGACCCGCAGGGCGCTCCAGACGCCATCCTCATGGAAACCATTGCGCCAGTAGGCGCCACAGAAGTGGGTGTGGCGCTCGGGCCCCGAGATCTCGGCGTGGCGTGCCTTGGCCGCCTCACCGGCCAGGGTGAACTGGGGATGGGCATAGCGGTAGCGGCCGAGGATCCTGGCCGGGTCGATGCTGATGGTGTCGTTGAGGGTCACGCAGAAGGTGTGCGGCGCCTCCAGGCGCTGGAGGATATTCATGTCGTAGGTGACCGAGACCCGTGCCGCCTCGCTGCGTCCATCCAGGCGGTAGTTCCAGCTGGCCCAGGCGCGCCGCCGCCGCGGCAGCAGGCGGGTGTCGGTGTGCAGCACCACTTCGTTGTCCTGGTAGGGCAGCGCGGAGAGTACCCCACGTTCCGCCGGGCTGGGGTCCTCGAGCAGCGCCAGGGCCTGATCGGCATGGCAGGCCAGCACCACCTGATCGAAATGCTCGAGCCCCGCCGCCGAACGCACCTGGACGCCGTTGGCCTGGCGCCGAATGCCCTGCACCGGGGTGGCCAGGCGGATGCGCTCGGCATAGGGGGCGGTGAGTGCCGGGATATAGCTGCGTGAGCCCCCCACCAGGGTGTACCACTGGGGGCGATCATGGATCGACAGCAGGCCGTGATTGCGGAAGAAGCGCAGGAAGAAGGCCAGCGGAAAGTCGCGCATGTCCCCCAGGCTGGCGGACCAGATAGCGGCCCCCATGGGCAGCAGGTAGCGACGCTGGAAGTCGCGCCCATAGCCGTTGGCCGTCAGGTAGTCGCCCAGGGTCAGGTCGGGGGCCAGGTCGCCCCGCTCCAGGTCGCGCACCGCCTGGCGGTTGAAGCGCAGGATCTGCGCCAGCAGCCGATAGAAGCGTGGCCGCAGCAGGTTGCCGCGCTGGGCGAAGAGCGAGCCCAGGGTATGGCCGTTGTACTCGAAGTCGGCGCCGATCTCGTGCACCGAGAAGCTCATCTCGGTGGGCTGGGTGGCCACGTCCAGCCGTGATAACAGGCGCTGGAAATGGGGGTAGGTCCAGTCATTGAAGACGATGAAACCGGTGTCGATGGCGTAGTCTCGCCCGTCGAGGCTGACGTCCATGGTGGCGGTATGACCACCGAGGCGCCGGTCGGCCTCGAAGAGGGTGACGCGATGGCGGCTGGAGAGGTACCAGGCGGCGGCCATGCCGGCGATGCCGCTGCCGACCACGGCGATATGCTGGGGCGCCTCGGGGGCGAATCGAGTGGTCATGGTCGACGCTCCGGTAATGAGTCCGATGAGTGAGCCGGAGAGCGGCTCAGGCGTTTGCCCATGGCTCGGGGTATCTCAGGGGCGAAGCGAGTGGTCATGGGCGACGCTCCGGTGATGAGTCCGATGAGTGAGCCGGAGAGCGGCTCAGGCGTTTGCCCATGGCTCGGGGTATCTCAGGGGCGAAGCGAGTAGTCATGGGCGACGCTCCGGTGATGAGCCCGATGAGTGAGACGGAGAGCGGCTCAGGCGTTTGCCGAGGCGGTATCTCAGGCCGACGGGCAGGCTGCCCAGCAGCTTGAGCCAGAGGGTGAAGCGGCGCGGGAAGTGGATGTCCAGGCGGTGCGCCTCCAGGCCCGTGACGATGCGTCGCGCGGCGGCCTCGGGCTCGACACGGCATGGCATGGGAAAGTCGTTGCGGTCGGTGAGGGGAGTGCGCACGAAGCCGGGATGAATCAGGCTGACGTCGATGCCCTCGGCGGCCAGGTCGAGGCGCAGGGACTCCAGGAAGTGGCTGAGCGCCGCCTTGGAGGCCCCGTAGGCCTCGGCCCGCGGCAGGGGCAGGTAGGCGGCGGCGCTGGAGGTGGCGGCCAGCAGGGGAGCGCCGCCCTCGTCACGGGCCCGGCGCAGTAGCGGCAGGGCCGCCTCCACGCAGTAGACGGCACCGAAGAGGTTGGGCGCGAAGACCCGTTCCACCAGGGCGCCGTCGAAGGCCTGGGGATCCAGGTATTCGCAGGTGCCGGCATTGAGGATGGCCCAGTCTAGGCCACCGAAGGCCGACTCGAGGTGGCGGCCGGCGGCGTGAACCGCTTCCCGGTCCGCGACATCCAGGGGCAGGCAGAGTGCCTGGGGGTAGGGGGCGGCCAGTTCGGCCAGGGCCTCGGCATGACGGGCGCTCAGCGCGACCCGGTGGCCGGCCTCGAGCCACTGGCGAGCCAGGGCCAGGCCGATTCCCGAGGTGGCTCCGGTCAACCAGATGCGGCGTGTCGTCTTGGATCTGCTCATGGCTCCCCGTCCTGCGTCGGATCAGCGTCACTCGCTGATACGCAACCGGGCAGCGAGTGGATTCAGTCGGCGAGTCGGCGTTTCACCCAACGCACCCCGGGGCCCAGCAGCGGGAGATGCTCGTAGAGCATGGCGCCGGCATCGAAGTAGTCGCGATGTCGGCAGACCCGCGCCGGGTCGGTGGTGCTGAAGGTCAGGTGCGAACACCCCTCGACCCGAATGGGGCGTCCACCGGCCAGGCGCGGATGCTTCAGGGTCATGAGCCAGGTCACGAAGGCGCTGTTGCCCTGGCGCTGGCGCTCATGAAAGTCGAAGCGGCAGTCGATGACCTTGTCGTAGAGGCTGGCAAAGTAGGCTTCCAGCGCCTCGCGCCCCTCGACCTGATGCACCGGGTCGGTGAAGACCACGTCTTCAGTGTAAACCCTGTAGAGGTTTTTTGTATAGCTTTTGTCTAGCTTGTTGAAGAAGGCACAGAACGCCTCCAGGCTGGGGTCAGGGCTCATCGGGCCTCCGGGGATCGACGGTAGGTCAGCGCTGCAGGGCGGAGAAGGCATCCAGGGCGCGCTGTCGGGCGGCCTTGTGATCGACGATGGGGGCGGGGTAGCCCTGGGTGCGGCGTGTCGCCTCGGAAGGGTCGTGGCGCTGCTTGGGGGTGGCCTTGGACAGCTCCGGTACAAGGTCGGCGATAAACTGGCCGTCCGGGTCGAAGCGCTTCGACTGGGTGGTGGGGTTGAAGATACGGAAGTAGGGCGCGGCATCGGTGCCGGTGGAGGCGGCCCACTGCCAGCCGCCGTTGTTGGCGCAGAAGTCGCCATCCACCAGGTGGCGCATGAAGAAGGCCTCGCCGCGGCGCCAGTCGATCAGCAGGTGCTTGCTGAGGAACATGGCGGTGATCATGCGCAGTCGATTGTGCATCCAGCCGTGGGTGACCAACTGGCGCATGGCGGCATCGACGATGGGGTAGCCGGTGCGTCCCTCGCACCAGGCCTGGAAGGCTGGCTCGTCGTCCCGCCAGGCCAGCGCCTCGGTATGCGGCTGGAAGGCACGGTGGCGGCAGACCGCCGGGAAGGCCGCGACGATATGCCGATAGAACTCCCGCCATACCAGCTCGTTGACCCAGGTCGCCAGGCCCGCGTCTCCCTCCGCCAGTTGGCCATGGTTCTCCGCCAATACCGCCTGCAGGCACTGGCGATGGGAGAGCATGCCGAGGGCCAGGTAGGGCGAGAGCTCGCTGGTGCCGGCTACCGCGGGGAAGTCACGCTGGGTCTTGTAGTGGCGCCCGCGATAGCGCAGGAAGCGGCTGAGCCGCTCCTCGGCGGCCCGCCTGCCGGCGGGCCAGCGGCTGCCCACCACCGGCTCGTCTGGCATGGCGGGGAGCGGTGGCAGGGGCTCGCCCTCGATGGCCAGCGGCGCCTGCACCCGGGGCCGGGGCGAGAGCGCCAGTCGTTCGGCGTCCAGGTGGCGGTGCCAGGCGCGGCTGAAGGGGGTGAAGACCTTGTAGGGCTCCCCTTGGCCGGTCAGCAGCTCACCGGGGGCGAAGGCCACGCCGTCATGGTGGCCGGTCACCTCCACGCCGCGGGCCTCCAGGGTCCGGGTGACGGCGCGGTCGCGGCCGGCCTCGTCCAGCGGATAGTCGTGGTTGAAGTGCAGCTGTCTGGCACCGAGCGTCGCGGCGATGTCACTCAGCGCGTCGGGGGCGGCGGTGAAATCGCCGATGTCCCGTTGCAGCAGGGGGATGTTGAGGCCGCCCAGGTCATCGGCCAGGGCGCTGACCCCGCGGCGCAGGAAGTCCAGGCGGTTGGCGCCGTGGCCATGGGCGCGCCACTGCCCGGGGCAGTGCAGGAAGATGCCCACCACGGGGCCCTGGCGGGCCGCCGCGGCCAGGGCGCGGTGATCGTCGATGCGCAGGTCGTTGCGAAACCAGACCAGGACGGGCGCGGCGGACATTCAACCTCCTTGTTTTCAGGCATCGCATAGTTAGAGTTGCTCGCCCAGCGCCTGTATGGCGGCCTGGGGTGTCTCGCCCAACAGGACGACCCGGGTGGCCTCCAGCTCGGCGGCGCGAATGCGCGCCACCGGACCGCAGAGCCCCAGGGGCACCGAGAGCTGCTCCGCCAGGCGCGGCAACTGGCGGCGCACCAGGTCGGCGCGCTCCGCCTGGCCGCTGCACAGCACCAGGGCCACCGCCTTGAGGCGTTCGGTGGCGAGGGGCCACTCGCCGATGGGCAGGGGGCCGTCGAGCAGGTGCACCCGGTAGCCGGCATCGCTGGCGGCCAGGGCGGCGAGCAGGTCCCACAGCGGTCCCTTGGCCTCCGGCAGGTGGCTGATCACCAGCCAGGGGCCGTTATTGCCGCGGTTGGCATGGTAGAGGCGGGTGCCGACCCGAGTGCGCAGGAAGGATTCCAGGGTGCGCCGCTGCAGGCAGGCCCCCAGCTGCTCCTCCCAGCCCTCCTCCAGGCTCGCCACCACCGGTGTCAGCAGCTCTTCCAGGCAGGTGGCCATGGGGTAGAGGGCCAGGGCCTGCTGGTAGAGCGCCTCCAGGCGCTCCAGGTCGAGGCTCTCCACGGCGGCGGCCATCTGTTGGCGCTGTTCGGGCCAGTCGCCGGCGCCGGGGGCCGGCGCCTCGACCCGCTCGGGCTGGTCGAGTAGCTCGGTGACCTGGCTGACCGGCACGCCACGATTGAGCCACTGCAGGATGCGCTCGATACGCTCGATATCCTCGCGGGTGTAGAGGCGGTGTCCCTTGGGGGTGCGCTGAGGGCGGATCAGCCCGTAACGGCGTTCCCAGGCGCGCAGGGTCACGGCATTGACGCCGGTGAGGCGGGAGACCTCGCGGATCGGGTAGAGCGGGGTGTCGCTGGGGTGAGTGGCCTGTAGCGTCATGACGACCTCGCACGCTCGTGAATAATGGTGGTCAGGGCCTCGGTGAAGGCGGGGTGCTCGCCCACCGGCGCCAGCAGCGAGAGTCGTAGCTCGGGATGCTGTGTCTCCAGCGCCGCTACCTGGCCCGGCACGTCCTCGCGCAGGTGTCGACCGGCGGCGAAGAACAGCGGCAGGATATCGATGCGGGTCATGCCGGCCTCGGCCAGCTCGGCCACACTGGCCTCCAGGGAGGGCTCACAGAGCTCCATATAGGCGAGGCGCAGTGGCGTGGTCAGGCGCTGGCCGAGGGTCTCGGCCAGGGCGGCGAAGGGGGCTTGCCAGCGCGGGTCGCGGGAACCGTGGGCAAGCAGGATCAGGGCGTGGGACATCGGGTGCCTCCAATCAGCGAAGGGGGAGCCGTAATTCGGCCAGGGCCCGGCCCAGATGGTGGCCGGAGCGCCAGGCATCTTCCACCCGGCCTCCCGCCCAGCCATCGCCACACAGGGCCAGGCCATCCTGGCGCAGGCGGAAGCCAGGGCCTTCGGCGGCGCGCGCGGGGCGGGCGTAGCGCCAGCGGTGGGCGTCGAGCAGGCGCGGGGTCTCGGGCCGGGCCGAGGCGGGGAGTATAGCCGCCAGGGCATCGAAGAGGGCGGTGGCGGCCGCCTCGGGAGACGCGTCCAGGTGGGCGCGGCTCCAGGCCGGGGTGGCATGGAGGGTCAGGCTCTCGCCCTGGGGCTCGCGGCCCGGCTTGGTCGGGTTGCGGGCGACGAAGGCCAGCGGTCCCCGCTCGACCCGCAGCGCCTGCCAGGCCACCGGCAGCGGTGAATCGAGCAGGGCATAGGCGGCCCAGCAGGCATGCTGTTCGATCTCGCCGCAGGCCCGGGCCAGCTCGGCATCGTGGCCCGCCACCAGGACCTGGGCCTGGGGAGGCGGGGCGCTGATCGCCACCGCGACGAAGGGGCCGAAGCGCTCGCCGCCATCGCTCTCCAGCCACCAGGACTGGCCGTCGTGGTGCAGGGCCTGGATGCGGGTCTGGGCGTGGATCCTCAGCCCCTCGGCCAGGTGACGACTCAGGGCGCTCATGCGTGGTGCCGCACAGTAGCGCGGCATGCCGTCCGCCCCCGGGGCAGCGTCCTGCCCCTCTTGCGTCCACAGCGCCTCGGGCCAGGGGGCCACCAGCCCCGAGGCCTGCCAGTCATGCACTGCCTGACGAAAGTCGGCGTGACGGGCGGTGAAGTACTGGGCACCGATATCGACGACGGCCTCGGGCAGGCGACGGCTGCTCAGGCGTCCGCCAGGGCCTCGGGCCTTCTCGAACAGGGTGACGTCGAACTTTCTCTCCCTCAGGGCCCTGGCGCAGGCGAGGCCGGCGAGACCGGCACCGATAATGGCGATGGAGGACATGGCGCGTTTCCGGCGGCAGTGAATGGGTGGCAGCGTGGCCATATCGGCTAGACTAACAAAACCGTACAATCATTGTATAACTTGTTTCGGCTCAGGGAGTAGTGGCATGCGCATTCTGATCACCGGGGGTAGCGGTTTCGTCGGCCGCCTGTTGTGTCGGCGTCTGGTCGAGGCGGGGCACGACCTATGGGTGGTGTCGCGGGACCCCCAGGCGGCACGCCGGGTGCTGCCGGCCGAGGTACAGGTGATAGCGCGGGTGGCCGAGGCCGAGCCGGCCCGCCCCGAAGCGCTGATCAACCTGGCCGGGGAGTCCATCGCCGGCAAGCGCTGGAGCGAGGCACAGAAGGCCCGCCTCGTCGATTCCCGTCTGACGATCACCCGGGACCTGGTGGCGCTCTGCCAACGGCTGGCGGAGCAGCAGGCCGCCCCCCGGGTGCTGGTCTCCGGCTCGGCCATGGGCTTCTACGGCGACCAGGGCGATACCCGGGTCGACGAGCAGACGTCGCCCCACGACGAGTTCGCCCACCGGCTGTGTCGCCAGTGGGAGGCAGCGGCCCGGGAGGCGGAGCCTCTGGGGGTGCGGGTGGCCCTGCTGCGCACCGGCCTGGTGCTGGACCGCGACGGGGGCAGCCTGGCCAAGATGCTGCCGCCCTTCAAGTTGGGGCTGGGGGGGCGCTTCGGTGACGGCCGGCAGTTCATGCCGTGGATTCATCGCCTCGACCTGGTGCGGGCCATCGAGTTCCTGCTGACTCGGGAAGACTTGAACGGCCCCTTCAACGGCAGCGCCCCGACCCCGGTGCGCAACGCCGATTTCACCCGGGCCCTGGCGCGGCAGCTGAAGCGCCCGGCGATCTTCCCGGCACCGGCGTTCGTGCTCAAGCTGGCGCTGGGGGAGATGGCCGACCTCCTGCTGACCGGGGCGGACATGCGCCCCGACCGCCTCGAGGCGGCCGGTTTCACCTTCGAGTACCCGGCCCTGGAGCAGGCCCTGGCGGAGATTCTCGGCTAGGACCGGGGGCCCATTACGACAACGCTGCGCCCCGATCCCGGGGCGCGGCGTTGTGGTCTCTCGGGTTCGCCCTAGCGGCTTTCGTTATCGATGGTGACGATCACCCGCACCGCGTCCAGGCGCAGCCGGGTGCCCTCGATGGCGGCGTCCAGGGCGGCGCGTTCGTCGCGCAGGGCCTGGATCTCGTCCTCGCGCACCGCCGGGTTATGCCGGGCCAGGGCGCTGAGGCGGGCCAGCTCGCCGTCGAGACTCTCGCGCATGCGCTGCTGGGCGGCCTCGACGATGGAGGGCAGCTCGCGCTCCGCCTCCGCCTCGCCCTTGTCGAGCAGCTCGCGCAGCTGCTCGTGGCGGCTCTTGATCAGGTCACGGGCCATCGCCTTCTTGACCTTCTGCAGGTTCTTGGCCAGGCCGGTGAAGGAGACCTTGTCGCTGAGGTTGGCGCCGGACTCGTCGAGCAGTACCCGCACCGCCGTGGCCGGCAGGAAGCGGTTGAGATGCAGTTTCCTGGGGGCCGGGCAGTGGGTGCGGAAGACCAGCTCCGCCATCACCCGGCCGGCGGGAATCGCCGGATGCTTGAGCAGGGCCAGGGCGGTGTTGCCCATGGCGCCGTCGAGGATGCGCCCCATCATCTCGCGCAGCAGGGGGTGCTCCCAGGAGAGGCGCTGGACATCGTCCCGGGCCAGGGCCACGCCCCGATCCAGGGTCGCCGAGAAGCCCTCCTCGCCCTTGACCAGCCCCGGCAGGCCATCGAGCATCTGCGGGCCGGCGCGCAGGTGCAGGATCTTGCCGCCCAGCTCCTGGCTATCGACGCCGAAGATGTCCAGCGCCTGATCCAGGTAGCGGGGCAGGGCCTTGTCCGCGTCCAGTTCGCCGATGGCCGCGGCGGTGGCCTCGGCCCGGCCCGGGCGGCAGGCGTTGAGCTCCAGCAGGCGATTGCGGCCGGCGTCACGCTCGGCCAGGCGGCTCTCGAACAGCGCCCGGGTCTCCGCGATCACCTCCTCCAGACTCTCGTCGTCGAGCAGGGCGTCGTCCAGGGCATCGCCGAAGGCGGCGAAGAGGTCATTGCCGATGCCGTGGGGCGCGCCGAAGGCGTCCATGCCCTCCCGGTACCAGCGCAGCAGCCGCTCGCCGGGGCTGCCGGCGAACACCGGCACCTGGATCTCGATAGGGTGGCGCTGGCCGATGCGATCGAGGCGACCGATGCGCTGCTCCAGCTGATCCGGGTGCTGGGGCAGGTCGAACATCACCAGGTGATGGCAGAACTGGAAGTTGCGCCCCTCGGAGCCGATCTCCGAGCAGACCAGCACCTGGCAGCCCTCCTCGGCGTCGGCGAAGGCCGCCGCGGCCCGGTCCCGCTCCACCAGGGAGAGGTCCTCGTGGAACACCGGGGCATGCACCCCGCCCAGCACCCGCAGGCCCTCGGCCAGCCCCTGGGCGGTGGCCTTGTCGTGGGCGATCACCAGCACCTTGTCGTCGCCGTGCTCCACCAGGTACTCCAGCAGCCAGGTGACCCGGGGGTCGAACTGCCACCAGGGCTCGGCATTCAGCGGATCGTCCGCCAGGGCCTGGTACATGATGTCCAGGTAGAGCAGCACCTCCGGGTGATCGAGACCGGTCTCGATCAGCAGCTCGTCCAGGTAGTCCTCGTCCCGGTCGAGCTTGCGCAGCACTCGGCGGTAGGCGCTGGGCGCCTCCAGGGGGGTAACGGTCAGGCGCCGTTCCGGGAAGCCGCCCACGTGGCGCCGGCTGTTGCGGAACATCACCCGGCCGGTGCCGTGGCGATCGAGCAGCTGCTCGCGCAGCTGGGCCCGGGCCCGGGCGCGCTGGTCGGCGTCGCTCTCCGGGTTGGCCAGCAGCGCCACCAGGGCCTGGCTGTCGGCGTCATCCACCACGGCGCCGAGGCGGTCCCGGGCCTGGGCGTCGAGCGTCTCCAGCTCCAGGGCGTCGATCGCCTCGGCCACCGCCACATAGCCCTGCTCCTCGGCCTGGAAGCGCTCCAGGCTCTGGTAGCGCTCCGGGTCGAGCAGGCGCAGCCGGGCGAAGTGGCTGGCCACGCCCATCTGCTCCGGGGTGGCGGTGAGCAGCAGCACCCCGTCGATGGCGCCGGCCAGGCGCTCCACGCAGGCGTAGCCGGGGCCGCTCTGCTCCGGCGACCAGTCCAGGTGATGGGCCTCGTCGACGATCAACAGGTCCCAGTCGCAGGCCTCGGCCTGGGCCTGGCGGTGGGGGTTGGCGAACAGCCACTGCTGGCTGGCCAGCACCAGCTGGCCGCTGTCGAAGGGGTTGGCGTCGCCGTGGGCCAGGCTCTGGTGCTCGTCGAGCAGGGTCACCCTGAGGGCGAAGCGACGCAGCAGCTCCACCAGCCACTGGTGGGTCAGGCTGTCCGGCACCAGGATCAGGGCGCGCTCGGCGCGGCCGCTGAGCAGCAGGCGGTGCAGGATCAGGCCCGCCTCGATGGTCTTGCCCAGGCCGACCTCGTCGGCCAGCAGCACCCGCGGCGCATGGCGTCCAGCCACCTCCTCGGCGATATACAGCTGGTGGGGGATCAGGTCGATCTTGGGGCCCGCCAGGCCCAGGGCCGGGTGCTGCTCGATGCGGGCATGGTGGTGCAGGGTGCGAAAGCGCAGATCGAACCAGTCGTTGCGGTCCACCTGGCCGGTCAGCAGGCGATCCCGGGCCTGGTTGAACTGCATGGTGTCGGCCAGGCGCACCTCGGGCAGCTCGCGCAGCTCGCCGTCGTCATCCTCGCCGATATAGATGATCAAGCCGCCCGCTTCCTTGCTGTCGTCGACGGTGAGGAACCAGCCCTCGGCGGCCTGGATACGGTCGCCGCTGCCGAAGACCACGCGGGTCAGGGGCGCCTGGCGCACGCTGTAGGTTCGGGTTTCCTGGCTGGCGCTGAACAGCACGGTGACGGTGCGGAAATCGCAGTTCAGGACGGTGCCCAGGCCCAGCTCGGCTTCGCCGTCGCTGATCCAGCGCTGACCGGGAGAGAATTCGCTCATGATGCCTCGGATGATCAACAGGGTGCTGCCAATGGCTCATCGCCGCCCGGCTCTCGCGGAGGGGGCGGCGGGGCGCGGTATGGTACCGGAAAGTCACCCGAGGCTGTAGGCCGGATGCTGCCGAAGTGGCCGGCCAGGAGGCAGGGGAGGCCTAGCGCAGCCAGCGATCCAGCTGGGCGCGGGTCAGCTCGCCGACATGGTGTTGGTTCCGGAGGGCCGCCCGAGGCGGTAGGCCGAGTCGCCGGTTAGCGTAGCCAGCGATCCAACTGGGCGCGGGTGAGCTCGCCGACATGGTGTTGAATGGTGCGCCCCTCGGCATCGAAGAGCAGGGTGGTGGGCAGCCCCGGCGACTCCACCCGCATCATCAATTCCTGGTAGGGGTCGAGTAGCGCGTAGCGGAACTCGAGCGCCTGGTCGTCGAGGTAGCGCATCACCTGGAGCAGGTCCTCGCCCTGGTTGGCCACCACCACGGTGATTCCCTCCCGGGCATCCAGCTCGGCCAGCAGCGGCATCTCCCGCAGGCAGGGCGGGCACCAGGTGGCCCAGAGGTTGAGCAGCACCTTCTCACCGGCCAGGGAGCGCAGGTCGATGGGCTCGCCATCGATGCGCTCCAGGGTCAGGTCGGGCAGCGCCTGTACCGCCAGCGGTTTGGCGCCGGGCTGCCAGGTGACCAGGGCCAGCCACAGCGCCGAGCTGCCCACCAGCAGCAGCATGGCGCCGCCCATGGGCACCACCCGATGGCGCAGTACCCAGGCGCTCCAGATCAGCGCCGCCAACAGGCCCCAGAGGCCGTGATAGCCGGGTTGCCAGAGCTTGAGCAGGTCCAGGGGCGCCGCCGCATAGGCCTCCCAGTGCATCAGGCCATGGCCGAGGCGGGCCCCGATCAGCCAGCTCAGCAGCAGCCCGTTGAACCAGCGGGCATGCAGGGCTCGGGGCAGGCCGAGCAGGAAGGCGCTGGCCGCCAGCAGGAGCAGGGTCGCGGCGATGGCGTAGAGGCGGGGCAGAGAGAGCAGGACGGGGCCGAGGGCGATGGCATCCATGACGAGAAGAGGGCTCCAGGGCTGGGCTCGGCGGCCGCCGTCGGCCGCGCTACAATGGGTGGCTTTTCGCTAGCAGCCTACTTCCCGGGAGGGGGGCTGTCACTCATCATCGACGGGAGTTGTGCATGGCCAAGCCGGCCTTCGATACCCTGCGCGCCCTGGCCATTGCCAGCCAGGCCATCGGTTTTATCCTGATCATCACCCTCGGCACCCTGATGGAGGAGGGGGCCCGCTACTGGCAGGGCGTGACCCTGGCAGTGATGGTGGCCTTCGCCCTGGTGATCGCGGTGGCGCGACTCTATCGCCGCAACAAGTGGCGCAAGCGCCACGATGCGGCCCGTCGCGAGCACGACGACTAGATGTCCCGCCTCGCCTTCCTGCTCCTGCTGTCACTGCTGCTGACGGGCTGTATTCCGCCGGCGGTCACCCGCACCGCCTCCATGGCATTGCCGCCCCATGAGGTGGCGACCACCCGCCTCGGCGAGTGGGCCCTCGACGAGGCGGCGGCCCGCCAGGGGCGCAGCGGCTTTCGGCTGCTGCCCCGGGGCGGCGAGGCCTTCGCCGTGCGCGCCGCCCTGCTCGACCAGGCGGAACGCACCCTGGACGTGCAGAGCTATATCGCCGATGACGGCATCACCAGCCGGGTACTGATGCAGCGAGCCCTGCAGGCGGCGGAGCGGGGCGTGCGGGTGCGTCTGCTGCTGGATGACCTGGCCAGCCTCGGTAGCGAGGCCTACCTGGCGGCCCTGGACAGCCATCCGGGGGTGGAGGTCCGCCTCTTCAATCCGCTGCTGCGGGGGCGCGGCAACCTGCTGACCCGCGGCCTGATGATGGGAGTCGACTTCGATCGCCAGCACCGGCGCATGCACAACAAGCTGTGGGTGGTGGACAACGCCGTGGCCATCACCGGCGGGCGCAACCTGGGCGACGAGTACTTCGATGCCGACGAGCAGCGCAACTTCGCCGACCTGGACGTACTGGCCGCCGGCCCCATTGTCGGTGATCTCTCGGCGAGCTTCGACAGCTTCTGGCGTCACCCCCTGGCCCAGCCTCTGGCGCGCTTCGCCACGGCGGAGCCCGGGGCCTGGCGCACCCTGCGAGAGGAGCTGGAGGCCTGGCTGGCCGCTCAGCGGGAGGATAACCCCTATTTCCTGGCCCTGAAGCAGCGCTACGCCGAGTCGCCGGAACGCTTCCTGGTCGGGCATCTGACCTGGGCCCATGGCGAGGCGCTCTGGGACGACCCGGGCAAGGTGCGGCAAGCGGGTCGTCCCAGCCTCGACCAGACCCTGGCCGGCGAGCTCCTGGCGCGTCGCCACGCCCTGGAGGGGCGCCTGCTGCTGATCTCCGCCTACTTCGTGCCGACCCGGGCGGGAGTCGAGGGGTTGGTCGAGCTGGCCGAGGCGGGGGTGGAAACCACGGTGATCACCAACTCCCTGGCGGCCACGGACATCCCCGCGGTGCATGGCGCCTATGCCCGCTACCGACCGGCCTTGCTGGAGCAGGGGGTACGCCTCTTCGAGCTGCGCCCCGATGGCGAGGACGGTGCCAGCCTGGGGCTGCCCGGGGCCTCGGACTCCAGCCTGCATATCAAGGCCATGGCCTTCGACACGGACCGGCTCTTCGTCGGCAGCTTCAATATCGACCCGCGTTCCCTGTGGTGGAACACCGAGGTGGGGCTATTGATCGAGAGCCCCGAGCTCAATGCCGAACTCTGGGCGCTGGCCGAGCTGGGCATGAGCCCGGCACTCAGCTTCGAGGTGCGCCAGGCAGATGACGGCGGCCTCTCCTGGCATGCCATGAACGGCGATCACCCGCAGGTCTGGCGGCGCGAGCCCGCCGGCATCTGGCGGCGCCTGGGGGCCTGGCTGGGGCGGTTGCCGGGGATGGAGTCGTTGCTCTAGCGGCCCGGCCCGGGCGTGCCTATTCCCCGGTGCATGCCCGGAGCGCATCGGGTGGGATCGATGGTGATCACTCGCAGACGGTGACCCTCCGGCAGGGTGCAGTGGAGGATGCGCCAGGCGCAGCCCGGCGCATAGCTGCCCTCGCTCTCGAAGAGGCGGGCACCGTGCCGGGTCAGTTGGCCACAGGTGGCGGGGAACTCGTCTTCGCTCACCTCCAGGGTCAGCTCGCGGGGCCTGGGCTCCGGGGTGTCCTCCAGCAGCATCAGCACCTGGGTGTGGCCGCGTTCGTCGGTGCTCAGCTCGAAGATGGCGCTGCGTGCAGTGCGCAGGATCAGCGGCAGGCGCAGCACCTTGGTGCAGAACTGTTCCATGGGGCCCAGCGTCTGCAGGCGCAGTACCGCATCATCCAGGGACAGGCGTTGCATGGAGACACCTCCGGCCGACGGCGATACTCCCAGTCTGAACCAGTCACGGAGATTCGGCCCTTGGATTCTGCCCATGGCGCCGATTGGCAGGGCTTATCGCTCTCCAAAAAACAACACTATACTGTCGTAAGCTAAGGTGCTGTCGGTTTTTTTATGCAGTATAGTGTTGTTTTCCTCCCCTGAAGCCCCGCCGGACGACAGTAAACTGTTGCTGGAGATGTGATGAAGCCCAAGGTGCGCACCGATGTCCCCATCGAGCTGGAGATCGAGGCCTGGTATCGCGCCATGACCCTGCGGCTCGAGGCGCCACCCGAGCGTTTAGCGGGGGTGGGGCTGGTATGAAGCGCAAGTCCATGACACTGGAGGAGCGGGAGCGCTTCTTCGCCGAGCTCGAGGCCGAGCTGGCCAGCGGTGAGTTGACCCTGGGGCAGGCCCTCAAGCGGCTACGCCGTGATCTGCTGGGCATGACCCAGCCGGCCTATGCCAAGGCCTGCGGCCTGTCGCCGACGACCCTGCGGCTGATCGAGCAGGATAAGGCCAACCCCACCCTGGATACCCTGCAGCAGCTGTTCGGCAAGTTCGGCCTGCACCTGACCCTGGTGCGTCGGCCTCGGTGTTAGGAGTCATCAGCAAAAGCAAAAAAGCCCGCTCATTGAGCGGGCTTTTTCTGAATTCTGGTCGGAGTAGCAGGATTCGAACCTACGACCTCTGCCTCCCGAAGGCAGCGCTCTACCAAGCTGAGCTATACTCCGACGCGTTGGGGCTGGCGCCTCAACGGAGACGCATTATACGCATTCGTCGCCGCGATGCAAGCATCGCGGCGGCTCCTTCTTCGTTGCCTGACTCAGGTCTTGCGTTCCACCGCCAGGCGCGCCAGCCGCGCCATGCTCTCCCGGTAGGGGCTCTCCGGCAGGGCGTCGAGCTGGGCCAGGGCGAGGGCGGCCATCTCCTCGGCCCGGGCCCGGGTGTAGTCCAGGGCGCCGGTGGCCTCGACGATGGCCAGTACTTCGTCGAGGCGCTCCAGGCCACCCTGGCGAATCGCCTGGCGAATCACCTCGGCCTGCTCGGCACTGCCCGCCACCATGGCCTGGATCAGCGGCAGGGTGGGCTTGCCCTCGGCCAGGTCGTCGCCGACGTTCTTGCCCATGGCCTCGGCGTCGCCCTGGTAGTCGAGCAGGTCGTCGATCAACTGGAAGGCCAGGCCCAGGTAGCGGCCATAATGCTGCAGCGCCGTTTCCTGCTCCGGGGTGGCGCCGGCGATGATGGCGCCGGTATGGGAGGCGGCCTCGAAGAGCATCGCCGTCTTGCCCTGGATGGTCTCGAAGTAGGCGGCCTCGTCCACGTCCGGGTTGCCCACGTTGGTGAGCTGCAGTACCTCGCCCTCGGCGATGATGCAGGTGGCGCCGGAGAGGATGCGCATCACCTCCATGGAGCCGAGTTCCACCATCATCTGGAAGGAGCGGGAGTAGAGGAAGTCGCCCACCAGCACCGAAGGGGCATTGCCCCAGGCGTCGTTGGCGGTGGCCTTGCCGCGACGCATATGAGACTCGTCCACCACGTCGTCATGCAGCAGGGTGGAGGTGTGCATGAACTCGATCAGGGTGGCCAGGGTGATGTGTTGCTCCCCTTGATAGCCGAGGGAGCGAGCCGCCAGCAGCACCAGCAGGGGGCGCAGGCGTTTGCCACCGCTTTCGGTGATGTAGTTGCCGATGGTTTCCACCAGGGGCACGCGGGACGCCAGCTGGGCCTGGATGGTGCGATTGACGGCGGCGAAATCTTCTGCCACCGCCGCATGGATGGGCGATGCGGTTGGCTGCATGAGTGTTGGGCTTGTCGCGGATGAGAGGGTGGGGCCGAGGGGGTGACGATGTGCGATGTAGACCGGCCTTGGGTGGGGCTAATGCTATGGAGGGGGTGGATGGGCGTCAAGCCAGGCGTCGCGCGGCCTGCGGCTTGTGTCAAGGCTTGACTGCCGTTATAATCCGCGACCCGACTCATCACGCTCCCTGTCAGATGGCTGCCGGAAGGGGCGCCACTCGAAGCAGGCCGATGAAGAGCACAGCCCGATGAGTAACTGGAGAGAAAGCCCATGTATGCAGTGATCAAGAGCGGTGGCAAGCAGTACCGCGTTCAGGAAGGCCAGACCCTGAAGCTCGAGAAGCTGGAAGTGGCCACCGGTGAAACCCTGGACTTCGACCAGGTGCTGCTGGTTGCCGATGGCGACGACGTCAAGGTCGGCGCCCCCCTGGTCGACGGTGCCAAGGTCTCCGCCGAGGTCGTTTCCCACGGCCGTGGCGACAAGGTGACCATCATCAAGTTCCGTCGCCGCAAGCACCACATGAAGCGTCAGGGCCACCGTCAGTGGTTCACTGAAGTCAAGATCACCGGGATCTCCGCCTAAGCGGTCCAATCCCCCTAGAGCGAGGTATTTGCAATGGCTCATAAGAAGGCTGCCGGTTCCACGCGGAACGGCCGTGATTCAGAATCCAAGCGCCTTGGTGTCAAGCTGTTCGGTGGCCAGGTCGTCAAGCCGGGCAACATCATCGTCCGTCAGCGCGGCACCAAGTTCCATGCCGGTACCGGCGTGGGCGTTGGCAAGGATCACACCCTGTTCGCCCTGGACGAAGGCGTGATCAAGTTCGAGACCAAGGGTCCGAAGAACCGCAAGTTCGTCAGCGTCGTCTCCGCCTGAGACCGCCCGAACCTGTGTTAGGAAGGCCCCGCCCAGGCGGGGCCTTCTTGTACTTATATGATGGCGGCGGGGCGGCAGCGGCCGCCAGGAGAGTGACAGATGCAGTTCGTCGACGAAGCCTCGATCATCGTCGAAGCCGGCAAGGGCGGTAACG
This sequence comes from Halomonas sp. 328, assembly GCF_015645095.1. Classification (GTDB taxonomy): domain Bacteria; phylum Pseudomonadota; class Gammaproteobacteria; order Pseudomonadales; family Halomonadaceae; genus Bisbaumannia. Next base: position 63,735 of record NZ_JADOTW010000023.1, read on the forward strand.
GTTGCCTGAGCTTCCGGCGCGAGAAGTACGTGCCCAAGGGTGGCCCCGATGGCGGCGATGGCGGCCACGGCGGCAGCGTCTACCTGATCGGTGACGATGCCCTCAACACCCTGATCGACTTCAAGTACCAGCGCTTCTACAAGGCTCAGAACGGCCAGCCCGGCCAGGGCCGGCAGATGAGCGGCAAGGCCGGCGACGACCTGCATGTCAAGGTGCCGGTGGGGACCACGGTGATCGACGAGGAGACCCTCGAGGTGATCGCCGATGTCACCGAGGCCGGCCAGGTGGTGCTGGTGGGCCAGGGTGGCCGCCGCGGGCTCGGTAACATCCACTTCAAGTCCTCCACCAACCGGGCCCCGCGGCAGACCACCAAGGGCACCGAGGGCGAGCGCCGCAACCTGCGCCTGGAGATGAAGGTGATGGCCGACGTGGGCCTGCTGGGCCTGCCCAATGCCGGCAAGTCGACGCTGATCCGCGCCGTCTCCGCCGCCAAGCCCAAGGTCGCCAACTACCCCTTCACCACCCTGGTGCCCAACCTGGGCGTGGTGAAGATCGGTCCCCACGAGCACTTCGTGATGGCCGACGTGCCGGGACTGATCGAGGGCGCCTCCGAGGGGGCCGGCCTGGGGCTGCGTTTCCTCAAGCACCTGACCCGCACCCGGCTGTTGCTGCATGTGGTGGATGTGGCGCCCTTTGACGAGTCCGACCCGGTGGAGGCCGCCGAGGCGATCGTCCACGAGCTGGAGCAGTTCTCCGCGGCGCTCTCCGAGCGGCCCCGCTGGCTGGTGCTCAACAAGTTCGACCTGCTCCCCGAGGAGCAGCGCGAGGCGGTGGCCGAGGAGATCCTCTCGCGGCTGGCCTGGGAAGGGCCGGTGTTCCGCATCTCGGCGATCTCCGGCGAGGGCACCGATGCCCTGGTTCAGGCGGTGCATCGCTGGCTCACCGAGCAGCGCCGTCTCGAGAACGAGGACGAGGCGGCCGCCGAGCGCGAGCGGCAGATGCGTGAGCGCATGGAGGAAGAGTCGGTGGCGCGCACCGAGGAGCGCCTGGGTCGCAAGCGCAAGCGCAACACGGATGATGATGACGACGACTTCGACGATGACGATTATGATGTCGACGTCGAATACGTGCAGTAGGACGGGTTGAGATGACGGTCAAGGAGCAGGCCCCGGGGCGCGAGGCCCTGGCGGGCGCCCGGCGGGTGGTGGTGAAGATCGGCAGCGCGCTGCTGACCAATGACGGCCGTGGCCTGGACGAGGCGGCCATCGGCGGCTGGGTGGACCAGATCGCCGAGCTGCACCGCCGTGGCATCGAGGTGGTGCTGGTCTCCTCCGGGGCGGTGGCCGCCGGCATGGTGCGCCTGGGCTGGCAGGCCCGGCCCTCGGCGGTGCACGAGCTGCAGGCCGCCGCCGCGGTGGGGCAGAACGGCCTCACCGAATGCTACGAGGGGCACTTTGGCCGCCATGGGCTGCTCACCGCCCAGATCCTGCTGACCCATGACGACCTCTCCAATCGCAAGCGCTACCTCAATGCCCGTTCGGCGCTGCGGACCCTGGTGGGGCTGCGGGTGGTGCCGGTGATCAACGAGAACGACACCGTGGTCACCGACGAGATCCGCTTCGGCGACAACGACACCCTGGGCGCCCTGGTGGCCAACCTGCTGGAGGCCGAGGCGCTGATCATCCTCACCGATCAGGAGGGGCTCTTCGACGCCGATCCCCGTCATGATCCCGAGGCCCAGCTGATCCAGGAGGGGCGTGCCGACGACCCGCGCCTGGCCGGCATGGCCGGCGACGGCGGTGCCCTGGGCCGCGGCGGCATGATCACTAAGGTGCGCGCGGCCCAACTGGCGGCGCGCTCCGGGGCGGTCACCGCCATCGCCAGCGGTCGCCAGCCCGAGGTGCTGACGCGGCTGGTGGGCGGCGAGCGCCTGGGCACCCTGCTGCGCCCGGAGCAGGCACCCATGGCGGCGCGCAAGCGCTGGCTGGCGGGGCAGCTGCAGGTGCGCGGTCACCTGACCCTGGATGCCGGGGCGGTGAAGGTGCTGCGCAGCCGCGGCTCCAGCCTGCTGCCGGTGGGGGTCAAGGCGATTTCCGGCCAGTTCGTGCGCGGCGACATGGTGGTCTGCGTGGACGAGGCCGGGGAGCGGGTGGCCAAGGGGCTGGTCAACTATGGCGCCGACGAGGCGCGGCAGTTGCTCGGCCAGCCCAGTCACCAGATCGAGGCGATTCTCGGCTACATGGAAGCCCCGGAGCTGATCCACCGCGATAACCTGGTGGTGTTGTAGCCCCGGGGGCATGCGTCGGGTGATGGCAACCCCGGACTTGACATGCTAGAATGCGCCATCCTCTCAGACACGGCCCGTGGTGGCGATTACGATCAACGCCGGCCAAACCGGTTGGGATCTCGACGAAAGCCCAGCTCGGTCAACTAGTTACCAAGATTTTACCCAATAGCGGTAAGCATTCTCCAAGGAGATAGTAGTGGCTAACAGCAAGCAAGCCCGCAAGCGCGCCCGTCAGGCAGAGCAGCGTCGCGTCCTGAAGTCCAGCCAGCGCAGCATGGTCCGCACCTACGTCAAGCGGGTGATCAAGGCCATCAACGGCGGCGACCACGCCCAGGCCATGGACGCCTTCAAGGCGGCTCAGCCGGTCATCGACCGCATCGCCGACAAGGACGTGCTGTCCAAGAAGAAGGCCGCTCGTCTGAAGAGCCGTCTGAACAAGCGAATTAAGGCGCTGGCTGCGTAAGCCGGACGCCCACTAGGACTGATTGCCCGGCCTCCCCGGAGGCCCGCTGATGCAAACAGTGCTTAGGAAAAAACCGGCTTCGGCCGGTTTTTTTATGGCCGTCACTCCACCCCAGCAAGGCGACCCCGTGGCCAACGACGATCCCCAGACAGTGCCCACTCCCGCGAACGACCCCGCCCAGCCGCCGGTGCGGGCCGGCCTGCTGCGCTCCGGCCTGGTGGTCAGCGTGATGACCATGGTCTCGCGGGTCATGGGCCTGGCCCGGGACGTGGTGATCGCCGCCCTGTTCGGTGCCGGCCAGGGGGCCGACGCCTTCTTCGTGGCCTTCAAGATCCCCAACTTCATGCGCCGGCTGTTCGCCGAGGGGGCCTTCAACCAGGCCTTTATTCCGGTGCTCTCGGAGTATGCCGCCCAGCGCTCCCGGGCCGAGGTACGCGAGTTGCTCGATGCGGTGGCCGGCAGCCTGGCGGTGGTGCTGCTGTTGATCACCGCCCTGGCCATGTTCGCCGCCCCCTGGCTGGTGTGGCTGTTCGCCCCTGGCTTCGGCCGCGACCCGGCCAAGCTGGCGCTCACCGCCGAGATGCTGCGGCTCACCTTCCCCTACCTGCTGCTGATCTCGCTGACCGCCTTCGCCGGCAGCGTGCTCAATACCTGGAACCGCTTCGCGGTGCCGGCCTTTACCCCGGTGCTGCTCAACCTCTCGCTGATCGGCGCGGCGGTGCTGCTGACCCCGCTGATGAGCGAGCCGGCCATGGCCCTGGCCTGGGGGGTGATGATCGCCGGCCTGGCCCAGCTGGCCTTCCAGGTGCCCTTCCTGGCGCGCCTGGGGCTGATGCCCCGGCCCTGGCCCAATTTCGCCCATGCCGGGGTCAAGCGCATCCTGGTGTTGATGGCGCCGGCGCTGTTCGGGGTCTCGGTCTCGCAGATCAACCTGCTGCTGGATACCGTGCTGGCCTCGCTGCTGGCGCCGGGCAGCGTCTCCTGGCTCTATTATTCGGACCGCCTGGTGGAGCTGCCCCTGGGGGTCTTCGGCATCGCCGTGGGCACGGTGATCCTGCCGGCCCTGTCGCGGCGCCATGCGGAGCAGTCCGGCGAACACTTCGCCCGGATGCTCGACTGGGCGATGCGCGCCGTGCTGCTGCTGGGGGTGCCGGCGGCCCTGGCCCTGGTGATCCTCGCCGAGCCGCTGTTGATCTCGCTGTTCCACTATGGCGCCATGACCGAGCGGGACATCGCCATGGCGGCCATGAGCCTGCGGGCCTACGCCCTGGGGCTGGTGGCCTTTATGCTGATCAAGGTGCTGGCGCCGGGCTTCTTCGCCCGCCAGGACACCAAGACCCCGGTCAAGGTGGGGATCATCGCCATGGTGGCCAACATGATCCTCAACCTGATCCTGATCTGGCCCCTGGCCCACGCCGGCCTGGCGCTCGCCACGGCGCTGTCGGCCTTCCTCAACGCCGGCCTGCTGGGTTACTTGCTGTGGCAGCAGAAGGTGCTGGTGCTGCAGCCGGGCTGGGGGCGTTATGCGGTGCAACTGCTCGGCGGCTGCACCGCGATGGGGCTGGGCCTGGCCTGGCTGACGCCGGACTGGCAGCAGTGGCTGGGCTGGGGCGTGAGCCAGCGGGTACTGCACCTGACCGGCCTGGTGGTGGGCGGCGCGGCGATCTACTTCGCCTGGCTGGCCGCCTGGGGCGTTCGGCTGCGCCATTTCCGGCTGCATAGCTGATCGCTATAATCGTTGACTTTATCCCGTGATGGAGCCTTGGGCGACGCATGGAACTGATTCGAGGACTGCATAACCTGCGCGAGGCGCACCGGGGCTGCGTGGCCACCATCGGCAACTTCGATGGGGTCCATCGCGGCCATCGGGCGATTCTCGACCAGCTCCGCGAGCGGGCCCGCCTCTTGGGTCTGCCGGTCACCGTGGTGGTCTTCGAGCCCCAGCCCCGGGAGTTCTTCGCCGGCGACCAGGCCCCGCCGCGGCTGACCCGGCTGCGCGACAAGGTCGACCTGCTGGCCGAGGCCGGTGCCGACCGGGTGCTCTGCCTGCCCTTCAACGACGCCCTGCGCAGCCTCACCGCCCGCCAGTTCGTCGATCGGGTGCTGATCGAGGGCCTCGGGGTGCGCCACCTGGTGGTGGGGGACGACTTCCGCTTCGGCTGCGACCGCAGCGGCGACTTCGCCCTGCTACAGCGGGTGGGTGCCGAGCGGGGCTTCGGCGTCGAGCACACCCGCACCTTCGTGCTGGACGGCGAGCGTGTCTCCAGCACCCGGGTGCGCACCCTGCTGGCCAGCGGCAACTTCGCCCAGGCGCGGCGCATGCTGGGGCGCCCCTTCCGCTTCAGCGGCCGGGTGGTGGCCGACCAGAAGCTCGGTCGCACCATCGGCGTGCCCACCGCCAACCTGCCGCTGCTGCCGCGGCCGCTGGCCCTACGTGGCGTCTATGCGGTGATGACGACCCTGGCCGACGGCCGCACCCTGCCCGGGGTGGCCAATATCGGCTGGCGCCCCACCGTGGGCAGCCGCCGCCCGGTGCTGGAGGTACACCTCTTCGATTTCGACGGTGACCTCTACGGCCAGCGCCTGACGGTGACCCCCTGTGCGCGCCTGCGCGGCGAGCTGAGTTTCGACGGCCTGGAGGCGCTCAAGCGTCAGATCGCCCGGGATCAGCAGCGCGCCCGCACCTTCTTTGCCGAGTGCCCCCGGGCACCGGAGACCAGCGATACGCTTCCCCTGGCATCGGCGCCCCTGGCGCGCGAGGCTGCCATACCCGACACCTCGGACGGCCCCCGGGCCGCCGGCTGCGACGATGACGGACACCCATGAGCGATTACAAGCACACCCTGAACCTGCCCGAAACCGACTTCCCCATGCGCGGCATGCTGCCCAAGCGCGAGCCCGACCGGGTGGCGCAGTGGCAGGCGCTGGATCTCTACCGGCGGCTGCGTGAGGCGCGCCAGGGTCGCGAGCTCTTCGTGCTCCACGACGGCCCTCCCTACGCCAACGGCAGCATCCATATCGGGCATGCGGTCAACAAGATCCTCAAGGACATCATCGTCAAGTCGAAGAACCTGGCCGGGTACGATGCCCCCTATGTGCCGGGCTGGGACTGCCACGGCCTGCCCATCGAGCACAAGGTGGAGACCACCCACGGCAAGCACCTGCCGGCGGAAGAAGCGCGCCAGCTGTGCCGCGAGTACGCCGGTGAGCAGGTCCAGGGCCAGCTCAAGGACTTCGTGCGCCTGGGCGTGATCGGCGACTGGGACAACCCCTACCGCACCATGGAGTACGCCAACGAGGCCGGCGAGATCCGCGCCCTGGCCGAGATGGTCGAGGCCGGCTTCGTCTTCAAGGGCCTCAAGCCGGTCAACTGGTGCTTCGACTGCGGTTCGGCCCTGGCCGAGGCCGAGGTGGAGTACCAGGACAAGAAGTCCGACGCCATCGACGTGGCCTTCCCGGTGGAGGATGCCGATGCCCTGGCCGCGGCCTTCGGCCTCGAAGCGCTGGCCAAGCCCGCCGCCGTGGTGATCTGGACCACCACCCCCTGGACCATTCCCGCCAACCAGGCCCTCAATATGCACCCGGAGTTCACCTACGCCCTGGTGGATACCGGCGAGCGGCTGCTGGTGCTGGCCGAGGAGCTGGTGGAGTCGTGCCTGGAGCGCTTCGGCCTGGAGGGCGAGGCGATCGCCACCGCCCGCGGCGAGGCCTTCGACGGCATCCGCTTCCGCCATCCCTTCTACGACCGCCTGTCGCCGGTCTACCTGGCCGACTACGTGGAGAGCGAGGTGGGCAGTACCGGCATCGTCCACTCCGCCCCGGCCTACGGCGAGGATGACTTCGTCACCTGCCGCGCCCATGGCATGAGCTTCGACGAGATCAAGAACCCGGTGCAGGGCAACGGCGTCTACGCCGACGACCTGCCGTTCTTCGGCGGCCAGATGATCTGGAAGGCCAACCCGCAGATCGTCGCCAAGCTGGAAGAGGTAGGCGCGCTGCTGGCCCACCAGCCGATCACCCACAGCTACATGCACTGCTGGCGCCACAAGACGCCGGTGATCTACCGTGCCACCGCCCAGTGGTTCGTCGGCATGGATCGCCAGGGCAGTCATGGCAAGACCCTGCGCGAGAAGGCTCTGGCCGGCATCGAGGCCACCCAGTTCACCCCGGCCTGGGGCCAGGCGCGGCTGCACGCCATGATCGCCAACCGCCCGGACTGGTGCATCTCGCGGCAGCGCAACTGGGGCGTGCCGATCCCCTTCTTCCTGCACAAGGCTAGCGGCGAGCTGCACCCGCGCACCGTCGAGCTGATGGAGGAGGTCGCCAAGCGCGTCGAGGCCGAGGGCATCGACGCCTGGTTCCGCCTCGACCCCGCCGAGCTGCTGGGCGAGGAGGCGAGTGATTACGACAAGGTCACCGACACCCTGGACGTCTGGTTCGACTCCGGCACCACCCACCGCCATGTGCTGCGCGGCTCCCACCCCCACGGTCACGAGTCCGGCCCCCGCGCCGACCTCTACCTGGAGGGTTCCGACCAGCACCGCGGCTGGTTCCACTCCTCGCTGCTGACCGGCTGCGCCATCGACGGCCACCCGCCGTACCGCCAGCTACTGACCCACGGCTTCACCGTCGATGCCCAGGGCCGCAAGATGTCCAAGTCGGTGGGTAACGTGGTGGCGCCCCAGGAGGTGATGGACAAGCTGGGCGCCGATATCCTGCGCCTGTGGGTCGCCTCCACCGACTACAGCGGCGAGATGGCGGTCTCCGACGAGATCCTCAAGCGCACCGCCGACGTCTACCGGCGCATCCGCAATACCGCGCGCTTCCTGCTGGCCAACCTCAGCGGCTTCGAGCCCGGGCGCGATGCGGTGCCCTTCGGCGAGATGCTGGCCCTCGACCAGTGGGTGGTGGATCGCGCCGCCCAGCTGCAGGCGCGCATCGAGAAGGCCTATGAGGAGTATCGCTTCCTCGAGGTCTACCAGCAGGTGCACACCTTCTGCTCCCGGGAGCTGGGCGGTTTCTACCTGGACGTGATCAAGGATCGTCAGTACACCACCCAGAGCGACTCCCTGGCGCGGCGCAGCGCCCAGACCGCCCTCTATCACGTGGTCGAGGCCCTGGCCCGCTGGGTGGCGCCGATCCTCAGCTTCACCGCCGAAGAGATCTACGAGAACATCCCCGGCGAACACGGCGAGAGCGTGCTGCTGGAAGAGTACTACGGCGGCCTCGAGACGCTGGCCGAGGACGCGCCCCTGGGCCGCGACTTCTGGGAGCAGGTGCTGGAGGTCAAGCAGGCGGTCAACAAGTGCCTGGAAGAGGCGCGTAACGCCAAGACCATCAAGAGCGGCCTGGCCGCCGAGGTGACCCTTTATGTGGACGACGCCCTGCGTGCCACCCTGGAGCGCCTGGGCGACGAGCTGCGCTTCGTGCTGCTGACCAGCGACGTGCATCTGGCGCCGCTGGCCGATGGCGAAGGGGCCGAGGCCACCGAGCTCGATAACCTCAAGGTGGCCGTGGCCGCCAGCGCGCACGCCAAGTGCGACCGCTGCTGGCACCACCGCGAGGACGTGGGCAGCCACGCCGAGCACCCGGAGCTGTGCGGCCGCTGCATCAGCAACCTGCCGGAGGGCCCCGGTGAAGAGCGTCGCTATGCCTAAGACCCCGGGGGCGGAGAGCCGCCCCATGCACAAGCCGTTGCGCTGGCTCTGGCTGGCGCTGGCGGTGATCGTCCTCGACCTGGCCACCAAGCACCTGGCCAGCGCGCTGCTCGACTATGCGCGGCCGGTGCCGGTGCTGCCCTTCTTCAACCTGACCCTGCTGCACAACCCCGGGGCGGCCTTCAGCTTCCTGGCCGGCCACGACGGCTGGCAGCGCTGGTTCTTCGCCACCATCGCGGTGGGGGCCAGCGTTGGCCTGACCCTGTGGCTGCGCCGCCTCAAGGCCCACGAGACCCTGCTGGCGGCGGCCCTGGTGCTGATCATCGGCGGCGCCCTCGGCAACCTCTACGACCGCCTGGTGCACGGCTACGTGATCGATTTCCTCTCCTTCCACTGGGGACACCGCTACTACTTCCCGGCCTTCAACCTGGCCGACGTGGCGATTACCCTGGGGGCGGCGGGCATCATCCTCGAGTCGCTGCGCGACGGCTGGCGGCAGCGCCGCAACAAGGCCGGATCCTGAATCCCACGGAGCGAAAGATGAGCGAATACCGTATCGACGAGGGCATGGAAGTGACCCTGCACTTCACCCTCAAGCTGGAAGATGGCGCCGTGGTGGACTCCACCAAGGAGAAGGCCCCGGCTACCTTCCAACTGGGCGACGGCAACCTGCCGCCGGGCTTCGAGGCGCCCCTCAAGGGCCTCACCGACGGCGACACCGGCAGCTTCGAGATCGCCCCGGAGCACGCCTTCGGCCAGCACAACCCCCAGAACATCCAGCGCCTCAAGCGCGAGGACTTCGGCGACGAGGCCCTCGAAGTGGGCACGGTGATGTCCTTCGCCGACCCCTCCGGTGGTGAACTGCCCGGGGTGATCAGCGCCATCGACGGCGACCAGATCGACGTGGACTTCAACCACCCCCTGGCCGGGCGTACCCTGACCTTCGAGGTGGAAGTCATCAGCGTCAAACCGGCCACCACCCACTAAGCCGGTGCCGAGCCCACCCCAGGCCTTGTAGGAGCCCGCTTCAGCGGGCGATGGGTGGGGCAAATCGCCGGCTAAAGCCAGATCCCACAAGGCAGGTAACCCCTTGGGGTTGTAGGAGCCTGCTTTAGCTGCGGTCCGACGTCTCGGCGATTGGCGCCGATAGGCGCCCGGCCTGGGCCCGAGGCACCACCCCTTGTAGGAGCTTGCTTCAGCAAGCGATTGGCGCCGAAGGCGCCCGGCCCGGGCCCGAGGCACCACCCCTTGTAGGAGCTTGCTTCAGCAAGCGATTGGCGCCGATAGGCGCCCGGCCCGAGGAAAATCGCCGAGGTAGGTAGCCCCCAAGGGGGGGCAACCACCCGCTAGAATCGATTTACGGGTACCATGGCGAATCAGGTACCCCAACGGATGCCCCAGGCATCGAGGTTTACCCCGCATGCAAATCAAACTGGCCAACCCCCGCGGCTTCTGTGCCGGCGTCGACCGGGCCATCGAGATCGTCAACCGCGCCCTCGATGTCTTCGGTCCGCCCATCTATGTGCGCCACGAGGTGGTCCATAACCGCTTCGTGGTGGAGACCCTGCGCGAGCGCGGCGCCATCTTCGTCGAGGAACTCCACGAGGTGCCCGACGACGTCATCGTGATCTTCTCCGCCCACGGTGTTTCCCGCGCCGTGCAGGAAGAAGCCGAGCGGCGTGGCCTCAAGGTCTTCGATGCCACCTGCCCGCTGGTCACCAAGGTGCATATGGAAGTGCTGCGTTACGCCAAGCGCGGCCAGGAGTGCATCCTGATCGGCCATGCCGGCCACCCCGAGGTGGAAGGCACCATGGGGCGCTACGACACCGCCCATGGCGGCAAGATCTACCTGGTGGAAGACGAAGCGGACGTGGCCAAGCTGGAGGTCCAGGACCCCAGCCAGCTCGCCTTCGTCACCCAGACCACCCTCTCCATGGACGATACTGCCCGGGTCATCGACGCCCTGCGTACCAAGTTCCCCGAGATCCAGGGGCCGCGCAAGGACGATATCTGCTATGCCACCCAGAACCGCCAGGACGCCGTGCGCGAGCTCGCCGACGGCTGCGACCTGGTGCTGGTGGTGGGCAGCCCCAACAGCTCCAACTCCAACCGCCTGCGCGAGCTGGCCGAACGGGTCGGCACCCCCGCCTACCTGCTCGATGACGCCAGCCAGATCCAGGAGAGCTGGTTCGAAGGCGTGCGCCAGATCGGCATCACCGCCGGCGCCAGCGCCCCCGAGGTGCTGGTCAAGGGCGTGATCGAGCGGCTGCAGGGCCTGGGGGCGACGGTCCCGGAGGAACTCGCCGGCCGCGAGGAGAACATCACCTTCTCCATGCCGAAGGAGCTGCGCGAGCGGGTGATCTCCAGTGAGTGATCGCTCACCCGAAAGCCCTTAATAAAGGCTCTTCGTCGTTGGGTGTGGAATTTGCCCCCTGAACTGGCCCAGGATATGACCTCCACATGGACAGGAGGTAGA
>NZ_JADOTW010000024.1 GCF_015645095.1 Halomonas sp. 328
TGGGAGTATCTGCGCTGCTATATGGAGCGGGGGCCCTGGTTCGACGAGCAGGGCCATTCCATCACCACCTCCAATCGCGAGGAAGTGCTGGAGGGTTACCGGAGGCGGAAGAAGAAGGCCACACTAGATCTCAAGCATTATCGTAAGCTAGTGCAGGATGGTGTTTTTTCACCGGGGCGCGCAAGAGTGCGCATCCTTGGCGCTGCCTTTTTTTACCCAGGATTCTTTATTCAAGACATCACCGCCAACTATGCCCGTCAGCGTGCCGCCGCCAATCAGTGGCACCCACTGGTCAAGGAGCGCTGTCGCCCCGATGGCCCCACCACCCGGCTCTATGACCTGGAAATCGCCGAGGGGCTGCACCGGGAGGAATCCCCCATGCCGGAGACCATCGACCGATAAGGCTCGGGCGACCAGCTGCCTATACTGGTCAAGGTACCGGGATCCGGCGAGGTTAACGCTAGGCCCTGCAAGAAAGCCGCCGGCACTCGCCCACTTTTCGTACACAACCCAGCAGGCTTCCAGCCATCCAAAGCCGGGGCACGCTGCCCTATAATGGGCCCACACTCATCCAGCCCCTCGGACCCCTCCATGACCCAAGACGAACTCAAGGCCGCGGTGGCCGCCGCCGCCATCGACGAGATCCGCCCCCACCTGCAGCGCGACACCATCCTCGGCATCGGTACCGGCTCCACCGCCAACCTCTTCATCGATCAACTGGCCAAGCTGCGCGACGATTTCGCCGGCGCCGTGGCCAGCTCCGAGGCCAGCGCCGAGCGCCTCAAGGGACACGGTATCGAGGTCTTCGAGCTCAACTCGACCGGCAGCGTACCCTTCTATATCGACGGCGCCGACGAGGTGAACGCTCACTTACATATGATCAAGGGCGGCGGCGCCGCCCTGACCCGGGAGAAGATCGTCGCCGCCTGTGCCGAGAAATTCATCTGCATCGCCGACGCCTCCAAGCGGGTAACCACCCTGGGCGAGTTCCCGCTGCCCGTGGAGGTGATTCCCATGGCCCGCTCCTACGTGGCCCGGGAGCTGGTCAAGCTGGGCGCCGACCCGGTCTATCGGGAGGGGGTGATCACCGATAACGGCAACCAGATCATCGACTGCTTCGATTTCCCGATCGCCGATCCGCTGGCCATGGAGGCCCGCCTCAACGCCATCGTCGGGGTGGTCACCAATGGGCTCTTCGCGGCCCGTGGCGCGGATGTGCTGCTGCTCGGTACCGAAGCCGGCGTGGAACGCCTGACCCCGGCCTGAGCACATTAGAAGTAAAAGCTCGCTAACCCTGGAAGGGCGGCTTCGACAGCCCTTCCAGGGTGCGCGCCAGGGCGCCGCGGTTGGCGGCCACCACCTGGCGCCCCGCCTCGCCGAGGCGTTGCCGCGCCGGTTCGTCGGCGAAGAGCGCTTCCAGGGCCTCGGCCAGCGCCATGCCATCGGCCACCTCCACCAGGGCCTCGGCCTCGCGCAGCGCCTCGGCGACCTCCTCGAAATTGGCCAGGGCCGGGCCAGTCAGTACCGGCACCCCCAGGGCCGCCGGCTCCAGCAGGTTATGGCCCCCCACCGGTACCAGGCTGCCCCCCACGAAGGCCAGGTCACCCGCCCCGTAGAGGGTCATCAGCTCGCCCAGGGTATCGCCCAGGTAGACCGCCGTGTCGGCATCCACCGCTTCCTGACGGGAGCGCCTGGCGGTGGCCAGGCCCCGACGCTCGCAGAGCTCGGCCACGGCATCGAAGCGCTGGGGGTGGCGGGGCACCAGAAGCAACAGCGCCTGGGGATAGTGCTCGCGCAGCCGGGCATGAGCGGCCAGCAGTTGCTCGTCCTCGCCCTCATGGGTCGAGCCGGCCACCCAGACCGGGCGCTCCCCCAGCTCGGTACGTAAGCGCCGACTCGCTTCTCGGGCCGCGTCATCGGGAGTGATATCGAACTTGAGGGAGCCCACCACCGTGGTGCGCTCGGCGGCCATGCCCAGGGCCTGGAAGCGCTCGGCATCCGCCGCCGACTTGGCGGCCAGCCAGTCGACGCTCCCCAGGGCCTCGTGCATCAGCGGGCGCAGGCGACGGTAGCCACGGAAGGCCCGGGGCGAGAGGCGCCCATTGAGCACCGCCACCGGCACGCCCTGACGATGGCAGGCGGCCAGCAGGTTGGGCCACAGCTCGGTCTCGAAGAAGAGCGCCCGGGCCGGACGCAACCGGGCCAGGAAACGCCGGGCCGCGCCGGGGAAGTCCAGGGGCAGGAAGGCATGGGTCACCCGAGCCCGGCCCATCGCATTGAGTCGCTCGGCCAGGGCCAGGGCTCGCTGGGCCCCGGTGGCGGTCATGGTGGTGATCACCAGTGGCTCGCCGGGACGGGCCAGGGCCTCGATCAACGGGCGGGCGGCGATCACCTCACCCAGGGAGGCGCAGTGCAGCCAGGTGACCCGCTCGCCGGGCGGGGAGGGGGGAATCCACCCCAGGCGCTGGCGGCGCGGGTGAGTGGGCAGTGACTCACGCCACACCCGGCGCCAGATCAGCGGCGTCAGCCCATAGAGGGCCGCCGAGTAGAGCCCGCGTGGCCAGCCCATCAGCGCTTCCCGTACGCGATTCGCATCCGGCCTAGTCCTCGCGATCGAGGATGGTGGAGATCATCGCCGTGGTGGAGACCCCGTCCTCGAAGCCCAGCACCTTGACCTCGCCGCCATGGGCGATCACCGCCTCGCCGCCGGCGATCTCCTCGGGGCGGTAGTCGCCGCCCTTGACCAGCACGTCCGGCAGGACCCGGCCGATCAGCTCGGCGGGGGTGTCCTCGGCGAAGGGCACCACCCAATCCACGGCGCCCAGGCCGGCCAGCACCTGCATGCGCCGCACCAGGGGGTTGATGGGGCGCTTGGGCCCCTTGAGGCGGGCGATGGAGGCGTCGTCGTTGACCGCCACGATCAGGCGGTCGCCGAGCTTGCGGGCCTGCTCCAGGTAGGCCACATGGCCGGCATGCAGGATGTCGAAGCAGCCGTTGGTCATCACCACCCGCTCGCCGCGGGCCTGGGCGGCACGCACCGCCTCGCACAGTCCCGCCGCCTCGATGACGCCAAACTCGGCCAGCTTGTCGCCATGCAGGGCGGTGTAGAGCTCGGCGATGGAAAGGGTGGCGGTGCCGGGCTTGGCCACCACCAGGCCGGCGGCCAGGTTGGCCAGGGTCATCGCCTCGGGGAAGGCGTGGCCGGCGGCCAGCGCCAGGCCCAGCACGCCGATCACGGTATCGCCGGCGCCGGTGACATCGAACACCTCCCGGGCCCGGGTCGGCAGGTGCAACGGCTCGTGATCGGCGCGGATCAGGGTCATGCCCTTCTCGCTGCGGGTGATCAGCAGGGCTTCGAGGTCGAGCTCGGCGCGCAGCGCCTCGCCCTTGGTGGCCAGCTCGGCGTCGTCGCGGCAGGGGCCCACCACCGCCTCGAACTCGCTGAGGTTGGGGGTGATGACGCTGGCCCCGCGATACTTGCGAAAGTCGCCGCCCTTGGGGTCGACCAGCACCCGCTTGCCGGCGGCACGCACCGCCGCGATCAGCGCCTCGACCCGGTTGAGGGTGCCCTTGCCGTAGTCGGAGAGGATCACCAGGTCCACTCCCGCCAGGCGCTCGGCGACCCGCTCGCCCAGCTCGCCGGTATCCACCTCGCAGAGTCCTTCCTCGAAGTCGAGGCGAATCAGCTGCTGGTTGCGGCTCATTACCCGCAGCTTGGTGATGGTCGGAATCTCGGCGCTGCGCTGGAAGTGAACGCTTACCCCGGCGTCTTCCAGGCGTTCGCTCAGCAGGCCGGCGTTGTGATCGTCGCCCACCAGGCCGGCCAGTTCGGCCTGGGCCCCCAGGGAGGCGATATTCAGCGCCACGTTGGCGGCGCCACCGGGGCGGTCCTCGCTCTCACCCACCTTGACCACCGGCACCGGCGCCTCGGGAGAGATACGCGAGGTGCCGCCGTGCCAGTAGCGATCCAGCATGACATCGCCCACCACCAGCAGGCGGGCCTGTTCCAGGGCGGTCAGATCAAGCTTCATTCCTTGGGCTCCGATAGCAGGGCGTCGAGGCGTAGGATCACGTCCTCGGCACGAATCAGGGACATGGCGTCCGGATGGCGCACCCGCTGACCCCACTCCAGGGTCTCGGGGTCCTTGTGCAGGTAGGTCCGCACCGCCTCGGGATAACGATTCACCACCGAATCGCGCCATTGATAGGGGCCGGCCCGCTCCGGATTGGTGGTGGCGAAGAGCCCCACCACCGGGGTATCGAGGGCATTGGCCATATGCACCGGGCCGGAATCGGGGGCCACCACCACCCGGGCCCGGTCGATCAGCGCCAGCAGGCCCTTGAGGGAGGTGGCGCCGATGGCATCGATCACCACCTCGTCCTGGCATAGCTGGCGAATGCGTTCGGCCATCTCCCGCTCCTGGGGGGTATGACTGCCGGAGAGCACCGTTTTCAGGCCATACTGACGCCAGGCGTGCTCGATCACCGCGGCGAAGCCCTCCGCCGACCAGTTGCGGAAGTTACGCAGGCGCGCACTGCTGCAGGGGCTGACCAGCAGGTAGGGGGCCTCGCCGGTGAGCCGCCGAGCCTCGGCCACCGCGGCTTCGGGGATCGGCAGATCCCAGGCCAGGGAGGTATCCTCCACGCCCAGCAGGCGAGCGAAATCCATGAAGGAGTCGAGGACATGGGCGCGGGGATGGGGGGCCAGATGGTGCTGCACGAACCAGTGCTGCTTGTCCTTGGCACGGGCCTTGTCGTAGCCGATGCGCACCCGGGCCTTGAGGCCGAGGGAGAGCAGGCTGGCGCGTACCGCCTGCTGCATATGCAGCAGGGCATCGAAACGGGTGTCGCGAAGTTGGCGCCAGATGGCGCGCATGCCGGCCAGGCCACTGGCCTTGTCATAGACCACGAACTCGACCCCGGAGAGGCCGGCCAGTAGACTGTGCTCGCCCTTGCCGATGATCCAGGTGATGCGCACGCCGGGCCACTGGCGTTGCAGGGCGCGTACCGTCGGCACCAGGTTGCAGACATCGCCCAGGGCGGAGAGCCGCAGCACGCAGAGGTGCTCGGGGTGGACGGGCAGAGGATGCTTCATGCGGTTGGCTATATCCCGAACGGAAAAGGCTGTCATTCTATATGATGCCGACAGTTTAAGTGACGCCACGCCTGGGCCACAAATCGGCCCCGGTGGCGTGCCGGCGCCGGCCTGGTTCCGGGGCGACTTCTGGCAGGCCCGCCGGGCGGTGGTGGGTCAGGCCCCCGGCCGCGGCGCCAGCCTCTTCCTGGATGCGGGCCCCGAGGAGTGGGTGCTGCGTCCTTACCGCCGCGGCGGCCTGATCGCCCGGCTCAGCGAAGAGCGCTACCTGTGGGCCGGCGAGGAGCGCAGCCGTGCCTTCCGCGAGCTGCGCCTGACGGCAGCACTCCATGAGCGGGGCCTGCCGGTGCCGCGCCCGGTGGCGGCCTGCGTCTGGCGCCGCGGCGCCACCTATGAGGCGGCACTGATCACGGTGCGCCTGCCCGGCGCCAAGGCCCTGGCCGAGCGCCTGACCCGCGCCGACGCCAGCCTGCTGGCCCGGGTCGGCCGAACCATCCGTCAGTTCCACCAGGCCGGCCTGGATCATGTCGACCTCAATGCCCGCAACCTGCTGGTGGACGAGACCGATCAGGTCTGGCTGATCGACCTCGACCGGTGCCGCCTGCGCGCCCCCGGCCCCTGGCGCGAGCGCAACCTCCAGCGCCTGGAACGCTCGCTGAAGAAATTCGGCGTTCCTGAGGCCATGGCGGCCATTCGCCGCGGCTATCAGGGGTAGAGGCGTTCCAACAGGGCTTCCAAGGCCCCCAGGATATCGCTCTTGCCCGGCACTTGACCGTCGCGATGGAAGACCGCCTCGTGGCACGCCTCATAATGCGGCCAGTAACGGAAGGGGACTGTCATATAAAAGATCCCCAGCGTCGGCGTATGGGTGGCCAGCGCCATGTTCCTGACCCCGGTATCCCCCGAGACCAGCAGCGCGCTCTCGGCAAGGAAAGGCGCCAGGGCATCCAGGTCGAGGCGCCGCTGCACCGAGACATTGTCGTGACGACCCGTGATATCGTCCAGGAAGTCACCACTCTCTTCCGCCTTGTGCCCTTCCAGCAGCACATGCTGATAGGCGGGGAAGCGCGTAGCCGCCTGATCGATCAGCTCCGCCCAGGATTCTCGAGAGAGGGACTTACGGCTCACCGCCGCATAAGGGAAGTAGACGATTCGGCGTCGTGCCTCCCGCGGCTGGTGGCGAGGCAGGGAGAATTCCAGCGGATACTCCGGCTTGTGCCCCATGACCTTGAGGAAGTCGAGCAGGATCTCAGCCTCATAATGAAAGTCAGAGCGCAGGATGCCCACATCGAAAAGCAACCGATTGAAGACCTGGCGATAGGGGAAGCCGAGCTTGACCTTCGCCCGGGTCACCAGGCTGAGTAGCCGGGAACGGGAGGTATCGGCCAGGTCGAAGAGCACGTCATAACGCCCCGGCTCTCGCAGTGATCGCCATTGCTCGGCCAGAGACCCCTCGCCATCCAGCACATGGACCTCATCGATCAGGTCCATCGGCAGGGCGTATTGATAGCGGCTGACCGTGCTTAGAGTGATATGGGCCCGGGGAAAGAAACGACGCAGTTCCACCAGGAAGGGCCGCGCCGCCATCATGTCGCCGAAGGCACACTGACGAATCACCAGGATTCGGCGGACCTCCTCCATATGCAGCCCCGTTAACCAGCGCCGACCACGCTCATTTAGGTAGCCCCCCTTCTCGATCCAGGCTTTCAAGGCAGCTTCTCCTGCAAGATTTGTTGATAGATCGTCGTCAAGGCGGTGATATGCCCGCGGATCTCGAACTCGCGGGCGACCCGCTCGGCGGCGGTTTGCCCCAGGGCCCGGCGCAGGCCGGCATCCTCGGCCAGCTCGACCAGGGCCTCGGCCCAGGCCAGGGGCGAGTCCGGCGGCGCCAGGCGTCCGCACTCGGGAGGCAATAGCTCGGGAATGGCGCCACTGTCGGCGCCGATCACCGCCTTGCCGGCGGCCATGGCCTCGATCACCGTCAGGCCGAAGGCCTCGTTCACCGAGGGCACGCAGACCACGTCCAGGGCCTCCATCAGCCGGGGCAGGTCGCGACGAAAGCCGGTCAGGGTGATCCGCTCGCCCAGGGCCAGCTCGGCGATGCGCGAGCGCAACCGAGCCACATAGGCCTCGTCGCTGCCCTCGCTGGCCTTGAGGCCACCGATCAGCACCCCCTGGAAGGTCAGCTTGGGGGCCAGTCGGGCCAGTTCCGCCAGGGCCTCCAACCACAGCTCCTGGCCCTTGCCCGGCGTCAGTCGCCCGGGCAGACCGATGGCCAGGGCCCCCTCGGGAATGCCCAGCTCGGCGCGCAGGCTGTCGCGTTCCTGCTCCATCAACCGTGGCCGGTAGGGGGCGGTGTCGATGCCCAGATAGAGGCGACGAATGCGTTCCGGGGGCAGGGCGAAGGCCTTGAGGTTACGGGCCCGGGTCGCCTCGCTGATGGAGAGCAGCCGGCTCAGCTTGCCGTAGGCCCAGCGATGGTAGAGTCCCTTCTTGGGCCGGGTCACCCCCATGTGCTCGGTAAACACCAGGCGCAGGGAGGGCCGCAGGCTGGCCAGCAGGGCGGCCAGGCGCAGGTCGCTGGACTTGTGACAATGCACCACGCGGATATCATGGTGCTTCAGGTAGCGCAGGATGCGCGGTGCCGCCAGCAGGGCGCCCCCCCGGGAGGACACCGTCAGCGGCACGATGCCCGCCTCCTCGAGGCTGGCCGCCACCCGGGACCCCGTCAGCGCCAGGCCATGGGCCTGCCAGCCCTGGCGCTCGAGTTCGGGAATGATCCGCGCCGGGTACATCTCCAGTCCACCCCACCCCTCAGAGAGGCAGATATGCATTACCTTGTGGGACAAGGTCGTCTCCTTCGTTGCGATGACGGGACCCAGGCCAGCCGATGACCGATACCGCTTCCTCCCCGCGACGCATCCTGGTGGTGCGCAACGACAAGCTCGGCGACTTCATGCTCGCCTGGCCGGCCCTGGCGAGCCTCAAGCGGGCCAGTGGCGCTAACCATATCACCGTCCTGGTGCCCAACTATACCGCGGCCCTGGCCCGAGCCTGCCCCTGGGTGGACGAGGTGCTGGTGGATCCCGGCGACGGCGGCGATCGCCTAGCACAGCGCGAGCTGCTACAGGCCCTGCGCCGCGGGCGCTTCGATGCCCTCTTGACGCTCTTCTCCACGCCGCGCATCGGCTGGCTGGCCTGGCGGGCGGGCATTCCCCTGCGCCTGGCGCCAGCCACCAAGTGGGCCCAGGTCTTCTACCATCGCCGGATCACCCAGCGCCGCTCCCGTTCCGAGAAGCCGGAATACGTCTACAACCTGGAACTGGCCCGGGCCCTGCAGCGCGAGCTGGGGCAGGCCACGCCAGAGGTGGCGCCCCCCTACTGGCCGCTGCCCAAGGGCGAGCGTCAGGAGCAGCGACAAGGGCTAAGCGAGGAACTGGGCCTGGATCCGTCCTGCCCCTGGCTTTTCCTGCACCCGGGCAGCGGCGGCTCGGCGGTCAATCTGACGGCGGCGCAATATCGCGACCTGGCGGTCGGCGTGTCCGCCCGCCTGCCTCGCCCTCTCCTCTGGCTGCTGACCGCTGGCCCGGGCGAGGAGGCCACCGCCGAGGCCCTGGTAGCCAATCTCCGGGAAGCGGGCCTCGAGGCTCATCGGGTGCCGCCACGCCCCGATCTGTCCGCCTTCGCCAGGACCCTGAGCGCCGCGGACCTCGTTATCGCCGGCTCCACCGGCCCCTTGCATATCGCCGGCTGCCTGGATCGTCCCACGGCGGGTTTCTACCCCGCCAAACGCTCGGCGACGCCGCTACGCTGGCAGACCTGCAATCGAGCGGAGCACCGGCTGGCCTTCAGCCCGCCGGCCCAGCCGGGCCAAGAGACCGATATGGCGCGGATCGATCTGGAGGCCGCGGCCGAGGCCATCGCCGAGAGGATTCGCTCCCTGGATAATAACGAAGAATAATTAATACCCGGGAATCCATGGGGCTGGAGAACAGCAAAGGAGGCTTTGCCTTTAGCCCTTGTCGGAATCCTCGGCGGGCAGCGGGCTGGTACGGGTCCGTACCCAGAGATCCGCATACTTGGCAAAGGTGGAGTGCGCCGAGAGCAGCGCCAGCAGCAGCCCTTGGCGCCCGTCCAGGAAGCCCGCCTTGAGCAGGTACATGCGCAGGAAGCAGCCGATGCCGTGCACCACACCGGCGCCGAGGCTGCCGCGCTTGCCCCGGGCGGCCCGCTGTTCCGCCCAGGCCTGGGCGTAGTGGGCCGATTTCTCCAGGTAGTGGCGCAGGTCCCGGTAGGTGAAGTGGAGCAGATCCCCGGAGAGCGCCTTGACCGGCAGGCTCTCGGGATTCTCCAGCTTCTCGTGTACCAGGGCGTCGTTGTAGCCGGCACGCCCCCGAGGATAGAGGCGTGCCACCCGGTCCGGGTACCAGCCGGAGTGGCGAATAAAGTCACCGAAGCACCAGGAGAGCCGCGCCAGGGTATAGATGGCAGGCGTTCCATCGGCCAGGGCCGCCTGGATGCTCTGGCGCAGTTCCGGCGTCACCCGCTCGTCGGCATCCACCATCAGGATCCAGTCGCTCTCCACTAGGGCCTCGGCACGCCGGCGCTGGACCCCGAATCCCTGCCAGTCCGCCGCCACTGCTACCTTGTCGGTATAGCGGGCGGCGATCTCGCGAGTGGTGTCCTGGCTGCCGGCATCCAGCACCACGATCTCGTCGACCCAGGTCAGGGTATCGAGGCAGGCGGCGAGGTGCTCGGCCTCATTCTTGACGATCAGTACGGCAGCCAGGGACATAGGAGATCCAGCGCTAAGGAAGGTGGCGCCAGTGTAAGGGGGCCCTTGCCCCATCGCAACGCCGCCCCTCCAGCCAGGCGGCGAAGCTTGCTAGGCTAGGGAGCGATACCACACTCCCTAGGATTCCCGCCCTGATGTCCCGATTGCACTTGCCGAGCCACCTCCTGCGCCACCCCCGCTGGTGGGCCCTGGGCTACCTGGGGCTCTGCCTGGGGCACGCCCTGAGCGTGCTCTTGCCCATCCCCTGGCTTAGCGTATTGCCCATCGCCGGCCTGTGGCTGGGCCTGGCCGCCTGGCTGGGCTGGGGGGGCCCTCGCCATGCCCGCTATCGACGGGTCTGGCCCTGGTCGCTGTTGCCCCTGGCCCTGTGGTGGCTCTATGTCTATCTCTCCGATGGCTTCGGCAGCGTCGACCTGGGCGCGCTCTTCTTCCATCTGCAGGCGGGGATCACCGACCATGGCGGCGCCGGGCGTATCACCGCGGCCTTCCTCTATACCCTGGCGGCGGCCCTGAGCCTGGTGGCCTTTACCTGGCTGATACGCACCGACAAGCGTTGGCGGCTGCTGGAGAAGGTGCTGATGCTGGTCCTGGTGGCCGGCAACCCTCTCTTGTTCGGCCTCGGCCAGCGGGGGGCCGCCATCGTGGTGGAGGAGGATGGCGCCTGGCTCGACCGCCGCTACCAGGCGCCCCAGATCGAGGCCCGCCCCGCATCGCCGCCCAACCTGCTGCTGATCTATCTGGAGAGCATCGAGCGCACCTATGCCGACCGGGAGCGCTTCGGCGATGCCTACGCCGACCTGGATCATCTCGGCGAACAGGGCAGCGTCTTCGAAGGCGTGCGCCAGATCGACAACACCGGCTGGACCATGGCCGGGATGATCGCCAGCCAGTGCGGGGTGCCGCTGATGCCCGCCGGCCTGCTGCACGATCGCCAGTTCGAGCCTCTGGAGGCGGTGGTGCCCGGCATCGACTGCCTGGGTGACCTGCTCGGTGAGGAGGGTTATCGCCTCAGTTACCTGGGTGGCGCCAGCAAGACCTTCGCCGGCAAGGGGCTCTTCTACCATGGCCATGGCTTCGAGCGAGTGCTGGGCCGCGAGGAGCTGGTACCGCGCATGGCGGACCCCGACTACCTCAACGACTGGGGCCTCTACGACGACACCCTCTTCGACTTCGCCGTGGAGGAGATCCTGACGCTGAATGCCGAGCCCGGCCCCTGGGGGCTGGTCATGCTGACCCTGGGTGGCCACGCCCCCCATGGCCACCCGGCCCGACGCTGCCTCGAGCGCCAGGGGGAGTTCGATGGCGTGGATATCCTCTACTCGGTGGAGTGCACCGCCTGGCTGACCCGAGACCTGCTGGAGCGCCTCGAGGCCCAGGGGCTGCTGGACAACACTCTGGTGATGCTTGCCAGCGATCACCTCACCATGCGGGTCTCGGCCTGGGATCAGCTGAATCTCAGCGACCGGGATAACACCTTCATGTTGCTGGGCCCGGGGATCGACGAGGCCCGGGTGGTACGCGAGGCCTCGATGCTGGACCTCTATCCCACCCTGCTGGAGGCCATGGGCTTCGAGCTGGCCCAGCACCGGGCGGGGCTGGGGGTCTCGCTGCTGACGCCGACCCTCAACCTGGTGGAGCGTCACGGGGTGGAAGAGATCAACCGCCGCCTGACCCAGGAGCGCGCCCTGCAACAACGGCTCTGGGAGGGGCTGGCGCCACAACCCGAGACCGAGCCGACGGCCCCCCAGGAGCAGATCACCGAGGTCCCCCAGGACAAGCCCGCGGGGGAGATGCCGCCGCTTTAACCCTCGGCGCCGGAAGGCTCGGCCAGCAGGGCCGCCAGCAGGCGTTCCGGGGTCATTTGGGTCAGGCAGTGGGTATGCCCCAGGGGGCAGGTGCGCTGGAAGCAGGGCGAGCAGTCGAGGGACAGGGTGTGGATCTCGGCGTTGCCGGTCAGTGGCGGCGTATAGGCCGGCGAGGAGGAGCCGTAGAGGGCATGCACCCGGGTGCCCACTGCCGCCGCCACATGCATCAGGCCGGAGTCGTTGGTCACCACCTGGCGGCAATCGGCGAGCAGGTCCACCGCATCCGCCAGCCGGGTCTTGCCACAGAGGTTATGGGCATGAGCTAGGCCCGCGGCGATGGTCTCGCCGGCCTCCACGTCCTTGGGGCCACCCAGTACCCGCACCTCGAAGCCTCGCTCCACCAGGGACTCGGCCAGGGCCCGAAAATGCTCCAGGGGCCACTGCTTGGCGGGCCCATACTCGGCACCGGGCATCATGCCGATGGCGGGCCGCGACGACAGCCCCTGGGCCAGGCGCAGCGATACCAGGTTATCGGCATCCACCGCCAGCCGCGGCCGCGGGATCGGGAAATCGCCTCGCGCCGCCGCTTCGGCGGGCAGGCCCAGGGCCACGAAGCGCTTCACGGTCTGGTCCAGCACCGCCTTGTCGAGGCGCCGACGATCATTGAGCAGGCCGTAGCGCTGCTCGCCGGTGAAGCCGGTACGCCGGGGAATGCGCGCCAGGAAGGGCACCAGGGCCGACTTCAGGGAGCGCGGCAGGACGATGGCGCGATCGAAGTGCCCCTTGAGCCGCGCGGCCAGGGCCCGGCGCACGCCCCAGCCGAACTGGCCATGCCCCACTTCCAGGCCATGGGCCTCGTCCACCTCGGCCATGCGTTCTAGGATCGGCAGCGACCAGGGCGGCGCCACCACGCCGAGGCGGCAGCCGGGATGGCGCGCCTTGAGGGTCATGAACAGGCTCTGGGCCATCACCATGTCGCCGACCCAGGAGGGGCCGACCACCAGGATGCGCGGCCCCTCGATGGCCTCGGGCCTAGCCATTCAGCCACTCCAGGTAGGCGCGCACGCCCTGGGCCACGCTCTTGAACTCGGCGTCATAGCCGGCCTCCCGCAGCCGCGAGATATCGGCGCGGGTGTAGCTCTGGTAGCGCCCCTTGAGCTCCTCGGGGAAATCGATGTACTCGATCTTGCCACGGCCGTAGTAGTCGATCACCGCCTCGCCGATGGCCTTGAAAGGCTCGGCGCGGCCGCTGCCCAGGTTGAAGATGCCGGAGCGCTCCGGGTGGTCGAGGAACCACAGGTTGACGTTGACCACATCCCCCACATAGACGAAGTCGCGGCTCTGCATGCCCGCCTCATAGCCGTCCCAGGCACCGAACAGCTTGAGGTCCTGGCCGGCGCTCACCTGGGTGTGATGGTGATAGGCGACGCTGGCCATCTTGCCCTTGTGCTGCTCCCGGGGACCATAGACGTTGAAGTAGCGAAAGCCCACTACCTGGCTGGTGAACTGATCCCAGCGGGCGCGCACGTACTGGTCGAAGAGCAGCTTGGAGTAGCCGTAGACGTTAAGGGGCTTCTCGTGCTCAGGCGCCTCCACGAACACCTCGCTGCCGCCATAGGTGGCCGCCGAGGAGGCGTAGAGGAAGGGGATGCCGCGCTGCTGGCAGAAGTGCAGCAGCACCTTGGAGTACTCGAAGTTGTTGTCGAGCATGAAGCGGCCGTCCCACTCGGTGGTGTCGGAGCAGGCCCCCTCGTGGAAGATCGCCTCGATGGTCGGCAGGGTCGCCGGCCCGCCGGCGAGTTCCGCCTCGGCGCGACGCCGGAAGTCATCCTTGTCCAGGTAGTCGCCCAGGGTGCAGTCGGCCAGGTTGACGAACTTGGTGCCGTCGGAGAGGTCGTCCACCACCATCACGTCCTGGTGGCCACGGGCATTCAGGGCCTTGACCAGATTCGAGCCGATAAAGCCGGCCCCGCCTGTTACTACGATCATCGTTGCGTCCTCATATCGTCCGGGCCGGCGCCGCGGACCGACTTGCCCGGGTGCCTATAACCGATTCCCCACTGATTGTATACTTGACGCCTTGTGAATTCATGGGCCAACCGGTGCTTCACCAATGACAGAGTCGACGCCTGACGCGAAAACCTTCCAGGGCCTGATCCTCGCCCTGCAGCAATACTGGGCCGAACAGGGCTGTGTGGTCATGCAGCCGCTGGATATGGAAGTCGGTGCCGGCACCTTTCACCCGGCCACCTTCCTGCGCTCCATCGGCCCCGAGACCTGGAACGCCGCCTATGTGCAGCCGTCCCGCCGCCCCACCGACGGCCGCTATGGCGAGAACCCCAACCGCCTGCAGCACTACTATCAGTTCCAGGTGGTGATGAAACCCTCCCCCAAGGACTTCCAGGAGCTTTACCTGGGCTCCCTGAAACGCCTGGGCATCGATCCCCTGGTGCACGATATCCGCTTCGTCGAGGACAACTGGGAATCGCCGACCCTGGGTGCCTGGGGCCTGGGCTGGGAAGTCTGGCTCAACGGCATGGAGGTGACCCAGTTCACCTACTTCCAGCAGGCCGGCGGCATCGAGTGCTTCCCGGTCACCGGTGAGCTCACCTATGGCCTGGAGCGCATCGCCATGTACCTGCAGGACGTGGACAGCGTCTACGACCTGGTCTGGACCATCGCCCCGGACGGCTCCCGGGTCACCTACGGCGACGTCTACCTGCAGAACGAGCGCGAGCAGTCCGCCTACAACTTCGAGCACGCCGACGTACCGGCGCTGTTCAATGCCTTCGATCACCAGGAGAAGGAGTGCGCCAAGCTGCTCGAGGCCGGCCTGCCGCTGCCCGCCTACGAGCAGGTGCTGAAGGCCTCCCACACCTTCAACCTGCTGGACGCCCGCCACGCCATCTCGGTCACCGAACGCCAACGCTATATCCTGCGGGTGCGCACCATGGCCCGGGACGTGGCCCACGCCTACTACGACTCACGCAAGGCCGCCGGCTTCCCCATGGCCCCCGAGGCCCTGCGCCGTGAACTGCTGGCCGACGAACAGGGAGACGCTTGAGCATGGCATCCTCTACTTTCTTGCTGGAACTCGGTGTCGAGGAACTGCCTCCCGGTGCCATCGATAGCCTCGCCGACGCCCTGGCCGAGGGCCTGCGTCGCGGCCTGGGCGAGGCCGAGATCGACTTCGGCGCCATCCGCGCCCACGCCAGTCCCCGCCGCCTGGCGGTGGAGATTCTCGAGCTCGCCGACAAGCAGCCGGATCGCGAAGTCGAACGCCGCGGTCCGGCCCTGGCCGCCGCCTTCAAGGACGGCCAGCCCACCAAGGCCGCCGAGGGCTTCGCCCGCTCCTGCGGCGTCGGCGTCGACGAGCTGATCCACCTGGAGACCGACAAGGGCACCTGGCTCGGCTACCGGGAACAACAGCAGGGCGAGGCCACCACCGCCCTGCTGCCGGCCATCGCCGACAAGGCCATCGCCGCCCTGCCGGTGCCCAAGAACATGCGCTGGGGCGCCTCGCGCATCGAGTTCTCGCGTCCGGTGCACTGGCTGGTGATGCTCTACGGTGACGCCGTGGTGGAGGCCGAGATCCTCGGCCTCTCGGCCGGCCGCACCACCTATGGTCACCGCTTCCACGCCCCCCAGGCCATCGAGCTGGCGCATGCCGACGGCTACCTGGCGATCCTGGAAGAGGCCTATGTGCTGGCCGACCGCCACAAGCGTCGCGAGCGTATCCGCGAGCAGGTGCTGGCCGAGGCGGAGTGCCAGGAGGCCGAGGCGGTGATCGACGAAGCGCTGCTCGACGAGGTCAGCGGCCTGGTGGAGTGGCCGGTGGCCCTGACCGGTAGCTTCGACGAGCGCTTCCTGGAAGTGCCGCCGGAGTGCCTGATCTCCTCGATGAAGGCCAACCAGAAGTACTTCCACCTGCTGGATAGCGACGGCAAGCTCAAGCCGCTGTTTATCACCGTGTCCAATATCGAGAGTCAGGACCCCCAGCAGGTGATCGAGGGCAACGAGCGGGTCATCCGTCCGCGCCTGGCCGACGCCGCCTTCTTCTACGACACTGACCGCAAGACGCCGCTGGCCGAGCGCCGCGACGGCCTGGCCAGCGTGGTCTTCCAGCAGCAGCTGGGTACCCTGGCCGACAAGGCCGACCGCTCCGCGGTGGTGGCCCGGCATATCGCCGAACGCATCGGCGGCGACCCCCTGCATGCCGAGCGGGCCGCCCAGCTGGCCAAGTGCGACCTGGTCACCGAGATGGTCCTGGAGTTCCCCGAGCTGCAGGGCATCATGGGCTGCTACTACGCCCGCCAGGATGGTGAGCCCGAAGCCGTGGCCCGGGCCCTCTACGAGCAGTACCTGCCGCGCAACGCCGGCGACGAGATCCCCCAGAGCCCCACCGGCCAGGCCGTGGCCCTGGCCGATCGCCTGGACACCCTGACCGGCATCTTCGGCATCGGTCAGCGCCCCACCGGCACCAAGGATCCCTTCGCCCTGCGCCGCGCCGCCATCGCCGTGCTCAATATCCTGGTCAAGGGCGAGCTGGACCTCGACCTGCGCGAGCTGCTGACCCTCGCGGTGGAGCAGCATGGCGAGCTGCCCAAGACCGAGGGCCTGGTGGACCTGGTACTCGACTATATGCTCGAGCGCTTCCGCGCCTGGGCCCAGGACGAGGGCATGGCGGTGGAGAGCTACCTGGCGGTGCGCGCCCGCCCGGTCACCAAGCCCCTGGACTTCGCCCGCCGCATGCGTGCCGTGCATGGCTTCGCCGCCCGCGATGAGGCCGCCGCCCTGGCCGCCGCCAACAAGCGGGTCTCCAATATCCTCGCCAAGCAGGCCCACGACGGCAGCACCCGGGTCGACCCCGAGCTGCTCCAGGAGCGCGCCGAGCAGGCCCTGCACCAGGCCCTGGCGGCCCGCCGCGAGGAGGTGGCCCCGCTGTTCCAGGCCGCCGACTACAGCGCCGCCCTGGATCGCCTGGCCGCCCTGCGCGAACCAGTGGACACTTTCTTCGACGAGGTGATGGTGATGGCCGAGGAGCCGACGGTGCGGGCCAATCGCCTGGCCCTGCTCGCCGACCTCCAGGGGCTGTTCCTGGAGGTGGCGGATATCGCCGAACTCCAGCAGTAAGCAGAGCCCCCGCAAGACCAAGGGCCGGCGAGTGTGACTCGCCGGCCCTTTTCTATTCATTCCGCCCATCCGGGCGTTTCACGTGAAACACCACCCGTGGCAAGCCGACTTGGCAGACGTTGTTCCACGTGAAACACTCCCCTCCACCCGACGACAGCAACGAGGACGCGACGCCCATGCCCTCCCCCGACCGCCTGGTCATCCTCGATCGCGATGGCGTGATCAACCAGGACTCCGATGCCTACGTGAAGTCCCTCGATGAGTTCCACCCCTACCCCAGCGCCATCGCCGCCATCGGCCGGCTCTCTCGGGCAGGGTGGACGGTGGCGGTGGCCACCAACCAGTCGGGCATCGCCCGGGGCTACTATAGCGAGGCCACCCTGGGAGAGATGCATGCGGAGCTGCGGCGCCGGGTCACCGAGGCCGGCGGCGAACTGGCCCATATCGCCTACTGTCCCCATGGCCCCGACGACCATTGCGACTGCCGCAAGCCGCTCCCCGGCCTCCTCGAGCAGATCCGCGTGGCGCTGGGACTGGAGAGCCTGGCGGGGAGCTGGATGGTGGGGGATAGCCTGCGGGACCTGCAGGCCGGTGAGACCCAGGGCTGTCGCAACGTGCTGGTCAAAACCGGCAAGGGCGAGCGCACCCTGGCCAAGCATCCGGAGCTCGCCGCCCCCGGCAACGAACCCCTCCTCTTCGACGACCTGGCCGGCTTCGTCGACTGGCTGCTGGCCAAACAGCCGCGATAAGCTGGATAGCTGCTGAATGCAAATCGCCCCCATGGCAAGGCCATGGGGGCGATTTTTCTTCCAGCTTAAAGCTTATGGCTTACAGCTACCGGCGCAGCCGGGGGGCGCAGCCCAGTTAAACGTCCAGGTTGGCGACCAGGGCATTGCGCTCGATAAAGTCGCGACGCGGCTCCACCTCGTCCCCCATCAGGGTATTGAACATCATGTCGGCGGCCACCGCATCCTCGATGGAGACCCGCAGCATGCGCCGAGTGTCCGGATTCATGGTGGTATCCCACAGCTGCTCCGGGTTCATCTCCCCCAGCCCCTTGTAGCGCTGAATGGAGAAGCCGCGCTGGGCCTCCTTCATCAGCCATTCCAGGGCCTCGTAGAAGGTCACCACCGGGCGCTGCCGCTCGCCACGGGCCACGTAGGCGCCCTCCTCCAGCAGGCCATCCAGGGTCTGGCCCAGGTTGGCCATGGCGCGATAGTCGGCGCTACCGAAGAAATCGTTGCCCCAGACATAGTCGGTGGTCACCCCATGGGCGATCAGCGACACCTTGGGCAGGTAGAGGCCACGCTCGCTGTCCTCGTGCAGCTGGAAGACATAGCGCGGCCCCCCCTCGTAGGCCACCATGGCATCCATCTCGGCCTGCAGGCCATCGATCCACTGCTGCATGGTGCCGCGATCCCGGAGACTCTCATCACCATTCAGGGGGGCGGCATGCACCATCTTGCGCAGCACCTCATCGGGATAGACCCGGGAGAGGCGATCGATGCGGTTCATCACGTCCCGATACTGCTTGACCAGGGCCTCGAGCTGCTCGCCGGCGATGCCCGGGGCATCGGCATTGACGTAGAGCCGGGCACCATCCAGGGCGGTGGCGGTGAGGTAGTCGGTCAGCGCCTGTTCGTCCTTGAGGTAGGTCTCCTGCTTGCCGCGCTTGATCTTGTAGAGCGGTGGCTGGGCGATAAACACATGCCCCCGTTCGATCAGCTGCGACATCTGACGGAAGAAGAAGGTCAGCAGCAGGGTACGAATGTGCGAGCCGTCCACGTCCGCGTCGGTCATGATGATGATGGAGTGGTAGCGCAGCTTGTCCGGGTTGAACTCCTCCCGGCCGATCCCACAACCGAGGGCGGTGATCAGGGTGCCCACCTCCGCCGAGGAGAGCATCTTGTCGAAGCGTGCCTTCTCCACGTTGAGGATCTTGCCCTTGAGGGGCAGGATCGCCTGGGTACGGCGATCGCGCCCCTGCTTGGCACTGCCACCGGCGGAGTCACCCTCCACCAGATAGAGCTCGGAGAGGCTGGGATCCTTCTCCTGGCAGTCCGCCAGCTTGCCGGGCAGACCGGCGATATCCAGGGCACCCTTGCGACGGGTCATGTCGCGGGCCTTGCGGGCGGCCTCGCGGGCTCGGGCGGCGTCGAGCATCTTGTTGACCACCGCCTTGGCCTCGTTGGGGTGCTCGATCAGGTACTCGGAGAAGAGCCTGCCCATCTCCTGTTCCACCGCGGTCTTCACCTCGGAGGAGACCAGTTTCTCCTTGGTCTGGGAGGAGAACTTGGGATCCGGCACCTTGACCGAGATAATCGCCGTCAGGCCTTCACGGGCATCATCCCCGGAGGTGTTGACCTTGGACTTCTTGAGCAGCCCCTCGGCCTCGATGTAGCTGTTGAGGGTACGCGTCAGTGCCGCCCGAAAGCCCGCCAGGTGGGTGCCGCCATCGCGCTGGGGGATGTTGTTGGTATAGCAGAAGATATTCTCGGCAAAGGTGTCGTTCCACTGCATCGCCACCTCGACACCGACCCCATCCTCGCGTTCCGCATTGAAGTGGAAGACCGTATTGAGGGTACTCTTGTTGGTATTGAGGTGATTGACGAAGGCCTTGAGGCCACCCTCGTAGTGGAACAGTTCCTCCTTGCCGCTGCGCTCGTCGAGCAGGCGAATCGCCACCCCGGAATTGAGGAAGGAGAGCTCGCGCAGCCGCTTGGCGAGGATATCGTAGTGGAACTCGATATTGGCGAAGGTCTCCGGCGAGGGCCGGAAGTGCACCCGGGTACCGCTCTGCTCGGTCTTGCCCACCACGCCCAGGGGGGCCGCGGGCACGCCGTGGTGATAGACCTGTTCATGGACCTGGCCGGCACGCCAGATGGTCAGCTTGAGCTCCTCCGAGAGGGCGTTGACCACCGAGACCCCGACCCCATGGAGGCCACCGGAGACCTTGTAGGAGTTGTCGTCGAACTTGCCGCCGGCGTGGAGCACCGTCATGATCACTTCCGCCGCCGAGACCCCCTCCTCCTCATGGATATCGGTGGGGATGCCGCGGCCGTTATCGCTGACGGTGATCGATTCATCCGGGTGAATCACTACCCGGATCTCGCTGCAGTGCCCCGCCAGTGCCTCATCGATGGAGTTGTCCACCAGCTCGAAGACCATGTGGTGCAGGCCCGTGCCATCGTCGGTGTCGCCGATATACATGCCGGGGCGCTTGCGTACCGCATCCAGGCCCTTGAGGACCTTGATGCTCGATGAGTCGTAAGCCTGTTCGCTCATTGACTACTCCATCATGTGAAGTCTTTTCATTCCGTCGCCTTGGAACTCGAGCCGGCCCTGTTTCACGTGAAACATGGCGACCGGGGTCTCCGGACGCCAGTGCCCGGCGAGTGCCTGGGGTTCGACACTGGTGATGAATGCTTGACAGTCCAGACACGACAGCCAGTGGCAGAACATCTCGCGATGGCCCGCATCCAGCTCCGCGGGCAGATCGTCGATCAAATAGAGGCAGGTGCGGCCGGTCATGGCCTCCAGCACCCGCCCCTGGGCCAGTTTCATGGCACTGACCACCAGCTTCTGCTGGCCGCGGGAGAGCACCTCCACCGCCGGACGCCGCTTCAGGCGGATGCGCAGATCGGCCCGCTGGGGGCCCTGCTGGGTAAACCCCATCTGGCGATCGGTGTCACGCCCCTGTTGCAGGATCTCGGCCAGGGGACGACGCTTGTCCCAGCCCCGGGAGTAGCGCAGCTCCAGGCCAGGCAAGGGCAGCAACTCCTTGAGGGTCTCCTCGAAGACCGGCAGGAAGTCGCCCATATAAGCCTGGCGAAGCTCGTCCAGCTGCTCGCTCCAGCGCACCAGCTCATGCTCCCAGCTGTCCAGGGAGCGAAGGTCGATTCTATCATGCCTGAGCAGGGCATTCCGATGTTTCAGGGCCCGGCGTACGCCCTTCCACACTTGCATGAAGCCATGTTTCACGTGAAACACGCCCCAGTCGAGAAACTCTCGACGCGCCGCCGGGCCACCCTCCAGCAGGCGGAAGGCATCGGGATTGATCAGCTGCAGGGGGAGGGCCTCGGCCAACTGCGCCAGGCGGGCAATGCGCTCGCCGCCCAGGCGAAGCTCGAGCTCGCCGGCATCCCGCTGGCGGCGCACCCCCAGGGCGAGATCGCCGCTCAGGCGGGCATGAAGCGTCAGGGCGGGCTGATCATGGGCGATGGCATGACGCAATTGCTGGGTGCGGAAGGAGCGTCCCATGCCCAGCACATGGATTCCCTCCAGCAGGCTGGTCTTGCCGCTGCCGTTGGGGCCGAGGATCAGGTTGATCCCCGGCTGCGGACGCATCTCGAGGGGTTCGAGGTTGCGCAGGCCGCTGAAGGCGAGACGCTCGATGACCATCGTCAGCCCTCGACGATGACGAAAAAGCGATGCATATCAATCAATTAAAGACGCATCGGCATGACCACATACATGGCATCGCCGCCGCCGGGCTGCTCCATCAGGGCGCTGCTGTTGGGATCGGAGAGGGTCATCTGCACCCGCTCGTCGTCGAGGGTATTGAGCACGTCGATCAGGTAGCCGACGTTGAAGCCGATCTCCAGGGAGTTGCCACTATATTCCACGGCGACATTCTCCTCGGCCTCCTCCTGCTCGGGGTTGTTGGCCATCACTCGCAGGTTGCCCTCCTCCAGCAGCAGCCGCACGCCGCGGTACTTCTCGTTGGAGAGGATGGAGGTCCGTGACAGCACCTGGCGCAGCTCGGCTCGATCGGCCAGGAATACCTTGTCGCCGCCCCGGGGCACCACCCGCTCGTAATCCGGGAACTTGCCGTCCACCAGCTTGGAGGTGAAGGTGAAGTCGCCGGTATGCGCGCGCACGTGGCTGGCCCCCAGGGTCAGGGTCACCGGCTCGTCGCTGCCATCCAGCAGGCGCACCAGCTCCAGCACGCCCTTGCGCGGCACGATCAGCTTCTGGGCCGGCGAGACCTGGATATCGGCGGGACGCGAGCAGACCGCCAGGCGGTGGCCATCGGTGGCCACGGTACGCACCAGGTTATCCTTCAACTCCAGCAGCATGCCGTTGAGGTAGTAGCGCACGTCCTGCTGGGCCATGGCGAAGGCGGTGGCATCGATCAACTGCTTGAGGGTACCCCGCGGCAGGCTCAGCTCGGTGTTGCCCTGCCCCTCTTCGATGCTCGGGAACTCGGCCACCGGCAGGGTGGAGAGGGTGAAGCGGGAGCGCCCGCTGCGCAGCACCGCCCGCCCCTCCTCCAGGGCGAAATGCAGCTCGGCCTGGTCCGGCAGCGACTTGCAGATGTCCATCAGCTTGCGGGCCGGCACGGTGACCGCCCCGGGCGCCTCTACCTGGGAAGCGGCGGTACGCCCGATCAGCTCGACCTCCAGGTCGGTACCGGTCAGGGCCACCTGCTGCGCCTCATCCACCCGGATCAAGACGTTGGACAACACCGGCAGGGTCTGGCGACGCTCCACGACGCCAGCGACCAGGGCCAGCGGACGCAGCAGGGCTTCACGGGAGATGGAAAATTTCATGGGGGCTCCACTTGTCCTGGGATTGATGGCGGCCAATCATCGCGCCTTGCCTGGCGCCTGGCCTCAACTGGTCAGCAAACGCAGTAGGTTCTTGTAGTCCTCGCGGATATCCGCGCTCTCTTCCTGCAGGGACTGCACCTTGCGGCAGGCATGCAGCACCGTGGTGTGATCGCGACCGCCGAAGGCGTCGCCGATCTCCGGCAGGCTGTGATTGGTCAACTCCTTGGCCAGCGCCATGGCGATCTGTCGCGGCCGCGCCACCGAGCGGGAACGCCGCTTGGAGAGCAGGTCGGCGAGCTTGATCTTGTAGTACTCGGCCACGGTGCGCTGAATATTGTCGACCCCCACCTGCTTGTCCTGCAGGGCCAGCAGGTCCTTCAGCGACTCGCGGATGAAATCCTGGGTGATCGGCTTGCCCATGAAGTGGGAGTCGGCGATCACCTTCTTCAGGGCGCCCTCCAGCTCGCGCACATTGGAGCGGATCTTCTGGGCGATAAAGAAGGCCGCGTCATGGGGCAGGTCGACCTTGGCCTGATCGGCTTTCTTCATCAGGATCGCCACCCGGGTCTCCAGCTCCGGCGGTTCGATGGCCACCGTCAGTCCCCAGCCGAAGCGCGACTTGAGGCGCTCCTCGACGCCGCTGATCTCCTTGGGGTAGCGATCCGAGGTAAGGATCATCTGCTGGCCCCCTTCGAGCAGGGCATTGAAGGTGTGGAAGAACTCCTCCTGGGAGCGCTCCTTGCCGGCGAAGAACTGGATGTCATCGATCAGCAGGGCGTCGACGCTGCGGTAGAAGCGCTTGAAGTCGTTGATGGCATTGAGCTGCAGTGCCTTGACCATGTCCGCCACGAAGCGCTCGGAGTGCAGGTAGACCACCTTGGCGTTCTCGCGGCGCCCGGCCAGGGCATTGCCCACCGCATGCATCAGGTGGGTCTTGCCCAGGCCCACGCCGCCATACAGGAACAATGGGTTGTAGGCCCCGCCGGGGTTCTCGGAGACTTGACGGGAGGCGGCCCGGGCCAGCTGGTTCGACTTGCCCTCGACGAAGGTCTCGAAGGTGAAATTGGGGTTGAGGCCGCTGGAGTGCTTGAGGCTGCCCTCCACCTGCACCTGGCGCTCGCCGCGCCGCGGGGCGTTCTCCTCGAGGGCCTCGATCTCCTTTTCGTCGGCATAGTCATCGCCGCGGGGCGGCGTCTGCACCGCCGGCGCGCTGGGACGCCGCGGTGCGGCCGAGACCGGCGCCCCCAGGTTGCGGGGCTGGGGGTTGGGCACGCTGCCACGACTGCCCACCGTGAGGCTCACCTTGGGCGGCTTGCCCGAGGCCAGTTCACGCAGCAGTTCATTGATGCGCTTGATGTACTTGTCGCTGACCCAATCGCGCACGAAGCGGTTGGGAGCCAGCAGGCGCAGCTCATTGGACTCGCCTTCCTCCGCCTGCAGGGGACGAATCCAGGTATTGAACTGCTGAGAGTTCAGCTCGTCCTGCAGGTAATCCAGACACTGTTGCCAAAGAGCGACGGACACGCGACCTCACCATGCAGTTGTCGAATGACCGGCCATTGTATCGTCACCGGGCCGGGTTATCCACATGGATCCGGCCGCGAGTGCAGCTGTGGACAACTTGTCCCCAACCCCTTGGCGGATCGATGCCGGGTCAGTGGATAAGCCCAGGCTTGTGGACGAAACCCCGTGCCGTCACCAGCTCCTCCCCAGCTTCCTCAGCCCTTGCCGGCAGCTTGCCCACACTCTTTTCTATAAGCTACATCTTTGATACTCAACGGCTATTATGGCTTATCCACAAATCTTTTCCCCAGTATTAATAACAACATCATCTAAAAGGGCTAAATTATTATAGTTGGTTGATCTCGATTCCCCCGAACCACCCGGGCAGCATCTCACTGGCCAGGGAAATCGCGAAAAGCCTCGCCCCGGAGCGCAGAAAAATTGCACCGGGGCGGCGAATTCTCTAGAATTCCCGGTCTTGACCCGAAAGCTCCCGCGTAATCCGTCGGGGAAACCGGGCCGCACTCTGACGTTCAGTCCAATCAACCACGTGGGAATCGAGAGTTATGAAACGCACCTTTCAACCGAGCGTTCTCAAGCGCAAGCGTGTGCACGGCTTCCGTGCTCGCATGGCCACCAAGAACGGTCGTGCCGTCCTGGCGCGCCGCCGCGCCAAGGGCCGCAAGCGTCTGAGCGCCTGATCGCGGATCACGCGTGTCCTGTCAGGGCTTTCCCCGGCGGCTGCGTCTGCTGACGGCCGGGGACTATCGACATGTCTTCGACCATGCGGACTTCAAGGTCCACGGCAAGGGGCTGATGGCCCTGGGTCGACGCAATGATCTCGGTCATGTGCGCCTCGGCCTGGTCTTCAGCAAGAAGAACGTGCGGCGCGCCGTCGATCGCAACCGTCTGAAGCGACTGGTTCGTGAATCCATCCGTCTGCAACAGCAGCGTCTGCCCGCGGTGGATATCGTGGTTCTCGCTCGACGCGGGGCTCACGAGCTGGATAACGCCACCCTGCACCGCCAGCTTCATGGCATGTGGCGGCGCCTGGAAAAAGACGCGCGCAAGATGGCGGCCGATACCGACCGGTCCTGACCTGACACCGACGCTGTCGCCGATGCGGTGACACCTTCAGCCTGCCTCCGGCAGGCTTTCGTGTGTCTCGGAGACGGCTTTGCTCACACTTTCACTACCCACCGGGCAGGATCCCCATGGACGTAAAACGACTACTCCTACTGATTCCATTGGCCGTGCTCGCCTATCTGCTGATCGTGCAGTGGAATCAGGATTATGGTCAGGCCGCCCCCGAACCTGACGCCCCCGCCATCACCCAGAACGGTGAGGTCGCCGCCCCCGGCGACGACGGCCTGGCCGTTCCCACGGCCCCCCGGAGCGCCGAGGCCATCGACGGCGAGATGCCCGAAGCCCCCGCCCAGGGCAGCACCAGCCGTGACCTGATCGCCGTGATCACCGACGTGCTGGACCTGCGCATCGACCCCCAGGGGGGCGATATCGTCTATGCCGCCCTCCCCCGACACCTGCTGAGCCTCGACTCCGACCGCCCCTTCGTGCTGCTCTCCGATAGCGAGAGCCGCAGCTATGTGGCCAAGTCGGGGCTGCAGCTGGAGGGTCACCAGGGGCGTATCCACTTCACCCCGGAGCAGACCGAGTATCGTCTGGCCGACGGTGAGGATCGCCTGGTGGTGGACATGCACGCCGAGGTCAATGGCGTGGATGTGATCAAGCGCTTCACCTTCGAGCGCGACAACTACGCGGTGGACGTGAGCTACTACCTGGCCAACCGCAGCGAGACCCCGGTCAGCGCCCGCTTTATCGGTCAGCTCGCCCGGGACGACAGCCCCGACCCCACCAGCGGCGTCGCCATGGGCATGAGCTCCTACCTGGGGGCGGCCTACTCCACGCCGGAGTCCCGCTACGAGAAGGTCGACTTCTCCGATATCCAGCGCGGTAACTTCGCCAACCAGGACGCCCTGGGTGGCTGGGTAGCGATCATCCAGCACTACTTCGTTTCCGCCTGGGCCCCGAACCAGGAGCAGCAGAACCTCTACTACGCCACCACCGATTCCCGTAATCGCAACGTGGCGGCCTTCGCCGGCCCCAGCCAGACCCTGGCCGCCAATGGCGAGGCGACCCTGGGCGCGACCCTCTACCTGGGACCCAAGGTGCAGGAGCGCCTGGAAGAGGTGGCCCCCAACCTGCGCCTGACCGTGGACTATGGCTGGCTGTGGTTCCTGGCCAACCCGCTGTTCTGGCTGCTCGACAAGATCCACGACGTGCTGGGCAACTGGGGCTGGTCCATCGTCATGCTGACGATCTTCGTCAAACTGGTGATGTGGCCGCTCTCCGCCAAGGCCTACAAGTCCATGGCGCGGATGCGCAAGCTGGGCCCGGAGATGCAGCGTCTCAAGGAACTCTATGGCGATGACCGCCAGAAGATGTCCCAGGAGATGATGAAGTTCTACCAGAAGGAGAAGATCAATCCGCTGGGGGGCTGTCTGCCGATCCTGGTGCAGATGCCGGTCTTCATCGCCCTCTACTGGATGCTGCTGGAGTCCGTGGAGCTGCGCCACGCGCCCTTCATGTTCTGGATCCAGGACCTGTCGGTGAAGGATCCCTTCTTCGTCCTGCCGATCCTGATGGGCGCCTCCATGTTCGTGCAGCAGATGCTCAACCCGGCACCGCCCGATCCCATGCAGGCGAAGATCATGAAGATGCTGCCCATCGTCTTCACCTTCTTCTTCCTGTGGTTCCCGGCGGGCCTGGTGATCTACTGGGTGGTGAACAACATCATCTCCATCGCCCAGCAGTACGTGATCACCCGCAAGATCGAGAACGACCCCAGCGTCGGCAAGGGCATGAAGACCAAGGGCTAGCCCGCGGCTTCACCTCCGACGACTCCCAGACCCCCGCCCCGGCGGGGGTCTGGCGTTTGTGGCCCGCCGCCACGACAATAGCCCCATCGCCGCAAGGAGCCTGACATGTCCGCCACTCCCCTCTACCCTCAGGACACCATCGCCGCCCTGGCCACCCCGCCGGGGCGCGGCGGGGTGGGCATCATCCGCGTCTCCGGCCCCTTGAGCGCCGCCCTGGCGGAAGCCATCCTCGGCCATTGCCCCCGCCCCCGGCATGCCCACTACGGCCCCTTCCGGGGCGCCACGGGGCAGCTCGACGAGGGCATCGCCCTCTACTTCCCCGGCCCCCACTCCTTCACCGGCGAGGACGTCCTCGAGCTGCAGGGGCATGGTGGCCCGGTGATCATGGACCTGCTGCTGGAACGCTGCGTGCAGCTGGGGGCGCGCCTGGCCCGCCCCGGCGAGTTCTCCGAGCGCGCCTTCCTCAACGACAAGCTCGACCTGGCCCAGGCGGAGGCGATCGCCGACCTGATCGACGCCAGCTCCCGGGCCGCCGCCGAGAACGCCCTGCGCTCCCTGCAGGGGGAGTTCTCGACCCGGGTCTCGGCCCTGGTGCAGCGGCTGATCGAGCTGCGCATCTATGTGGAGGCGGCCATCGACTTCCCCGAGGAGGAGATCGACTTCCTCGCCGATGGCAAGGTGGCGGAGATGCTCGAGGGGGTGAGCAACGAACTGGCGACGGTACGCGGTGCCGCCGGCCAGGGGGCGCTGATGCGCGAAGGCATGAGCGTGGTGATCGCCGGGCGCCCCAACGCCGGCAAGTCGAGCCTGCTCAATGCCCTCACCGAGCAGGAGACCGCCATCGTCACCGATATCGCCGGCACCACCCGGGACGTGCTGCGCGAGCATATCCATATCGACGGCATGCCGCTGCACGTGATCGATACCGCCGGCCTGCGCGATACCCCGGACGCGGTGGAACAGATCGGCGTGGCCCGGGCCTGGGACGAGATCGAGAAGGCCGACCGGGTGCTGCTGCTGGTGGATGCCACCACCACCGAAGCCACCGATCCCATGGCCATCTGGCCGGAGTTCGTGGCCCGGCTGCCGGATCCGTCCCGGCTGACCCTGATCCGCAACAAGATCGACACCAGCCGAGAGGCCCCGGCCCCCGACTTATCCACAGCCCCGCCGGTGATTCGCCTCTCCGCCAAGACCGGCGAGGGTGTGGATAACCTCAAGGCGCATCTCAAGGCGGTGATGGGCTACAGCGCCACCACCGAGGGGCGCTTCTCGGCCCGGCGCCGTCACCTGGACGCCCTGGACCGGGCCCGGGAGGCCCTGGAGAACGGCGCGGCCCAGCTCCAGGGCCATGGCGCCGGCGAACTGCTGGCGGAGGACCTGCGCGAGGCCCAGCAGGCCCTGGGGGAGATCACCGGCGAATTCAGCGCGGATGACCTCCTGGGCGAGATCTTCGGTAGCTTCTGTATCGGCAAATAACCGGTGATAAGCCTCCGCGCCGATCGCGCCGTCGACACAAAGACCGCTGCTCGGCGAGATCTTCGGTAGCTTCTCTCTACTCCGGGAGCCACCAGTCCGCCTGGTGGCGGGCCGGGGCGCCCCAGATGGCGGTGACCTGGCCCAGCGCCTCCTCCAGTGCCTGCTCCAATCCCCAGGGCGGGTTGAGCACCAGCATGCCGCTGCCATACATGCCGTGGCGTTCCGCGCCGGGTTCCCGGAGGCGTACCTCGCTGCGCCAGACCTTGCGCAGGCCGGTCTCCTTGAGCCCCTCCAGCAGCTCTCGATGACGTCCCGCCGGCAACAGCGGATACCACACCGCCACCACCGCATGGCGCACCTTGCGCCCCACCCAGGCCAGGCTGGCGACCAGCTCCCGGTACTCCTCCTTGAGCTCGTAGCTGGGATCGATCAGCACGCAGAGCCGTGGCGTGGCCACCGGCAGCATGCGCCGCAGTCCGGCCAGGCCATCGCCATGCACATGGCGAATCCGTGCATCCTCGATATGCTGATCCAGGTGGGCGAACTCGCCGGGATGCAGCTCGAAGAGGCTCAGGCGATCCTGTTCTCGCAACCCCTGGGCCAGCCACCAGGGCGAGCCGGGGTAGTGGGTCAGCTCCTTGCCGGGCTGGGCCTCGGCCAAGCGTGCCAGCCAGGCCTTGAGGGTCCCGGAGGCGGCACTGCGGGCCCGCCACACCGGCTCGACCCCATCCCGGTGCTCCTGAAGCTTGCGGGCCTCCTCGCCCTGGAGGGGATAGAGCCCTCGTCCGGCGTGGGTATCCACATACGTAATTGGCGATTCTTTACGTAAAAGACGCTCGCGAAGCGTCACCAGGGTCAGGTGCTTGTGCACGTCGGCGAAATTGCCGGCGTGATAGGCGTGTTGGTAGGCGAGCATGACGGTTTCCAAGAAAAGGCCCACGGAATCGCTTCCGTGGGCCGGGATGCCGATCGGCAGGCAAGCTTACATCTGCTGCTGCATCGGGCTCAGGGTAATCTCGACGCGACGGTTCTGGGCACGGCCCTGCTCGGTGGCGTTGCTGGCCACTGGCATGGTCTCACCATAACCCATCATGTTGAGCCGATGCATGGCGACGCCGCTCTGGGTCAGATAGTTGCCCACCGATTGGGCACGCCGCTCGGAGAGCCCCTGGTTGTAGCGGGCATCGCCGGTGCTGTCGGTATGGCCGGCGATATTGACCCGGGTATCGGGGAAGTCGCGCAGCACCTGGGAGACATCGTTGAGGGCGGAGCGGGCCGAGGGGGTCAGCTCGCTGGAGTCGAAGCCGAAGGTCACACTGCTGGGCATATTGAGGATGATATCGTCGCCGCGGCGATCGACCTCGATCCCGGTGCCCTGCATGCTCTGGCGCAACTGGGCCTCCTGGCGATCCATATAGGCGCCGACCCCGGCCCCGGCGGCGGCGCCTACGGCGGCACCGATCAGGGCGCGATCACGGCGACTGGTGCTGCCACTGCCACTCAGGGCCCCGGCGGCGGCGCCCACGGCGGCACCGATACCGGCCCCTCCCATGGTGCGGCTACGATCGGTCTGACCACCGTAGGGATCGGTGGTGGCGCACCCTACCAGCAGCAATCCGGCTGCCAGGGGATAGGCCAAACGAAGCATCTTGGGCATAACGTAACTCCTAGAACGTCGCGGGTGGGTCACGGGTTCACTCCTCGAGGGAAGCCAGCAACTCATTTAAGAATAGTAGACCCTGGGGCGTGGCTTGCAGGCGAGTGTCATCTTCCACGAGAAGTCCCAGATTGCGGGCCCGCGTTAGACGCGCCTCCAGGGTCGCCCGAGATAGACCACTATGCGCCTCCCAAAGTGCCATGGGCACCCCTTCGGTAAGGCGCAGGGCATTCATGGCGAACTCCAGGGGGAGCTCATCGGCATCGAGGCGGCGATGCCCGGCGACGAAGCCCCGGGGATCCTCCCGGCGACGCAGGTAGGCCTCCGGTTGGCGACTCTTCCAGCGCCGCTCGATCGAAAGCCCCCCCTCCGGGCCTCGGTGACTCAGCTTGCCATGGGCGCCGGCGCCGATCCCCAGGTAGTCACCGAAGCGCCAGTAGTTGAGGTTGTGTCGCGCCTGGCGTCCGGGGCGCGCATAGGCGGAGATCTCGTAGCGGCCCAGGCCGGCGGCCTCCAGGCGCTCATGACCGGCATCCTGGATCGCCCATAGCGCCTCCTCCTCGGGCAGCACCGGCGGCCGCGAGTGGAATTCGGTATTCGGCTCCAGGGTCAGCTGGTACCAGGAAAGGTGGGTGGGCGATAGCGCCAGGGCCCGGTCGATATCGTCGAGGGCAAGCGCCGGGCTCTGCTCCGGCAGGCCATGCATCAGATCGATATTGAGATTATCGAAGCCCGCCGAACGGGCCTCGCTCACCGCCCGCTCGGCTTCCCTGCCGCCATGGATCCGTCCCAGGGCCTGGAGCTGGGCATCCTGGAAGCTCTGTACGCCCAGGGAGAGGCGATTGATGCCCGCCTCGCGATAGGCGGCGAAGCGCGCCTGCTCGAAGGTGCCGGGGTTGGCCTCCAGGGTGATCTCGATCTCCGCGGCCCAGGGCAGTGCCTCGCCCAGGCGGGCCAGGAAGCGTCGATAGAAATCCGCCGACATCAGGCTGGGGGTGCCGCCGCCGATAAAGACGCTGACCAGCTCGCGGCCCGCCACCAGGGGCAGCTCCGCCTCCAGGTCCGCGAGCAGTGCCGCCAGGTACGCCTCCTCGGGCAGGCTGGCCCCGCTGCCGACCCCATGGGAGTTGAAGTCGCAGTAGGGGCACTTGCGCACGCACCAGGGCACGTGCAGATAGAGCGACAGGGGCGGCAGGGGAAGGCTCATACCCGCAGCCGCTCCACCAGCTCGGCCATGGCCCGGCCGCGATGGCTGAGGCGATTCTTCTCCTGGGCGGAGAGTTCGGCGGCGCTCATGCCGGCGCCCTGGGGCCAGAACAGCGGATCATAGCCGAAGCCGCCCTCGCCACGGGGATGGGCCAGGATCTCCCCCTCCCAGCTCGTCTGGACGATCAGCGGCACCGGATCCTCGGCGTGGCGCAGGTAGACCAGCACGCACCAGTAGCGACCGCTGCGCTGTCCCTCCGGCACCTCCGCCAGGGCCTCCAGCAGCTTGCGATTGTTGCGCTCGTCGCTCTTCGGCTCGCCGGCATAGCGGGCCGAGTAGATCCCCGGAGCCCCCTGCAGGGCATCCACCTCCAGGCCGGAATCATCGGCCAGGGCCGGCAACCCGCTGATTCGGCACGCCTCCCGGGCCTTGAGCAGGG
This sequence comes from Halomonas sp. 328, assembly GCF_015645095.1. Classification (GTDB taxonomy): domain Bacteria; phylum Pseudomonadota; class Gammaproteobacteria; order Pseudomonadales; family Halomonadaceae; genus Bisbaumannia. The sequence continues at coordinate 31,563 of NZ_JADOTW010000024.1, forward strand.
CGTTCTCGACGAAGGTCAGGCCAGTCTCCTCCACCTCGGGGACCCGAAAATCGGCCTGGGGCCGGACGCGAAAACCCAGCGGCGCCAGCAGTGCCTCGAACTCGCGCAACTTGCCGGCATTACCGCTGGCCAGCACCAGGGACTGGGGCTCACTCATTTATTACTCCTAACATGGCTTATCCGGCCTGATAACGGCCGAGGCGCCTAACGGCGCCAATCGTTCGGCAAAGCCGAACTCCCACAATGGCAAGGCTACCAAGTGCTCGTTAACCTCGCCCACCGCCTGGTCCATAGGCTGACGAATCAGGCCGACCGCGAGGTCAATCGACCTCGCCGACCGCATGGCCCATATGCTGGCGAATCAGGTTGACCAGGGTCTCACTGGCATCCGCGGCCGTGGTATCCAGGTGCACCAGGTGGCAACGCTCCTCCTCGGCGAAGGGCTCCCGGGCGGCCAGTTGCCGTTCCAGCACCGCCAGGCTCGCCTCGGAGGGGTCGCCGCCGCGGCGGGCACGCTTCTCGATGCGCCGGCGCAGGGTGGCCTCGTCGGCCTCGAAGCTGACGATCAACAGTGGCAGGCCGCGGGCCTCCGCCTCGCGACTCAGCAGCTCCCGCTGCCAGCGGGCCAGGCAGGTGGCATCGATGCACACGGGCAGGCCCGCCTCCAGCAGGGTACCGGTGAGCCGGGCCAGGCGTCGGTAGGTACGCCGGGTGGCCTCCGGGGCATAGATATCCACCCCGGTGTCGCGGCTGTCGGCGAGGGGCGCGAAGCCGTAGAGGCGCTTGCGCTCCACGTCGGAGCGCAACCGTACCGCCCCCAGGCGGCGCACCATCTCGCCGGTGAAGCGACTCTTGCCGCTGCCGGAGACCCCGGCCCCCAGCACCAGGTAGGGGAAACGGAACTCCGCATAGCCCTCGGCCAGGCCCAGGTAGTGGTCGAGCTCCGCCAGCAGCGCCTCGTGCTCGTCGCCGCTGACCTGCTCCAGGCGCAGCGCCGCCACCTTGACCCGTACCAGGGCGCGGTAGAGCTTGTAATAGCCCAGGGCCCTGACCAGGCCATAGTCGCCGGAAAGCTCCAGGTAGTGATTCAGGGCATGATGGGCCAGGGCGTGCTCGCCCCGGGCCTCCAGGTCCATCAACAGGAAGGCCAGGTCACAGCCCACGTCGCTCCAGCGCAGGGCGTCATTGAACTCGATGCCGTCGAAGAGCAGCGCCCGGCCCTGGTGGTGCACCGCATTGCCCAGGTGGATATCGCCATGGGTCTCGCGCACGAAGCCCTGGGCATGCCGCTCGGCCAGCAGCGGGGCCAGGCGTCCCTGGATCTCCTCCACCTGCACCTGGAGCCGCCCCAGGCGAGCCTGGCGCGCCTCCCCCGGCAAGCGCGGGGCGATCAGCACGAACTCCCGGGCGAGGATCTCGGCGGTGGCCTCGGCCCCGCCCAGGGGATTGTCCGCGGCGATGCGCTCGGCCCCCTCGTGGAAATCCACCAGCTGATCGATGAGGTCATCGATCAGCTCCAGGGAGAGGCTTCCCTCCGCCTGGAGGGTACTGAACAGGTGGCGGTTGCTGAACTGGCGCATCTTCACCGCGTACTCGAAGGGCGCGCTGGGGTCATCGACCCGCGGCGCCTCCGGGGTGCCGGAGATGGGCACCGCCGCCAGGTAGAGGTTGGGCGCCAGGCGCCGGTTGAGGCGCACCTCCTGCTCGCAGAGCCGGCGGCGCTGCTCCAGGGTCGAGAAGTCGAGGAAGCTGCCGAAATTCAGCGGCTTCTTGATCTTGTAGGCGTAGTCACCGGTGAGCAGGATCCACGAGATATGCGTCTCGTGGACCTCGACGCCCGTGACGTCATGGTCGTAGCAGGCCGGCGCCTGCAGGGCCTGAATCAGGGTCTCGCTCACCGTGACACCTCCTGACGACGAGTTAGCGCTGGGCCAGCCGGGCGAAGGCTCGCTCGGCCGCATCCAGGGTGGCCTGGATGTCCTCCGCAGTATGGGCGCTGGACATGAAGCCCGCCTCATAGGCGGACGGCGCCAGGTAGACGCCCTCGTCGAGCATGGCGGAGAAGAAGCGGCGGAAGGCCTCGGCGTCGCAGGCGGTGGCCTGGGCGAAGTTATCGACCCGGGACTGGCCGGTGAAGAAGACCCCGAACATGCCACCGGCGCGCTGGGTGATCATCTCGATGCCGGCGGCCTGGGCGCGTGCCTCGAGGCCGTCGCAGAGGGTCGCGACCCGCTGGGCCAGGGCGTCGTGGAAGCCGGGTTCGCGCACCTTGGTGAGCAGGGCGATGCCGGCGGCCATGGCCAGGGGGCTGCCGGAGAGGGTCCCGGCCTGGTAGACCGGGCCCAGCGGCGAGATCTGCTCCATGATCTCGCGCTTGCCACCGAAGGCCCCCACCGGCATGCCGCCGCCGACGATCTTGCCCAGGCAGGTCAGGTCAGGGGTAATGCCGTAGTGGGCCTGGGCGCCCCCCAGGGCGACCCGGAAGCCGGTCATCACCTCGTCGAAGATCAGCACGCTGCCGTGGCGATCGCAGACCTGGCGCAGCCCCTCCAGGAAGCCGGGCAGGGGCGGGATGCAGTTCATGTTGCCGGCCACCGGCTCGACGATGATGCCGGCGATCTGCTCGCCCAGCTCGGCGAAGCACTGCTCAACGGCATCCAGGTCGTTATGGGGCAGGGTGATGGTATGCTCGGCCAGGGAAGCGGGCACCCCGGGGGAGCTGGGCTCGCCATGGGTCAGGGCGCCGGAGCCGGCCTTGACCAGCAGGGAGTCGGAGTGGCCATGGTAGTCGCCCTCGAACTTGACGATCTTGTCGCGACCGGTATAGCCCCGCGCCAGGCGGATCGCCGACATGGTGGCCTCGGTGCCGGAGTTGACCATGCGCACCAGCTCGATGCTGGGCAGGATCTCGCAGATCAGGTCCGCCATGGTGGTCTCGATGGCGGTGGGGGTGCCGAAGGAGAGGCCCAGGTCGAGGCGCTCGCGCACCGCACCCAGCACCTCCGGGTCGGCATGGCCGGTGATCATGGGGCCCCAGGAGCCCACGTAGTCGATATAGCGCTGCCCCTCCACGTCGAAGAGGTAGGCGCCCTGGGCCCGCTCGATAAACACCGGCGGCCGCTCGAGGCCCTTGAAGGCACGCACCGGCGAGTTGACGCCCCCGGGGATATGGCGGCAGGCCTGTTCGAAGAGCTGTGCGGAGGTGGTCATGGAAGCCTCTCGTGATGGATTGTGGATAACTATCTGGATAGTGCGGATAACTTTCGTGAGCAGCCTGTGGATAAGCGTTTAACAGGCGCTCAGCCGGTGATTCAGGTCGCGGACGCTGGCCTCGATATCGGCGGCAGCGAACACCGCCGCCACCGTGGCCAGCAGGTCGGCGCCGGCACGGCGCGCCGCGCCGATGGTCTCGGCATCGATGCCGCCGATGGCCACCCGGGGCAGGCCCAGGGCCCCGGCCTCGCCCAGCAGCTCGAGCTCGGCGGGGGGCGCCTCGGGCTTGGTACGGGAGGCGAAGAAGCGCCCGAAGGCCACGTAGCTGGCGCCTTCCCGGGCGGCCCGCTCGGCGAGTGCCAGGCGGCCATGGCAGGTGGCGCCGAGGATCGCCTCGGGCCCCAGGCGCTCCCGGGCCTCGCCCAGGGCGCCATCGCCCTGGCCCAGGTGCAGGCCGACGTTGGCGTGGCCCTCCCGGCGCAGGCGCTCGGCCAGGGCGGTGTCGTCATTGATGATCAGCGGCACCTCGTGGTCATGGCAGAGGGCCGCCAGGGCCCGGGCCTGGCGGTGGCGCTTGTCGGCCTCCGCCGACTTGTCGCGATACTGGAGCAGCGCCAGGCCGCCGCGCAGGGCCGCCTCGCAGCCGGCCAGCAGCCGCGCGTCATCGGGCAGCAGCCGGGCATCGGTGATCGCATAGAGGCCATGGCCCCAGGATGGGTTGTGCATAACTACTCCGCCGTCGGAATCCAGTCGGGGTGGCGCCACAGGCGCCGCGGCAGGGCCTGGGCCTCGCCCGGGCGCCAGCCATGCCTGAGGGCCTGCCAGGTAAACTCCTGGGCCTGCTCGCAGGCGCCGGCCAGGGGTTCGCCCACCGCCAGTCGGGCCGCCAGGGCCGCCGCCAGAGTGCAGCCGGAACCGTGATAACTGCCGGCCAGGCGCGGCCACTGCCATTGGCGATCATTGTCCGGGGTATGCAGGGTGTGGACAACCCTGTCCGGGGCCTCTCCCGCCTCGCGACTGTCGGTGCCGGTGACCAGGATCGCCTGGCAGCCCAGGGAGAGCAGTTCCACGCAGCGCTGGGTCTCGTCCTCGAACCCGGGGCCGGCCAGGCGTGCCAGTTCGTCGCGGTTGGGGGTCAGGATATCCACAAGGGGTAGCAGCCGCTCGCGGAAGGCATCCACCAGTTCGGTTGTGGATAACTCTCGCCCGCCCCCCGCCTTGAGTACCGGATCCACCACCAGGGGCACCCCGGGGTGGCGCCTGACCACGTCCACTACCGCATCCAGGGCCTCGAGGCTGGCCACCAGGCCGACCTTGATGGCGGCCACCCGGAACTCCCCCAGGGCCGCCGCCATGGCGCGGATCTGCTCGCCGGGGCAGGGCAGGACCGCCGCCACATCGGCGCTGTTCTGCACCGTCAGGGCGGTGGGCACGGTCAGCGCCCAGGCGCCGCAACCGGCGATGGCCTCGCTGTCGGCCACCAGGCCGGCGCCGCCGCTAGGATCATGGCCGGCCAGCACCAGCACCACCGGCAGCTCGCGGGTCTCGTTCAGCGCCGCCATCAGAACGGCTTCACCACGGCGAGGATCACCACCGCCAGCAGCACCAGCACCGGCAACTCGTTGAAGACCCGGAAGTAGCGGTGGGACTTGTCGCAGGTGCCGGCGGCGAGCCGCTTCATGTGCGCCAGGCAGACATGGTGATAGCCCACCAGCAGCAGGATCAGGGTCAGCTTGGCGTGCATCCAGCCCTGGCTCAGCCAGGCGGGTACCAGGTAGAGCATCCAGCCGCCCAGCAGCAGCACCGCGATCATCGAGGGGGTCATGATGCCGCGATAGAGCTTGCGCTCCATGACCAGGAAGTAGTCGATGGCTTGCTGGTCGCCCTGGTCTCGAGCCATGGCGTGGTAGACGAACAGGCGCGGCAGGTAGAAGAGGGCGGCGAACCAGGTGACCACGGCGATCAGGTGCAGGGCCTTGATCCACAGATACATAGTGACTCCAGCAGGGGATGGCCGGCCTCAGCGGGGGGGCCGGAAACGGTAATAGAGCTCGATGGCTTCGCGGGTGATGATACCGGAAATCCGTCGCCCGGGTGGCGCCACCGGGTTCTCCACATAGAGGGCGTCGACGTCGTGCTGGTCGAGGCGCTGGAAGGCCTCGGAGAGGGTCGCCTGGACCGGGATGGCCGCCATGTCCAGACGCTGGCCCGGGACCTCCAGCAGGTCGATCTGCGCCTGCTCGGCCCAGCGTGGGTCGAGCAGGGCGCGGGCCAGGTCCGCCGCCTTGAGGGCCAGGGTCGGCTTGTCCTCCGTGGAGCGGCGGATCACGATCCAGCTCGGCTTGTGGTCGAGCAGGGCCTGGGCCTCGTCATGGCTGACCAGGCGCAGGGTCACCGCCACCCGCGACTCCATCACCGCCGGCACCGAGACCCGGGAGAGGGCCTGCATCAGCGGCTGCTGCAGGGGGTGCAGGCCCTGGCGGGTGAGGGTCATGAAGAGGCCATCGCAGCGCCACCACTGGCGCACCGTGAGCCCGGAGATCACCACCGCCAGCATTCCCGGCAGGATGATATTGGGGTTATGGGTCAGCTCCAGCAGGGCCATCAGCGCCGCCAGGGGGGCCTGGAGCACGGCGCCCATCATCGCCGCCATGCCCAGCATGGCGTAGAGCCCCGGATCGGCGGCCGCTCCCGGCCACAGCCAGGCGCCCAGCAGGCCGCTCAGGGCCCCGGCCGCGGCCCCCACCACCAGCACCGGGCCGATGATGCCGATCGGTACCCCGCAGGCCAGGGTAAAGGCGGTGAGCAGGAGCTTGCCCACCACCAGGGCCAGCAGCACGTCGATGGCCAGCTCGCCGGTCATCGCCAGGGCCAGGCTGTCGTAGCCGATGCCCTGGACCTCCGGGTACCACCAGGCCAAGGCCCCGGTGGCGACGCCGGCCAGCATCAAGCGCAACCAGCCGGGCAGCACCGCCAGGCGCTCGCCGCTCTGGGCCACGCGGATAAAGAGCCCCGCCAGCAGGCCGATCCCCAGGGCGGTGATCACGATCCAGGGCAGGTTGGTCAGCGACTCCAGGGTGACGATGGGCACCTGGAAGGCGGGCTCGGGGCCATACACCAGATGGGCCACCACCGCTCCCATGGTGGACGCCAGGATCACCGGCATGAAGCCGGTGATGGTGTACTCCAGCATCACCACTTCCATGGCGAAGATGACCCCGGCGATGGGGGTATTGAAGGAAGCGGAGATGCCCGCCGCGGTGCCGCAGGCCACCAGCACCCGCAGGCTGTTATGGGGTAGCCGCAGCACCTGACCGATGCCGCTGGAGGCGGCGGCGCCGAGGTGAATGGCCGGTCCCTCGCGACCGGCGGAGAGCCCGCCCAGTACCGCCACGGCCCCTACCCACCACTGGTTCAGCCAGTTGCGCAGCGGGAAGCGCCCCTGATGCTGGGTCAGCCGCTCCACCACATGGCCGACGCCCATCTTGCGCGCCGCCGCCGGCTGACGCCACAGACCCAGGCCGATCAGGGTGACCGCGAGCAGCGGCAGCAGGGCGCGCAGCCAGGGATCCAGGGCCTCGAAGGCCTCCACGTCCCCCCCCGGCATCAGCGCCAGGGCGCCCCCCTCCAGCAGCAGGCGAAAGCCCACCATCAGGCCGCCGGTCAACAGCCCCGAGACCAGCCCCAGCACACACAGCTGGGGCAGGGCATCGACGCTGGCCAGCTGGCGACGGAAGGCCTCGAGGCTAGGGCGGGGCAGTCGCGGCAAAGGGTGTCCTCTAAGAGTGGGGTGGCAGGCCCTAGAGATGTATCATAAAGGCAGGCTTTCGTCAGATTCGGTCAAGAAGGAGTGCATCGTGATCAAGGTTGGTATCGTCGGCGGCACCGGCTACACCGGCGTCGAGCTGCTGCGCCTGCTGGCGCAGCACCCCCAGGTCGAGGTGACCCTGATCACCTCCCGCTCCGAGGCGGGCGTCGCGGTCAGCGACATGTACCCCAACCTGCGCGGCCACTACGACCTGGCCTTCAGCGAACCGGATCCCGAGCGCCTGGCGGCCTGCGATGCGGTCTTCTTCGCCACTCCCCACGGGGTGGCCCATGCCCTGGCCGGCGAGCTGCTGGCCCGCGGCACCCGGGTGATCGACCTCTCCGCCGACTTCCGCCTCAAGGACGCCGAGGAGTGGGCCCGGTGGTATGGTCAGCCCCATGGCGCCCCCGAGCTGCTCGAGGAAGCGGTCTATGGCCTGCCGGAGGTCAATCGCGAGGCGATTCGCAACGCCCGCCTGATCGCCGTGCCGGGCTGCTACCCCACCGCCGTGCAGCTGGGCCTGCTGCCGCTGCTGGAGGCGGGGCTGATCAATGCCCAGCACGTCATCGCCGACTGCAAGTCCGGGGTCACCGGGGCCGGGCGCGGCGCCAAGGTCCCCTCCCTGCTGGCCGAGGCCAGCGAATCCTTCAAGGCCTACGGTGCCAGCGGCCATCGCCACCTGCCGGAGATCCGCCAGGGCCTGAGCCAGGCCGCCGGCGGCCCGGTGGGCCTCACCTTCGTGCCCCACCTGACGCCGATGATCCGTGGCATCCACGCCACCCTCTATGGTCGCCTGACCAGCGAGCCGGGTGATCTGCAGGCGCTCTTCGAGAAGCGCTTCGCCGACGAGCCGGCGGTGGACGTGATGCCCGCCGGCAGCCACCCGGAGACCCGTAGCGTCAAGGGCAGTGATATCTGCCGCCTGGCGGTGCACCGCCCCGGCGACGGCGACACCGTGGTGGTGCTGGCGGTGATCGACAACCTGGTCAAGGGCGCCTCCGGCCAGGCGATCCAGAACCTCAACCTGATGTTCGGCTTCGACGAGATGGCCGGCCTCGGCGCCCCGGCCTTGATGCCCTAAGCCCCACCCCCCAGGCAACCAAGACCATCGCAATTGCCATTACCGAGGGGCGCTGGGGGCAGGGAAGAGCGGGGGTTTTTTGCCAGGGGTGAGGAGGACTCCTCCGAACGGGCTGGCCAGGGATGGCCAGCACCGGTCCTGCAAGCGGAGCAAGATGCGAGAGCGAAGCAGGGCAAAAGTAGCGCCCAGGGAGGGGTTTACCGCGCCCCGCGAAGACCTGCCCCCAGGGTAGCCCCGGCTCTCTATACCAAGCTGCGACATCCTCTGTTGCCCATCCCCGGCAAAAGTTGACCCTTTTGCTGGGGTTTGTGGATAATGGGGGGTCTATTCACCGGCAGGAGCGCGTCCATGAGCGGAGCCGAATCCTTCGAGCCAGCCTCCTTTACCCCCAAGCCCATGCTGCTCTCCGAGGGGGCCCAGCGCCGCCTGCGTGCCCTGATCGCCGAGGAAGGCAACGCCGAGCTCAAGCTACGGGTCTATGTCACCGGTGGCGGCTGCTCCGGCTTCCAGTACGGCTTCGACTTCGCCGAGGAGAGCAGCGACGACGACACCCTGATCGACTTCGATGGCGTGGCGATGGTGGTGGATCCCCTCTCCTACCAGTACCTGGTGGGGTCCACGGTGGATTACGAGGAGGGCCTGGCTGGCGCCCGCTTCGTGGTCAAGAACCCCAATGCCACCAGCACCTGCGGCTGCGGCGCCTCTTTTATGGTGTAAGCGCTTACCCACGCAAGGCCGTGAAAAAACCTCCCGCGCCCCCGGCTGGGAGGTTTTTTTATGCCAACTTGACGCTCCCCCCTTATCTCGTCATGTTGGATGGGTGTGTTCCATCAATAAACGGAATAATGGGGAACCCGATGAACAAGCTGCAACGTGCCTCCCTCGCCGCCGCCCTGGGCGCCGGCCTCGCCCTCTCCACCAGTGCCTTCGCCGACCTGCCGCAGGTCAAGGTGGTCACCGATCCCAGCTTCGTGCCCTTCGAGATGCTCGACCCCGAGACCGGGGAGATGATCGGCTTCGACATGGACATCATCAACGAGGTGGCCGACCGCGCCGGCTTCGAGGTCGACCTCACCACCATGGAGTTCGCCGGCATCATCCCGGCGGTGCAGACCGGCAGCCAGGAGATCGCCATCGCCGGGGTCACCATCACCGAGGAGCGCGCCCAGATCGTCGACTTCTCCGATCCCTACTACGACTCCGGCCTGCAGATCATCGTCCGCGCCGACAACGACAGCGTCGAGACCCTCGAAGACCTGGCAGGCCTGTCGGTCGCCACCCGTATCGGCTCCACCAGCTACGACTTCCTCCAGGAGCAGCTCGGCGACAGCGCCGATATCACCCCCTACCCGGGCAACAGCGACATGTACATGGCGCTGCTGGGGCGCAACGTGGATGCCGCCTTCTACGACGCGCCCAATGTCTCCTACTTCGCCCAGACCCGCGGCGAGGGCCGCACCAAGGTCGTGGGCCCCCTCTACGAAGGCCAGCAGTACGGCATCGTCTTCCACAAGGGCAGCCAGTGGGTCGAGCCGGTCAACCAGGCACTCGCCGAGATGCGCGAGGACGGTACCTACGACGAGATCTACGCCAAGTGGTTCGGCGAGGCCCCCAGCGAGGAGTAAGACCCCTGGTACCAGCGCCGGCCCGTGGGTCGGCGATATCACCGGCGGGGCCGGGTGGCCATGCCTCCCGGCCCCGCGTCGTTTCCGTGAACCGGAGAGACGCTAGTGGAAGTCACCTTTCAATTCGACTGGGCGGCGGCCTTCGGGTCCATCCCCCATCTGCTGCCCGGCATCCCCTGGACCCTGCTGATCTCCTTCGGTGGCCTGGCCATCGGCTTCGTGATCGGCATCGTCTTCGGGCTGATGCGCATCAGCCGCTCCCGCTGGCTGCGCCTGCCCGCCATCCTCTATATCGAGGTGTTCCGCGGCACCCCCATCCTGGTCCAGGTGCTGTTTATCTTCTACGGCCTGCCCCAGTTGCTGGGCGGCCCCATCAATGCCCTGACCGCCGGCATCGCCGCCATCGCGGTCAACTCCGGCGCCTATATCTCCGAGGTGGTACGCGGCGGGGTGCAGTCCATCGAACGCGGCCAGCGCGAGGCCTCCCTGTCACTGGGGCTGTCGCGTACCCAGGCCTTCCGCTACGTGATCTGGCCCCAGGCCTTCCGGCGCATGATCCCGCCGCTGGGCAACCAGGGCATCATCAGCATCAAGGACACCTCGCTGTTCTCGGTGATCGGCGTCGGCGAGCTGGTGCGCCAGGGGCAGATCTATATCGCCACCACCTTCACCGCCCTGGAGGTCTATTTCATGGTGGCCATGCTCTACCTGGCCATTACCTGGAGCCTCTCCCTGCTGCTGCGCCAACTGGAGCGCCGCGGCCTGGTCGGACAATAAGGGACCCCATCCATGACAGAGAGCCAGCACGATAGCCAACCCATCGTGCGCATGCAGAAGCTCAACAAGCACTTCGGTAGCCTGCATGTGCTCAAGAATATCGACCTGGAGGTGAAGCCCGGCGAGGTGGTGGTCGTCATCGGTGCCAGCGGCTCCGGCAAGTCGACCCTGATCCGCTGCATCAATGGGCTGGAGGAGTTCCAGGACGGTCATATCGTGGTCGATGGACACAACCTGGTGCCCCACGGCAAGGGCGCCAAGGCCCTGCAGCGCATCCGTACCGAGGTGGGCATGGTGTTCCAGCAGTTCAACCTCTTCCCCCACCTCTCGGTGCGCGACAACGTCACCCTGGCGCCCCTCAAGGTGCGCGGCGTCAGCGCCGCCCAGGCCAACGAGAGCGCCGAACGCCTGCTGGACCGCGTGGGGATCCGCGATCAGGCCGACAAGTACCCCAGCCAGCTCTCCGGCGGCCAGCAGCAGCGGGTCGCCCTGGCCCGCGCCCTGGCCATGGAGCCGCGACTGATGCTCTTCGACGAGCCCACCTCGGCCCTCGACCCGGAGATGATCGGCGAGGTGCTGGACGCCATGCGCGAGCTGGCCCGGGAGGGCATGACCATGATCATCGTCACCCATGAGATGGGCTTCGCCCGGGAGGTAGCCGACCGGGTCATCTATATCCACCAGGGCGAGATCGCCGAGGAAGCGGCCCCCGAGCGGATCTTCGATGAGCCTCAGGACGAACGGACCCGGAACTTCCTGGCGCGGGTCCTGAAGCACTAGGCGCATCGCCCCATTCGATGGAAAAAAGGGCCTGTCGGCTTATCGACAGGCCCTTTTTTCGCCTGTGGACACAATTTTTTCGCAAGGGCCGCCAGGCCCCGCCACCACTGGCTCTCCGCCGATCCGGGCGACTGTTGACCATCGCGGGTGCAAGTGCGGTAGCCGCCGGTGGACAAGCGGTGCAGGAATCGCGCTGTGCATAACCCGAGCTTTCATCCACAGGCTCGATGCCGGATGTCCGCAGGACCCTACGAGCTTCTCCTCGTCGTCGTCAACAACGAATCTTGTTGATAAAAAAAGGATTTATCCGCTTATCCCCGGATTTTGTCCACACCAATAGTCACTACAGCAACAGAACTTCTCTTTTATCTCTCTTCTTTTATAACTAGTAACCCAGAGGGAAGGGGAAGAGGGGACGAGGTTGTGCAAAACCCCTGACGGTTACCCACAGGGGGTTTATACTGTGCGGCTGATTTTCTGCTCCGAGCTCTACTGCGGCGCCGCCGGCGCCATTCGAGGTGCAACGTGGATTACCCCGACCGCTTTGACGTCATCGTCATCGGCGGTGGCCATGCGGGAACCGAAGCCGCCCTGGCCTCCGCCCGCATGGGCTGTCAGACCCTGCTGCTGACCCATAACATCGAGACCCTGGGTCAGATGTCCTGCAATCCCGCCATCGGCGGGATCGGCAAGAGTCATCTGGTCAAGGAGATCGATGCACTCGGCGGGGCCATGGCCCTGGCCACCGACCTGGGTGGCATCCAGTTCCGGGTGCTCAATGCCCGCAAGGGACCCGCGGTGCGGGCCACCCGTGCCCAGGCGGACCGGGTGCGTTACAAGGCAGCGATCCGCGGCATGCTCGAGAACCAGCCCAACCTGACGCTCTTCCAGCAGGCCGCCGGCGATCTGCTTGTGGATAACGACACCGTGCGCGGGGTGGTCACCGAGACCGGCATCCGTTTCCATGGCGAAAGCGTGGTGCTGTGTACCGGGACCTTCCTGGGCGGGGTGATCCATATCGGCCTCGACCAGAGCCGCGGCGGCCGCGCCGGGGACCCGCCCTCCAATGCCCTGGCGGAACGCCTGCGCGCCCTGCCCTTCAACGTGGCCCGGCTGAAGACCGGGACCCCGCCGCGCATCGATGCCAAGAGCGTCGACTTCTCGGTGCTGGAGGCGCAGCCCGGCGATACCCCGACCCCGGTGATGTCCTATCTGGGCAGCCGCGAGATGCATCCCCGCCAGGTGGATTGCCATATCGCCCATACCAACGAGCGCACCCACGAGATCATCCTCGCCAACCTGGATCGCTCGCCCATGTATTCCGGGGTCATCGAAGGGGTTGGGCCGCGGTACTGCCCCTCCATCGAGGACAAGGTGCACCGCTTCGCCGACAAGGCGAGCCACCAGGTGTTCATCGAGCCGGAGGGCCTGGACACCCACGAGCTCTACCCCAACGGCATCTCCACCTCGCTGCCCTTCGACGTGCAGCTGCAGGTGGTGCGCTCCATCCGGGGGCTGGAGAACGCCCATATCACCCGGCCCGGCTATGCCATCGAGTACGATTTCTTCGATCCCCGGGACCTCAAGCACTCCCTGGAAACGAAATTTATCCACAACCTCTTCTTCGCCGGTCAGATCAACGGCACCACCGGCTACGAGGAGGCCGGCGCCCAGGGTCTGCTGGCGGGGCTCAATGCGGCCCGCCGCGCCCAGGGGCTCGAGGCCTGGTGGCCGCGTCGCGACGAGGCCTACCTGGGGGTGCTGGTGGACGACCTGATCACCCTAGGCACCCAGGAGCCCTACCGCATGTTCACCTCCCGGGCCGAGTACCGGTTGCTGCTGCGCGAGGACAACGCCGACCTGCGACTCACCGAGGTCGGCCGTGAGCTGGGCCTGGTGGACGACGCCCGCTGGACCGCCTTCGCCACCAAGCGCGAGGCGATTGAGCGCGAGAGCGCCCGCTTCCGGGCTAGCTGGGTGCAACCCGGCAGCGCCGCCGCCGAGGCACTGGCGCAACGTCTCGACAAGCCCTTGAGCCGCGAGCACAACCTGATGGACCTGCTCAAGCGCCCGGAGCTGGAGTACGGCGACCTGGCCGGCCTGCCGGGGATCGAGGGGGCGCCGGTGGACGACCGCGCCGTGGCCGAGCAGGTGCAGATCCAGGCCAAGTACCAGGGCTATATCGATCGCCAGCAGGCCGAGATCGACAAGCTCAAGCGCTTCGAGGGGACCCGCCTGCCGGCGGATCTCGATTTCGACCGGGTCGAGGGGCTCTCCAACGAGATTCGCCAGAAGCTGAGCGAAGCGCGGCCGGCGACCCTGGCCCAGGCCGGGCGCATCTCCGGGGTGACGCCGGCGGCGGTCTCCATCCTGCTGATCCACCTCAAGAAGCATCGCCTGCTTCAGGAGAGCCAGGCGGTGAATCAATGAGCCAGACCCTGACCCTGACCCCGACCATCGCACGTCGGCTCGATGAGGGCCTCGCGCGACTCGAACTCGCCGTCGATCCGGCCCAGCGCGACCAGCTGCTGGCCCTGCTGGCGCTGTTGCACAAGTGGAACCGCGCCTATAACCTCACCGCGGTACGCGATCCGCTGGCCATGGTCTCTCGCCACCTGCTGGATAGCGCCGCGGTATTGCCCTGGGTGCGTGGCCCGCGGCTGCTCGACGTGGGCGCCGGCCCGGGCCTGCCCGGCCTGGTGCTGGCGATCCTGGCGCCGCGGCTCGAGGTGAGCCTGCTCGACAGCAACGGCAAGAAGGTGCGCTTTCAACGCCAGGCCGTGCTGGAATTGGGGCTGACCAACGTCACCCCGGTGCAGGCGCGGGTCGAGGCGCATCGGGACGCGCCCTTCGATCAGCTGATTTCCCGGGCCTTCGCCAGCCTGGGCGACTTCGTTACCCTCACCGAGGGCCTGCTGGCCGAGGGCGGCGAGTGGCTGGCCATGAAGGGCCCCGCCGCCGACGAGGAGCTGGAGGCGCTGCCGCCCAGGGTACGCTTGAACGCTCGCCATGAACTGGCGGTACCCTTCGACGAGAGCCAGCGGCAGCTGCTGATCCTGCAGCGCCACCCGACCACCTAGGCCGCCTGTCGGGCGGGCCGTCAGACGCAAGGAAGTCGCTCGTGACCAAGATCATCGCCTTGACCAACCAGAAGGGCGGCGTGGGCAAGACCACCACGGCGGTCAACCTGGCCGCTAGCCTGGCCGCCCTGGATCGCCGGGTGCTGCTGGTGGACCTGGATCCCCAGGGGCACGCCACCATGGGCAGCGGCGTCGACAAGCATGAGCTGGAGGGCAGCGTCCTGGAGGTGCTGCTGGGCGACAAGGGGGCCGCCGAGGTGATCCTCGACTGCCCCGAGGCGGGCTACGGCCTGCTACCCGGCAACGGTGACCTGACCGCCGCCGAGGTCGACCTGCTCGAGCGGGACGAGGGACGCGAGCGCTGCCTGCTGGACGCCATCGGCCCGGTGGCCGGCGAATACGACGTGGTGCTGATCGACTGCCCGCCGTCGCTGAACATGCTCACCGTCAACGCCCTGACCGCCGCCGACGGCGTGATGATTCCCCTGCAGTGCGAGTTCTATGCCCTGGAGGGGCTCTCGGCGCTGCTCGACACCGTCGACCAGATCAAGGAGAGCGTCAATCCGGGCCTGGCCATCTTCGGTATCCTGCGCACCATGTACGACGCCCGCAATGGCCTCACCCGGGACGTCAGCAAGCAGCTGCTCGACTACTTCGGCGAGACCCTGCTCAAGACCACCATCCCGCGCAACGTGCGGGTGGCCGAGGCCCCCAGCCATGGCCTGCCGGTGACCAAGTATGCGCGCCTCTCCCGGGGCAGTCAGGCCTATCGGGTGCTGGCCAAGGAACTGATTCGTCGCTTGTCGCTGTGAGGAAACGCCGATGACCCGTAAACGTGCCCTGGGGCGCGGCCTGGATGCCCTGATCGGCGCCGGGGCTCGCCGCCGCGAACTGCTGGAAGAGAGCGCCGAGTCGATGGAGCTGAACGGTGCCGAGCACGAGCCCGAGCTCGATGCCGCCGCCGGTGAACGCCTCGAGCGGTTGCCCCTGGGGCAGCTGACCCGGGGCAAGTACCAGCCGCGTCGCGATATCCAGCCCGAGGCCCTGGAGGAACTGGCCGACTCCATTCGTGCCCAGGGGGTGATGCAGCCCATCGTGGTCCGCCCCATCGGCGACAAGCGTTACGAGATCATCGCCGGTGAACGGCGCTGGCGGGCCGCCCAGCTCGCCGAGCTGGACGTGATTCCCGCCGTGGTTCGCGAGGTCAGCGACCAGGTGGCCCTGGCGCTGGCGCTGATCGAGAACATCCAGCGCGAGAACCTCAATCCCGTCGAGGAGGCCATGGCGCTGAAGCGGCTGCTCGACGAGTTCGAGCTGACCCAGCAGCAGGTCGCCGATGCGGTGGGCAAGTCCCGGGCCCAGGTGGCCAACCTGCTGCGCCTGCTGGCCCTGGACCCGGAGGTGCAGACCCTGCTGGAGCGGGGCGACCTGGACATGGGCCATGCCCGGGCCCTGCTGGCCCTGTCCGGGGCCAAGCAGCGCCAGGCCGCCCACGAGGTGGTCAACAAGGACCTCACGGTGCGCGATACCGAGGCCCTGGTGAAGCGGCTGGTCAATGGCGAGCCGGCCAAGCCCAAGCGCGAGGCCCCCTCCGCCGACGTGGCACGGCTCGAGACCCAGCTCGGCGAACTGCTCGGCGCCCCGGTGAAGATCCAGCATGGCCGTGGCGGCAAGGGCCGCTTGACCATTCGCTATACCAGCCTCGATGAGCTGGATGGCATCCTGGCGCATATCCGCTGACTTTGTTAGCAAGCTAGTTTTAACCAAGTCTCGGCTTTTGGTCGTAAGCTGTCGCAAAATCGCGCAAAATCGCTCCGGCTTTGGTTGAAGCCGTCATAGGCCTTCCCTATAATCCGCGGTGGTTTGCCTGAGGTTGGGCGTCGTATAAGGCGGCACCGCCTTCGGCCTATCCAGCAGGCAAGTCTGAGGTGCAGGCCGCTTATGCCACGACCCCCTGTTTCACGGCGCCGGCGCCTGGATTTTCGTCGCCTGCTGCTGGCACAACTGCTGGCGACCCTGGTGCTGATGGCCCTGGCCGCGACACGGGCCGGTGGTGAAGGCGCCATCTCGGCCCTGCTGGGCGGCATGGTCTGCCTCTTGCCGAGTCTGTACTTTTTCTGGCGTGGCCTGCGGGTAAGGGGCGGTCGTCATGCGCGGGTCAGCGTGATGAACCTCTACCAGGCAGCCATGGGCAAGTTCGGTTTGACGGTGGCTCTGTTCGTGATCGTCTTTGTCACAGTGCCCCCCTCAAACCCGGCTTTTTTCTTTGGCGCATATGTGGCGGCCCAACTCGCGCACTGGCTGACCCCTTGGTTAATGCGTGAGCGGTCGACCCCCAGACCCTGAGGTAAGCAGCGTATGGCAGCAGATAATGAAATATCGGCCATCTATTACATACAGCACCACCTCCAGAACCTGACCTTCGGCAAGCATCCGGATAATGGCTGGTCCTGGGCCAGTACCTCCCAGGAAGCCACCGACATGGGCTTCTGGGCCATTCATGTGGATACCATGGGCTGGTCGATCGCCATGGGGGCGCTGTTCATTGCCCTGTTCCGCAAGGCGGGCAAGGCGGCCACCACCGGCGTGCCGGGCATGCTGCAGAATGCGGTGGAGATGGTCTTCGAATTCATCGAGAACCTGACCCGTTCCACCTTCCACGGCAAGAACCCGGCGATCGCGCCCCTGGCGCTGACCCTGTTCATGTGGATCCTGCTGATGAACAGCCTGAAGCTGATCCCGGTGGACTATATTCCCGAGATGTTCGGGCGCCTGGGCGTCGGCTACATGAAGATCGTGCCCACCACCGACGTCAACGCCACCCTGGGCATCGCCCTGGGCGTCTTCCTGCTGATCATCTACTACAGCTGCAAGGTCAAGGGCGTGGGCGGCTTCGCCAAGGAGCTCTCCCTGACGCCGTTCAACCACTGGCTGCTGATTCCCTTCAACCTGGTGCTGGAAGTGGTGGGCCTGCTGGTCAAGCCGATCAGCCTGGGTCTGCGTCTCTTCGGCAACATGTTCGCCGGTGAGGTGATCTTCATCCTGATCGCCCTGCTGCCCTTCTGGGCCATCTGGGTGCTGGACGTGCCCTGGGCCATCTTCCACATCCTGGTGGTGTCCCTGCAGGCGTTCATCTTCACCACCCTGTCGATCGTGTACCTCAGCGCGGCTCACGAGCATCACTGAGAACCGAGCAAGCTTTTCAATCAACTGCAACTCAAACTTAACCTCAACTCGAAACTAGGAGCACTACCATGGAAATCGTCTACATTGCTGCAGCCATCATCATCAGCGTCAGCGCCCTGGCTACCGGCCTCGGCTTCGCCCTGCTGGGTGGCAAGCTGCTCGAGTCCACCGCTCGTCAGCCGGAGCTGGGCGACCAGCTGCAGACCCGCACCTTCATCATGGCCGGTCTGCTCGACGCCGTGCCGATGATCGGCGTCGGTATCGCGATGTACCTGATCTTCGTTGTTGCCGGTTAACGACTGAACCGAGCGCTCTGCGCTCGGTTTTGCTCGCTTCCGGTCGCCACGAATCCGTCAGAGGTACTCTCTCGTGAATATCAACATGACGCTTATCGGACAGACGATCGCCTTCGCGATCTTTGTCTGGTTTTGCATAAAGTATGTGTGGCCGCCGATCAGCTCCGCGCTCCACGAGCGCCAGAAGAAGATCGCCGATGGCCTTGATGCGGCTAGCCGTGCTTCCCGCGACCTGGAACTCGCTCAGGAGCAGGCCGCCGAGACCCTGCGCGAGACCAAGCAGCAGGCCTCTGAGATCCTCGAGCAGGCCAATAAGCGCTCCGCTCAGATGATCGAGGAAGCTCGCGAGCAGGCCCGTGCCGAAGGCGAACGCCTGGTGGCCAGCGCCCGCGCCGAGATCGATCAGGAAATTAACCGTGCCAAGGATGAGCTGCGTAGTCAGGTAGCCACTCTGGCCATGGTCGGCGCCGAGCGCGTCCTGGAAGCCTCCATCGACGAGAAGGCCCATCGCGAGATGCTCGACAAGCTCGCGGCCGAACTGTGAGGAGGTGATCCATGGCGGAACTGTCTACCGTCGCCCGGCCCTATGCCAAGGCGGCGTTCGAGTACGCACGCGATCATCAGGCGCTGACGACCTGGTCCGAGTGGCTCGCCAAGCTCGGCCAGGTCGTTGCCGATGCCGAGATGCAGAAGGTGCTCTCCAGCCCTAAGCTGAGCGCCGACCGCAAGGTCACGCTGCTGGCTGAGATCGCCGAGCTCAAGCTCGATAGCGGCCTGACGAACTACCTCGCCATGCTGGCCGAACAGGGTCGCCTGGCGGCCCTGGGCGCCGTTGCCGAGCAGTTCGAGGTCCTGCGCGCCGAGCACGAACAGCGGCTCGACGTGACCGTGGTCTCGGCCTTCGCGCTCGACGACAAACAGCAGCAGAAGCTCGCCAAGGCACTCAAGAAGCGCCTGAATCGCGAAATCTCCATTATCACTCAGGTGGACTCATCCCTTCTCGGCGGCGTCATCCTGCGTGCCGGCGACACCGTCATCGACGGGTCCGCACGCGGTCGACTGAATCGCCTCCGTGAGTCACTTTCCGCCTGAGTCTGAGGGACATGGCATGCAGCAACTGAATCCTTCCGAGATCAGCGACATCATCAAGCAGCGAATCGAGAAGCTGGATGTCGCATCCGAAGCCCGCAATCAGGGCACCATCGTCAGCGTTTCCGACGGCATCGTGAAGATCCACGGCCTGGCGGATGCGATGTTCGGTGAAATGATCGAATTCCCCGGCGGCATCTACGGCATGGTGCTCAACCTGGAGCGCGACTCCGTGGGCGCCGTGGTCCTGGGCGACTACCTGCAGCTCGAAGAGGGCATGACCGCCCAGTGTACCGGTCGTATCCTCGAGGTGCCGGTGGGTCCCGAGCTGATCGGCCGCGTGGTCGATCCGCTGGGTAACCCGATCGACGGCAAGGGCGAGGTGGGCGCCAAGCTCACCGACGCGGTGGAAAAGGTCGCCCCGGGCGTCATCACCCGTCAGTCCGTCGACCAGCCGATCCAGACCGGCCTCAAGTCCATCGATGCGATGGTACCGATCGGTCGCGGTCAGCGTGAGCTGATCATCGGCGACCGCCAGATCGGTAAGTCGGCCATCGCCATCGACGCCATCATCAACCAGAAGGGCAAGGGCGTTACCTGCATCTACGTGGCCATCGGTCAGAAGCAGTCGACCATCGCCAACGTGGTACGCAAGCTGGAAGAGCACGGCGCCATGGAGCACACCATCGTGGTCGCGTCCGGTGCCTCCGACCCGGCCCCGATGCAGTTCCTGGCTCCCTACGCCGGCTGCACCATGGGCGAGTACTTCCGCGACCGCGGCCAGGACGCCCTGATCGTCTATGACGACCTGACCAAGCAGGCCTGGGCCTACCGTCAGGTCTCCCTGCTGCTGCGTCGTCCGCCGGGCCGCGAAGCCTACCCGGGTGACGTCTTCTACCTCCACTCCCGTCTGCTCGAGCGCGCCGCGCGCGTCAACGCCGACTACGTGGAGAAGTTCACCAATGGCGAAGTGAAAGGCCAGACCGGTTCCCTGACCGCCCTGCCGATCATCGAGACCCAGGGTGGCGACGTCTCCGCCTTCGTTCCGACCAACGTGATCTCCATCACCGACGGTCAGATCTTCCTGGAGACCGACCTCTTCAACTCCGGTATCCGCCCGGCCATCAACGCCGGCCTGTCGGTATCGCGGGTGGGTGGTTCGGCCCAGACCAAGATCATCAAGAAGCTCGGCGGCGGCGTGCGTCTGGCCCTGGCCCAGTACCGCGAGCTGGCGGCCTTCTCCCAGTTCGCTTCCGACCTGGACGAGGCCACCCGCAAGCAGCTGGAGCACGGTCAGCGCGTCACCGAGCTGATGAAGCAGCTGCAGTACTCGCCGATGTCCGTGGCCGAGATGGGGATCTCCCTGTATGCCGCCAACGAAGGCTTCCTGGACGATATCGACGTCAGCAAGGTGCTGGACTTCGAGCGTGCCCTGCACGCTTACATGAAGGCCGAGCATGCCGAGCTGATCGACAAGATCAACCAGACCGGCGACTACAGCGAGGAGATTCAGAACGGCCTCAAGGCGGGTCTCGAGAAGTTCAAGGCCACTCAGAGCTGGTAACGCCACTGGCCCACTCCGCTCGCGGGGTGGGCCCTGGAGCTTTCTGAGGGCCACGAACGAAAGGTAGATCGCTATGGCAGCTGCAAAAGAGATTCGCACCCAGATCGGGAGCATCAAGAATACGCAGAAGATCACCAGCGCCATGGAAATGGTCGCTGCGTCGAAGATGCGTAAAGCACAAGATCTGATGAAGGCCAGCCAGCCTTACGCCAAGCAGATCCGCAACGTCGTGAGTCATATCGCCGACGCCAACCCCGAGTACAAGCACGACTACATGGTCGAGCGCGAGGGCAAGCGAGTCGGTTATATCGTCGTCTCCACCGACCGCGGCCTGTGCGGCGGCCTGAACGTCAATATGTTCAAGGCCGTGGTACAGGACGTGGTGAAGTGGCGCGAGCAGGGCGCAGAGATCGATTTCTGTGCCCTGGGCTCCAAGGCCGGCGGCTTCTTCCGCAGCTACGGGGGCAACCTCGTCGCGGCGAAGAGCGGCCTCGGGGAGAGCCCCGAGGTGCAGGATCTGATCGGTAGCGTCAAGGTGATGCTGGATGCCTATGACGAGGGACGCCTGGATCGTCTGTTCGTGGTGTACAACGAGTTCGTCAACACCATGACGCAGAAACCGGTGGTGCGGCAGTTACTGCCCCTCTCCCCGGACATGGGCAATGGGCATCAGAGTGAAGAACAGACGCGTCCCGGAAGCTGGGACTACCTGTATGAGCCGGACCCCAAGGTGCTGTTGGATAGCCTGCTGACGCGCTTTATCGAGTCACAGGTCTATCAGGCGGTGGTGGAGAACGCGGCCTGTGAGCAAGCCGCGCGAATGATCGCCATGAAGAATGCCACCGACAACGCCGGCGGACTGATCGACGACCTGGAGATGGTGTACAACAAGGCCCGTCAGGCCGCCATCACCCAGGAGATCTCCGAGATCGTCGGCGGCGCCGCCGCCGTATAGCACCACGGAGGGTGATGCGAGCCCGGGCGTGACCATCGGCCCCACCCTCCGTCACCGGATTTCATTTACAGGGTTTTGAGAGGAACCAAGATGAGCGGACGTATCGTACAAATCATCGGCGCGGTGATTGACGTAGAGTTTCCGCGGGACGATGTTCCCAAGGTCTACGACGCGCTGAATGTCGCCAATTCCGAGACCGTGCTCGAGGTCCAGCAGCAGCTGGGCGACGGCGTGGTGCGGACCATCGCCATGGGCTCCACCGAAGGCCTCAAGCGGGGCATGGACGTCGAGAACACCGGCGCAGCCATCTCCGTGCCGGTGGGCAAGGAGACCCTGGGGCGCATCATGGATGTGCTGGGTCGCCCCATCGACGAAGCCGGCCCGATCGGCGAAGAAGAGCGCATGCCGATTCACCGCAAGGCACCAAGCTATGCGGATCAGGCGGCCTCCAACGAGCTGCTGGAGACCGGCATCAAGGTCATCGACCTGGTCTGCCCGTTCGCCAAGGGTGGTAAGGTCGGCCTGTTCGGCGGCGCCGGCGTCGGCAAGACCGTCAACATGATGGAGCTGATCCGCAACATCGCCATCGAGCACAGCGGTTTCTCCGTGTTCGCCGGCGTGGGTGAGCGGACCCGTGAGGGTAACGACTTCTATCACGAGATGACCGACTCCAACGTTATCGACAAGGTATCGCTGGTCTACGGTCAGATGAACGAGCCGCCCGGGAACCGCCTGCGCGTGGCCCTGACCGGCCTGACCATCGCCGAGAAGTTCCGCGATGAAGGCCGCGACGTGCTGCTGTTCGTCGACAACATCTACCGCTACACCCTGGCCGGTACCGAGGTCTCGGCGCTGCTGGGTCGTATGCCTTCCGCGGTGGGTTACCAGCCGACCCTGGCCGAGGAGATGGGTGTCCTGCAGGAGCGCATCACCTCCACCAAGACCGGCTCCATCACCTCCGTGCAGGCGGTCTACGTGCCCGCGGATGACCTGACCGACCCGTCCCCGGCGACCACCTTCGCCCACCTGGACGCCACCGTGGTACTGTCCCGCTCCATCGCCGAGCTGGGTATCTACCCGGCCATCGATCCGCTGGACTCCACCTCCCGTCAGCTGGATCCGCTGGTGGTTGGCGACGAGCACTACGACACCGCCCGCCGCGTGCAGGGCGTGCTGCAGCGCTACAAGGAGCTCAAGGACATCATCGCCATCCTGGGCATGGACGAGCTGTCCGACGAGGACAAGCAGACCGTGGCCCGGGCGCGTAAGATCCAGCGCTTCCTGTCGCAGCCGTTCTTCGTTGCCGAGGTCTTCACCGGGGCGCCCGGCAAGTACGTGTCGCTGAAGGAGACCATCCGTGGTTTCCAGGGCATCCTCAACGGCGACTACGACGACCTGCCGGAGCAGGCCTTCTACATGGTTGGCACCATCGACGAGGCCGTCGAGAAAGCCAACAAGTAAAGGGCCGTCCACCAAGAGGACTAGACTATGGCGAACAGCTTCAAGTGCGAGATCGTCAGCGCCGAAAAAGCGGTGTTCTCCGGCCAGATCGAGCAGATCGTCGCGGCCGGCGTCATGGGCGACCTGGGCATCCTGCCCGGGCACGCCCCGCTGCTGACCGAGCTGCAGCCGGGTCCGATTCGTGTCATTCATGACGGTGGCGAGGAAGAGAACTTCTACATCTCCGGCGGCTTCATGGAAGTGCAGCCCGATGTGGTGACCATCCTCGGCGATACCGCCGTGCGTGCCGATGATCTGGACGAGGCCGCCGCCGAAGAGGCGCGCCAGCATGCGCTGAAGTCCTTCAACGAGAAGTCCGCGGAGCTGGATTACACCCGCGCCGCGGCGGAACTCGCCGAAGCCGTGGCCCAGCTGCGGACCCTTCAGCAGCTGCGCAAGAAACTCGGTCAGGGCTAATCTCGCCCGCGCCGTGGAAAACGCCCCTCGAACAGTGTTCGGGGGGCGTTTTCGTGTCTGGTATCATGACTCCCATTGTCCGGAGACCCTCCGGAAGATTCCGTCATATGTCGCCGCGTGAATCGTGGAGGCATCAGGAGGATGCCCATGTCGCTGAACGAAACCCTCACCGAGCAGAAGAGCGCTTTGCTGGCGGCCCTGGAGCAGGAGGATGCCGGCACCCTGGATGAGGCCCTGCCGGAACTGCGCGCCGCGGATATCGGCGAGATCCTCGAGGATATCGCCGAGGAAGAGCAGGGCGCGGTGCGCTTCCAGGCGCTGATGGAGCGCCTGCCCATCGAGCGACGGGCCAATGTGCTGGGCTACCTGCCCGCCGAACTGCAGCTGGCCTGGGCGGCTCAGATCAGCGACGACGCCCTGCTGCTGGTGCTGGAGGAGATGAGCTCCGACGAACGTGCCGACCTCTTCAACCTCTTCGACGAGGATCGTCGCGAGGGCCTGTTGCGACGCATGGCCAAGCAGGAGCGGGAGGAGCTCAAGCGCTTGGCCAGCTACGAGGAGGGCACCGCCGGGGCCATCATGACCTCGGACTATGTGGCCATCCCCAGCGGCATGACCGTCTCCCAGGCACTGATGCGGGTGCGTCAGACCGCCCCGGATGCCGAGACCGTCTACCAGCTCTATATCGTCGAGCCCGACGGCCGGCTGGCCGGGACCCTCTCCCTGCGCCAGCTGATGGTGGCGCGGCCCGGGGCCCGGGTCGACGACCTGATGATCAAGGACGTGATCAGTGCCCCGGTGGACGAGGAGCAGGAAGAGGTGGCGCGCCTGGTGGCTCGCTACGACCTGCTGGCGATTCCGGTGATCGACGCCGAGCAGCGCCTGGTGGGCATCGTCACCCACGATGACGCCATGGACGTGGCCGAGTCCGAGGCCACCGAGGATATCCACAAGGGGATGTCCATCGGTGCCCTGGAAGATGGCGTCAGCCGGGTACCGTTGTGGAGCCTCTATCGCAAGCGGGTCTTCTGGCTGGTGCTGCTGGTCTTCGCCAACCTCTTCTCCGGGGCCGGCATCGCTTACTTCGAGGAGACCATCGCCGCCCAGGTGGCGCTGGTGTTCTTCCTGCCGCTGCTGATCGGCAGCGGCGGTAACGCAGGGGCCCAGGCCGCCACCCTGACGGTGCGCGGCATGGCCACCGGCGACGTGGGGGTCAAGGACTGGAGCAAGCTGCTGGGTCGGGAGCTGCTGGTGGCCGGGGCGCTCGGTCTGACCATGGCCCTGGCGGTGACGCCCATCGGGGTGATGCGCGGTGGCGAGGCGGTGGCCATGGTGGTCGCCTTCAGCATGGTCACCATCGTGCTCTTCGGTAGCCTGCTGGGGATGTGCCTGCCCTTCCTGCTGGAACGCCTCGGCTGGGACCCGGCCACCGCCTCGGCGCCCCTGGTCACCACCCTGATCGATGCCTCCGGCGTGGTCATCTATTTCAGTATCGCCACGGCGATCCTGACCAGCGTGAACTAGCCACCGTTCGCTTCGGCATCAGTGCAAGGAAGGCCGGCCACCCCAGGGTGGCCGGCCTTCTTTCGGATACCGAGCTCAGTCGCTCCTGCCCCGCGGCGCGGACTCAGCTGGCACCGGGCAGGCCGAGGATGGCGGTGGCCAGGGCGAAGTAGATCAGCACCCCGGAGGCATCGGCGATGGAGGTCACCAGCGGCGCCGAGGCGGTGGCCGGGTCCCAGCCCAGGCGGTTGAGGACAAACGGCAGGATCATGCCGATCAGGCTGCCGACGATGACGATCAGCACCATGCTCAGGGCCACCACGGTGGCGATCTCGGTGCCGGCCCGGAACACCCCCACCACCGAGACCGCCAGGGCCATGGTCAGGCCCAGGCCGGCGGCCACGAACACCTCGCGACCCAGCAGCTTGGCCCAGTCGCGACTGCGCACGTCGCCAGTGGCCATGCCGCGCACCATCAGGGTGGCGGCCTGGGAGCCGGCGTTACCGCCGCTGTCCACCAGCAGGGGCAGGAAGAAGACCAGGGCGATATAGGCCTCGATGGTCTCCTCGAAGTAGGCGATGCCGGCCCCGGAGAAGATATTGGCGAAGACCAGCAGCACCAGCCAGACGATCCGCTTGCGGTAGAGCTCGAAGAGGCTGGCGCTGCGCAGGCCCCCCTCCAGCTTGCCCACGGAGACCCCCTTGTGCATGTCTTCGGTGGCCTCTTCTTCCGCCACATCCATGGCGTCGTCATAGGTGACGATGCCCACCAGGCGCTCGCCGCCGTTGATCACCGGCAGGGCCAGCAGGTCGTAGCGGGCAATCAGCTTGGCCACCTCCTCCTGGGGGGTATCGACGCTCACCGAGACCAGTTCCTCGGTCATCAGCTCCGCCAGGCGGCTGGAGGGGTAGGCGAGGATCATCTCGCGCAGCGAGACGGTGCCGACCAGGCGGCCGTCGTCATCGAGGCAGTAGACCTGATAGATGGTCTCGGCATTGGGCCCGGTGGCGCGAATCGCCTGGAGGGCTTCGGCCACCTCGTAGTGGGCGGGCACCGCCACATAGTCGGAGGTCATCACCGCCCCGGCGGTGCCCTCCTCGTAGCTGGCCAGTTTGCGCAGGTCTTCCCGCTCTTCCTTGGCCAGGCGGCGCAGCAGGCCGGGCCGGCGCGGTTCATCCAGCAGCTTGAAGAGGTCGGCCCGCTCGTCGGCGCTCATATGGGTGAGAAGCTCGCCGAGGCGCTCGTCGCTGAGGTCGGCGGCGATCTCGGCCTGGGTGGTCTCGTCCAGGTAACCGAAGGCGGTGGCGCGTTTCTCCAAGGGCAGATGGTCGAGCAGGGCGAGGACGGTGTCCGATTGTTCGTGCTGGACGAAGTCGGCGAGGTCCGCCGGCTGCATCTCGGCGATCAGGTGGCGGATGGCGTCGTCGTCCGCGCGCTGCATGGCGCTGCGCAGGGAGGCGGCGAGAATGGCATAGCTCATGGTGTGGCTCCTTGGTACGCGCCAGGGCGACGCGCGGGAACCACCCCCGGGAATCGGGCTAGATGGCGCTCCGGCGCGCGACCACGGAGGGCGCGACACGGTAATTCGACTCGGTCCTGTCAGGGCGACTCGGAGGTTCCATAGATTCCTCGAAAGGGGTTTCACTGCCGGATGGCAGCGGGCGCATTCTAGACAGCCTGTATCCGTGAATCAATGTCAACTCGGTGACGGTCCGGTATGGCGGACAAGTCATGGATGGGCGTGTATCCTCTGCAACGGCTTCCCGGGCCCGGTTGCCGAGGCGATCGGGTCGCTCTCCCCACGGCAAGAGACGTGCCCATGGATTGGCTTCAGGTAGCGGTGCTTTCCATCGTTCAGGGACTCACCGAGTTCCTGCCCATCTCCAGTTCGGCGCACCTGATCCTGGTGCCGGAGCTGACCGCCTGGCCCGACCAGGGCCTGGCCTTCGACGTGGCCCTGCACCTCGGCAGCCTGGCGGCGGTGGTGGGCTATTTCCGCCGTGACCTGGGGCGCATGTGGATCAGCTGGTGGGCCTCGCTGCGCGGGCGCGGCACCGATGCCGACGGTCGCCTGGCCTGGTGGGTACTGCTGGCCACCCTGCCGGTGGGGGCCGTGGGCTTGGCCTGTCGCGAGCTGATCGAGGACGCCATGCGCTCGCCACTGCTGCTGGCCGGGGCCTTGATCGGCTTCGGCCTGCTGCTGGGCTATGCGGACTGGCGGGGGCGCGGCAGCCGCAGCGAGTACCAGCTGACCTGGAAACACGCCCTCTGGATCGGTGGCGCCCAGGCCCTGGCGTTGATTCCCGGTACCTCCCGCTCCGGCATCACCATTACCGCGGCCCTGCTGCTGGGCATGAGCCGGGAAGGGGCGGCGCGCTTCTCCTTCCTGATGTCGATCCCTGTGATCGTGCTGGCCGGGGGCCTGGAGGTGCATGGCCTATGGCAGGCGCCCCAGACCATCGACTGGCCGGCGATCGTCCTGGGCGTCTTGTTGTCGGGTATCAGTGCCTATCTGTGCATCCACTACTTCCTGGCCTTTATCAAGCGGATCGGCATGCAGCCCTTCGTGGCCTATCGCCTGCTGCTCGGCGGCTGGCTACTCTGGCTATTCTGGTAATTCCACCCATGGAGAATCACCCATGACCTATTTTTCTCGTCCCCTGGCCTGGGGAGCCCTGGCGCTGGTTGCCCTGGGCCTGGCGGGCTGTGGCGATAGCGACCCGCAGCTGGAGTCGCCGGTGACCCTGGAGGGGCCCATCTTCGGCAGCTTCTATCAGGTGACCATCGCCGACCCCCTGACCCGCAGCCGTGCCGAGGCCCTGGAGGCGGGCTTCCTGGCGGAGCTCGAGTCGGTGGACGCGGCCATGTCCACCTACCGGGACGATTCCGAGCTGGTGACCTTCAATCAGGGCGAGGTTGGCGAGTGGCAGCCCCTCTCCGACGAGCTGATCGAGGTGCTGGCGATCAGCGAGGCGGTGGCCGAGGCCAGTGGTGGTGCCTTCGACGTGACCATCGGTGGCCTGGTCAATCTATGGAGCTTCGGCCCCGAGGCGCGGCCCCGGGAGATCCCCGAGGCGGACAAGATCGCCGCGCGCCTGGCCGAGATCGGTCCCGACAAGCTGGAGCTGGACGTGACGGCGAGCCAGGCCCGGCGCCTGGGCGATGTCTTCGTCGACCTCTCCGGGGTGGCCAAGGGACACGGCACCGATCGGGTTGCCGCTTACCTGGAGAGCCAGGGCGTCGAGCACTTTTTGGTCAACCTGGGCGGCGACCTGGCGGTCAAGGGCTTCCGGGATCGTGAGGCCCAGCCCTGGCGGGTCGGCGTCGAGGTGCCCAATGGCCAGCGCCGGGTGGCGCGCCATGTGCTGCCCCTGGAGAGCGGCACCGTGGCCACCTCCGGCGACTATCGCAACTACTTTGAAGAGGATGGCCGGCGCTTCTCCCACACCATCGACCCGCGCAGCGGCTACCCGGTGGATCATACCCTGGCCTCGGTGTCGGTCTTCCACCCCTCCAATGCCTGGGCCGATGCCTGGGCCACCGCCCTGAGCGTGGTGGGCCCCGAGGAAGCCCTGCAACTGGCCGAGCGGGAGGGGCTCGAGGTGCTGCTGCTGGTGCGGGAGGGGGATGACTGGGGCAGCCTGGCCAGCACGGCCTTCGCGGCCCGCCTGGGGGAAGAGCGCCTCGATACCCTGGGGATCCGGGTGCCGGCATGGAACAGCAATCAGGAGGAAGAATGAGTCTCGACGTCGTAATCCTCGCCGCCGGGCAGGGCTCCCGGATGCGCTCGACCCGGCCCAAGGTGCTGCATCGCCTGGCCGGACGGCCCATGGTGCGCCATGTGATCGATACCGCCACTCGCCTCGGCGCCGGCAAGCTGCATGTGGTGATCGGTCACGGCGCCGACCAGGTGCGCAGCGAGCTGGGCGACTGCCCGGTGCACTTCGCCCTGCAGGCGGAGCAGAAGGGCACCGGCCATGCGGTGGCCCAGGCCCTGGAGGCGCTGGAGCATGACCGGGTACTGGTGCTCTACGGTGACGTGCCGCTGATTCGTGCCGAGACCCTGGCGGGGCTGCTGGAGGGGGTCGACGAGTCTCATCTGGGGCTGCTCACCGTGACCCTGGCGGACCCCAGCGGCTACGGGCGCATCCTGCGCAATGCCGAGGGCCAGGCGGTGGCCATCGTCGAGCACAAGGACGCCTCCGAGAACGAGCGGGCGGTCAAGGAGTGCAACACCGGCATCATGGCCATGACCCGGGCCCAGCTGAAGCGCTGGCTGCCCCAGCTCTCGGCGGATAACGCCCAGGGCGAGTACTACCTGACCGATATCATCGCCCTGGCGGCCGCCGAGGGGGTGAAGATCGTCACCGCCCAGCCGGAGGATCCCCTGGAGGTGGAAGGCGTCAACAACCGGGCCCAGCTGGCGCGGCTGGAGCGCGCCCATCAGGCGCGGATCGCCGAGACCCTGATGGCCGAGGGCGTGGCCCTGCTCGATCCGGCTCGCCTCGACGTGCGCGGCAGCCTGCGCTGCGGCCACGACGTGGAGATCGATGTGGGTTGCGTCTTCGAGGGCGAGGTGGAGCTGGGCGAGGGGGTGCGCATCGGCCCCTACTGCGTGATCCGCGACAGCCATATCGGCGCCGGCAGCGTGATCGAGGCCCACAGCATCGTCGAGCAGAGCGTGGCGGCGGGGCATAACCGCATCGGGCCCTTCGCCCGGCTGCGCCCCGGTACCCACCTGGCGGTGCAGGCCAAGGTCGGCAACTTCGTCGAGACCAAGAATGCCCAGGTGGGCGAGGGCAGCAAGATCAATCACCTGAGCTATGTGGGCGACGCCACCCTGGGGCGCGGCGTCAACGTGGGCGCCGGCACCATCACCTGCAACTACGATGGCGTCAACAAGTCCCGCACCGAGATCGGCGACGACGCCTTTATCGGTTCCAATACCGCCCTGGTGGCCCCGGTCAGCGTCGGCGCCCGCGCCACCATCGGCGCCGGTTCCACCATCAGCAAGGACGTGGCCGATGGCGCCCTGGCGGTGGCCCGGGGCCGTCAGCTCACCAAGGCGGACTGGCCGCGGCCCAGCAAGCGCAAGTAATCGAGGACGATTGATGCTCGAGGCCCGGGGCTACTCTGGGGGCAGGCCTCCGGGAGGCCGGCCCCGCGCAAAGACGCTGTAGACCCATCCCTGGGCGCTCGACTTTTTCCTGCGGCGCTCTCGCATCCTGCTTCGCTTGCAGGGCCGGGGTAGGCCATCCATGGCCTACCCGTTCGGAAGGGCCTTCCTCACCCCTGAAAAAGACGCTTTGCTCCGGCCTGTCCCCAGCGCCCCTTAGCGATTCCCGCACGAGCCCTGCTCAGGTAGCCCCGGGGTTCGACAGGGGGAGAACGCCAACTGTGTTAGCCCTGAGATATTCCCCACCCCTTGACCCGGGGCGTCGGCTGCGGTTTCATCTTGTATTTCGAATCGAAGCCAAGAACTTTCATGTCGAAGCGTAATACCGCCCAGCGCCGCCACGCCATCCTCGCCTTCGTCAATGCGCGGGGCGAGACCGGCGTGGATACCCTGGCCGAGCACTTCGCCATCTCCGAGGTGACGGTGCGCAAGGACCTGGCGACCCTGGAGAAGAGTGGCCTGCTGCTGCGCCGCTATGGCGGCGCAGCGCCCCTGCCCCAGGAGCTGCTGGGGGAGCCGCGCCTCTCTCCGGCCAAGCGGGCCATCGCCCGGGCCGCCTGCCAGCGCATTCGCGAGCACCAGCGCATCATCATCGACAGTGGCAGCACCACCTCGGCGATGATCCCCGGCCTGGCGGGCAAGGCCGGCCTGGTGGTGATGACCAACGCCCTGGCGGTGGCCAATGCCCTGCGCGAGCTGGAGGAGGAACCGATGCTGCTGATGACCGGTGGCACCTGGGATCCCCACTCCGAATCCTTCCAGGGCCAGGTGGCGGAGCAGGTGCTGCGCCAGTACGACTTCGACCAGCTGTTTATCGGCGCCGATGGTATCGACCCGGCCCGGGGCACCACCACCTTCAACGAGCTGCTGGGCCTCTCCCGTGTCATGGCGGAGGTCTCCCGGGAGGTGGTGGTGCTGGCGGAGTCCGCCAAGGTGGGGCGGCGGATTCCCAACCTGGAACTGCCCTGGCAGGTTATCCACACCCTGATCAGCGACGAAGGGCTTGGGGATAAGTCATCGGCCGCCATCGAGGCCCAGGGGGTCGAGGTGATCCGGGTCGCCATCGACGTCGATTAAATCGCCGCCTTTTTCTCAAGGAGACACAAGCATGTGTGGAATCGTCGCCGCGGTCGCTGGCCGCAATGTGCAGGCCATCCTGCTGGAGGGCCTCAAGCGCCTGGAGTACCGGGGCTACGACTCCGCTGGCATGGCGGTGCTCGAGGCCTCGGGCCAGCTGGCCCGGCGCCGCGCCCTGGGCAAGGTGGCGGCCCTGGAGGCGCGCCTCGCCGAGGCCCCCCTGGTGGGGCAGAGTGGTATCGCCCACACCCGCTGGGCCACCCATGGCAAGCCCAGCGAGGCCAATGCCCACCCCCATCAGTCCGGCGACGCCCTGGCGGTGGTGCATAACGGCATCATCGAGAACTTCGAGGCGCTGCGCCGCGAGCTCCAGGCCGAGGGCTACGCCTTTACCTCCGAGACCGATACCGAGGTGGTGGCCCATCTGCTGGCGCGCCAGTTGCGCGACGGCAAGGGGCTGCTGGCGGCGGTACAGGCGGTGGCCGCCGGCCTGGATGGCGCCTACGCCCTGGGGGTGATGAGCCCCCTGGAGCCCGGCGTGGTGATCGGTGCCCGCCAGGGCAGCCCCCTGGTGGTGGGGGTGGGCATCGAGGAGGCCTTCCTGGCCTCGGATCCGCTGGCGCTGCTGCAGGTCACCGACCGCTTTATCTACCTGGAGGAGGGCGATGTGGTGCGCCTCGGCCCGGGCGGCGAGATCGCCGTCTATGATGCCCAGGGGCAGGCGGTGGAGCGCCCGGTGCGGGTCTTCGAGCATGGCGACGGAGTCGCCAGCAAGGGCGGCTACCGCCACTTTATGCTCAAGGAGATCCATGAGCAGCCGGCGGTGATCGCCGCCACCCTGGAGGGGCGGCTCGGCAAGGAAGGGGTGCTGATCAACGGCTTCGGCAGCGGGGCGGAGGCGCTCTTCCAGCAGGTGCGCCAGATCCATATCGTCGCCTGCGGCACCAGCTACCACGCCGGCCTGGTGGCCCGTTACTGGCTGGAGCGCTATGCGGGCCTGCCCACCCAGGTGGAGGTGGCCTCGGAGTACCGTTACCGCCGGGTGGTGGTGCCGGAGAATACCCTCTTCGTCACCCTCTCCCAGTCCGGCGAGACCGCCGATACCCTGGCGGCGCTGCGCTTCGCCAAGGAGAGCGGCTACCTGGCCAGCCTGGCGATCTGCAATGTGCCGGGTAGCTCATTGGTGCGGGAGTCGGACCTGACCCTCTTGACCCAGGCCGGTCCGGAGATCGGCGTGGCCTCCACCAAGGCCTTCACCACCCAGCTCACGGCGCTTCTGCTGCTGACCCTGGCCCTGCAGCGGGTGCAAGGCCAGGAAGCACCGGCGGGCCTGCTCGAGGCGCTGCGCGAGTTGCCCACGGCGGTGACCCGGGTGCTGGCCCTGGATGGTGAGATCGAGTCCCTGGCCGAGGCCTTCGCCGAGAAGCACCATGCGCTCTTCCTGGGGCGTGGCGCTCACTACCCCATCGCCCTGGAGGGGGCCTTGAAGCTCAAGGAGATCTCCTATATCCATGCCGAGGCCTACCCCGCCGGCGAGCTCAAGCACGGCCCCCTGGCCCTGGTCGACAGCGAGATGCCGGTCATTTCCGTCGCCCCCAACGACGAGCTGCTCGACAAGCTCAAGTCCAACCTCCAGGAGGTGCGGGCTCGAGGCGGCGAGCTCTTCGTCTTCGCCGACGAGAGCGTGGCCCTGGAGGCCGGTGAGGGGCTGCGGGTAATGCGCCTGCCGGCGGTACACGAGGCCCTGGCACCGATCCTCTACACCCTGCCTCTACAGTTGCTCTCCTACCATGTGGCAGTGCTCAAGGGCACCGATGTGGATCAACCACGGAACCTGGCCAAATCGGTCACGGTGGAATAAACCCAAGTCGATGATGGTGAAGCCTAGGGCTGCAACCAGCCGCGGCGGATCAGCGGGGCGAAGAGCCGGTGGAAGAGGCGTCGCGCCACCCGCTCGTAGAGGGGGGTGATCAGCCAGGAACGGCTGGCGGCCACCAGGCCGGCGATGCCGGCGGCGAGCAGGGCGGCTCCCAGCATGTCCTGGGGAAAATGCACCCCCAGATAGATTCGCGCCCAGGCCACCGGCAGGGCCAGCAGCAGCAGGTAGCGACCGAGGCGTCGAGTGCCCGGATGCAGCCACAGGCTCGCTCCCATGGTCAGCATGATGGTCAGGTGGCTGCTGGGAAAGGAGGCGGTGGCCGCATGGGCCAGGAAGTGCTGCCCCACCGGCACCATAAAGGGCCGTGGGGTGGGCCAGAGCCAGCCGATCAGCCAGCTCATTACCAGGGCAACCAGGGTGGCCAGGAAGGCCTCCAGCAGCGGCCGGCGCAGGCGATCGCTGCCGCGCAGCCAGCCCACCACCAGCAGCACCGGAATCAGCCAGATCAGGTAGACGGCGCAGGCCTCGGCCAGCCAGCGTAGTGCCTGGGGCGCCTCGGGAGAGGCATTCAGGGCCTGGAAAAGGGTCAGGTTGAGGCTTTCCATGGAGGTGGGAGGGCTCGTTCCGGTAAACTCGCGGCCACCCATGCTGCCAGGGTCGATCCAGAATGTCATTGCCGTTTTGTGACCGCTCGCTACCCGTCGAGACGCCGGGCCAGCGCCTTTATCTGGGCCTGGCCATGTGGGCCAATGGCGATTGGCGGGGGCGCCTCTTCGCTCCCCATGGCGGCAGCGACGGCATGTTGGCCGAGTACGCCACGGTCTTCGACACCGTGGAGGGCAATACCACCTTCTACAGCGGGGCTCCTCGGGCGGAGACCGTGGCCGCCTGGGCGCGTCAGGCGCCGAGGCATTTCCGTTTCTGTTTCAAGCTGCCCGCCGAGCTGACCCACCGCCGGCGCCTGGTCGGCATCGAGCAGGAGCTCGAGGCCTTTCTAGACGCCCTGGCGCCTCTCCAGGATCGCCTGGGCCCGCTGATGATCCAGCTGCCCCGGGATTTCGGCGGCCAGGAGCTGCCCCGACTGGCGTCCCTGCTCCAGGCCTGGCCGGGGCATCTGCCGGCGGCGGTGGAGGTACGCCACCCCGATTTTTTCCACAAGGGGGAGGCGGAGCGGGCCCTCAACCGATTGTTGATAAGTCACGGTGTCGATCGGGTGATGCTGGACGTGCGCCCGCTCTTCGCGACCCCCGCCGGAGGGGACCCGCGGCTGAGCAAGGCCCAGGGCGAAAAGCCGAGAGTCCCGCTGCATGTGCTCTCCACGGCGACCTCGCCCCTGGTGCGCTTTATCGGTCACTTCGACGAGGCGATCAACCGGGAGCGTTTCACCCCCTGGGCGGAGCGCCTGGCCCTGTGGATAAAACAGGGGAAAACCCCTTTCCTCTTTGTGCATACCCCGGATAACCGGGAGGCACCGGCCCTGGCGCGCTCCCTCTATGGCGAGGTGGCTCGCCGCGTCTCCCTGCCGGCGCTGGCCGCCTTTCCCGGCGAGCAGCAGGTCAGTCTTTTCTAATCTATCGATATCGTCCCTGGGTTGAAGCCTTCGCGGCAGCCGGGCCTGGCCATCGAGCGTATGATCGGATAGTTTTACCGTTCTGAGCGCTGTTTATCCAAAGATCTTCCCGGGTTTTGCGCGGATCCTGCGTGGATTCGGTAAGGTTACGGTGCTCGGCACCCTCCTGCTGAAGCGCCGACAAGGCACTATGGTGAGAGGGGGCGTGACTTGGCAGCGATCCTGCCTGGATCCTGTCATGCCCTTGGTATGCCGTGTGACCCATGGCGACCTGGACGTGGCAACAATAAGCACAAGCCGTTATCGCATCCGACCGATCGATAACGACACGCACAATCAGGGTGAATCATGTCGAAACTATCCCATGCACAATGGTCATCGAAGATGGCCTTTATCCTGGCCGCCACCGGCTCCGCCGTCGGCCTGGGCAATATCTGGCGTTTCTCTTATATGGTGGGCGATAGCGGCGGGGCCGCCTTCGTCCTGGTCTACCTGATCTGTGTGGCGGTGATCGGGCTTCCCATTCTGGTCGCCGAGTGGCTGATCGGCCGGCGTGGCCAGAAGAATCCCATCAACGCCATGGCCGAGCTGGCACGGGAGCGGGGTCAACCCGGCGCCTGGCTGCTGGTCGGGGCCAGCGGCGTGCTGGCGGCCTTCCTGATCCTCTCCTTCTATAGCGTGATCGGCGGCTGGTCGCTCTCCTATACCCTGAGCTCGGTGACCGGCGCCTTCAGTGGCCAGGATGCCGACGGCATCGGCGGCCTCTTCGGTGGCCTGTTGAGCAGCCCCGGCCTGCTGCTGCTGTGGCACACCGCCTTTATGGCACTGGTGGTGTGGATCGTCGCCCGCGGCGTGACCAAGGGCCTGGAGAGCGCGGTGCGCACCCTGATGCCGGCCCTGTTCATCCTGCTGCTGCTGCTGGTGGGCTACGGCATGACCACCGGCCACTTCGGCGAGGCCCTGGCCTTCATGTTCCGTCCCGACTGGAGCGCCCTGGACGGTGGCGTGGTGCTGGCCGCCATGGGCCAGGCCTTCTTCACCCTGTCCCTGGGCATGGGCATCATGATGGCCTACGGCTCCTACCTGGGCGAGGACGTCAACCTGATCGGTACCGCCCGCACCGTGATCATCCTCGACACCGTGGTGGCGCTGATCGCCGGCATGGCGATCTTCCCCATCGTCTTCGCCAACGGCCTCGACCCCGACTCCGGTCCCGGCCTGATCTTCGTCACCCTGCCCCTGGCCTTCGGCAACATGGGCGGCGGCATGATCCTCGGCCTGATGTTCTTCCTGCTGCTGACCTTCGCCGCCCTGACCTCGGCGATCTCGCTGCTGGAGCCGGTGGTGGAGCTGGTGGAAGAGCGCACCCCGCTGTCGCGGGTCGCCGCCACCCTGGCCAGCGCCGGTGCGGTCTGGCTCCTGGGCATCGCCGCCCTGCTGTCGTTCAATGTCTGGGATGTGCCGGTGCTGTTCGGGCTCAACGTCTTCGACCTGCTGGATACCTTCACCAGCAAGATCCTCTTGCCCCTGACTGGGCTGGGTGCGGTGGTCTTCGTGGCTTGGTGCCTGGATCGCGCCAGCGTCGAGAAGGAGTTGGGCCTCGGCGGTACCGCCGCGACCCTGTGGCATGCCAGCGCGCGTTTTATCGCGCCGGTGGGGGTGGTCATCGTCTTCGTGACGGGCCTGATCTGAGCTAGGCCGCTAGCCGTACGCTGACCCCCTTGGCGAGCCCCGGTGATCCCGGGGCTCGCTGTATTCGGGACTATTGCAAGGCGTCGTCGAGGTCGCTGATCTCCTTCTCGAGGCGCTTGAATTCGCCATGCAGCTCGATGCCGCGACGGGCCCGCAGATGGCGCACGGCGGCGCTCTTCTGGCGCTGCTGGTGTTCGTCGTTCTCCATGCTCATGAAGATATCGAGCAGTTCATTACGAAGCGTGGATAGCCGTTCCATATCGCGCATGAGTCGGTTCTCCTGCAGAGGACGCAAGCAACAAAAGTGTCGACACTGCTTCTCTTACTATAACCTACTTGACAATTTGATGACCCAGACCGGCCGTTGATGTCAAGCGTCGAGATTCCGGTGCTGACAGCCCGGCCCCGGGCTGGGCATACTCAACGGACGCCCCGTCGGGTCCCTGACGATAACGAAAGAACGAGGAGCGAACCGTGAGCCGCGCCCTATTCGATGAGTTAAGAGGTCGCATGGAGCACTTTCGTCGCTCCGAGCAGAAAGTGGCCCGTTTTGTGCTGCGCAACCCCGAGGAAGTGATCCATATGCGCATCGTCGACCTGGCCACCGAGGCCAAGGTCAGCGAACCCACGGTGGTGCGCTTCTGCCGCGCCCTGGGCTGCAACGGTTTTCAGGACTTCAAGCTCAAGCTGGCCCAGATGCTGGCCACCGGCAGTCAGTTCGCCCAGTTCTCCATGAACGACAGCGACAGCGTTGCCGAATTTTCCCATAACATCTTCGACTCCACCGTGGGCACCCTGCTCTCGGTGCGCGACCGCCTGGATATCGAGGCCCTCAACCAGGCCATCAATGCCCTGGCCATGGCCAACCGGGTGGAGTTCTACGGCTTTGGGGCCTCCGGTGCCGTGGCCTTCGACGCCCAGCACAAGTTCTTTCGTCTGCAGATCTCCACCTCGGCCTATACCGACCCGCATATGCAGAACATGTCGGCGGTGACCCTGGGCAAGGGCGACGTGGTGGTGGCGATCTCCCAGACCGGCCGTACCCGTGCCCTGGTGGCCAGCGTGCGCCTGGCCCGGGAGGCCGGGGCCACCGTGATCGGCCTCTGCCCCAGTGGCTCGCCGTTGGCCGAGGAGGTGAGCCTGCCGCTCTATATCGATGTTCACGAGGACACCGAGATCTACACCCCCATGAGCTCGCGGATCGCCCACCTGGTGCTGGTGGACGTGCTGGCGGTGGGCGTGGCCAAGACCCGCGGCCCCCGGCTCGCCGAGCAGCTCAAGTCGGTGAAGAAGAGCCTGGTGCCGCTGCGCTACCCGGAAGACGACGAGCCGGGCGCCTGAAGCCACCCCGGCTGCGCCGGGAGCTTTAAGCCATGAGCTGGAAGCTAGAAGAAAGCCCTTGACCCCAGGGTTGGCTGGATCATGCTGCCTTCCAGCTTCCAGCTTCCAGCTTCCAGCTTCCAGCTTCCAGCTTCCAGCTTCCAGCTTCCAGCTTCCAGCTTCCAGCTTCCAGCTTCCAGCTTCCAGCTTCCAGCTTCCAGCTTCCAGCTTCCAGCTTCCAGCTTCCAGCTTCCAGCTTCCAGCTTCCAGCTTCCAGCT
>NZ_JADOTW010000074.1 GCF_015645095.1 Halomonas sp. 328
CCTGGATTCATAGAATAACCGCAGCACTTTGGACCACGCGGTAGAAGCAAGAGGGCCAGCGCCGGTACCCTCCCTGCTTTACCGACCAAAGTGAAGCAGAGCATGGGATACCGACAGCTGACCCAGACGCAACGATACCAGATTCATGCCCGTCATGGCTTGGGCATGAGCCAGAGGCAGATCGCCCGCGAGCTCGGCGTTCACAGCAGCACGATCAGTCGCGAGCTGCGCCGAAACGCTACCGCCAGTGGCTACGATCCTGAACAGGCCCAGGCACTCAGCGATCACCGGCGCCGCACCGCCTGGAAGCCGACAAAGCGCTTGCCCGGTGTGATCGCCGCCGTTGTCGATCGGTTGCGTGAAGAGTGGAGTCCCGAACAGATCAGCAGCTTCATGGCGCGCTTGAGTGGCGTTGGGGTCAGTCACCAGTGGATCTACTCCTTGATTTGGGACGACAAGGCGCGGGGTGGGGATCTGTGGCGGCACCTCCGCCAACCCAAGCGGCGCAGCAAGCACCGCGCCCAGGCCAAGAGCGCTGGGCTTGGCAAGATCCCCAATCGCGTGGGTATCGAGCAGCGTCCGGCGGAGGTCGAGGATCGGCTGACGATCGGTCACTGGGAGGGTGACACCGTGATCCAAGGACACAAGCAATCGGGGCTGGTCACGCTGGTCGAGCGTCGTAGTGGTTACCTGTTGGCAGCAAGGCTGCCCAAGGTCACGGCGGAGCTGACCCAGGCGGCCATGATCCGACTGCTGAAGCCGCGCCGCGGCGCAGTAAAGACCATCACGATGGACAATGGCTCGGAATTTGCCGGCCACGAAAACGTGGCCAAGGCGGTGACCGCAACGACCTACTTTTGTGACCCCTACTGCTCCGGCCAGCGGGGGAGCAACGAGAACACCAATGGCTTGCTTCGGCAATACTTCCCCAAGGGGACGGACTTCCGGCAGGTCACCGACGCCGAGCTGCGCAAGGTGGTGAAGAAGCTGAATGAGCGTCCCCGAAAGCGGCTTGGCTATCGGACACCCGCCCTGGTATTTCTGGGCGAGTATTCAGGAGCACTGGACACATCAGGTGCTGCGCTTATTGGTTGAATTCAGG
>NZ_JADOTW010000025.1 GCF_015645095.1 Halomonas sp. 328
CACTGCCAGTCACGGGCGGCACGGCCGATGCCGCCATAGACCACCAGGTCCTCGGGGCGCTCGGCCACGTCCGGGTGGAGGTTGTTCATCAGCATGCGCAGCGGTGCCTCGGTGAGCCAGCTCTTGCAGCTGAGCTCGGTGCCGGTGGGGGCGCCGATCTGGCGGCCGGCGTTCCGGCGGGACGGGTCGTGGCGCGGATCGCGATCGATGGGCTGATACTGGGTCATGAGGCGTCCTCGATGTTGTGATTGGGAGGAGGCGCCCTGATGGCGCCAAATGTGTATATACAGATATCAACCATGGGCACCGGATCAGTCAATAGCGCAATGAGAGAAAAATACCACAGGCAATATTAAACCATTGTTTTTAATGCAAATATTTTAATCTCACCTCATGTCTGTGAGACTAATGTCTAATTCAAAAAACTAGGAGAGGGGAGGAATCTCGATGATGCTGTATATACACATTGCCATGACACAACAAACCCAACGGCGGAATTCCATATGGAAAAACTGGCGGACTACCCCAAGAACAGGAAAAGCAACTGGTGGAACCTGATGAAGCTGGTGATCCCCAGCAGCATCGGCATCCTCTTCTTCTTCGTGCCCATCGAGATCGGCGGACGCTCTACCATCCTGCTGGATCACCTCGTGCGCTACTGCATCGGCCTGCTGGGCGATTGGGCCCCCTGGTACGCCTTGGCCGTGATTACCGCCGGTGCTATCTACCCCTTTGTCACCGGCAGTTGGCGGCGTAGCACCACCAATCTGGTATTTACCCTGCTCAAAGTGGCCGGGGTCGCCTTCATGGTGATGGCCATGAGTGGCGTCGGACCCGCCCTACTGCACGAACCCGACAAGCTGCCCTTCCTGCTCGACAAGCTGGTGGTGCCGGTCAGCCTGATCGTGCCCATCGGCGCCATCTTCCTTGCCCTGCTCACCACCTACGGGCTGCTGGAACTGGTCGGAGTGATCTGCCAGCCCTTGATGCGCCCGCTATGGAAGACGCCGGGCCGCTCCGCCATCGATGCGGTGGCCTCCTTCGTCGGCAGCTACTCCATCGGACTGCTGATCACCAACCGGGTCTATACCAGCGGCATGTACTCCAACCGCGAGGCGGCCATCATTGCCACCGGCTTTTCCACCGCCTCGGTGACCTTCATGATCGTGGTGGCAAACACCCTGAACATCATGCATGTCTGGCTGCACTACTTCTGGCTGACCCTGCTGATCACCTTCCTGATCACCGCCATTACCGCACGCATTCCGCCGATCAGCCGCATGAGCGCCGATGCCACCAACCCCGAGCCGATGGTGCCCCGGGGAGAGCGCCTGAGCAGCGCGCTGCGTGCCGGACTGGGAGCCGCCGAGCGGGCACCGAGCCTGCAACGCAATGTACTCAGCAACGCCCGCGAGGGGGTGCTGATGGCCATGAGCATCCTCCCCTCGATCATGTCGGTCGGGCTGATCGGCCTGCTGGTGGCCACCTATACCCCGGTATTCGACTGGCTCGGCTATGCCCTTTACCCCTTCGTACTGCCCTGGGGACTCGATGATGGCCTGATGCTGGCCCAGGCCACCGCGTCTGGCCTCGCCGAGCTGTTCCTGCCGGCCCTGCAGATGACCGAGGCCTCCTTCGTGGCCCGCTTCGCCACCGCCATCGTGTCGATCTCCACGATCCTGTTCTTCTCGGCATCGATTCCCTGCATTCTCTCCACCAACATTCCCATTTCCATTCCGCAGCTGCTGGCGATCTGGTTCATTCGCACCGCCATCGGCCTGTTCCTGGCGATCCCGGCCGGCTATCTCGTCCTGTTCCTCGCTGGCTAACCCCTGCCAAAACAACAAAGGCCACCCGGAGGGTGGCCTTTGTGCGAGTCGCGATACCTGGCTTTCTAGAGGTGACTGACATTCACCCTGGCGTTCAGCCTATAGCGAGACCCCGGGTGCAGCAGCTGCGTGTAGCTGATCAACAGCTCGCCGGACCAACTGCGTCGAATCACTTTCAGACAAGCCTCGCCTTCGGCAATATCCAGCAAGGCGGCTTCATGCGGGCTAGGTAGCACCGCCTCAACCGAATGCTCCACGTCGGTGACCGGGTAGCGGGCCACGAGGATCGCATTCGGTGTTTGCGTCTCGAAGTCCTGCTGAAGATAGTCGGGGGCCAGCTTGGGGTTCACATGACGCCGCTCCAACTGGATCTTGACCCCATCCTCCCGGTGCACGATCTCGGAATAAAAGACCGTCGAGCCGGTCCGCACCCCGAGAAAGATAGCCACCTCCTCGGGTGCACTGACCTCCTCCAAGCGAATCACTTCGCTGCTGTGCCTCCCCCCTCGGGCGGCAATCTCATCCGCGATATTCTTGATCTCGAACAGCGAGGACTCCGCCTTGCGCTCCACCACATAGGTGCCGGATCCGGTTCTCCGCATCAAGAGCCCCTTGTTGACCAGATCCCGGATCGCCTTGTTGGCGGTCATGCGGCTCACGCCAAAACTCTTGGCCAACGCATTCTCTGCGGGAATACGATCCCCCGGAGCGAAAGCTCCGCGCTCGATCTCTTCGAGCAGATAGTCCTTGATGCGGGTGTAAGAAGGCTTGGTCTCCGGCATGGCGCGCCCTAGTCATTTCCCTGTCTGCAGCGGTTATCCCCATCTTACCTAGAATGCCATGAATTAGCGCCTTGGCTTCACCCTGGAGGCTCAACGCCAATGCACGGGATAGCGGCGATGGCGAGCCAGGTTATTGACCAGGATGGCCACCACCAGCATCACCGCGCAGCCGAGGCCCACCGGCAGCAGTGGATACCACCAGCCCAGGGCCTCGACCTCGGGGCCACCGACCACGGCGATCAGGCCGGCGGCGGCGCCGGGCGGGTGGACGGTGTGGGTCAACTGCATCACCAGAATGGCCAGGGAGACCGCCAGGGCCACGGCCAGGGCCGTGGTGCCCAGCGCCTGGACGCAAGCCACGCCGACGCCCGCCGACAGCATGCTGCCCAGCAGCACGTTGCGGGGTTGGGCGAAGGGGCTCTGGGGGGCGGCATAGATCAGCACCGAGGTGGCGCCGAAGGAGCCGAGGATCAACAGCTGATCGCTGAGCCAATGGGCACTCAGCCAGCAGATGGCGCCCATGCCGGCGAAGGCACCGGCCCAGGACCAGAGGGCGTCCTGCCAGTCGGCACGGGGGCGCCGCGCGGGCTCGCCACGCATCTTGCCGAAATAGGTCTTCATGATCGTCCACTGAATGCACCAGAAGGAGGCAGGATTCTGACAAAATGCACCAGCGAGGTGAAGGTTGGTTTGCTGATATCTCGATAACAGGCTTTCCCGGTCGCCGCTCTCCTCCGAGAAGGGCGCAGAAAAGGCATGAAAATCATAGGGCTCTAACTCTATACTGGAGAAGCATCGCGTGACGGCACCCGCCTGAGTGCCGTAGGAAACGAAGCCGGAAGCCATTCCCAGAGTAAGGAATCCTCTTATGATGAAGACAGTCGCACGCGTCCTCAGCCCCCTGCTGATCCTCTGCCTGGTGCTCGGCAGCCTGCCGGTCGCCGCCGCCCCCAGCCCGGCCACCGGCCTGATCTCCACCCAGGAGGCCCTGAGCCAGGACCAGGTCAGCGCCGACCGGGAACGCATCAGCGAGATCCTCGCCCGCCAGGAGGTCCAGGACCAACTGGTCGCCCAGGGCGTCGACCCGGCCGAAGTCGAGGCTCGCGTGGCCGCCCTCTCCGATGCCGAAGTTCGCCAGATGGCCGACCAACTGGAGCAACTGCCCGCCGGCGCCAGCGTGATAGGCGTGCTGTTCGCGGTCTTCGTGATCCTGCTGGTCACCGATATCCTGGGCCTGACCAATGCGTTTCCCTTTACCCGCTAAGCGACGGGGCCAGGTCCCCGGCCACCGCTCACGCCTCAACGCCCGCCTCGCGGGCGTTGTGCTGTTGATGCTCGGCCTGTCGCTCCTGTCCGGTTGCGCCAGTGCGCCGCGCCTGGCCAGTCCCGAGGCCATGGGCGTACCGCCCCGGGTGCAGCTGGAGGGGGTCCCCTTCCATGCCCAGCGGGAGTACCAGTGCGGCCCGGCATCCCTGGCCATGGTACTCAATGCCAGCGGCGTCGATGCCACGGTGGACGAGCTGATCCCCCAGGTCTTCCTCCCCCATCGGGAGGGCAGCGTGCAGCCGGAGATGCTGGCCACCCTGCGCCGCCAGGGGCGGGTCCCCTTCGTGCTCGATGGGCGCTTCGAGTCGCTGCTCGAGGAGTTGGCCGCCGGCCACCCGGTAGTGGTGATGCAGAACCTGTCACTGCCGGCCTGGCCCATGTGGCACTACGCCGTGGCCATCGGCTATGACCTGGATGACCGCCTGATGACCCTGCACAGTGGCGAGGAGCCCGAGCGGCTGGAGTCGTTCCGGCGCTTCGATGCCACCTGGGCGCGCAGCGAGCGCTGGGCAGTCGTGGCCCTGCCGCCGGGGGAGCTGCCCGCCAGCACCGGGCCGGTGAGGAGCCTGCAGGCCATCGCCGACTTCGAACGGGCCCAGGGACCGCTGGCCGCCCTGCCCGCCTGGGAGGCACTGACCCGGCGTTGGCCGGAGGCCGCCATGGGCTGGTTCGCCCTGGGCAACGCCCGCCATGGCGGCGGCGATCCTCGGGGGGCAGCGGAAGCCTTCCGGCGCGCCACCGAGGCGGACCCGCAGCTGGCGGTGGCCTGGCTCAACCTGGGCCTGACCCTGGAGGGGCTCGACGCCCCGGAGCGGGCGCGGGAGGCCTTCGAGCGCGCCGCCGCCCTGCCCGGCCCCTGGCAGGCCCGCGCCGAGGAAGCCCTGGACCGCCGGTAGGGATTGCCCTCCCCGAACGGCGCCTTACCCCGCCGAGGCCCTGTGGCCTCGGCGGTGTCGTATGCGGCACCGGTCACAGCGACTCAGCCACCACTCGGCACGCTCCAGGCGGCGCTCGAGAAAGCGCCGGGTACGACGCTGTCCCTCGCTCTCGTCACGGGCCCAGACCCGCAAGGTGGCCAGGAACAGGGCGGTGAGACCGACTTCCTCCAGCTGGGCCCGCCGGCTGCCATAGGGCGCCTCAAGGCGCGCCGCCTCGCGCCACCACTGCACGGTCCGCGACAGATCGAAGAGCATCGGTACCCAGGTATGCAGGTGGGGGGGATGAGCCTTGGTGCGCAGCATCTGCACCGTCACTCGGCGATGGCTCGCCAGGGCATCGAACCAGGCCAGCAGGCAGTGGCGCAGGCGCTCCCGGGGCGGCCAGGCGGCAAAGCCCGGGGGCTTGTCGGCCAGCATGGCGCGCCAGCCGCGCCGGAACCAGGCATCGGCGACGTCGTTGGCGTCCCGATAGTGATCCAGCACCGCCTCCGCGGACACACCCAGGCCGGCCGCCACCTCGATCAGCGACACCGCCTCCCAGCCGCGAGTCTCGGCCTGGCGCAGGGCCGCCTCGAGAATACGTTCGGCGTGAATACGTTCGGCGTGAATACGTTCGGCGTGACTGGCTTCGACGGGGGCGCCCTCACCTGCCCCGCCACCGATAGGAATCATGCTCATCCTGGCTCTCCTCGACACCACTCTCTTCACCTTAGGCATAGAGCGGCAGAGTCGGCTACCAGCGATAGAGCAGCGAGGCGCTGGTGGTCTGATCGGTGCGGGCATCGGTCCCCTCGGGGGGATCGGAATTGCGCTTGATCTCATGGGAAAGGCGCAGCGCCAGCCGCGCATTCAGCTGGGCGGTCAGCGAACTCAGCGAACGGGAGGTGGTGTTCTCGCGGGTCCCCTCCAGGGAGAGCTCCTGATTGAAGCTGGCATAGTCGGAGAGTCGCCACTCGTAGTCGGCGGCGGCATACCCCACCGCCAGGCGCTCACTCGACGCCTCGCTGATCCAGTCATGGCGATAACCGGGCCCCGCCTCCAGCGAGAGGCGGTGCGTCTCGCCATCGAGCACCTGACGACCATACCCGAGA
Organism: Halomonas sp. 328; assembly: GCF_015645095.1. Taxonomy (GTDB): domain Bacteria; phylum Pseudomonadota; class Gammaproteobacteria; order Pseudomonadales; family Halomonadaceae; genus Bisbaumannia. Next base: position 5,967 of record NZ_JADOTW010000025.1, read on the forward strand.
ATAGCGGTCACCTGCTGGTCGTAGCCGCCGAAGCGATCCTTGTCCCAGCGGGCGAAACCGAACAGGTAGAGGCTGGATGAGATATCAACCCGCTCGCGCAGGGCCAGCAGGTAGCGCTCGGCGCGGGAGGCCCCGTCCCGACTGACGTTCCGCACCTCGCCGCGCAGGCTGTGGGTCCAGTCGCCGGTGAGCCAGGTGAGGTTGGCCTTGCCGATCAGGGTCTGGCTATCGGTATTGCCAGAGAGCTGGGTGTAGCCGAGCTCGGCACTACCGCTGAAGACCGGTGCATCCGGGGCCGGCGCCGGTGGTGCATAGAAGGGCCGCGCCTGGGCCTCGAGGCCGCCCAACATCAGCAGTGCCACCGCTAGCCCGCGCCAGACCGAACGGGTATTGCCCATGATGACTCCACTCCCTGGTGTCCCCTGGCCAGAAGCGCCGGCCTTCAGGCCTTCTTGACGAACTTCGAGGTGAGTTTCAGCGGGCCGATGCCTTCCACCTTGCAGTCGAGGTTATGGCCACCCTCGGAGTCGCCCTCGATCAGGCGAATGCCCTTGACCTTGGTGCCCACCTTGATCACCGAGGAGGAGCCCTTGACCTTGAGGTCCTTGATCACGGTGACGGTATCGCCATCGGCGAGGCGATTGCCATTGGCATCCAGGGCCACCAGCTCGTCTTCCAGCGACTCCGGCGCGGCGTCCCTGGCCCACTCGTGGCCGCACTCGGGGCAGACCAACTGAATGCCATCCTCGTAGGTGTATTCGGAACCACAGGCGGGACAATTGGGCAGATCGCTCATCGCGAGAGTCCTTGCGTTATCAGGAAACCGGCAAGCCTACACCGCCGGCGCGGTAGACTCCACCTCGGGAAGGCCTGGCATCACGGAGGGCGGACTGATAGCGTGACAGGGACTTTTGCTAATTCAAGGAATGCCAATATGGATTCGGCCATCAATCACACCGTTAGCCAGGCCCTGGTCATGCAGCAGGCCCAGGTCGCCCAGCAAGCGCAGATGCAGATCTTCAAGGAGGCCCTGACCACCCAGCAGCAACAGGTCACCGCCCTGCTGGAGTCCGCCTCCGCCGAGCCGCAACTGGCCGACCAGGGGCACCTCGGCACCCAGATCAATACCTACGCCTGAAAGCGGCAGAGTGGTTCACCGGCGCACCCTGACGTTACCCTAGGGGAAAGTTCCTCGCCAAGAGAACCACCATGCCTCAACCTCGCATCACACTCGAAGTCTTCAGCGACTTCGTCTGCCCCTTCTGCTACCTGGAGCTTCCCGAACTGGAGGCCATCCAGGCCCGCTTCGGCGAAGCCCTCGGCATTCGCTGGCGGGCCTTCGAGCTGCGTCCCGAGCCCCACCCGCCCCTCGACCCCGACGCCGACTACCTGCATGACGTCTGGCAACGCTCGGTCTACCCCATGGCCGTCGAGCGGGGCCTGACCCTGCGCCTGCCGAGTCTCCAGCCCCGCTCGCGGCTGGCCCACGAGGCCCACGCCTGGGCCGAGGCACAGGCCCCCGAAGCCGGCACCGCCCTGCGCCTGGCGCTGTTTCGCGGTTTCTTCGAGGCCAGCCTCGACCTGGGCGATATCGACGCCCTGATGACTCAGGCCGCGGCCCTGGGGCTGGATGGCCACGACCTGGCCCGAGCGCTTCACGAAGGGCGTTTTCGTCAGGCGGTGCGCGACGATCAGCATCAGGCCCAGGTGTTGGGCATCTCCGGGGTACCCGGCCTGCGCTTTATGCTGGATGGCGAACATGCCGGGGTGCTGGAAGGCGCCCAGCCGCGACGCCAGCTGCTGCTGGCGGTGGAACGCCTCCTCGACCTGATGGGATAACCCCCATGAGCCAACCCACAAGCGAGACGCTGGTCTTCGGCGGCACCGGTTTCCTGGGGCGACACCTGGTGCGTGAACTGGTGGAGGCGGGCCACCCGGTCCGCCTGGCGGCACGCCATCCGCGCTGGCCCGACTGGGCGGAACCCCAGGATCCCATCACCCTCTGCCCGGCGGATATTCGCGACGAGGGTACGATCACCGAGGCACTGACCGGCGCCTCGGCGGTGATCAATGCGGTGAGTGGCTATGTGGAGCGCCCCGGGGCCGGCTTCGAGACGATCCATGTGGAGGGGGCCGCCCGCCTGGCCCGGCTGGCTCGGGAGGCGGGCGTCACGCGGCTGGTGCAGCTCTCCGGTATCGGCGCCCGCCCTGACTCGCCATCGGCCTATGTGCGCGCCCGTGCCCGGGGCGAGGCGGCCGTGCTGGAGCACCTGCCCAAGGCGATCATCCTGCGCCCCAGCGTGCTGTTCGGCCCCGGGGACGCCTTCCTCAATGGCCTGGCACGGCTGACCCGGCTGCCGGCGATTCCCCTGTTCGGCCGCGGCGAGACCCGCTTGCAGCCGGTGCATGTCACCGACGTGGCCCGGGCGGCGCTGGCCCTGCTGACCGGGCCGGCCCCGGCTCGGCGACTCTTCGAGCTGGGCGGCCCGGACGTGCTCGGCTATCGGGAGATCCTCGAACGCCTCGAGGCGCACCTGGGGCGGGAACGCCCTCTGCTGCCGGTGCCCTTCTGGGCCTGGCATGCCCTGGCCGGTCTGCTCTCGCTGCTCCCCCACCCGCCCCTGACCCGCGATCAGGTATGGCTGATGGCCGAGGACAACCTCGTCGGCGAGGGCGTGGGCACCTTCGCCGACCTGGGCATCACCCCACGCACCCTGCGCGATAGCCTGCCGCTCTGTCTTCCTTGAGCGCCGCTGCTGCCGTCCGACCGCCCCCTCCCTAGCCAACCCGCACAATAGCCTGCCGCTCTGCCTTCCTTGACCACTGCCCTCATGCCAACCGGCGGGGACACGCCGCCGCCCTAGCCAACCCGCGCGATAGCCTGCCGCCCTGCTTTCCTTGAGCGCCCTAGAACGTCGGCACGGCGCCACCACAGCCCTCGAACTGCTGGCCATCCAGGGTCACGCTCACCGTCGTCTCGAAGGGGGCGCCTGCCATGCTGTCGTGGCAGGTCTCGGGGCGAATCTCGACCCGCAGGTCATGGGCCTCGGTCTGGGCGTGGTAGACGCTGCCACCCGCCGCCAGGGCCTCGGCCTCCGGCAGCGGCGTGCGCACATCGAGCCCGGTGAAGGGATCGGCGAAGCGCAGGCCCTGTGTATCGATGGCCAGGTTCCAGAACGGCTCGTTGCCGTAGGCACGGAAGCCGTCGTCACGCTCCAGCATGAAGAAGACGCCCTCCCAGGGCGCCAGCAGGCGCTCTTCGTCCAGCCACAGCAGGGTCCCGCCCAGGGTCGGCCAGGACTGACCGTCACAATCGAGGCGGTGCTGAACGACCACCTCGCGGCCGGCCAGGGGCGGCAAGGCGCCATCGTCGAGGCGATAGTCCGCCAGCAACTCGCCGACCGGACGCGGCTCGGCCGCGTGGGTCATGCCTTCGCAGAAGGTTTCTCCCAGGGCCATCCAGGCCGTATTGATGCGCAGCCGCGCCCCCAGCCAGGCCTCGGCCTGCTCCTCGCTCAGGGCGCTGATGCCTGGCGCCTCATGCCCTACCACCCGCCACTCACCCACCAGGGCGGCATAGTCGCCGGCCTCCTCCGGAGGCGCCTCGGCCTCGCTGCCACAGCCCGCCAGCCCCAGGGCCAGCAGGGAAAGTCCCAGCACACGGGGATCCATCATCATCTTGCTCCTTGCCGATAGAGGGTGCCCCACCTCATGCGGGGCGGCAGATAGAGTCGCCGACGCCGGCCTGGGTTCCACGCTAGCCGAAGAAACAGCCATGGGCATCCTCGCCCACCAGGGCGAGGAAGGCCTCCAGGCTCTTCACTTCGGGCCTGGGCTCGTAGGCGTGCCACTTGAGGTCGGCGCGCATCCAGTAGACCTTCCACAGGCCACGGCTCTTCACGTAGGTGGCCTTGGCCGCCGGGGTCTCCATGCGGGTACCGGGGTCATCGTAGCGGGGGCGTATCGAGAAGATCTCCACGCTCTGGCCGTCGACCCGCCCACCGAGATCCAACCGGGGGCGAATCTGGGGCGGTGGACGATGCGTCGCCAGGAAGCCCTGGATGGCCTTCTCGGCCCGCTTGATCTCGAATTCGCTCAGTGCCATGGGTCACTCACCTGCGTCCTGCGTCTTGTCTCGGAGAGGGGCGGTATTATCGCGGCTCGAGGCCTGCCAGGGCCAGCTCGAGCGCTTGCGTTTCCGGGGGTCGTCCCCAGCCGTCGCCATGCACCAGATCGGCCAGGGGCAGGCGCTGCCGCCAGCCCTGGGCGGCCAGTTCCGGCGCCTCGAGGAACTCGCTGACATAGCCCAGGCAGAGGTAGGCCACCGGCTCGACGCCCTCGGGCAGGCCCAGCAGCTCGGCCAGTTCCACCGGGTCGAGGATACTCACCCAGCCCACACCCACGCCCTCGGCGCGGGCCGCCAGCCACAGGTTCTGCACCGCCAGGCAGGTGCTGAACCGATCCATCTCCAGCATGGAGTTGCGCCCCAGCACATGCGGCCCGCCGCGACGCCGGTCGCAGGTCACGCAGAGGTTGACGGGGCTATCGAGGATGCCCGCCAGCTTGAGGCGCCGATAGCGCTCGGCCCGCTCGCCCCGGTAGTTCCCGGCGGCCCGGGCGTTCTCCCGGTCATGGCTTGCCTGGATGCGCGCGCGCAGTTCACGGTTCTCGATCACCAGGAAATCCCAGGGCTGCATGAAACCCACCGAGGGGGCGTGATGGGCGGCCTGCAGCAGCCGCGCCAGCACCTCGGCGGGGATCGGTTCGGGCAAGAACTGCGAGCGCACGTCGCGGCGCTCGAAGATGGCGCGATAGAGGCCATGGCGTTCGGCCTCGGAAAAAGCATGCTCGGACACTCGGGCTCCTTGGCTAGGTTCAAGAGGTTTCGCGAGCTCCTCGACCGGGTTCCAGCGACCCCGTGGGCTCCCTGGTGAAGCCCGAGGAACATCAGCAGGCCCTACTCTAGCAGAAGCGCCGCCCGCCTCAGGCCGACTTGCGGCGCTTGTCGCGCACATAGATCGCCTTGCCATCGCCGCGCTGGGCCACCTCGAAGAGCTCGGTGGCGCTGACCAGCTCGCCGAGCTTCTTGTAGCCGTAGTTGCGGGCGTCGAAATCGGGGAACTGCTTGACGATATTGCTGCCCACCGCCCCCAGGGAGGCCCAGCCGCTGTCGTCGGAGGAAGCCTCCACCGCCTTGCGCAGCAGGCTGACCAGGCGGTTATCGGACTTCAGCTCCTTGGCGGAGCGGCGGCGGCTCTCCTCGCCCTCTTCGTCGTCGCTGCGCAGTACCTCCACGTAGATGAACTTGTCGCAGGCGGCCACGAAGGGCATCGGGGTCTTCTTCTCGCCGAAGCCGAAGACGGTGAGCCCCGACTCGCGGATGCGCGCCGCCAGGCGAGTGAAGTCGCTGTCGCTGGAGACCAGGCAGAAGCCCGAGAAGCGCTCGGTGTAGAGCAGGTCCATGGCGTCGATGATCAGGGCACTGTCGGTGGCGTTCTTGCCGCGGGTATAGCCGAACTGCTGCACCGGCTGGATGGAGTAGTGCAGCAGGGTCTCCTTCCAGCCCTTGAGTTCGGGGCCGGTCCAGTCGCCGTAGGCCCGCTTGACGCTGGCGGTGCCGTACTTGGCGATCTCCGAGAGCAGTCCCTCGACGATGCTCGGCTGGGCGTTGTCGGCGTCGATCAATACCGCCAGGTTCTTCTCCATAGCGCCTCCTCGGCGACGGTTAGCGGATCAGCGGCTCGAGCGCCTCGGCCAACAGCGGCGCGAGGGGAACCGCATTGCTCGAGTGGGCGATGGCGTCGCTGCTCCATACCCCGTCGACGCCGGCGGCCTCGATCACCGCCAGGGCCTCGCCGGCGAAGAGCGCATGGGTCACCGCCACGTCCACCGAGGCCACATCGGCGCCGCGCAGCGCCTCGATGGCTCGGGCCAGGGTATGGCCGGAGCTGGCCACGTCATCCATCAGTACCACCGACCGGCCGGCCAGCGCCAGCTCGGGCAGCGCGATGCTCACCCGGGTATCGCCGTGGCGCCGCTTGTGGCAGACCGCGTGGTCGAGGCCGCTGACCGCCGCGGCCCGGGCCACCCACTGCTCGGCCTCCTCGTCGGGCCCCAACAGCAGGGCCCCGGGACGCCGCGCGGCGGCCAGCCTGCCCAGCGCCGGCGCCGCCGAGAGGGCGATGGCATCCACCAGCGGCACCGCCTGATCGAGGCGGGCGATGCGATGCAGGTGCGGGTCCACGGTGATCAGGGCATCGACCAGCTCGGCGAGGAAGGCCCCCACCAGGGTCTGGCTGACCACCTCGCCGGGGTGGAAGGCGATATCCTGGCGCATATAGGCGAGGTAGGGGGCCACCAGGATAAGCCGCCGGGTGCCCTGGCGCCGCGCGTGGCGGGCCACCAGCAGCAGCTCCACCAGCTTGTCGTTGGGGCGGTCGAGGCTGCGGTAGAGCACCAGGGTCTCGGGGCAGGCATCGGCAAAGGGCAGCCGCAGGCGCAGCTCCTCGTCCGGGAAGCGATGGGCCTCGATGGTCAACGCCGGCAGGCTGAGCGCCTCGGCCAGGCGCTGCGCCGGCGCCGCCTCGTCGTCGAAATGGAGCAGGGTCGCGGTCTGGGTCGCGCTCATGGTCCCTCCCGGTGGAACGGGACGATGGCCGAGGCCTCGCCCAGGGTGAAGCCGGTGTCGCCGTCACAACACTGGTGGGCGGCGTTGCGCTCGTTGCGGAACGACGCATAGACCCGATAGAGGGGCTGACCCGCCGTGACCGCATCGCCGATACGCGCCAGCAGATCGACCCCGGCGCCCTTGGCCTTGGGGGCGCCGGCGAGCCGGGCGACGCGTGCCAGGCGCCGGTTATCGATGGCGGTGACCACCCCGTCCTGGGGTGCCGTCACCTCGAAGCCCAGTGGCGCCAGGGGCGGGGCCTCGGGGTCGAAGGGCGTCTCCCCCTGGGCGCGTATAATGGCGCGCATCTTCTCCAGGGCGCGCCCCGACTCGAGGATATCCCGGGCGATGCCATAGCCATCGCCGCCGCGCACGTCCGGGTCGAACTCCAGCATGCGCCCGGCCAGGTGCAGCGACTTCTGGCGCAGGTCCGCGGGGGCCTCGGGGTGCTGCATCAGCACCCGCATCACGTCCCGGGCCTCCAGCACCGGGCCGATGCCGCGCCCGATGGGCTGGCACCCGTCGGTGATCACCACCTCCAGGGTCAGGCCCAGGCGCCCGGCCACGAACTCGAAGAGCTTGCGCAGGCGCCGCGCCTCGGGCATGGAACGCACCTTGGCCTGGGGCCCCACGGGGATATCCAGCAGCAGGTGGGTGGAGCCGGCGGAGACCTTCTTGGAGAGGATCGAGGCCACCATCTGCCCCGGCGAGTCCAGCGACAGGGGCCGCTCCACGGTGATCAGCACATCGTCCGCCGGCGACAGGTCGCTACTGCCGCCCCACGCCAGGCAGCCGCGGTGGGTGCGGACCAGCTCGTTGAGCTCGGCGAAAGGCAGGTCGACCCGCGCCAGCACCTCCATGGTATCGGCGGTCCCCGAGGGCGAGGTGATGGCCCGGGAGGAGGTCTTGGGACAGAGGCTGCCATGGGCGGCGACGATGGGCACCACCAGCATGGAGGTGCGATTGCCGGGAATGCCGCCGATGCAGTGCTTGTCGACCACCGGATGCTCGTGCCAATCGAGGCGACGCCCCACCCGGGCCATGGCATCGCTGAGGTAGAAGACCTCCTCGCGATCCAGCTCGCCCAGGTCGCAGGCCACCACGAAGGCGGTCAGCTCGATCTTCGAGTAGCGCCGCTCGGCCACGTCCTGGACGATGGCGCGGAAATCCCCGCGGGTCAGCCGCTCGCCGTTGATCTTGCGGTGCAGGAAGGGAATCGAGCCCGGCGGCTCCGCCTGGGACACGCAGACCGGCTGGCCCTCCGCCATGCCCAGGCTGGTGAAGGCCTCCTCGGAGAGCCCCAACTGGTCATGGCCGACGATGGCCTCGTCATCCACCACATTGAGGCTGGCCAGGATGCGCCGCCCGTTGGCGCCCACCTCCACCTTGGCCAGGGCCTGGAAGCCCTCGGCCCGGTAGAGGTCGCACTCCCGGTGCAGGTAGGCCACGTTCTCGCGATAGGTGTCGATGCCTACCCGCTTGAGGGCCAGGGGCGCGAGCCCCTCGTCAGTGCCCTGGGACCTGCCGTGCGACTTGGCCATGCTTGCTTCCTCCGCGGCTCCTTCCTGAGCCTAGCCGAAGCCACGGGACACGACCTGCCGCCCGACAACGCCGACACCAACGCTCTTCGGCGCAAATCCAGCGGTAAACGTTTCGGGACTGGAGCGGGACGCCCACCCGGCCTAAGCTGGGAACCCGGCCACTGCGTGCAAGGAAGAGACTCGAGATGACCTACGATATTCGCCTCAAGCGCATCTATGGCGAGGCCGAGCCCGAGGATGGGGCCCGCATCCTGGTGGACCGCCTCTGGCCCCGGGGCAAGCGCCGCGAGGGCCTGCGCCTCACCGACTGGTACCGGGACGCCTCGCCCTCCCCCGGCCTGCGTCGCGCCTGGCACCAGGACGAGATCAGCCGCGCGGTCTTCGTGCGCCGCTACCGCTGGGAGCTCGACGACGCCCCCAAGGTCCTGGTGCCGCTGCTGCGCCACGCCCGTCGCGGTCGCCTGACCCTGCTCTCCGCCGCCCGCGACCTGGAGGCCTCCCACCTGCCGGTGCTGCGCGAGGCCCTGCTCGACGCCCTGACCAGCGAAGACGCCGCCGACCACGACGACCCCGCCTCGCCGCCCTGCTATGCCGGCGATCAAGGCGGATGCTAGCCTTGGCCGGCCAACAGCCGGAGGATAGCGAGATGTGGCACCAGCAGGAGATTCGACTGCCCGCCGTGGCGCGGGGCTTTCATCTGATCACCGAGCAAGTGGAGGCGGCGCTGCCCGAGCTGGCCCGCTGCCGGGTGGGGCTATTGCACCTGCAGCTGCAACACACCTCGGCGTCACTGACGCTGAACGAGAACGCCGACCCGGACGTGCGCCACGACCTGGACGCCTTCCTGCGCCGCCTGGTGCCCGGCGACCTGCCCTACTTCAGGCATGTCCTGGAGGGGCCCGACGATATGCCCGCGCATGTGATCGCGAGCCTCCTGGGCACCCAACTGACCCTGGCGGTGCGCGACGGTCGCCTGGCCCTGGGCACCTGGCAGGGGATCTGGCTCGGCGAGCACCGCGACCAGGGCGGGCCCCGGCGGCTGATCGCCACCCTGCAGGGCCAGGCTTGACTCAGGGCAGGCGCCCCTCCCGGGCCAGGCGCCGCCGTACCCAGCGGTCGTAGAAGAAGCGCAGCACGGGCTTGAGCCCCGGCAGGCCGATCAGCCAGGCCAGGGGCCTGAGCCGCGGCACCCGGCGCATCAGCAGGACATAGGCATCGATGCCCTCGCGGATGGCGCCGCCCGCCTCCTCCACATGCAGCGACAGCAGCGCCGCCTGGGGATCGATGCCCTTGGCGCGCAGCGTCTGCTGATGCTCGGTGACGTCGCACCAACTCACGTCGCGGCCGGTCTCGCCGGCCCAGCGCTCGTAGCGGGCCCGGTCCCGGCGACAACCGGGGCAGACGCCGTCGTAGTAGACCCTCAAGGGGGGCAATGCACTCATGCTGGCCTCGCTGTCGACTCAACGACTACTTGATACGGCAGACCTCCCAGAGCCGCGCCAGTTCGTCGCTCATGGTCGCCACCAGGTCGGCGAAGCGATCCGGGTCGGAGAGCTGCGCCAGTTGCTCGGCACTGGGCGTCCTGAGGTTCGGTGATTCGGGAGGGAAGGCGAAGCTGGGCCAGTAGGCGTTGCGGCTGCCGCCATGGCCCGCCGCGTCCAGACGCTTGCAGAGGGCGCGATAGCGCTCGGGCTCGCTCTCCTCCTCGCAGTAGATCCCCAGGTAGATGGCGTACTCGATCTCGAAGCCGGCACAGATCGCCTCCCCGTAACCGGGAATATGGTAGTAGAGGCCATAGCCCTTGCTGTTCTGGCGGCGCTGCACATAGTCCCGGCACAGGCCGTCCAGCGCTGCCTCGCTCCAGGAGTCGTCGCTCAGGCAGTCGGCCATGGCCGGGTATTGCGCCGCGATACGCGCCTTCAGGGCCCGCCAGAGCCGGGCCTGCAGGCGGGCCAACGCCTCGTCGTAGGCCAGGCGAATGTCGTGGGCGCCGAGCAGGTTGTCGCCCTGCAGCAGGGTCTCGGCCAGGGTCTCCAGGTGAGCGTTGTCCATGTCGTGTCCGGTCAGTTGCAGGATCAGTTGCCGATACTGGGCGAGGCTCTCGCGCAGCGGCGGGTCGAGGGCGGCGCGCCCCAGGCAGAACTCCAGCCAGGGCACCAGGTCGGCGTAGTAGCCCAGGGCGCCGTAGCTGCCCGCCTCCAGGTCGCGCAGCTCGCCCAGGCTGTCCTCCCGGGGATCGCGCCCCTCCAGGGTCAGGTAGCGCACGTGAATCTCCCGGTAGCCCGCCTCCCGCAGGCGCCGGTGGTAGCGCACCAGTTGCTCCGGCTGGTCGTCGGCGTGGATCTTGTTCTCGATCAGCAGCGCCTGACGCCGGGCATTGGTCACCAGGATATCGATGTTCCAGCGCTCGCACTCCACCCGCACGCCCTCCAAGGCGAAGTCGCGAATCGCGCAGCGCTCGAGCAGCTCGTTAAGTGGCGCCGCCCCCAGGCCATGGGCACGAGGATTCAACAGGGCGGCGAGGAAGCGCGAGTGCAGGCGTACCTCATCGTTGCCGCCGCGCAGGGTGGTAAAGAGGTTGAAGCCCGGCGGCCGGGCATGGCGCTGGCGTAGCAGGCTGGCCAGATGCAGCAGGCTGTGATGGGAAGTCACGGGGCGTCCTTGTCGACTCTGGGGCCCAGGGACTATCGGCCGGGATTAAGGTGACTTTAGGCTTGTCTCGGGATCGACCGACGGCTCCAGCAGCGCCTGGATCCGGCCACGCAGCCAGCGGCGCAGGCGATCCTCGTGGGTGCGCTGGTGCCAGGTCTGGATCACCGATACGCCGTCCAGCGCTAGCGGGCAGGGGTGGATCACCAGCCCCGGGAAGCGCGCCACCGCCTGGGTAGCCACGCTCTCCAGGCAGGTCAGCAGCAGGTCGCTCTGGGCCACCAGCAGCGGCGGCACGGTGAAGCTCGACAGCCCCGCCACCACCCGCCGCCGGCGACCCAGGGCGCGCAATTGCTTGTCCACATGGCCGTCCAGGTCACCGGTGAGGGTGGTGACCAGGTGATCGCTGGCCAGGTAGCCCTCCAGGGTCAGGCGCTCGCCGATCTCGGGGTGGTCCCGAGCGGCCAGCACCACGAAGCCCTCCCGGTGGATGCGCTGCTGGTAATAGCTGCGCGGCAGGTCGCCATAGAAGCCGGCGATGGCGATATCGCACTCGCCGGTCTCCAGCTCCGACCGCGGCAGCCGGCCCCGGGTGTTATGGGTGACCAGCTGCAGCTGCGGCGCCTCGCGGCGCACCACCGGCAGCAGCCGCGGCAACAGCAGTTGCTCGATATAGTCGGTGGTGTAGAGGTGCACCCGGTCGGCCCGGGCCAGGTAGTCGCTGCCCTCGCAGAAGTCGAAGAAGCCCTCGATGCCAGCCACCAGTTGCTGCACCCGGGGCGCCAGCTCGTGGGCCCGAGGCGTCGGCGTCAGGCCCCGGGGCGCGCGCACGAAGAGCTCGTCGCCGAAGGCGTGACGCAGCTTGGCCAGCTTGTGGCTCAGGGCCGGCTGGCTCAGCGCCATGCGCCCGGCCGCCGCCGAGACGCTGCGCTCCTGATAGAGCACATGGAAGAGCAGCAGCAGGTTGAGGTCCTTGCCCGCGATATTCATCGAGCGAATATCTCCTATCGAGAATCATCAATTCTCGAATACTAGCCGCCCGGCTAGGATGGTGGCCATCCCATTCACGCACTGGCCAAGGAGATTGCCATGAGCGCACGCATTCTGATGGTGCTGACCTCCCACGACCGCCTCGGCGATACCGGGGAACCCACCGGCTTCTGGCTGGAGGAGCTGGCGGCGCCCTACTACGCCTGCCTGGACGCCGGCGCCGAGGTGGTGCTGGCCTCGCCCAAGGGCGACCAGCCGCCGCTGGACCCCAAGAGCGACGCCGAGGAGAGCCAGACCGAAGCGACTCGCCGCTTCCAGCAGGACGAGACCGCCAAGCAGCTGCTGGCCAACACCCACCGCCTCGCCGAAGTCAACGCCGACGACTTCGACGCCGTCTTCTATCCCGGCGGCCATGGCCCGCTCTGGGACCTGGTGGACGATGCCGACTCCATCCGCCTGATCGAGGCCTTCTGGTCCCAGCACAAGCCGGTGGCCGCGGTGTGCCACGCCCCCATCGTGCTGATCCACGCCCGCGACGCCGATGGCCGGCCGATCATCCAGGGCCGTCAGGTCACCGGCTTCACCAATGGCGAGGAAGCCGCCGTGGGCCTCACCGAGGTGGTGCCCCACCTGGTCGAAGACGCCCTGATCGCCGGCGGCGGCCGCTACTCCAAGGCCGACGACTTCGTCCCCTACACCCGCCGCGACGGCCAGTTGATCACCGGCCAGAACCCGCCCTCCTCCGAGCCGGTGGCCAAGCTGCTGCTGGAGGCCCTGGGCAAGTAACCCGGCCGACCCGACAGAAAACGCCCGCGCTGCCATTGGCAGCGCGGGCGCTTTGCTTTTCATCGGATAGGCGAAGGAGCCACCCGATGGCCGTGGTAATTTGGCCTTGCCGAGCGAGTCCCTGCCGGTATTTGGAGACTATCGTCAGTTACTCCATCCCCAGCATCGATGCATACTTGCTCGGATCATCAAGCTCCATTTTCCTACCCGGAAAGCCATCGAACAGCGCCCGGTGACGGCGTAGCCCATAGTCATCATCGCGGGTCTCGTAGGCGCGGACCCAAGCAATCAGGGCCTCCAGATGAGCATCCTGCGCCTCGCGGGTCGCGAACTTCTCCGGTTCCCAGGGCCGCGACCGACAGTGCGCCACACAGGCCTCTACGCCGGGATTGAGGAAGATCAACTCCTCACAGGCCGGCAGGATCGGCTCGATGATATCCGCGTAGCACCCCTCGATAATCCAGTGGGCATGGGCATCGATAAAGTGGCGCACCTCCGCCACGCTCTCCGCCAGCGGCCGCCGCTCCACCCCCTCTCGAAACGCCACCCGGTCCAACGACAATCGAGCCGCCGGCTGCCTGTCGAGCAGCCGCTTCGCGAGGGTACTTTTCCCTGACCCGGCGTTACCGAGAAGGATAATTTTCATGGAATGATTTCTCCATCAGCCTTTCAGGTGAGGCTGCTTTCGGCCAAAAGCGGACGCTCAGAATATGCTCATATAACGCCCAGCGTAACCGGACGGCTTTGGAGTGTCAGCGGAAAAGCCGGTCCGCGTTGACGCTATGGTTAGGCGTTCACTCATGAAGCCACGGCGCATAGCTCAGACCGACCAATACTCCCTCAGGGCTCATGAACCTCGCGACTGTCTGGCCCCACGGTTCAGTTCGAGCTTCGTGGATAAACTCCTGTCCATTTTCTTTCATTTCTCGCACTGCCGCCTCGACAGCACTAGCATCCGCGAGCTCAAACTCAATCGTGGCTGTGGGCTCAGGAATATTCTCTGGCCATTTGTCCTGCCCAAAGCAAGACTGGGCTGCCATTGAAAGAGGCCATACCCCAAAATGGTGCGCCCCAGGGAATTTATCCATGAAACGATAATCGTCCATCTTCTCCAGCGGCAGCCCTAACGCATCTTGATACAGAGAGGCACTTGCCTCTGGATCTTTGGTTATCGAAGCGAACCCCGCAATGCTTTTTATCTCCATTCATTCCTCCGAGGTTGACACACAGGGCCTAACGACGAAGCTCAACGGCTGCGAAACCGCGCAGTGGTTGAGCAGTCCGGTGCAGCGCCTTGTTGGGCACCAATTACTGGGCCGGTCGCCGCGCCACGACCTGCATCAGCACGATTCGACCTTCGTCAAGATTTCGCATCTGATTCCGGGCCATCACCGGGAAATCGCCGCCCAAGAGAATATGGTAGCCAAGGGCCAGCCTGCCTTCCCGCCGGATACGCTCCGCCATCGTTGCAAACCACGAGAGTCCCAGCACCGTCGTGTCTTGCCATGAAATGATGTCAAACCCGGTGTCGCGCAAGAGCCCGTGCAATTCGTCGGCAGTGGGCAGAAAGCTAATGGAAGGCTCACGTGCCCATGGGACCGGAAAATAAAGTTCAGCCCCGGACCCGGCCAGAATATCGTAAATGGCCAAATGGCCTCCGGGCTTCAAGGTGCGATACATCTCCCCATACAATTGAACCTTGTCACCAATATTCATGGACGCGTGCTGTGTCCAGACGACATCAAAACTTGAATGTTCATACGGCAACTTCAGGGCGTCTCCTCTTCGAAAGGAGACAAGGCCCTGAAGACCAAGGCGGGCTGTCAACGCTTCCGCAACGCGGCAGTACTCCTCTGTCAGATCCAGTCCCACAAAGCGACAACCGTACTCCGCGGCGAGATGCCGCGAAGGACCACCCAGGCCACAACCGATATCGAGCACATCCATACCCCTGTCCAAACTGATTGCCTGCGCCAACTCTCTCGTTGCCGCGCGACCGCGGATATGGAACTCATCTATCGGTGCCAGGTCATCCAGACTGAGGTTCTCAGAATCCTTGCCCGCTCTTTCCAAAGCCCTCAGGATGCATTGTTCCAGTTGACCGTGGGTGTAGTGTTGTTCGACCTCGTTCATAGTTCCTTACCCAGGCTCATAACGGCGAGTTGCCGGGTTGCGCAAGCGCTTGTTCCGGAGATCACCCCCGGACTGCCACAACCTCAAGGATTTCCGCCTCGACGTATGTCGTACCATCCGTGGCGAGATTGTGTTCTGTCCAGAGCTTCTCCAGATCGTCGGACAAGGCCTTCTGTCCGGCCGCATCCAGCGCAGAAAAGGCGCGCGTTACAGGTCCGTAATACTCGCGGTAGTGCTCAACCACCTCAGATGGAGGGAAGGGATAACGGAATGGATAGATACGTTTTATCGTTTGCAGATCCGCTATACCTTCAGACAGGCGCTCGCGCACGGTGGTTTCATCCCCCCACAGCAACGGGGAGGGCATGGGCGGTGGCGGCACGTGTTTACCGACCATCTTCAGGAAAAGGCCTATAAAACCCTCGAGAGTCCAGTTGGCCATGACAATTCGTCCACCGGGGCGACAGACTCGAACCAGTTCCTGTGCCACACGTTCAGGCCGGGGTGCAAACATGGCACCGATGAGGCTGATCACCAGATCAAAGGAAGCATCTTCGTAGGGAAGCACTTCCGCGTCGCCTTCGTCGAACTGAATATCCAGCCCCTCAGCCTTCGCGCGGACGCGCGCCTGTTGGAGCGACTGCGGCGCTATATCGACACCCGTCACCTCGGCACCGGACTTGGCCAGCGGTATTGCTGCCTGTCCCGAACCACAGGCGACATCGAGTACGCGTTCGGCGGAGTCGATCGGAATCCGGGCAAGGAATTCCTCGGCACTTGACTCCAGATACTTGGCGACAGTTCCGTAGTCACCGGAATTCCATGTTTTCTTGAGTTTAGCCTTTAGGGCCTCCACATCAGGGGTTGTTTCGCTCATGATGTCTATCCTCCTTCACACGTCATCGCTATTGGCTGCCCAACGCCCGCAGCACGTGCGGCTTTGTAGTGGAGGCGCAGCCGGAACGAAAAAGCCGTCGCTGTGCCTGCGATTGTTACAGGGCGCTGCCCGATAGCTCATATTTCTTTGTTCCAAGGTCAGAATCTGAAAGATGAAGAAAATAGCCAATATAGCCTAGGTATCTCCTTGCCTCTACTCCAATTTTTCCTATTGTATAAAGCCTAGCGAGCGCTCTCGCAAACCTTTCAAGTCGAGAAACAACTTCATTATTAATTTCTATATGGACTCGATTGCTTGCAGGGTTATTTGTAATTTCATCCATTAGGTCTTTGCGAGCCAAAAGTATCTCAGTCTCTAGCCGTTGCCACGCAGCGTCCGGATCCTCCGTTTGCACATTCCGGCCAACGACCACATCCAAATTGTAATACCGCGCCGCTTGCCCAAAGTCGCTAAGCACAGAAATAAATGACAGAAGCTCCTTTGAATTTAGGTATTCGACGTCTGCCTTTGCTACAGGGATATTATCTACGTAATCAACTAAAAAGCATTCAGTACGAATTCTCTCGAGCAGACATTTGAGGTCATGTCCGTTTCGCCCGGATGGAAAGGCTTTGCTGGTCGGAAAACTGCCATGCACCTCAAGCCAGCGGAAGCATAACGTAACCTTCATGAACCGCTCGAAGCCACTTGCCAAAGTTAATAGCGGTAGATGATAGAAGTCATTGCCAGCATTGAGCACCTGAAGCTGCCCAAGACCTGCTTTGATAAGCCTCACCGCATTAAAAAGCTCTTGGTCTAAGGCTAGTGTTTTTTGAAGCTCCGTGGTCATGATTTAGCCCTGTAACGCCATTGTTCAGCGGCAGCCTTGTCAGAGCGAAGCGGCGACAAGGCTGTCCGGTGGAGGCCCCTAAGGGCCGGAACGAACTGCAACTACTTGTTGGACCGCACCTTCACCGTGGCCACTCTTTGTACTTAGATGGACCTAGATCAATGTCTGGTCGCGTTAATATTTTCAGAATCGCTTGATGCCTATCATTGATTGACTTGCCATTGCGGTTAATAAACTGAAGCAACCAGGTGTAAATGTCGGCGAGTTGCAGGAATCGGCTGAGGTGTGAATGCGTAAAATGGACCGAGTCGACAAGATTTTCGATATTTCGACCATACTCAAAGTTGGTGCCAGTTGCTCGGTATCCAGACAAGCTGGTGGCGTACTTTTCTGCAACCCTGTCACTCTCCCGATCACCGATTAGCATCCCCACACTACCATGAGCCCTGCATAGATCATTTGAGCGTTCGCAGAAAAACATGAAAGCAACTTCTTCCGGAGATTGTGTATCCCACAACTTTCCAGCATTAATCTGAACATCAATCAGCATCACCTCTGGAGCCGAAAGAATTTGCATCATCTCATCAATCAGGGCAATTCGAGCCCCAACGTCTTTCCAGCTCTTGAAATGATTCTTTCGATGATATATCTCCGCTGCGTGCAGTTCGGTCCCGCGTACTAGATCCGCGTTCCCAAATGAATTTTCTGCAACCGCGCTAATTTTCTCTTCGATCGAACGCAAATGCTCCTCATCAATGCAAACGCCCCCAATGTGGTAATGAGGGTAGGCATCATTGTTCTTGGCTTCGTCAAAGAATATTAGCTTCATATACGGTTCCAAGTGCGTAGTGCGGACCAACGCCCGGCTCACGCGCCGGTTTGGAGCCGCAAAGCGGCGGAAAATCGGTCGCCGTGCAGCCGATTGTTAAGCCTTCTCTTTATTGAGCATAAAAGCAACCAAGCCCTGGAAGCTGCCTGCCTGCAACAGTACTTGTGCGAATGCATGCATAAATCTGTCCGAAGACGCATAGAAGTCCTCTGCCGCACCGAATACTTCCTTGGCATTCAAGCTCTCGATAGTCTCTACTTGAGCCAATGCATCGGCATCGCGATGAGCAATGACAGAATTCCTTGGCTCATGGAGTATTTTGGCGGCTCTACGCTGCGCCTTCTTCAGCGTTCTAAGTGATTCAAATAACTCATTCTGCAGTTCACGAGGCACAGAAGAGCGAGATAGCAAGCTCTTGAGATCCTTTCCCGCCACTTTTCCCATGTCCCATTCGTAAATGGTGAGCAAAATCATCCTCAGTGACAGCTTCCTTTTCCATTCATCTGGGTGAGTAAGAGCATCTATTTTTACGGCCTGGATATCGTTCTCTGCCAAAAGGTAAAACAGCCCCATATTCATAAGTGTCTGTATGCACTCGTTCCCGTTGCTGTTTGCCCGCGCAGCCTCTCGCTTGAAGGTCTCAAGGGTGGCCCTCAAAACTTTATTCTTCTTCCTTTCCTGGAGGGTCAAAGTGACCCTTGAGTAACGCCGTGTTGCGGTTTCTACTGGCGGCCAGTACTTCCGCGTCCACTTCCGTCTGTAATAACGGCTTATTACCTCAGGGGGAGCGTCAAAGATGCTTCTATACTTTGGCACAAGGTCTCCAGATTAGGCTTAACAGGTATTAGACAGCGCGCTCGTTTATTGACTTTAACGAGCACGCGCGTTCAAGAATTTTATGCCGCGTGCACGCAGAGCCCATAAGGCACTGAAATATCGCAACATTAAGTATAACTCGGCTACATAACACCGATCATCGTGCATGCCACATCCCCCCAATGAACGTGCTTGCTGCCTTTGCCGACACGGCCGCCTTGGATCGATAGCCGCCGCCCCACTCGGCGGCTTCGCCAACCAGCTCCCTGCCATCATGCTACCTCCTCGCCCCATCGACTAATCGAATATTGCTTTCCATCTTAGTCATAGCGGGAAGATCCTGCATAACCGGAATTGGCCGACTTTCACGCGGGTAAGCGGCAACTTCGCCTATGGGGCACCGTGGCTGGGAAAATAAGGCTCTTGTGAATTTGGCACGGCAACCAGGCGCCTATCGGATCCGATCGCTCGGCAAAGCCGAGCTCCTACAGAGGCAAGGCCAGGTCTCGATAGGCTCTCCTCAATGCTTAACGACCGGGCGGCCACTGTGGATGACGTGGCAGGCCCTCGCCGCTCAGCCAGGGCTGGTCGTGGCTGGTCCAGATATGCGCCTCGGGCATCACGCCGGGGTCCTCGTCCAGGGTGGCCAGGCGCAGGATGAGATGCGCCTGCCCTTCCCGCTCGGCGATCAGGTGGCAGCCGCAGCGCGAGCAGAAGTGGCGCCACTTCCCGGGGCTGGATTCGTAGCGGCTGAGTAGCGCCTCGCCCTGGAGCCAGCGAAACGCCGAGCGGGCTACCCCCGCCGTGACCACCGCGGGAGCAGCATGGGCCTTGCGGCAGGTCTGGCAGTGGCAGATCTGCGGGGCCGTGCTCAGCGCCTCGATGGCGTAGCGCACCCCACCACATAGACAGCTTCCTTGCATATTTCCCTCCTATGGGCCGAGTCGTTCACTCCAGCGTCAGGCCGGCCGTGGCCAGGCGGGCCTCGACCTCATCCAAGCTGCCGCGATACTCCCAGTACATCACCCGTCCATGGGAGCCAGTCACCAGCAGGTACTGCTCGCTGATCGACTGGATGCGGGAGACGGCGATCAGTTTACGGGTAAAGTCCGTTTCTTCCGGGCATTCGACGATCTCTCGGTTGGCCTCGTCGAAGCCGTGCACGATGCGGGCGGTTCTGACCTCCAGGTCGAGAAAAGGCATGGGCTGGCACCTCCTTGTGGTTGTCGCGGGTTGGGCTGGCCGCTTTATCCTTGCATGTTCCGGGATATCAGACCAAGTGCAGCCACTCGACGCACCCTCCACGGCGCCGTGCCCCGATGCCGGACCAGCCAGGGAGGCAAGCGCAGGCCAGTCGCCCGGAGCGATCCCGGTACCTCCCATGTTTGAAGCTTCAGGGTGCCGGCTCGGACAGTTGAATCAGCAGGGTCATGACCCGCTCCAGGTCGGCGCTTTCCAACTCCCCGACCGCGGCGCGCAGCCCCAGCCAATCGAGCAGACTGCTCCCGGCGGTCTCGACGAAGCGGATACGCTGTTCATGGAGCCGGGCACGGGCATCGAGCACATCGACCAGGTCACGCAGGCCCAGGCGCTCGCCGTGCTCGGCGGCCTGGAGAAACAGCTCACCGGACTCGATGGAGCGCTGCAGGGCCTCCAGTTGACGCCGCCCCCCCCCGAGCGCGCGCAGGTGCCGGCGTACCCCCTGGGCGGCCTGTTCGAGTTCATGAGTCACCGACTGGCGTCTCGCCTGCGCCTGCAGCTCGCCCTGGCGCACATGGGCGCTGGTGAAGCCACCGCGGTAGATGGGGACCTCGAGATGCAGGCTGAACTGGGTGTCGCGGCTGTCACGGAAGGGGTCATTGGAGTGCCGATCGGCATGGCTGAGCTGAAGGTGAAGTTCCGGATAGTGCCCCCCACGACGCACCTCCGCCTCCGCCTCCGCCAGCCGCTGCTCTTCCCGTGCCAGCAGAACCCTCAGATTGGCCGGGGCTCGCGCCAGCCACTCCTCTTCCTCGTCCCAGGCCGGGACGAGCAGGGCCGTCTGGAGACTGCCCAGCCGCGCGGCGTCGAAGTCGGGCTGCTCGCCGGTCAGGCGCTCGAGTTCACCGAGGGCATCATCGAGGGCATTCTCGGCCAGGACGGTATCGGCCATCGCCTGATCGAGGCGGGAGCGCGCCTCGAGCAGGGTGATGCGATCCCCGACACCCAACTCATAGGCACGCTCCGCTTGCCGCCCCTGTAACGTCAGGGTTTCCCGCTGGGCCTCCAGCAACCCCAGCCTGCGAGACGCCAGGTAGGCCTCGAGATAGGCCTCGCTGACCCGCAGCGCCAGGTCCCGCTCGCCCAGGGCCAACTGCAGTTCGGCGACACCGAGTTGCGCCTCGGCACGATCGAGGCCCCGCCAGCGCTCGAGACTGAACAGCGGCTGCTGCAGACGCACCTGCCACTGGGTGTCCTGAGCCCGCCCCCGGAAGCGCGCCTCATTGTCGGGGTTTCCGACATCATTGCCGGGGTCATAGTCGGGATGGTCGGTGAAGTAGTTGTCCGTATGCTGATGGAGGTAAACGGCACCGGCACTGACTTGCGGGTTGAGCTGCGCCCGCGCCTTGGGCAGTTCCTGCCCAGTGGCCTCCAACTCATAGCGTTGCCGCGACAGCTCGGCGTCGTGCTGCATGGCCCGCTGAACCAACTGGGGCAATGACGGCAGCTCCGCCGCCGGGGCGAAGGCCGCGCCGGCCGCCGGCAATGCTCCACCGCCGGCCAGCAGCATGGCCAGCAGGCCCAGGGCACCCAGGCGCCCCCAGGGCGAAAATAGCCGGGGCATGCTCACTCCTCCCTGATGGCCCGTGCCAGCATGTCGGTGATCGGCTTGAAGAGATAACTCGCGAAGGTGCGCTGGCCTGTGCGGATCATGACCTCCGCCGGCATGCCGGAGAGCAGCGCCATCTGCTCGCTCATGTCCTGCTGACCCGCTTCCGTGACGCGTACGCGTACCCGGTAGTAATGCCCCCCGGTGGCCTCATCCTCGAAGCTGTCGGCACTGACGAAGATCACCTCGCCGGCGATCACCCGGGTCAGGCGCTGGTTGAAGGCCGAGAAGCGAATGCTCGCGGGCTGGCCATGATGAATGTTGTCGATGTCGCGGTTCGCTACCCGGACCTCGACGATATAGCCGTCGCCGGCTGGCACGATGTCCAGTAGCTCGCCGCCGGGTTGCACCACCGCACCGCGGGAGTGTACCCGGCGGTCGACCACGGTACCGGCGACCGGCGCCAGGACGCGGGTTCGCGCGACCCGCTCGCTCAACGCCACGATCTGCTCCTCGGCCTCGGCGAGTCGCGCCTGGACATCGCGCAACTGCTCGCCGACTTCCTTCTGGAGCTCCTGCCGATGGATCTCCCGCTGCATCCGACTCTCGCTGATCTGCGAGCGCAGCCGTGCGATGTCGGCACGGTACTGGGCGATCTCACCCTGGTACTGCAGGACTTGGCGCTCCAGTTCCCGCACACGCTGGTTGTCTCCCAAGCCCTCCCGGAATAGCGCACGGAAGTCATCGGCCTCGCCGGAGAGAGAACGGATGCGTGATTCGTTGACCCGAATCAGCGCCTCGAACCCCTCGATCTGCTCGTTCATCTGCGTCACCTGCTCATCGAGCGCCTCGAGGGTGCTGTCGAAGGCTTGACGGCGCGCCAGGAAGAGCCCCTGCTGCACGGCCAGCATGTCCTGTACCCGCTCCGGCTCGCTGTGCAGGAGTTCATCCGGGAATGTCAGGAGTGCGGCGCCTCGCTGCTCGGCCAGCAGCCGCGTCTCCATGGCCCGGCCAAGCAGATACTGGGTACGGGCGATCTGCAACTGCGAGCGGGGCTGGGTGGCATTGAGGACGACCAAGGGCTGGCCAGCCTCGACGCGATCCCCATCGGCCACCAGGATCTCGCGGACGGTGCCCCCCTCCAGGTGCTGCACGGTGCGCGTGAAGGACGCCATGGAAACGGTGCCGGGCGCGACCACAGCCACCGCCAGTGAAGCGCTCAGCGCCCAGGCAACGAACCCACCGAAGGCCACCAGCAGGATGCCCCATCCCAGGCGCCGATAGCTCCGGTCGCAGGTGGGCAGATCGTCTCCGGCCCGGTCGCGACCAAGCGGCGGCATCTCCCGCGTCGTGGTCATCATTCCTACTCCTCTCGCACCTTGGTACCCGGCTTGCCGCTCCCCGGCATCCGCCACTGAGCCTCGGCGGCCGGGACGGCCCGAGACCCTTGCGTCTCTCCCCGGGCAAGCCTGGCCAGCACCTGGTCGCGAGGACCGAAGAGGCTGATCTGTCCCTCGCGCAGCCCCAGCAGCTTGTCCATGCTGCGCAGCACGCCTTCACGATGGCTGATCACGAACAGCGTGACTCCTGCGTCCTTGAGATGGGCGATGGCCCGTACCAGGGCGTCCTCACCGGCGCTATCGAGATTGGCATTGGGCTCGTCGAGCACGACCAGCACCGGTTCGCCGTACAGGGCCCGCGCCAAGCCCAGGCGCTGACGCTGTCCTCCCGAGAGGCTACCGCCGCTCGCGGCGATGGGGGTGTCATACCCCTCGGGGAGCTGCAGGATCATCTCGTGCACCCCCGCCTTGCGCGCGGCGGCGACCACCCGTGCCGGATCCACCGCGCCGAAGCGGGCGATATTCTCGCTCACGGTGCCATCGAACAGTTCGATGTCCTGGGGCAGATACCCCACATGAGGGCCCAGCTCATCGCGTTGCCATTGGGCGATATCGGCGCCATCCAGCCGCACCTTGCCGAGCAGGGCCGGCCAGATCCCCAGCAAGACCCGCGCCAGGGTGGACTTGCCCGCCGCGCTGGGGCCGATAATGCCGATGTGCTCCCCCTTCGCCACCTGGAACTGGATGCCACGCAGCGTGGCCAGGCGGGAGCCCGGCGGTGCCGCCGACACGGCCTCCACGGTCAACCGTCCTTCCGGCACCGGCAACGACATCCGCGGCCGCTCCGCCGCCACCTGCGTCAGCAACTCGGAGAGTCGCTCATGGCTTCCACGCGTCCCGACGAAGGCCTTCCAACTGCCGATCATCTGGTCGACCGGCGACAATGCCCGCCCCATGATGATGGACCCCGCGATCATCATGCCCGGCGTCATCTCCCCTCGCAGCACCAGATAGGCACCGAGGCCCAGCACCAGGGACTGGAACAACAGGCGCAGCGTCTTCGAGGCGTTGACCAGCGCGCCCGACCTGTCACTGGCCCGCGACTGCTTGACCAGGAACTCATGGTGCCGAGCCGCCCAACGCCCCAGGATCCCCGGCAACATCCCCATCGCATGGAGCACCTCGGCATTGCGCAGGTTGGCATTGGCCAGCTCCTGGGACTGAATATGCTCGGCATTGGCGTCGGCCAGCAGTCCTTGAGTCGCCTTTTCGTTGGCGATGGCCAACAGCAGCAGGACGGTACCGGCCCCCGTGGCGAAGAGCCCCAGCCAGGGGTGGAGCAGGAACATCACGCCGAGATAGATCGGTACCCAGGGGGCATCGAAGAAGGCGAAGAGCCCACTGCCTGTCAGAAACTGTCGCAGGTTGGTGAGATCGCTCAATGGCTGGGCCGTCTGCTGCCCCTGGGTAAGCAGGCTACGCCGGAACATGGCCTCATAGAGACGCCGATGCAGCCGGGCATCGATCCGGTTGCCCACGCGCACCAGCATGCGGGAACGCACCAGTTCCAGGCCGCCCATGACCAGGAACAGGAACACCACCACCAGGGTCAGCATCAGCAGGGTGTCGACGCTCTGGGTCGCGAGCACGCGGTCGTAGACCTGCAGCATGTACAGCGGCGGCACCAGCATCAGCAGGTTGACGAACAGGCTGAACAGGCCCACCGAGACGAAGGCCCCCCGGCAAGCCGCCAGGGCCTGGGAAAGCTCCATGGCCTGCGGCTTGCCGGCCCCCCGGGATGCCATGGCCTTCGTCGGGTAGTCCCCCATGACCCCGGCCATCAGGCCCCGAACAAGCTGTATTCGCTCACCGTATCGATGCCCGTCCGCTCGATGACGATGTTGAGGTCGCCCCGGGCGATGACGACATCGTCACCGACCTGGTTGGCACTCGCCAGCATGTCGTCCCGGTCCGCGAACAGCTCGCCCATAAAGACCAGCCAGTCCCGATCGCCGGCATGGTGATGGAAGTCCTTGATGGTGGCCGAGCCCCGATACTCCTCCTCGAAGACGAAGCGATCATCGCCGATGCCGCCATAGAGGACATCATTCCCGCCGCGCACCACCAGCGTATCGTCGCCCTCGCCACCATAGAGGTGATCGTCTCCCAGGCCACCGATCAGCAGGTCGTCGCCGTCGCCACCATGCAGCAGGCTGCCGCTGTCGACGGCGATCAGCTTATCGTTACCGACGCCGCCGAATACCGCCTCGCCACTCAGGGTCTCGCTCCCCGAGGTGCCTTCGACATGCTCCCGGTACTCGATGTCGCGATTGAGGAAGCCGAGCAGCTTGAAACTCTTGTCCACCAGGCCGTCATCGCCGACGGCGTATCGATGATTGACGAGCGAGACACCGTCAATGAGGGTGTGGCCGGCGAACTCGATATAGTCGATGTTCTCGACCTGTTTCATGCCAAGCCCCTGCCTCGAGTCGAGGAACAGGGTGCCATCCGACAGCCGATAGGCCTCCCAGTTGTCTGCCGCTCCCTGGAGCCGAAGCGTATTGACGCCGGAACCCCCATCGACACGGTCGGCCCCGCCGGACAGCCAGATCAGGTCATCCCCCCCACCGGCATAGATATAGTCGCTGCCCTGCCCGCCACGAATCAGGTCATTGTGCTCGGTACCGATCAGGAAGGCCGGCGCCCCATGGTGATTCGACGTGGCCGTCGCCTTGTCTTCCACCCAGGTGGTCGAGCGCGACAGCGCGGTGAGATTGGAGACCACCACGACACTGTCGCGATGCATGTACTCATAGAACGCCGAGTCGGCAATACGCTCGATGGCATCGGTGAAGACGCCATCAATATGCGCATACCAGCTGACGGGAAGGTTCAGGAACGAGTAGGCGGGGAGCGGCATATTCGGCAACGCATAGGCGTCGTTGAACAGGACGACGTTATCGATACTCGCCGCATAGGAGGTATTGGGGTTAGTCAGGAAGTCGCCCGCATTGTCCAGCGCCTCACGAAACGCCTCGGCATCACCAGCCACGCGATGTACCGCATCATTCTCGTAGCCAAAGTTCAGGACGACCGAGGGATCGTTATAGATCAACGGCGAGGCATGGCCGATATAGACCGCCTCCTCGAAGAAACCATCGGCCAACCCTTCCCGAAAACGCGCCATGATATTGGTCATGCCACCGCCCAGGCTATACCCCGTCACCAGCGTATCGCTTCCCGACAGGCCATGGGCTTGCGAGAAGTCGCGTACCGCCTGGAGCAGCGGCTCCATATAGGGCGCGATGGTCCCTTCGTTGATCTGGAGGTAGTCGACGATATCGACCGGCGAGTTCGTTCCCGTGAAGGAGATGGCCAGTCGGGACACCGCGCCCTCGGCATCGAACTCACCGAGCAGCTTCGCCTGGGGGCCGGTCGCCAGCGTCCCCGTCAAGGGGCTTTCGATGATGTAGTGACCGGAGAAGTCCACGGCGCTGTCCGGCAGTCCCAACTCGGCCGGCGTCAACTCTCGCCATCCGGACGGCAGCTCGGTATCGATGCGATTGGCATAGATGCCGTCGGGCAGCATATCGGCCACGAATTGGGTAACTTCCCGGCTGGGCAGCCCGAATATTCCGGACATATTCGCATAGGTGGCAAGCTGATGTGTCGTCAGCATGAGCTCGACGGACTCTTCCGTGCTGTAGTTCTTGTAATCGAACATGGCCATGACGCGAGACCTCCTTGTTGTGGCTGGCTATCCCCCTGCCCCCGGCATATCAATGCTCGGTTTCCTACGATACTGGCAGGCAGAGAGGGACAATCACTTGTTTCAAACATTTGTATTTGTTCACCATGAACTATAGGCAGAATGGCCACCTGATCAACAACTAGACGATGGTCTCACACCGATACCCGACACGGCATCGCGCATCCTCTTCTGGTAGCAGAAATAACTGAATAACCTACAATTAATGTAATCGATAGGGGAGCGACCATGCGGAGAAGAATGCCAGCACCAGTGACCTCTGCCTGCGCACTATTTGATGGCCTGCCGGCAGGAGGAATGAAGACGCGCGAGGCGAGCGCTTCCTTCACGCCAACCTGGCTTGTGCGCCCCATCGCCAAGGAGCCCCCATGCCCAAGCGCCTGCTGATCATCGCCCATGCGCCCTCCCCCAATACCCTGAGGCTGCGCGAAGCCGCCGAGCGCGGCGCGCGCCACCCGGACGTGGAGAACGTGGAGGTGGTGGTCAAGGCGCCGCTGGAGGCGGGGCCCGAGGATATCCGCGCCTGCGACGCCATCCTGCTCGGCACCACCGAGAACCTGGGCTATATGAGCGGGGCCCTGAAGGACTTCTTCGATCGCAGCTACTACCCGGTGCTGGAGGAGACACAGGGGCTGCCCTGCGCCCTCTATGTGCGCGCCGGCCACGACGGCACCGGCACCCGGCGAGCGGTGGAGGGCATCGTCACCGGCCTGCGCTGGCGCTGGTTCCAGGCGCCGCTGATCCTGCGCGGCGACTGGCAGGAAGCCTTCGTCGAGCGGGTCGAGGAGCTGGGCCTCACTCTCGCCGCCGGGTTGGAGGCCGGCATCCTCTAAGGGGTAAGGCTATGCTGCTAGAAGAGTGATAAGGAGCCAGCCCCCGCTGAAGGAGATGCCTTATGCCCCGCCAACGGATGGTCTCGCGCCACGCCCTGACCCGGCTCGGCCGGAGCTTATGCCTGGTGGCCATGCTGATCAGCGGCCCCGCCCTGGCCGAGGCGTTGGTGATCGCCACGGCGAGCCCGGCCGGGGTCTACCATATCACCGGCCGCGCCCTGTGCAGCCTGGTGGATATCCCCTGCGAGGCCCGCACCAGCGGTGGCTCCGCCGCCAACCTCGCCGCCCTGCGCGACGGCGAGGTACCGGTAGCCCTGGCCCAATCGGACCTGCAGCACGCTGCGCTGACCGGTAGCGCCGGCTTCGCCACGGTGGGCCCCGACCCCAAGCTGCGCGCCATCGCAGCGCTGCACGGCGAACCCTTCACCCTGGTGGCGCGCCGCGACAGCGGCATCACCGGCTTCGCCGACCTGCGCGGGCGCTCGGTCAACGTGGGCAACCCCGGCTCGGGCCAGCGCGGCACCATGATGAACCTCCTCGAGGCCTGGGGCTGGAACCTCAGGGACTTCCGCCCCGCCAATGAGCTGCCCGCCGACCAGCAGTCCCTGGAGCTCTGCCACGGCAATATCGAGGCCATGGTCTATACGGTGGGCCATCCCAACCCCTCCATCGCCCAGGCGGTGCGGCTCTGCGATGCCATCCTGGTGGCGGTCGTCGGCGAGCCGGTGGAGCGCCTGGTGGCCGGCACTCCCTACCTGAGCCGGGCCACCATTCCCGCGGGGCTCTATGGCGATGACCAGCCGGCGGTGGAGACCTTCGGCGTCCGCGCCACCCTGGTCACCTCCGCAGAGGTGGACGAGGCGCTGATCTATTCACTGGTGGCCACCCTCTTCGACAACCTGGAGACGTTCAAGGCCTTCCATCCCGCCTACGCCGACCTGAGCCCGGAGACGATGATCCACGAGGGGCTCAGCGCCCCGCTCCACGAGGGGGCGCTGCGCTATTACCGGGAGCGGGGCTGGATCGAGGACGAGGCGGACGCGGCCCCGGAGGCCGAGGCGCTTAGTGCCCCAGGCGCCGATAGAGGGTCGAGCGACTGACCCCCAGGGCCCGGGCGGCGGCGGTGACGTTGCCGTCGTGGGCCTCGAGGGTACGCCGCATATGCGCCTGCTCGAGATCCCGTAGGGCCTGGGTATCACTCTCTGCCGCCTGTGCGGCCAGGCTTGGCCGGCCGAGCGACAAGTCGCCCGCCAGCTTGCGTTGCCAGCGCGGCGAGAGCGCCGTCAGGGTCAGGGTCGTAAGCTCCGGTTCGGCGCCCACCAGGGCCACCTCGAGGCAGTGTTCCAGCTCCCGCCAGTTGCCCGGCCAGTCGTAGGCGGCCAGGCGCCCGCAGAGCGCCTCGTCGAGGGCCAGCTCGCGATGATGGCGCCGGCACAGGGCCGCCCAGCGCCGGCGAATCGTCTCCGCCAGCGACGGCTGCTCGCTGAGCGTCGGCAGCTCCACCACCACCCCGGCCAGGCGGTAGAAGAGGTCCTCGCGGAACTCCCCGGCCTCGACCCGCGCCTCCAGATCCCGGTGACTGGCGGCGATCACCCGGCAGTCGATGGACACCTCGCGGTGATCGCCCAGCGGCGTCACCACCCGCTCCTGGAGCACCCGCAGCAGCCGCGCCTGCAGGGCCAAGGGCATATCACCGATCTCGTCGAGCAGCAGGGTGCCGCCGTTGGCCTGCACCAGGCGCCCGCCATAGCCGCCCTTGCGGGCGCCGGTAAAGGCCCCCTCGCCATAGCCGAACAGCTCCGCCTCGATCAGGCTCTCGGGCAGGGCCGCGCAATTCAACGCCACGAAGGGGACGCTCTTGTCGTGCGAGCCATCGAGGCTGGCATGCAGGGCCCGGGCCAGCTGCTCCTTGCCGGTACCGGTCTCGCCCTGCAGCAGCACCGGTAAGCCCGCCTTCAGGGCCCGGGATGCCCGCCGCGCCTCCCGGGCCAGGGGCTCCGGCCAGGCCGCCACCAGGGCCTCCAGATCCGCTCCGCGAACCGAGGGCGGGCTCGCCGGCACCACGACCGAGACGCTCGCCCCCGCCTCGCCCTCCAGGGTCGCCGGCTGCCAAGCCTCCGGGGGATTGAGGCGCCCCACCAGCTGGCCACCGGCCAGGTCCAGGCCCAGTAGCGCCGAGCGCCCCTCGCACTGGCGACGAATCTCGCTCCAGGCGCTGCCCAGCAGCGCCTCGATCGACTGGCCGATCAGGGTGGCGGCCTCACGGCCCAGCCACTGGGCGGCCTGGGGATCCACCGCCAGGATCAAGCCGGCGTCGTTGATTGCCACCAGGCCGCAGGCCACGCCGTCCAACTCGGCCAGGGAGGCGTGTACCTGGAGCACCCAACGCTGCTGGTAATGATCACGAAACAGCTGTTGCTCCAAGGCCCCGGTGAGCTGCTGCACTCGGCGCAGGAAGATCTCCGGACGGGGATGATCGGCGGCGAAGGTGAGGTCGATCAGCCCCAGGCAGTCACCGCCCACATCGAACAGCGGCGCGGCCACGCAGGAAACCGGGTTATCGGGAAACAGCAGATGCTCGCTGGACTTGACCAGCACCGGGGCCCGCTCGATCACCGCCAGGGCCGGGGCATTGGTACCGAACCAGCGCTCGTCCAGGTTGATGCCCGGGGTGATGCAGAAGTGATCATTGATCACGAAGCGCTTGCCGTAACTCTTGAGCACGGTGGCATCGGGGCCGGCCAGCAGCAGCTGGCAGCCGCGCAGATCATCGGCGACCCGCCTGACCAGCGGGTCGGCCAGGGCGATCAGGCGTCGGTTCGCCTCACGCCGGTCACGCAGCTCGCCACCACTGAGCCGGGGCAGCTCGGGCAGGGTGCCGGGGCCCAGGCCATGCTCCAGGCAGCGCTGCCAGGAGCGGCCGATGGTGGCATCGAGCAGATCCACCGGTAGCTCGCCACGGCGCAACTGGGCATGGGCCTGGCGCATCACATCGGAAGTCCGCAGGGCGGCCTTGGTCGGCATAGGTCTCTCCCGGTGGGTCGCGGTGTCCCAGGATGCGACAGCCGTCGTGTCCGGCGACGCGACACCCGGAAGCCCTCTCCGAGGCGACGCCTCAACCCACTGTTTTCTTTATGATTATTGTAAATCCCAAAGCTGGCATGGGACTTGCTATTCGAGTATCAGGCACCCTTGGCGCCTCGAACGGTCTGCCAACAATCATAAATCAGCCCCACAGGAGCACAACCATGACGCAGCCCACCGCCGCCATTCAATCCTGGCTGGACAAGCGCCACGCCCACTTTATCGGCGGCCAGTGGCGCCCCGCCGCCGATGGCCAGACCCTGGACGTCTACAACCCCGCCACCGCCGAGGTGATCAGCCGGGTCCCCGCCGGGGACGCCGCCGATATCGACGCCGCGGTCAACGCCGCCCGGGAGGCCTTCCGCAGCTGGCGCCGGTCGCGCCCGTCACAACGCGAGAAGCTGCTGCTGGATCTCGCCGATGCCCTGGAGGCTCGCGCCGACGACTTCGCCCTGCTCGAGACCCTGGATAACGGCAAGCCGGTGACCTTCTCGCGGCACATGGACGTGGCCCTGGCCATCGACTTCATCCGCTACACCGCCGGCTGGGCCACCAAGATCGAGGGACGCAGCATGACTCCCTCGATGCCCTTCGTCCCCGACGACAAGCAGATCGTCGCCTACACCCGCCGCGAGCCCATCGGCGTGGTGGGGGCCATCATCCCCTGGAACTTCCCGCTGCTGATGGCGGTATGGAAGGTGGCCCCGGCGCTAGCCGCCGGCTGCACCATCGTGCTCAAGCCCGCCGAGGACACCCCGCTCACCGCCCTGCTGCTGGCCGAGCTGGCCGAGCAGGTGGGCCTGCCCGCCGGTACCCTCAATGTGGTCACCGGCCTGGGGCACACCGCCGGGGCAGCCCTGGCCGGCCATCCGGGCATCAACAAGGTGGCCTTCACCGGCTCCACCCCGGTGGGCAAGCTGATCGGCCACGCCGCCATGGAGAACATGACCCGCACCACCCTGGAGCTGGGTGGCAAGTCGCCGGTGATGGTGCTGGCCGACGCCGATCTCGAGGCCGCCGCCGCCGGCGCCGCCCAGGCGATCTTCTTCAACCAGGGCCAGGTGTGCACCGCCGGCTCGCGCATCTATGTCCATGAGTCGATCCACGACGCCTTCGTCGCCCGGCTCGCCGACCAGGCCAAGGGCCTGACCCTGGCGCCGGGCTGGGAGCCCACCTCTACCCTGGGGCCACTGGTCTCCGCCAAGCAGCAGCACCGGGTCCTGGAGTACATCGACCAGGCCCGCCGCGACGGCGGCACCATCGTCACCGGTGGCGGCAAGGGCAGCGATAGCGGCTACTTCGTCGAGCCCACGGTAATCACCGGCCTGGCCCAGGCGAGTCGCTGCGTGCAGGAGGAGATCTTCGGCCCGGTGGTGGTGGTGCAGGCCTTCCGCGAACTCGACGAGCTGGTGGCACTCGCCAATGACTCCCCCTACGGCCTGGCCGCCAGCATCTGGTCCAACGACCTCGCCGCGGTCAATCGCCTGGTTCCGGAGATCGAGGCCGGCAGCGTCTGGGTCAACGGCCATAACCTGCTGGACGCCTGCATGCCCTTCGGCGGCTTCAAGCAGTCGGGGATCGGCCGCGAGCTCAGCGACTCGCTGATCGAGCATTACACCGAGCAGAAGTCGGTCGTAATGATCGTCTGATGCGACTCGGCCCCGGCATCGGGCCGGGGCCCCTCCACCCCCAAGGGAAATCACCATGCATAACAACAAGAGCTTCCGGCGTCTGCCGACGACGCTGGGCGGCCTGCTGCTGGCCGTCACCCTGCCCACCCAGGCCGTTGAGATGGCCGATCTCGGTCACGCCACGGTGGATGTCGACCTCCAGGCGCTGCTGGGCGCCTTCCACAGCGACCGGGGCTATGCCACCGGCGCCGCCGAGCCACGCCGCTACCGCTGGCAGGAGGGCGTGGTCACCCTCGGCGCCGAACTCAATCCCAAGGAGTCCGGCCTCTATGGTCGGGTCAGCACCGTGGCCACCGCCACCTGGGGTGACGGCGACGCCGCCGGCTTCACCTCCGGCAGGGAGCGGGAACTGGACCTGGAGGACGCCTTCGTCGGCTACCGCAGCGAGGCCCTGGGCGGCTCGCCCTGGACCCTCGATGTCTCCGCCGGACGTCAGCCGATCACCCTCGGCGACGGCTTCCTGGTGGCCGGCGATGCCTTGAGCCTGGGTGACGCCCTGGGCGAGGAGCTCGACCGCGGCGGTGCCTACTACCTGGCCGGCCGCCAGGCCTTCGATCGCACCGCCATGGTGGCGCTGGGCCGCGACGGCTGGCGGGGCCAACTGGCCTGGTTCGAGTCGGACAACCCGGCCCAGGCCAGCACCGAGATGGCCGCCTTGACCCTCGCCCATGAGCACGCCAGCGGCCTGGTGGAGGCGACCTTCCTGCGTGGCCTGGGCGTCGACGAGACCCAGGCCGACGATTTCCTGGCCGAGCGCGACGGCATGAAGGTCTATGGGCTACGCGCCGAGCAGCGCCTGCTCGACGAGGCCCTGACCCTACGCGGCGAAGTCGCCCATCAGCGCAAGGACACCCGCGAGCATGCCTGGGCCCTGGAGCCGGCCTGGACCTTTAGCGAGCTGCCCGGCCAGCCGACCCTGTCGCTACGCTACAGCCGCTTCTCCGCGGGCTGGGACGCGCTCTTCTACGGCTTTACCCGGGGCTATGGCACCTGGTTCCAGGGCGAGGTGGCGGGTAACTACGCCGGCCCCTTCAACAGCAACGCCGAGGTGTGGCGGCTGGGCCTGGAAGGCTCGGTCAACGAGAGCCTGCACCTGGGGCTCTTGGCCTATGACTTCTCGAGTCGGGACAGCACCAGCCCGCCCGATATGGGCGGGCGCGAGCTCAACCTCTACGCCGAGTGGCTGCCCACCGACTGGCTCTATGTCTCGCCGCTGCTGGGCTGGTACAGTCCCGACAGGAGCGCGGCCGAGGGCGGTATCCAGCTCGGCGACGACGACACGTCCTTCTATGCCCAGCTACTGGTGGGGGTCTTCTTCTGATGCATGATGAGGCGGCCGGGGAGGTACTGATCGCCGGCGGCGGCCCCGCCGGGGCCGCCCTGGCCATGCTGCTGCATCGCGCCGGCCGGCGGGTCACCCTGGTGGGACGTGCCCGGGACTACCGGGCCATCGAGGGGGCTTCCCGACGCAGCCTCCAGGCCCTGGCCGGCCTGGGGTTGCATCGCGCCGCCGCCTGCGCGGTGGGCCCCCTGCCCCGGCGAGTCACCTGGGGGGGCGAGGCGCGGACCCCCAATGCCGAGTGGCTGCTGCCGCGTCCGGCCTTCGATGCCGCCCTGCTGGCGGACCTGCGCGAGGCCGGTATCCAGGTGATCGAGGCACGCATCACGGCCCTGGCGAGTAACGGCGATCGGGCGCGGCTGACCCTGGCGGATGGCCGCGTCTTCAGCGCGCCCTGGGGCGTGGAGGCCCGGGGCCGGGCGACGGCGCGGCGCCACTTTCGCGACGCTGCGCCCTGGTCGACGCCGGCCTGGATCCTGCGCGGTGCGGCCCCGAACTTGACCCCAGACTCGACGCCGGCCAGTGCCGCCCTATCGCTGCCCGGCGGCGGCTGGGCCTGGTGGTCGCGGCTCAGCGGCCAGCAGTACCTGCAACTGGCCCTGCCGGAGGCGACACTAGGCCAGGCGCGCCGGACCCCTGACGCCTGGCTGGCCGCCCAGCCCGAGCTGGCCAAGCTCTGGGGTGATGCCCCCATCCAGCACCACTACCAGCGCCCCAGCCTGCTGGGGCGCACCCGGGTCCGGGAGGGGCGCCTGTGGCGCCTGGGGGATGCCGCCATGGCCATCGACCCCCTCTCCGGCCAGGGCATCTTCAATGCCCTCTCCTCGGCCCATGGCCTGGCGCCGGTATTGAATAGCCTGCTCGAGGGCCAGCCCATCGCCCCCCTGGAGCGTTTCCATCAGCGCCGCCAGGACGCCCAGTACTGGCGTTTCGCCCGGGCCGGCCGCGACTTCTATCGCCAGGCCGCCTATCACGCCGCGATGTCTGGCGAGCCGCTCTCCTACTGGATGGCGCGCTGCCACTGGCCCGACCATCAACCGCTGCATCGGCCGGAGCCCTGGGAATGCGTGCGGGTAGCGCGGGGCCTGGCCATCGTCGGCACCCGCCTGGCCAAACGGGAGCTGGTCATGACCCCGGACCAGCCCCTGGGCATCCAGGCGGTGGCGGGCACTCCCCTGGCGCCCCTGGTGCGGGCCATGCAGGCCGGCGACCAGGATGCGGCCCAGGCGCTATTGATCGCCGCCGGCCCCGCCGCCGCGGGCGTCATCCGCTGGTGGGCCGATCACCCCGACTGGCCGACGCTGCCCAGCGTCTCGTCTGTCGCTTTCACGCCTTCCACCGACTCCGCCAGCCAGTAGCCCAGGGCATGGGCCGCGGCGAAGCTGGCCCCACCCAGGGGGGGCGGCATGCCCGCCGGCGGCGGCCCCATCTGCCAGGGCTGCCAGGGGCTCGCCTCGCCCCCGTCCTCCGGCGCCTCCTGGGCCGCCCAGACGCAGGCGTACCAGCGCCCGTCGCGGCCTCGGCGGGGCGGCCCCGGGGCCAGGCCCGCGTCGCCGGTCACCGCCATGACCCCGGGCCAGGCCGCCGGATAGACCGGCGCCCCGAAGCGCGGGCTCGAGGCGACGATGCGGGTGCCGGCGGCCTTAAGCCGCGCCACGGCCGCCCGAAGTCGGGCATCGGCCCGGGGCAGTCCCAGGCTACACAGCAGCCAGGCCGGTGGCGCCTCGGCCTGCCACTCGAAGGCCGTCGCCAGGGCCTCGGCATCGGCGGTGAGGCGCGCCTCGAAGAGCTTATAGAGGGCGATCTGCCGCCGCGGCGGCAGATAGTGGCTCAGGGTGGCGAGGATGGCCCGCCCATGGCCCAACCGATCCTCGGGGTCGGCGCCCACCGGCGAATGGAAACGTGCCAGGGGCGTGCCCGCCGGCACGCCGCTATCGATCAGCCCCAGGGTCGGTGTTAGGGCCGGTATTAGAGACATGACGCCGCCTCCCCCGCGATCAGCCGCCCGCCCTCGAGGCGGTAGCGGGCATCCAGGTGACCGAAGTGGCCCCCCTGGTGGCTGATGATCAACCGGGTGGTGTCGCCCAGCACCTCGTCGAGCAGGGCATCGAAGGCCCGGGCGGCCGCCGGGTCCAGCGCCGCGGTGGGCTCGTCGAGCAGCACCAGGCGCGGCTTCTTGAGCAGCGCCCGGGCTAGGGCCAGGCGCGCCCGCTGGCCGCCGGAGACCTTGCCGCCCAAGTCGCCCAGCTCGGTGGCCAGGCCCTGGGGCAAGGCGTCGACCCACTCCCCCAGGCCGACCCGCGCCAGCGCCTCGATCAGCTCGGCTTCCTTGGCCTCGGGGGCCAGGGCACGCAGGGTCTCGGCCAGGCTGCCACGCAGCAGGCTGGGGTGTTGCTCCACCCAGGCCACTCGCTTGAGCCAGTGGCGGCGGGCGAGCGCCTCGAGCGGCACGCCATCGACGCGGATCTCGCCCGACTCGGGGGCCTCCAGGCCCAGCAGCAAGCGGATCAGGCTGCTCTTGCCAGCGCCCGTGGGGCCGTCGATCAGTACCTTGTGACCCGGCGGGAGCTCGAGGTCGACACCACCCAGCAGCCAGTCGGCCTGGCCGGGATGGCGAAAGCGCAGCCCCTCGAGGCGGATCTCCCCGGGCCCATCGGGTCGTTCGCCCCGGTAGGGATCGCGCATGGCGGGCTCATCGAAGAGTTCGGCGAGGCGCGCCGCGCTGACCCGGGCCCGCTGCCAGCCGCCATAGAGGCCGAGCAGGCCGCCGATGGGCGCCATCACCATGCCCAGATAGGCCAGCAGGGCCACCAGCTCGCCGAGCTGCAAGCGCCCCTGGATCACCAGGTAGCCGCCCAGAAGCAGCACCCCGGCCCGGGCCAGGGCGAGGATCAACTGGGGCCCCAGGTCGCTGAGGAAGCCCACCCAGCGCACCGCCAGGAGGCGCCGCAGCTGTTCGTGGCCGAGCCCCTGGAGGCGGTTGAGCCGCGAGGCCTCCAGCGCCTGGCCCTGGAACCAGGGGCCATGGGCCAGGGTGTCCTGCCAGAAGCCGGAGAGCTCGCCGCTCTGCTGCCGCAACGCCTGCTGGCGGCGGGTCAGGGCCGGGCGCCAGGCACGCAGCCACAGCCACTGGATCGGTACCAACACCGCCACCAGCACCATCAGCAAGGGGCTGAACAGGCCGATCATGGCCAGGGCCCCGACCAGTCCCAGCAGGTTGGAGAGCCCGCCGAGCAGGCCATCCAGGGCGAAGCCCTGGAGGATCGACAGGTCGCCGTCGAGGCGACTCATCAGGTCGCCCCGGCCGCGGGCCTGCCAGCGCCCCGGGGCCAGGCGCAACAGGTGACGCAGCAGGGAGCGGCGCAGCGACAGCAGCAGCCGGGCGGAGAGCGCCACATGCTGCAGGCGCGTCAGCCCCTGCAGGCCCAGGGCGGCAAGCCCCACCGCCACCAGGGCGGCCACATAGGCGGCGACGCTGGCGAAGTCGCCCTGCATCAGGCCCTGGTCGATCAGCCGCTGGGTGAGCAGCGGCGGCAGCAGCGCCAGCAGGGTCGCCACCAGGCTCAGTGCCAGCAACCGCGCGAGCGCCAGCCGCCGCGCCTTCAGCGGCCGATAGAGCCATCCCCAGGGCAGTTGGCCCGGGTCGCGGGCAAGGGTGGGGTCGTGGCCAGGCTCGGGCATGGGCAGTTCTCCAGCAAAAAGGGCCGGCGACTCTATCGAGTCCCGGCCAAACGGACCACGCAATCGCGCAAGGTGCTGTCTGAAACGTCGGCGAGCGCAGACCGTTTCAGGCAGTGCCTAGAAGCGGGCGACCTTTAGGGTCGCCGTACTCATATCGCCGGGCAGGCGGATACGTCCCAGGTCATTGAAGTCGTCATCATAGATGGCGATATCGCTGGAGGCGCCGCCCAGATAGATCCGCGAGCCGTCGTAGGAGGTGTTGATCACGTAGTAGGTGTGGTCGAGATCGATCACCTCGACGATCTCCCGGGTGCGGGCATCCAGCTTGCTGAGCTGGGTGTAGACCCCATAGAAGATATCGCGCTCGCGGGGGTCGGAGACCATGGAGAAGATGATGAACTCGAAGGGGGCGATCTCCTTGTTCTCGGTCTCGCCGCTGGCCAGGTCGACCCGGCTGATGCCCCAGTGCCAGGCCTCGTTCTCCTCGCCGGGATGCTCCGCCACCGTATAGGGCCTCAGGAACTCATTGGTCACCTCGCCGGTGGACCACATGGCCAGGGAGTCGGGCGGGCTGAAGCCGGGGCGATCCCAGTGACGATTGGCGATGGCGACCTCGGTCTCGCCGCTCTGCGGATCGACCCGATAGATATCCGCCCCGGCCAGGTAGAGATAGCCGTCCTCGGCGGCGCCCATGGTGGTCACCTGACGCGGCGCCGGGAAGGTGGCGAGGGGTTCGGCATCGAGCCCCGCCGCGGTGTCATAGACCGCCAGTTGGGGCGCCAGCACCTCGTAATGATCGCGGTGCAGGCGTACCCGATCCTGCACCGTATAGAGGCGGCTACCGTCGGGACTCAGTGCCAGGGAGGCCGTGGCCTTGGCGCGCACATTGCCACTGGACTGGCGGGCGCGGAACACCTCTTCGCAGTTGGTGAGGTCGATGCCCACCACGTCTTCCCAGCGATTATGCAGCACATAGGCGATGCGCTCGTCCGGGGAGAGCTGCAGGGTGCCGGAGCCGAAGGCGCCCTCCACGTCGCAGCTGCGCACGATCTCCCGGGCCTCGGGGTCGATCACATGCAGCTGGTTGGGACGGGCCATGGTCACCAGGTACTCGCGTACCTCCTCGGCCTCGGCAGTATCGACCAGCAGGGGCTGGGCGGCGAGGGCCAGCAGGCCCGCCAGGGTCAGGTTGAGCGGCTTCATCACAGGGTTTCTCATCACTTCTCGCCTCCCGGGTAGACGCTGTCGAGCTTGCGCCAGTCGTCCTCGGCGCGGTCGGCCCCATCCCCCCAGTGGGGGTAGGTGTTCATGGTGTCCGGCACCTGGGCGGGCCACCAGCAGGGGTCGGCGCAGCCGTAGAGGTCCGCCTCCATGGGCTGGCAGAGCGAGGCCACGCCGCCGAAGGGGTCCACCTCCCAGCCCGGGTCGAAGCTGGAGGTACAGCCGGCGATGGTCTGCATGGCCTGGACCTCCTCCAGGGCCTCCGGGGTCGCGGCCCGCTCCATCTCCCGGGCCTTGCGGTTGAGGGGCGCCAGCCCCAGCTGGGTCATGGTCTTGTTGTTATCACTGTGATTGCTCATACACTCTGCCTCCCGGCCAGGGGGACTTCTGGTCGAATATCCGTCGGGGTTGCCGCCTTGCGGTCGGCGAGCTGCTTGTCAGGATTCATGCGCTCTGCCTCCCGGCCAGGGGACCGTCTGGTCGAATATCAGTCGGGGTTGCCGCCTTGCGGTCGGCGAGCTGCTTGTCAGGATTCATGCGCTCTGCCTCCCGGCCAGAGGGCCATCGAGAAACTCGGGATTATGACGCAGGATGCGCGCGTAAGCCTGGATGCCGAAATCGACCCAGTCGCGCATCAGGTCGCAGTAGTGGTAGGTGGGGGTCATGGGGTCGCCGTAGCGGGCATAGCTCTCGTGATAACAGCCACCGGAGCAGAGGTTGCGGATCCGGCAGTCGCTGCAGCCCCGCTCGCTGCGGTCGCTCCTGGCCTCGATAAACTGCTTGAGGCCGGCGTGATCGAGCCCCGCGTCGACGTTGCCGAAGGTCGGCATCTCCGAGCCGGTGAAGCGGTGGCAGAGATGCACGTCGCCGGCATGATCCACCGACACCAGCCCCAGGCCGGCACCGCAGGGCACCGCCTTGCTGCGCCCCTCCCAGAGATCGGTGAGCAGCTGGTTGAAGTTGCCGAAGCCGATATCGCGGCCCTCGATGGCGGCCGCCACGGCGCGCTCGCCGAGCGTGACCATGCCGTCGAAGACCGTCTTGAGCTCCTCGCCGGTGAGGTTGTAGGCGGCCATGTCGCCGGAGGTGACCGGGGCGAAGCCCGCCTCGGCGAAGCCCAGCTCGTTGACCAGGTGATCGTGGATGCCGATCACGTCGGTGATGCCGCGGGTCAGGGTGACCCGGGCCCCCACCGGCCGCGAGCGGTAGCCGGCCAGCAGCGGCTTGATGCGCTTGGCCACCAGGTCATAGGTGCCCTGGCCGTTGACGGCGATGCGGTTCTTGTCATGGACCGCCTTGGGCCCGTCCATGCTTACCGTCAGGCCGAAGCGATGGGCATCGAAGAAGGCGATCTTCTCTTCGTTGAGCAGGGTGGCGTTGGTGGTCAGGGTGAAGTCCACCGCCTTGCCGAGGCCGTGGATGCGTTGCTCGGCCCAGGCCACCACCTCGCGGATCAGCGGCATGTTGCTGAGCGGCTCGCCGCCGAAGAAGACGATGTTGTAGCGGTCGCGGTGCGGCGCCTCGCGCAACATCATCTCGATGGAGGCCTGGGCGGTGGCCAGGTCCATCTTCTTGCCGTCCCGGGGGTTGTCCAGGTCTTCCTTGTAGCAGTAGCTGCAGCTCAGGTTGCAGCCGGTGTTGACGTTGAGTACCACGGTGGAGAGCGGAAACTGCTCCACCTCGACCCTGGGGTTGTAGGCCTGCACCGCGCCATCGGTGACCAGCTTCAGCGCCTTGAGCTGCGCCAGGCGCGCCTCGATGTCGTCGCCGCTGGCCCGCCGGGTCAGCCGCGCCGGCAGGGCCCGGCTATCGAGCCCCTCCCCGCGCCCGGCCAGGGCGAGGAGTTCCTCGCTCAGGGCGTCCGGGGCGAACAGGCTGGTGGTGGGGATATGGAACCACAGCGGCTGGCCTTCCACCTCCACCCGGTGCAGGTTCTGGGGTATCGCTTGCAAGATTCCCATGATGCTCTCCTGGTCCTGGGTTAGCGAAGCGGCGGGTTGTTCCAGCGCTGCACGGTGACGATCAGCTGCGCCTCGTCCTGGACGGTTTCCTGGCCCACCACGCTGGCGGTGACCCGCAGGTTGCCGACATTGTTGGCGTTGTACTGCCGCAGCGGATTGGGGCCGGCGCCGGCCGGCGAGAAGATGCCGGTGGCGGCGTCCAGCACGCCGGCGAACTTGGCGTCCTCGTCGCGCTCGGCGATCTCGTCCCAGGGGGCGACGCTCCAGCGCACCGGCACCTGGCCGAGCGGAATGGCCTCCTCGCCCTCGCCCAGGTAGCCCAGGGCACTGAAGACGCCGCTCACCGGCGGGGTGCGGTCGTTGCCGATGCGCGCCACGCCGAGCGCCGGGCTGACCTCGAGGCGGTCCACGCGCTGGTAGCCGGCGAGCAATTGCTCGTGGCGCCGGTCGCCGACGACCACCGGCAGCCAGCCAGGCGTCAGGTCGGCGGCCACCTCCACGTCGAGCACCAGGCGGGTGTCGCCGCGCTCGATCACCTCGCGCACCGTGACGCCCTCGCCCAGGTCGATCTCGCCCTCCCCGAGGCCCTGGCCCAGCAGCACCAGGCGGCGACGCTCGCCGGCCTTCAGCGACGCCGGCAGGCTGGCGACCAGGCCCGGCGCGGCGGCCTCGCTGGGCACCATGGTGACCTGCATACCGAAGGCCTCGTCGTGGTCGTCGAAGATGCGTCCGCCGGGGCGCGCCTCGGAGAGGTCCAGCACCTGCTTGAAGTCGCGGCCGTTGAGGCTCAGGTTGGCACGCCACTCGTAGCCGGTATAGACGATGGCCTGGCCCGCGCCCTCGAGCGAGCGCCCGCTGGTGAAGGCGCCGGCCAGGCTCAGGGCATAGGCGTCCTCGCCCTCGGCGGCACTGATGGTGACGTCGGCATAGAAGTCGCCCTCGCCGGGCCAGTGGCCCCAGAGCTGCCAGTCGCCCTCGGGGGAGCCCCCCTCGGCCTGCTGCCAGGCGTCCCAGGCCGCGCTCTCGAGGCCCTGGGTCTCGGCGAGCCAGGGGGCGATCTCATCCAGGGCGAGATCGAACCAGTCGCGATCCCGGGCCATGGCCTGGTACTCGATGGTCTGGAACTGGCCCACATGGAAGTGCATCAGGTGTTCCCACTCCTCCAGGGGGCGCCGCTGCAGCTGGGCGCGGCCACCGGTATGGCAGCGGGCACACATCTCCTGGTAGCTGGGGTGGTCGAAGGACTCGATGCGGTTGAGGCGGCGCTCAATCAGCGCACGCTGGGGGGCGCTCTCCTCGGGGGCCAGGCCCCGGGTATCGGCCAGGTACTTGACGATATCGCGACGCGCCTCGCCGGGCAGTTCCAGGCCGTGCATCAGTTGCATGCGCGCCACCGTCATGTCCCAGCCTTCTGGGGTCTTGCGCTGGGCACTGATGCGGCTCCAGCCGTTGTCGCCGTTACCGACCTGATGGCAACCGGAGCAGTAGCGATTGATGGCCTCCTCGCCGGGGTCGGCGCCGGCCATCAGCGGGGTCGAGGCGATGGCCACCAGACAGAGGCCTCGCAGGGGGGACAGCGTTCTCAAGGCAATCTCTCCTCGTTGTTATTGTCAGGCACTGGGGGCCAGAGCCCGCCATGTCAGTGACTATGGAAGTTCCGGGCCAGCAGCTGTTTTTTATCGTTATATCAAGCCACTACCCCATAACCCGAGGACTGACGGGGCACCCCGCCCGGGCCCGGTGTCGCAGCCTGGGACAGTCCGGGCGTGTCGCCTTGCGACGCCGGGTTAGTAACGCACAACGCCGCCCCCGTGGCGACACGGGGGCGGCGTTGCGGGGCCAACGCTAGGTTGGCGAGGGTGGGGCTTACTTCAGGCGTTCGAACACCGTGGCCACGCCCTGGCCCATGCCGATACACATGGTGGCCAGGCCCAGGGTGGTGTCCTGCTGCTGCATCACGTTGAGCAGGGTGGTGCAGATGCGGGTGCCGGAGCAGCCCAGGGGATGGCCGAGGGCGATGGCGCCGCCGTTGAGGTTGACCTTCTCCTCCATGGCGTCGCGCAGGCCCAGGTCCTTGAGCACCGGCAGGCCCTGGGCGGCGAAGGCCTCGTTGAGCTCCACGGTTTGGATATCGTCGATGGTCAGGCCGGCGGCCTTGAGGGCCTGCTTGGAGGCCGGCACCGGACCATAGCCCATGATGGCGGCGTCACAGCCGGCCACGCCGGTGGAGAGCACCCGGGCGATGGGCTCCAGGCCCAGGGCCTGGGCGCGCTCGTAGCTCATCACCGCCATGCCGGAGGCGCCCACGGAGAGCGCCGAGGAGGTACCGGCGGTGACGGTGCCGTTGCGCGGGTCGAAGACCGGCTTGAGGGCGGCCATCTTCTCCAGGCTGGCATCGGCGCGGATCACCTCGTCGCGCTTGACCAGGATCTTGAAGCCCCGCTCGTCATGGCCCTCGACGCCGATGATCTCGTTGTCGAAGCGGCCCGCCTCGGCGGCGGCCTGGGCGCGCTGGTGGGAGCGCACGCCGAAGGCGTCCTGCTCCTCGCGGCCGATGCCGTGCATCTTGCCCAGCAGCTCGGCGGTCAGGCCCATCATCATGCCGGCCTTGGCGGCGTGCTTGCTGACCGCCGGGTTGACGTCGACGCCATGCATCATGGAGACATGCTCCATGTGCTCGACGCCGCCCACCAGGTAGACGTCGCCCATGCCGGCGCGGATATTGGCGGCGGCGATATGCAG
This sequence comes from Halomonas sp. 328, assembly GCF_015645095.1. Classification (GTDB taxonomy): domain Bacteria; phylum Pseudomonadota; class Gammaproteobacteria; order Pseudomonadales; family Halomonadaceae; genus Bisbaumannia. Next base: position 48,575 of record NZ_JADOTW010000025.1, read on the forward strand.
GGCGCTCATCGAGGAGCCGCACAGGCGGTTGACGGTCTGCCCCGGCACGCTGCGCGGGATGCCGGTCATGATGGCGGCGTTACGGGCGATGTTGTAGCCCTGCTCCAGGGTCTGGTTGACGCAGCCCCAGATGACGTCGTCGATCTCGGCGGGGTCGAGGCCCGGGGAGCGTGTCAGCAGCGCCTCCATGACGGCGGCGGAGAGGTTCTCGGCGCGCACGTTGCGGAAGGCACCGTTCTTGGCCTTGGCCATGGCGGTACGGACGCCATCCACCACCACGACATCTCTCGGATTCAAGCTCATCTTCATTCTCCTTCAGGCGGTGGATCAGGCGTAGAAGCGGGCGCCGTCGGCGGCCATCTGACGCAGTGTCTCGGTGGGGGCGTAGAGGGGCCCCAGCTCCTCGGCCAGGCACTCGGCCTGGGCCACGAACTCGGCCACGCCCAGGGCGTCGATGTAGCGCAGGGCGCCACCGCGGAACGGCGGGAAGCCGATGCCGTAGATCAGCGCCATGTCCGCCTCGGCGGCGCTGCCGACGATACCGTCTTCCAGGCAGCGCACCGTCTCCAGGCAGAGCGGCACCATCATGCGGGCGATGATCTCCTCGTCGGAGAGCTCGCGGCTCTCCTTGGCCACTTCCTTGACCAGGGCGATGGCGGCCTCGTCCACCACCTTCTTCGGCTTGCCCTTCTTGTCTTCCTCGTAGGCGTAGAAGCCCTTGGCGTTCTTCTGGCCCAGGCGCTCGCGCTCGAACATCAGCTGGATGGCGCTCTTGTCGCCGCCGCCACCCAGGCTACCCATGCGCTCCGGGAAGCCCTCGGCCATCACCTCGCCGGCGTGCACGGCGGTGTCCATGCCCACCACGTCGAGCAGGTAGGCGGGGCCCATGGGCCAGCCGAACTTCTCCATCAGCTTGTCGACGCGCTGGAAGTCGGCGCCCTGCTCCATCAGCAGGCTGAAGCCGCCGAAGTAGGGGAAGAGCACCCGGTTGACCAGGAAGCCCGGGCAGTCGTTGACCACGATGGGGGTCTTGCCCATGGCGCGGGCGTAGGCCACGGTGGCCGCCACGGCGGCGTCGCTGCTCTTCTCGCCGCGGATCACCTCGACCAGGGGCATGCGATGCACCGGGTTGAAGAAGTGCATGCCGCAGAAGTTCTCGGGACGCTTGAGATTCCGGGCCAGGCGATCGATGGAGATGGTCGAGGTGTTGGAGGTGAGGATGGTCTTCTCGTCCACCAGGCCTTCCAGCTCGGTGAGGACCGCCTCCTTGACCTTGGGGTTCTCGACCACCGCCTCGACCACCAGGTCGACGTGACCGAAGTCGCCATAGGAGAGGGTCGGGCGAATGTGGCTGAGCTTCTCGGCCATCTGCTCGGTGGTCAGCTTCTTGCGTTCCACCTGCTTGGCGAACAGCTTGCGGGCCTCCTTGAGGCCCAGCTCCAGGGCCTCCTCCTTGATGTCCTTCATCAGGATGGGGGTGCCCTTGGAGGCGCTCTGGTAGGCGATGCCGCCGCCCATGATACCGGCGCCCAGCACCGCGGCCTGCTGGATCGGCTCGACCTGCTTCTCGTACTGGCCGGCCTTCTTCTTGACCAGCTGGTCGTTGAGGAAGAGGCCCACCAGGTTGAAGCAGACGTCGGTCTTGGCCAGCTTGGCGAAGGCCTTGGCCTCGATGGCCTGGGCCCGCTCGCGGGACTCCCCGGCGCCCTTCTGGATCACCTTGATCGACTCCACCGGCGCCGGGTAGTGCGGCCCGGCCTTGCCGGCCACATAGCCCTTGGCGGTCTCGAAGGCCATCATCTGCTCGATGGGGCCGAGCTTGAGCGGCGAGGTCTTCTCGGCGCGGCGGGCCCGGTAGTCCAGCTCACCGCTGGCGGCACGGGCCAGCAGGTCCAGGGCCGCGGCCTCGAGCTGATCCCCCGGTACCACCGCATCCACGGCGCCCATCTTGAGGGCCGCCGCGGCCTTGTTCTCGGTACCGCCGGCGATCCACTCGATGGCGTTGTCGGCGCCGATCAGCCGCGGCAGGCGCACGCAGCCGCCCCAGCCCGGCAGGATGCCCAGCTTGGTCTCGGGCAGGCCCAGCTTGGCGGAGTCGGCCATCACCCGGTAATCGGTGGTCAGGGCCACTTCGCAGCCGCCGCCCAGGGCGATGCCGTTGATGGCGGTGACGGTGGGAAAGGGAAGATCCTCGATGGCATTGAAGATGGCGTGGACCCGCTGGTTCATCTCCACCAGGAAGGCCTCGTCCTTCTCGAAGACGCCATGGAACTCGGTGATATCGGCGCCGACGATAAAGACCGCCTTGGCGCTATCGATCACCAGCCCCTGAAGGCCGCTCTCGGCCTGGAGCGCCTTGACGGCCTCGCCCAGCTCCTCGATCACGGCACCGGAGAGCTTGTTGACGGATTCGTCCTTGAGGTCGAAGGTGAGTCGGGCGATCCCCTCGCCGTTCTTCGCCACCGTGATGGCATTGCCTTGATAAATCATCCACGTATCTCCACACAGGGTTGGATGCCGGAAGACGGTATGCATTCATACGGCCGTTTGATTTGTGGCTAGCTTGGTTCAGCTTGGCCGCGACGTCAAGTCCCCTTCTCTCGGCGAATGGTCGATACTGAATCCGACTGCGCCATCCTTGCGCCGCTTGTCGTCAGGAGGCGACTCCCACCTTAGCGCCTCCCCTGCTAGCCTGCGCGAAGATTTCCATCACGAGGCCCACGATGCCTGACACCCCTGCTTCCGCCTCGCCCGATGCGCATCCGCGACTGCGGCGTCTGCAGGGCGGCCTCGAGGCGAGCCTGACCCGGCTTCGCCCCTATCTGTGGCTATGGCCACCCATCGCCTTCGGCGCCGGCGTGCTGAGTTTCTTCCTGGTGGATCGCCAGCAGTGGCTGGGGGGGGCGCTGGCCCTGGGCATGCTGCTGGCCTGGGTACTGCTGCTCGGTGAGGGCGTGGTCGGACGGCTGCTGGCCCGCCTCGGTTACCCGACCCTGTCGCGGGGGGTCACCACCTTCGTCGCCCAGTTGATTCATCAGGAGACGCTGTTCTTCTGCCTGCCCTTCCTGCTGGCCACCACCGTCTGGGCCAGCGGCCAGGCCCTCTTTACCCTGCTGCTGATCGGCCTGGCCACCCTCTCGATCCTCGACCCCCTCTACTATCGACTGGCCGGACGCTGGCGGTGGCTCTATTTCGCCTTCCACGCCCAGTGCGTCTTCCTGGTGGTGCTGGTGACCCTGCCACTGCTCTTCTCCCTGAGCACCGCCGAGAGCCTCGGCTATGCCCTGCTGGCCATGGTGGTCTTCGCCCTGCCGAGCCTCACCCACCTGCTGCGTCCCAAGGGCTGGCGCAGCTGGCTGGCCCTGCTGGGGGTGGCCCTGCTGCTGGCCGGCGCCGCCTGGTCGGGACGCGCCTGGGTGCCTCCGGTGCATCTGTGGATGACCGGCAGCGCCCTGGCCCCGCAGCTGGATCGCGAGAGCCGCACCCCGGTGGGCGAGCTCGACCTGACCCCCGAGGCCCTGGCCCGGGAGGGGCTCTACGCCTATACGGCGATCCGCGCGCCCCGCGGCCTGGAGGAGACCATCTACCACGAATGGCGCCACCAGGGAGAACTGCTCGACCGCATCCCCCTCAGGGTGCGTGGCGGCCGCGAGGCGGGCTATCGGGCCTGGAGCCACAAGCTCAATTTCCCCGAGGCCCCGAGTGGCGACTGGCGCATCGATATCGTCACCGGCTCCGGCCAGCGCCTGGGCAGCCTGCGCTTTACGGTGGACGAAACGGCCAGCCAGCAGGCCGATGGCGAGATTCGCGTCCCCACGGGCATCCCCGGGCTGGAGTGGCGGCGCATGCTGCCAGGCATGCCTCGCGAATAGCGTCACGCCCGGGCCGTCCGACGCTTTTTCCACGCCAAACGATCAACCTACGGCCGCCAGTGCTTGCAATGGCATCGACGCCTCCGGACAATGTAACAATTAGCCTGCAAACACGAAGACCCATGCACCAGAATATCGGTTTCCGACTCTCTCGCCTGCCGCGCCTGTGGCGGGCCATCCTCGATCAGCGCCTGGCACCCCTGGGGCTGACCCAGACTCGCTGGGTGACCCTCTACCATCTATGGCGCCTCGGCGATGGCCAGCCCCAGTGCGACCTGGCCCGGGCCATCGGCGTGGAAGCGCCCTCCCTGGTGCGCACCCTGGATCAGCTCGCCGAACAGGGCCTGGTGGAGCGCTGCCCCTGCGATCAGGATCGCCGCACCAAGCGGATCTTCCTCACCGAGGCGGCGACCCCTCTGCTGCAGCAGATCGATGCGGTGGTGGCCGAGGCGCGCCAGGAGATGCTGGCCGGGCTCAGCGACGACGAGGTCTATCAGCTCGACGCCCTGCTGGCGCGGATCGAGGAGAATGGCCTGCGCATTCAGGGTCGCGACGGCGAAGGATAAGCCTCGCCCTTAGGCCCCTCATGCAGCGACGGCGCCCAAGGGCGCCGTCGCTGTGTCTGGCCGAGGGACTCAGCCCTGGTGTCGAGCGCGGGGGCGATCCGGGCGCCCCGCCAGGCCATCGCGCAGCCCGAGGAAGGCGTCCTGATAGGAAAGAAAGCGCTCCGGGCCTTGGGACTCGTACCACCAGAGGGTCAGGGCATGCTCGTTGGATTCCAGCACCAGGGCATCCTGGGGTAACCGCTCCAGCAGGTGGAAGAGACGCTCCTGGGCCGCCTCCGGCAGGGGCCGCAGCGGCTCGGTGCGCCAGCGCCAACCGGCATGACAGGGCTTGAGGGAGGTTCCGGCCTCACTGTCGCGCACCAGCACGAAGGTGGGCCCGGGACGCTCCTGGGGATAGCGCCAGCGGTAGGCGGGCATCGCCTTGGGGGCGGGGTGCAGTGGCGGCGTCTCCAGCTTGACCTCGATGCCTGCCTTGATCACGGCATCGCGAAGCCCCGCCACCCGCTTCTGACGCGGACTCGGCTTGAGCCACATCACCGGCGAGACGATCAGCGCCAGCACGAAGAGAATGATTACCCAGCTCATGGCTGCTCCGTCGAATGTCACAAAACGTTGATATAAGTCGTTGTTCCAGGCCCGGCAAAGCGCCTAGAGTAGGGGTATCAGCCCGCTGTCGCCATGCGAGGAGTCCCATGAGCAACGAATACCGCCATATCCTGGTCGCCGTCGACCTGACCAAGGATTCTCACAAGGTCCTGGAGCGCGCCCTGCCCATCGCCGAGCGCAACCAGGCCAAGCTCTCCATCATGCACACCCTGGAGCCGCTGGGCTTCGCCTACGGCGGCGATATCCCCATGGACCTGACCAGCATCCAGGACCAGCTCGACGATCACGCCAAGCAGCGCCTGGCGGAAATCGCCGACCCCCACCAGGTGCCCAAGGAGAACCAGCACGTGGTGGTGGGCATGCCCGACACCGAGATCCACCGTTTCGCCGAGGAGCACGACGTGGACCTGATCGTGGTCGGCTCCCATGGTCGCCACGGCTTCGCCCTGCTGCTGGGCTCCACCTCTACCGGGGTGCTCCACGGCGCCCAGTGCGACGTCCTGGCAGTGCGGGTTGGTAAGAAGGGCGAAGAGAGCGACGAATAAGTCCCTGGACACTATCGCCCCTCTTCCTCGGGTCTCCTGAGGAAGCAGAGAATTCGCGTAGCGAGCGATGATAGGTTGATCGCCGCCGGAGCGCAGGAACCGGAGTGTAGCCTGCTACATAAGGATTCCGAGCACCGCCGGCGGTCAAGATATCGAGCGCAGTAGCGAATTATCGCTTACTCCCCGGCGGCGAGCGCCTCCAACTCCATCCACCGCTCCATCGCCTCGTCCAGCTCGGCCTGCTTGGCGCCCATCGCCTCCAGGGTCGCGGTGACCCGGGTCGCCTCCTGCTGATAGAAGTCGGGATCGCCCACCTTGGCCTCGAGCTCGGCCACCTCCGCCTCCAGCTGCTCGATGCGTGCCGGCAGGCCGTCGAGCTCCCGCTGCAACTTGTAGGAGAGCTTGGCGGGCTTCCTGGCCGCAGGCTTGACCGCCTTCTGCACCGCCGCCGCCTCCTCGACGACATCGGCCACCGGCTCGGCCCGCTGCCGCGCCGCACCTTCCCAGGGTGCCGGCGGCAGCTTGCCGCCCTGGCGTACCCAGTCGCTGTAGCCGCCCACGTACTCGCGCACCCGGCCATCGCCCTCGAAGGCCAGCACCCCGGTCACCACGTTGTCCATAAAAGTCCGGTCGTGGGAGACCAGCAGCAGGGTGCCCTCGAAATCGAGCAGCAGCTCCTCGAGCAGTTCCAGGGTCTCCACGTCCAGGTCGTTGGTGGGCTCGTCGAGCACCAGCACATTGGCCGGCTGGGTAAACAGCTTGGCCAGCAGCAGGCGATTGGACTCGCCGCCGGAGAGCACCTTGACCGGCTGGCGGGCCCGCTCCGGGGTGAACAGGAAGTCCTGGAGGTAGCTGATCACATGGCGATCCTTGCCCCCCACCGTGACCCGGTCACTGCCCTGGGCCACGTTGTCGTAGACGCTCTTGTCCATCTCCAGGCCGGCGCGTAGCTGGTCGAAGTAGGCCACCTTGAGGTTGGTGCCCAGGCGCACCTGCCCCTCGCTGGGCTCCAGCTCGCCGAGCAGGATCTTCAGCAGGGTGGTCTTGCCGGCGCCGTTGCGGCCGATGAAGCCGATGCGGTCGCCACGCTGGATCTCCAGGCTGAGGTCGCGGATCACCGCCTCGTCGCCGAAGCGCTGGGTGACATGGGTCAGCTCCACCACCCGCTTGCCGGTACGCTCGCCACTGTCCACCGAGAGGTTGGCGTTGCCCTGGCGCTCGCGGCGCTGGCTGCGTTCGCGACGCATCTGCTCCAGCGCCCGCACGCGCCCCTCGTTGCGGGTGCGCCGGGCCTTGATGCCCTGGCGAATCCACGCCTCCTCCTGGGCCAGCTTCTTGTCGAACTCGGCGTTCTCCTTGGCCTCCACCTCCAGCTCATGGGCCTTCTGGGCCTGATACTTGGCGTAGTCGCCGGGGTAGCGACCGAGCCGTCCCCGGTCGAGCTCGAGAATGCCGGTGGCCAGCCGCGACAGGAAGGCCCGGTCGTGGGTGATAAAGAGCACGGCGCCCTGGAAGGCCAGCAACTGCTCCTCCAGCCAGGCGATGGTGTCCAGGTCCAGGTGGTTGGTGGGCTCGTCCAGCAGCAGCAGGTCGGGGTCGGCCACCAGGGCCCGGGCCAGGGCCACCCGGCGCCGCCAGCCCCCGGAGAGGGAGGTCATCAGGTCGTCCGCCGGCAGGCCCAGGCGGGTCAGGATGACGTCGATACGCTGGGTGAAGGACCAGCCATCGATCGCCTCCAGCTGAGTCTGCAAGGCCGCCATGCGCCGCATGTCCGGGTCGTCCTGCTGCACCAGGTGGTGATACTCGGCGAGCAGCGCTCCCGCCTCGGGCAGGCCCTGAGCCACCACGTCGAAGATGGTCTCGCCGGTGGCCACCGGCAGGTCCTGGGCCAGCACCCCCACCTTGAGGCCCGGCGCCCGCCAGATATGCCCCCCGTCGGGCAGGATCTCCCCGGAGACCAGCTTGAGCAGGGTCGACTTGCCGGTGCCGTTGCGGCCCACCAGGGCCAGGCGCTCGCCCTTCTCCAGCACCAGCTCGGCGCCATCGAGCAGCACCTGGGGGCCATAGGCGAGCTGCAGCTGTTCCAGACGTAACAGGGTCACACGCAATCCTCATCGAATCGGCAAAGGCGCTAGTGTAACGCATGGCCGAGGTCGGGTGGGCTTGGTTACACTAGGCGCCCGCTCAGCAAGGAGACCCTGGCCTTGGCCGACTTCGATGACATTCTGCCCGAGGCGCTGCGCCGGCGTGCGCCGGCCCCCCTGGTGGACATTGGTGCCAACCTGACCCACGAGAGCTTCGCCCGCGACCGGGAGGCGGTGATCCAGCGTGCCCGGGCGGCCAATGTCACCACCCTGATCCTCACCGGCACCGACCGGGAGCATGCCGAACAGGCGGTGGCCCTGGCCCGGGAGATCCCCGGCTGCTACGCCACCGCTGGCGTCCACCCCCACGATGCCAGCCGCTGGAATGGCGAGCTGGCCGCCGCCATGGCGGCGCTCCACGCCCTGCCCGAGGTGGTGGCGGTGGGCGAGTGCGGCCTCGACTTCAACCGCAACTTCTCCACCCCCGCCGAACAGGAGCACGCCTTCGAGGCGCAGCTGCAGCAGGCCGCCGAGCGCCGCCTGCCGCTGTTCATTCACGAGCGGGACGCCGGGCGACGCATGACCGAGATGCTGCGCCACTGGCGGGACGATATCACCCAGGCGGTGGTGCACTGCTTCACCGGCGAGCGGGCCACCCTGCACGGCTACCTGGACCTCGACCTGCATATCGGCCTGACCGGCTGGATCTGCGACGAGCGACGTGGGCACCACCTGCGCGACCTGGTACGGGACATCCCCGCCAGCCGCCTGATGCTCGAGACCGACTGCCCCTACCTGCTGCCGCGCAACCTGCCGGCCAAGCTCAAGGGCCGTCGCCACGAGCCGGCGCTGCTACCCTTTATCCTGGACGAGATCGCCCACTGGCGCGGCGAGTCCCCCCTGGCCCTGGCCGAGGCCACCAGCGCCACGGCCCGCGCCTTCTTTGCCCTACCCTGCCCCGAAGAGGAACCCTGAGATGGCCGACTTTCCTGGCTTTATCGCCGTCGAGACCGGTGAGGATGGCGGCCTGCCCCTGGCCATCGCCTGGAGCCTGCCCGATGGTCAGGTCAAGCACACCCTGATCCAGCCCGACGACAGCTGGCTGGATGACGAACTCGTCGCCCTGGGCGACTACAGCCTGGAGGAGCTGGAGGGGCTCGGCGTCAGTCCCCTGGACGTGATCCGCGAGCTGGAGAATGACCACTTCAGCGAGACCCTGCTCACCGCCGGGGTCAGTGACGACGAGTCGGCCCTGGCGCGGCTCTTCGATGCGTTCGGCCTCGACCCCTTCGTGGAGCTGGCCCCGGCGGAGTCCCTCTACCCCGACCTGCCCGCCGGCGAGTGGATCCGCCGCCGCAATGAGCTGTTCGGCGAACTGGGCCTGGAGCCGCTGCGCGCCGACCAGGAGGTACAAGTGATGCTGGCCCTGCATCAGCGCCTGACGGAGGAAGACGCCTAGGCAGGCAGCGCCTCGACGGCCAGCCGCTCTCTCCCCCGAGCAATGGCCGTCTCGAGCGTCTGACCGTCACCATAATACGCCGCCAACGCCTCCCGGAAGGCCGCGGCACGGCGCGGCAGCCCCTCCTCGAGGTAGCGCGCCGCCCGCGCCGCCACCCGGGCCTGGAAGGCCTGGCGGTCCACCTCGACCTCCCCCAGGTTATCGACGCTGACGTGAAAGTCGCGGCCGGCCGCCGCGGCGAACAGCGATTCCAGCGCCTGGGGGGCCACCTCCACCGCCTCGAAGGCGCGCTGCTGCTCGGCATCACGACCATCGGGCAGATACCAGTAGCCGTAGTCCTCCTGCAGGCGGCGGCGGGCCCCGGCGATACACCAGTGGCTGATCTCGTGCAGGGCACTGGCGTAGAAGCCCCGGGCGAAGATCACCCGATGGCAGGGGCAGTCGGCATCCGCGGGGCGATAGAGCGGCTCGTCGCCGCCGCGCACCAATCGGGTGCCGTAGGTGTCGGCGAAGAGCCCATCGAACAGGGCGATCACGTCGTCGAGGCGGTGCGCCACGGTCTCTCCTCGGCTGGCAAATGAGCCACATTATAGGGATCGGGGACGGCGACGAATATCCTCGGCTATTGCTAAACTAGGCCGTCTTGCCCGAATGGACAGGCGTCTCCAGACGACGCCCTTGCAAAGGAGTCCGACCTTGGCACGCCACGCTTCCCCCCTGCTGGCCAACAGCCGGCGGGAGACTTCGCTGTTGATGCGCCTCGCCCTGCCGATCTGTGGCGCCCAGCTGGCCCAGGCCGGCATGGGCGTCACCGATGTGATGATGACCGGCCGCCAGAGCGCCACGGACCTGGCCGCCGTCTCGGTGGGGTCGAGCCTGTGGATGCCGCTGATGCTCTTCATGACCGGCACCCTGATGGGGCTCACGCCCATCGTCGCCCAGTTGCTGGGGGGCGGACGCCAGGCGCGGATTCGCCCCAATGTGCACCAGGCCCTGTGGGTGGCGCTCAGCCTGGGGCTGATCGCCGCCTTGCTGCTGTGGTTCACGGTGATGCCGATCTTCCGCCTGATGGGGGTTCCCGAGCCGGTGGCGGAGCTGTCGGCGGCCTACCTGTCGGCGGTGGCCTTCGGCATGCCCGGGGTGGCGCTCTTCCAGGCCCTGCGTGCCTTCTCCGACGGCATGAATCACACCCGTCCCTCCCTGACCATCAGCCTGGTGGGCCTGGGCGTGAACATTCCCAGCAACTTCGTGCTGATCTACGGCGGCGCCGGCCTCACCGGGCTGTTCGGCGACTGGCTGCCGGCGCCGATCCAGCAACTACCGGCGCTGGGCGCCTGGGGTTGCGGTATCGCCACCGCCCTCTCCATGTGGATCATGGGCCTGGCCATGTGCCGCTACACCCAGCGCAGCCGCACCTTCCGCGAGATCCAGGTTTGGCAGGCCCCCACGCCGCCCAACTGGCGGCTGATCCGCCAGCTGCTGGTGGTCGGGGTCCCCATCGGCGTGGCGATCTTCGTCGAGGTGACCCTCTTCACCCTGATCGCCCTCTTCGTGGCCAGCCTGGGCGAAATCACCGTGGCGGCCCACCAGGTGGCCCTGAACTTCACCTCGATCCTGTTCATGCTGCCGTTGTCACTCGGCATGGCACTGACGGTGCGGGTCGGCAACACCCTCGGCACCGGCGACCTGCGGGGGGCCCGCTTCGTGGCCTGGAACGGCATTGCCGTCTGCCTGGGGATCGCGCTGTTCAACAACCTGATCATCTGGTTCGGCGCGGAACCGGTGATCGCTCTTTACACTCACAATATCGAGGTGCAACGCCTGGCCCTCTCCCTGGTGGTACTGGCCATGCTCTACCAGGTCTCGGATTCGCTGCAGGTGACCATGGCCGGCGCCCTGCGCGGCTACAAGGACACCCGCATCATCATGATCTTCACCCTGGTCTCCTACTGGCTGGTGGGCCTGGCCGGGGGACACTGGCTCGGCACCCGCGGCCTGGGTCCCTGGTGGGAGCCACTGGGCGTGCACGGCTACTGGATCGGCCTGGTGGCCGGCCTCAGCGTGGCGGCCCTGTTGCTGGGCTGGCGCCTGCAGGCGATCAGCCGGGCCGTCAGCGAAGGACGACGCCATGTGGTACCGAGCGACTAGTCTCGCCCTGCTCGCCGCCGGCCTGTTGCTGGTCGGCTGCGATCGCCAGGGCGCCAGCGATGCCCTATGGCTGGACTACCAACGCCAGCTCGCCGAGGCCCTGGCCACCGCCCCGCCGACCCCGGCCTCGCCGGACAATATCCCGGCCTTCCCCGGGCCGAGCGAGCGGCTCTTCGAGATCCCCGAGACCCGCGAAGGGCTGCTCGATGTGCATGCCCTGAGGCGCTGCCATATCACCACCCTGGTAGCGGAGCGCAACAGCGCCCTGGGCCGGGTCGCCCCACCCAGCCAACGCTGGCATTACGAACTGGAGCTGTGGCGTCGCCTGGAGAGCTGTCGAGGAAGCGACGTGGCCGAGGCACTCGGCGAGGAGGACCGGGCGCGTCTCGAACGCCTGACCACCACCAAGGGCGAACAGTTGGCCCGGGTCAGCTGGAATACGTTGCTCGGCTCCAGCGAATGGGTCGGCAACTTCTCTCGCGCCAGCCGCCCCCTGCCACCGCAGGGCATCGATGACTTGAGCCCCCACCTGGATGCCCTGGACTACCTGGAGACGGCGACCCGCAACCAGTTCAACCAGGAGTGGCAACTGGACACCTCGACCCTGGAGGGGCACCTCAAGACCCTCCAGCAGAGTCCGGTCAGTGCGCGACTGCTACGCACCCTGATGCTGACCAACCAGCGCCTCGACGAGGCCAACGCCCTGCTGGCCACCCAGCTGCAGCGCGGCGCGGTCTGCGAGCAGCGCGACGCCCTGCGACGACTCGGCGAAGAGCATCTCGACGCCCAGGTCCAGCCCTTTATTGCCACCCTCGAGCAGCAGACCGCGGCCTGGTTCGGCGCCCTGGACCGGCTCTACGATGCCCATGAGGTGGCCCGCGCCCCGATCCGCGACTACCACCGGCGCTGGTTCTCCCTGGAGGCCCCGGACACCCCCTGGCGCGAGTTCCAGGCCGCCCGAGCCACCCACGAGACCCTCTGGAACCGGCTGCGCCGGGCCTGTGGCCTGGAACAGGGGGCTTAACTTTCCACTGGCGACTGTGCTAATAGTGAACCGAGGCGCTTCGCGGGCGACCCCTGGGTCGACCCGATGCCGTGACCAAGCCGTGCAAGGAGGGTAATCATGGGTATCCCACTGTCCCCCCGCTCCGCCCAGGTCATCGACCTGGAGACCATGCGAAAACGGCAACTGGCCAAGCGCCGATTGCTGCGCCTTTGTCCCGAGCTCGACGGCCTGGAGATGCTCTATTGCCTCGCCTCGGACCCCGAGACCCTCTACGGCATGCCGCTGCTGGCCTGGGGCCTGCGCGAGGATGGCGAAGTCGTGGGCCTGGTGCCCTGGATGGAGGCCCTGACCCCCTGCCATGCCCTCGACGATCCCGAATATGGCCACTTCGTTGGCTACCGGGACCCGGAGACCGAAGAGGTCTTCCACAGCCCCCCGGAACACAAGGTCTTCGAGCTCGAGCATGCCGCCGCCTACTTCGACTACGAAGAGACCGGCGAGACCACCCTGATTCAGCAGCTCCCCGACAATCAGGGCACTCACGCCCTCTGCATGGACGACGACGAGACCCCCTGGCAGCTCAAGCAGGTCTTCGGCTGGCGGCTCTACAGCAATGGCGAGGTGGAGGCCCTACTGGTGGACGAGAACCGCGTCGCCGCCACCCCGGTGCTGATGGGCGACGACTGCCTCTACCCGGGGCATAGTCGCCACCGGGTGGTCTACTTCTTCCAGCGGGTGATCGCCAACCGCATCAAGGAGGAGGATCCGGCGACCCTGGAGGCCCTGGCCCTGATGGTGGCCAAGTAGGCACGAGGCGGCGTTAACGCCGCCCCGTGGCGCACTCTCAACCCAAACGGATAAGATAGGTGTAGGTGTCACCCTGCTCGGACTGGTGGATCAATTCATGGCCCAGGAAGCTGCAGAACTTGGGGATATCGCGGGTGGTGGCGGGATCGGTGGCGGTCACCGCCAGCACCTCCCCCGGCTGCATGTCTCGCACCCGGTTGTGCATCAGCATGATGGGCTCGGGGCAGTAGAGTCCGCTGGTATCAAGATGCGCATCCGCCTTGGGCAGGTCGTTGGCAATATCGGCCATGAGTATCCTCGAACGTCGTCGCCGGCTCGGCCAGCCGGATAGGGAGCAGTCACATGATCAAGATCATCATCGAGCGCCGGATCATGCCGGGGCTCGAAGAAGAATACGATGCCGCGGCCCGGGAAGCCATGCGTGCCTCCATCAATGCCCGAGGCTTTATCGCCGGAGAGAGCCTGCGCGAACGCCACCATCCGGAGCACCGCCTGCTGATCACCCAGTGGCGCGACCTCAGCGCCTGGAAGGATTGGCTGAATAGCCCCGAACGAGAACGTGCCATGCAACGGGTGCTACCGCTGCTCTCCGAGGACGAACGGATTCGCATCTACGAGCACTACTGACGACGACGATGGCCGCCGAGGACACGGTCGGCCCCCGAGTCAGTCGAGCAACCGCACATGCACCGTCACCTCTTCCCGATCATGGTAGAGGTGACGGCATCGTAACTCCGCCCTCACCCCCACCTCGCCGAGGCTCGCCTCCAGGTGCGCCAGGCAGCGCGCCACCTCCTGCCAGCGCCGCTTCATCGGCAACTTGAGATTGAATACCGCCTCGCGACACCAGCGCCTCAGCAACCAGCGCTCGATCATCGCCATCACCCGCGCCGGCTTGTCGACGATATCGCAGACCAGCCAATCCAGGCGCCCCGGCGGCTCCCAGACGAAGCCATCCTCGCGCAGGTGTTCCACCTGGCCGCTGGCCATCAACGCCTTGTCCATGGGGCCGTTATCGATGGCATAGACGTGCATGCCGCGGGCCACCAGCTGGTAGGTCCAGCCACCGGGGGCGGCGCCGAGATCCGCCGCCTGCATGCCTTCGTGAAGGCGAGCCGGCCACTCCTCCCGGGGCACGAAACAGTGCCAGGCCTCCTCGAGCTTGAGGGTCGAGCGGCTCGGTGCCGCCTTGGGGAAGCGCAACCGGGTGATGCCCCCGGGGTGCTCGCTGCGATTGCCGGGGAAGCTGATCCCCAGCTGCACCGCATCCCCTGCCGTCCACAGCAGATGCAGGCGCCGGCCGCCGGCCTTGCGCCGCAGGGCACCACGCTTTCTGAGCAGCGACGTCAGGGGACGATCCAGTGCCTTGCTCAACCCCACCAGGGCCTTGCCCTCATTGGTGTCCGGCGTCTCGTGCCAGATCGACTCGACACTCCAGCCGCTGGCTTGGACCTGCTCGAGAATCGGTGACAGGCGGTCTTCCCGGGAGAGCCCTACCAGGGGCGGCAGCGCCACCAGGGACTGGCGGGCAAAGACCAGGCCGGCCAGAGGAAGCTCCCGATGCAGGCCATTGACCGGCGCCTCGCCGGCAACGTGAAAATCCACCACGCCACCGTTGGCGCTGAAAGCGGCCTCACCGGCCCAGCCCAGGGCGGCGGCCTTGTCGCTGACCTCGGCGGCCAGATCATGCTCGAAACCGGGACGGCACAAGAGCAGCAGATGCTGGGGAATCACGGCGACCTCCTGTTATCGGGCCGCCAAGTCTAAGCGCCCATCGCCATCACGTCGAGGTCAGCGCCGCGAGGCGCGGGACTGCTTGAGGGCCTCGATATCCTGCAGCTGTACGTTCAGGGCATTGGTCGAGATGGTGACCTCCCACAGGGAGTAGATCAGCGAGACCGACAGGCTCAGCAGACTGATGCCGAACAGCACCATGCCCAGCATCTCCAGGGAAAGAAAGAGCGCGAACATCGACAGGGTACAGAGCAGAAAGCTCAGCACCCCGGCCAGCTGCATGCGCTTGGTCAGGCTGATGCGCTGGCGCAGCATCAGGATCTGCCGTGCGGCGACCTCATGGTGCTGATCCCGCTCTTCGTCGGCCAACTTGCGTATCAGCTGGGCCAGGGTCAGGAAGCGATTGGTGTAGGCGAGCAGCAGCAGCGAAATGGCCGGGAATAGCAGGGCCGGGGTGGTCAGGGTCACGAACGCCTCCAGCGGTCTCGAGAAGGGGCTCAGTTTACCAGACTCCTCCTCCGCCACCCATAGCGTTGAAAAACCATCTATGAGGAATAGTTTTTGCGCCACCTTGGTGCAGACATTTTCGACAATTTGAAGTGATTTTGTCTCATATCGCCGTCCATTCTCCGCATAACCTATGCAGTTGCTGCATAAGGGTGCAGTGCATTATATTGGTGCGCCTAGTGGAAGGATTTTTCATAACGATAGCGACCCCATGCGGCCGCTCACCCTTAGCGCCATCAACAGGACACCCTCATGCCCTACGTGCACGACACCCTGGAGCGCCTCAAGCGCACCAGCCCCGCCCAGACCGAGTTCTACCAGGCCGCCGAAGAGGTCCTCGACAGCCTGCGTCCGCTGCTCGACAAGGACCCCCACTACCATGATCACAGCATCATCGAGCGCATCGTCGAGCCCGAGCGCCAGATCATGTTCCGGGTCTGCTGGCAGGACGATAGCGGCAAGGTGCGTGTCAACAAGGGCTACCGCATCCAGTTCAACTCGGCACTCGGCCCCTACAAGGGCGGCCTGCGCTTCCACCCCAGCGTCAACGCCGGCATCATCAAGTTCCTGGGCTTCGAACAGATCTTCAAGAATGCCTTGACCGGCCTGCCCATCGGCGGCGGCAAGGGCGGCTCCGACTTCGATCCCAAGGGCAAGTCCGACGCCGAGATCATGCGCTTCTGCCAGGCCTTCATGAACGAACTGCATCGCCATATTGGCCCGACCACCGATGTACCCGCCGGCGACATCGGCGTCGGCGGCCGCGAGATCGGTTACCTGTTCGGCCAGTACAAGCGCCTGACCGGACGCTACGAAGGCGTCCTGACCGGCAAGGGCCTCGACTGGGGCGGCTCCCTGGGACGCAAGGAAGCCACCGGCTACGGCGCGGTCTATTTCGCCCAGAACATGCTGGCGGCTCGCGGTGACACCCTCGACGGCAAGACCTGCCTGGTCTCCGGCGCCGGCAACGTGGCTATCTACACCATCGAGAAGCTCTACCAGCTCGGCGCCCTGCCGGTGACCTGCTCCGACTCCCAGGGCAGCATCCATGACCCGAGCGGCATCAAGCTCGAGACGCTCAAGCTCCTCAAGGAGGTCAAGCGCACCACCCTGCGCGAGTACGTGGAGCATCACCCGGAGGCCACCTACATCGATGCCCGCGATTACCCGTCCGACGGTCACGCGGTATGGCGCATCGCCGGCGAAGCCGCCTTCCCCTCCGCTACCCAGAACGAGGTCACCGAGGCGGACGCCGAAGCCATGCTGGCCAATGGCGTTCGCGCCATCAGCGAAGGCTCCAACATGGCCTCCACCGCCGGCGCCGTGGATCGCTTCCTGGAGGCATGCATCGACTATGGCCCCGGCAAGGCCGCCAATGCCGGCGGCGTGGCCACCAGCCAGCTGGAGATGGCCCAGAACAGCAGCATGCAGCAGTGGAGCCTGGAGAAGGTGGACGAGAAGCTGCAGTCCATCATGGCGGACATCTACCAGCGCTGCGCCGACACCGCCCGGGAGTTCGATCAACCCCATAACCTGGTACTGGGCGCCAACATTGCAGGCTTCCGCAAGGTCGCCGACGCCATGATCGACCAGGGCGTGGGCTAAACCCGTGCTGGGCGCCCTCCCAAGCTGCGCAGGCTTCCGCAAGGTCGCCGATGCCATGATCGATCAGGGCGTGGGGTAATCCCCTGATGGGCTCGATCGGGTGAGGCTGGTGATCGCTTCCCCAACGCAAGACGCCCGGCCAATGGCCGGGCGTCTTCGTGTGCGCCTCTGAGCGGTTACCGGTCCACGAGGATGCCCTGCTCGCGCGCCATGGCCAGGGCCGCCTGGGGCCCGGTCCAGAGTGACGGCAGCAATACCAGAGAGACCGGTATCGCGGTAATCACGATGAACTGCTGCAGGGCGCCGATCTGGCCTGCTCCCATATAGAGCAGGATGGCCGCCATCAGCGCCATCGCGATTCCCCAGAACGCACGAACCATCGGGCTCGGCGCATCGTGACCGGTGGCCACGACCGAGATCGAGTAGCTCATGGAATCCCCCGTGGTGGCCACGAAGATGGAGGTCAGCAGCAGGATTGCCAAGGCCATCCCGGTGCCTCCCGGTAGCGCCTGCGCCACCGTCAGCGTCGCCACATCGAACTGGAAGTTATTCAGTGCCTCGGCGAGATCGATGGCCCCACTCAACTGATAGTGAATGCCCGAGCCGCCCAACAGGGTAAACCAGACCGTGGTGGCGATCGGCGCCATCACCGCCACGGCCAGGATCATCTGGCGAATGGTCCGCCCCCGGGAGATCCGCGCCACGAAGATCGCCATCAGCGGCCCATAGCCGATAAACCAGGCAAAGAAGAACACCGTCCACCACTGCATCCACCAGGCCGGCGCCGTCTCCGCAGTCATGGTCGCCATGGTGAAGAAGGAGGTCACATAGGCTCCCATGCTCTGGGTATAGGCATTGATCAGGAAGAGCGTCGGCCCGAACAGGAAGATCACCAGTGCGATAGCCAGGGCCAGGATCACATTGAAGCGACTCAACAGCTGAATCCCGCGCTGAATGCCGCTCATGGCCGAGGCCACATAGATGCTGGCCAATACGGCGAGGATGACCAACTGGGTGCCATAACCCTCGGACACCCCCAGCAACTCATGCAAACCGAAGCTGACCTGTGTCGCCAGGAAGCCGATCGGCCCCACGGTACCCGCCACCACGGCGATCACACAGCAGGCATCCACCACCCCACCCAGGGGGCCGCGCATCAGTCGCTCGCCGAGCACCGGCACCAACAGGGTCCGCGGCTGCAAGGGCAAGCCCCGCACATAGTGAGCATGGGCGAGCACCACGGCGGTCAGCGACCCCAGCACCGCCCAGGCCAGGAAGCCCCAGTGCATAAAGGATTGGGCCAGGGCACCGGCCACGGCCTCGGCGCTTCCCGCCTCACTATCGAAGGCCGGCGGCGTCACCACGAAGTGGTAGATGGGCTCACCAGCGGCGAAGAAGACCCCTCCCCCGGCCAGCAGGGTACACATGATGATCGACAGCCACTTGAAGGTGCCCATCTCCGGGCTGTCGAGATTTCCCACCCGGGCTCGAGCCGCTGGCGAGACCGCTACCCCCATGGCAACGAAGAAGGTCGCCAGCAACAGCAGCTGAAAATAGGAGCCCAGCACCCTCGCCGTCCAGGCGAAACCGCTCGCAATCGCTCCGGCCACGCCCTCGATATCGTAGAGGGAGGCCGCCACGAAGAGGACGATAAAGCCAACACTCAGGCCGAGTACCAGGGGATCTCCCAGGGACGGACGTCTGCCAGCGACTTCCTTGGTTGAGGATATCTCAGTTTGTGAACGGGACATGCCGTCAATTAGCTCCATTAGGTTCCGAGAAAACAAAAAACCCAGCCTCGTTAGAAGCTGGGTCGCTATGGCTCAATAGGGGGTAAGGGGCATCTCATGCCATGAAAAAACCCCCGCCTTTTTCGACGCTGGGGTTTTCTCTCAATAAGTGCCTGACGGGGATCTAGCCGGCACTCAGGGACTCTCGCATGGGGGTGAGACCGCCCGGCCCTTCGTGGCAACGCCACGGGGCGGTCGAACGCCCCGAGCCGGCGAGGGGCCGGACCGCGAAGCGGCCCCACGAGGTAAAGAGCGGGTCTCCCCATGCCCATGAAAAAACCCCGAACACTGGGTGTCCG
>NZ_JADOTW010000026.1 GCF_015645095.1 Halomonas sp. 328
AGAAACAAGCACTTTTGCCACTCATTGCCGCCGGTGACGATGGCCGTCGCTGGCAGCGGATGCGTACTTTACGGATTTACCGCGGCCCCTGCAAGCCCTATTTTCCAGAAAGTTACCCACAGCCGGGAAAGGCCGACCGCCTGTGGATGAATCCATGGGCCGGAGACGACAACGCCCGCTCGGAAGCGGGCGTCACCAGCAGGGACGGAAGGGATCAGCCGACCGGTAGGGCGGGGCCCTTCAGCTTGCGCATTACCGCCAGCACTGGCCCCGAGAGTACATAGGCACCGAACAGCAACAGCAACATGACCGAGGGTTGCACGGAAATCACCACGAAGGCCAGCACGATGGCCAGCAACACCACGAAGGGCACCGGCCCCTTGAAGTCGATGTCCTTGAAACTGTAGTAGCGAATATTGCTAACCATCAGCACGCCAGCGGCCCCCACGACGAGCAGCATCAACAGCTTGAAGCCGAAGGCATCGGCATCGAAGCTGTGGAAGGTCCAGACGCTGGCCGCCACCAGGGCCGCCGCCGAGGGGCTGGGCAGGCCGATAAACCACTTCTTGTCGACGCTGCCGATCTGCACATTGAAGCGCGCCAGGCGCAGGGCGGCGCAGGCCACATAGAGAAAGGCCACGACCCAGCCTGTCTTGCCGATATCCTGGAGAATCCAGGTAAAGGCCACCAGGGCCGGCGCCACCCCGAAGGAGAGCATATCCGAGAGGCTGTCATATTCGGCGCCGAAGGCGCTCTGCGTATTGGTCATCCGCGCCACGCGACCGTCCAGGCCATCCAGCACCATGGCGATAAAGATCGCCACCGCGGCCGCGGTGAAGTCACCATTGATCCCCGCCACTACGGCGAAGAAGCCCGAGAAGAGTGCCGAGGTGGTAAACAGGTTGGGCAACAGGTAGATGCCACGACGACGCACCTTCTTTCCATCCTCCACCGCCTCTTCGACGACTTCCGTCTCGCGCAGGAAGGCCGAGGCGATATCTTCCTCGGCATAATCATCGCGTCGCTGATCGGTGTTGCTGGAATCCTGACTCATAGTTCTCGTCCATTACCGGAAAGGGCAGCCACCAGATGACTGGGGCTGCCCCTATTCTACACACCGCCAGGGATCATACGACACGCTGTCGTCGGCAGAGACGACGAGGGCGCGGCCATGGCCGCGCCCTCGCATTCCAGAACCGGACGGCAAAACGCTTAGTTCTTGGACTTGTCCACCAGCTGATTGGCGGCGATCCACGGCATCATGGCGCGCAGCTTGGCACCCACCTGCTCGATGGGGTGCTCGGCATTCAGGCGACGACGCGCGGTCATGGAGGGGTAGTTGGTATCCCCCTCGTTGATGAACATCTTGGCGTACTCGCCGGTCTGGATACGCTTCAGGGCATTGCGCATGGCGGCACGGGATTCGTCGTTGATCACCTCGGGGCCGGTCACGTACTCGCCATACTCCGCGTTGTTGGAGATGGAGTAGTTCATGTTGGCGATGCCACCCTCGTACATCAGGTCGACGATCAGCTTGAGCTCGTGCAGGCACTCGAAGTAGGCCATTTCCGGGGCATAACCCGCCTCGGTGAGGGTCTCGAAGCCGGCCTTGACCAGTTCCACGGCACCGCCGCACAGCACCGCCTGCTCGCCGAACAGATCGGTCTCGGTCTCGTCCTTGAAGGTGGTCTCGATGATACCGCTACGACCACCACCGACGCCGGCGGCGTAGGAGAGCGCCAGCTCCTTGGCGGAGCCGGAGGCGTCCTGGTGGATGGCGATCAGATCGGGGATACCACCGCCCTTGACGAACTCGGAGCGCACGGTGTGACCCGGGGCCTTGGGCGCGATCATGATCACGTCCAGGTCCTTGCGCGGCTCGATCTGGTTGTAGTGGATGTTGAAGCCGTGGGCGAAGGCCAGGGTGGCACCCTGCTTCAGGTTCGGCTCGATCTGGGTCTCGTAGATCGCCTTCTGGTTCTCGTCCGGCGCCAGCAGCATGACCACGTCGGCGGCCTGACTGGCCTCTTCCACGCTGGCGACCTTGAGGCCGGCGGCCTCGGCCTTGGCGGCGGAGGAGGAACCCGCGCGCAGGGCCACGGTGACGTCGACGCCGGACTCTTTCAGGTTGTTGGCGTGGGCATGGCCCTGGGAACCGTAACCGACGATGGCGACCTTCTTGGCCTGGATCAGCGAGAGATCGCAATCTTTATCGTAATAAACGCGCATGGTGCACTCCTGGAGTCGTTGACCGTGGTGGTTTCGGTGTCAGCGTCGATGGCCACCCGCGCCGTCTAACGCGGCGCTGGGTTTCGGCGTCGGGTCTCGTGCCCGATCGATGAGTCGACTCTACGCCGCGCATTGCGTTGCGTAAAACGCTATATTTGCAATACAACGAACCGAAATGTGAAACACACCATGGATATGCGCTCCCTCAAGCAGTTCCTGGCCCTGGCCGAGGCCCTGCACTTCGGTCGCGCCAGCGACGCCTGCCATGTCAGCCCCTCGACCCTGAGCCGCACCATCCGCCAGCTCGAAGAGAGCCTGGGCGTGGCGCTCTTCGAGCGCGACAACCGCCATGTGGCCCTGACCCCCCAGGGGCTGCGCTTCCAGGCCTATGCCAAGGAGGCCCTGGAGCAGTGGGAGCTGGTGCGCCACGAGCTGATGGAGCAGAGCCAGGCCCTGCAGGGAGAGATCAGCGTCTACTGCTCGGTGACCGCCAGCTACAGCTTCCTCTACGAGCTGCTCAGCGAGTTCCGCCGCCACCACCCGCGCATCGAGCTCAAGCTGCATACCGGTGACCCGGCGGAGGCCATGAACCGGGTACTGGCCGGCGAGGAGGACATGGCCATCACCCCCCGCCCGCGCACGCCTCCCGAGGCCCTGGCCTTCAAGTCGCTGACCCGCTCGCCGCTGGTGTTCATCGCCCCCCGGGACACCCCGGAGTGGCTGCCGGCCCACCCCGAGGAGCCCTCGGCCCGAGCCTGGGCCGAGGTACCGATGATCCTCTCCGAATCGGGGCTCTCCCGGGAGTACGCCGATACCTGGTTCAAGGCGCTGGGCATCACCCCGCGCATCTATGCCCAGGTGGCCGGCCACGAGGCGATCGTCAGCATGGTGGGGCTGGGCTTCGGCATCGGCGTGGTGCCGCAGATCGTGCTGGACAACAGCCCGTTGCGGGCACGGGTGCGACCGCTCGCGGTCAAGCCGGAGCTGCCCCACTACGACGTGGGCCTGTGCGTGCTGCACCGCCGCCTGAAGAGCCCCCTGCTCAAGGCGCTCTGGCAGCAAGTCGCCGCCCGCTAGCCCGAACACTGGCTGCGCTCGCCGACTGTTCAGGCAAAGCCTAAACGCAAGCGCCGCCCCGAGGGGCGGCGCTTGCGAGCCGACGACAGCCAGGCTTACAGGGAGAGGACCTTGTCGCCGCGGGCGATTCCCGACACCCCGGTGCGCGCCACCTCGAGGATGCCGATGGGCGCCATGGCCTGCAGGAAGGCGTCCAGCTTGCCGGCATCGCCGGTGATCTGCACGGTGTAGAGGCTGGCGGTCACGTCGACGATCTGGGCGCGGAAGATATCCGCGGTGCGCTTCACCTCATCGCGGGCGGCCCCCAGGGCCTTGACCTTGACCAGCATCAGCTCGCGCTCGATATGGTTGCCCTCGGTGAGATCCACCAACTTGACCACATCGATCAGCTTGTTGAGGTGCTTGGTGATCTGCTCGATCACCCGATCGTCCCCCACGGTGGTCACGGTCAGCCGCGACAGGGAGGGGTCCTCGGTGGGCGCCACGTTCAGCGTCTCGATATTGTAGTTACGCTGGGCGAAGAGCCCCACCACGCGAGACAGGGCGCCGGGTTCGTTTTCCATCAGGATCGAGATGATATGGCGCATCAGGTTCGCTCCGTCTTCGAAAGCAGCATGTCGCGCATGGAGCCGAGGGGCACCTGCATCGGATAGACGTGTTCACGGGGGTCCACCTGGACATCGAGGAACACCAGCTCGTGCTTGTCGGCGAAGGTGCGTTCCAGCGCCGGCTCGAGCTCGTCCAGGGTCTCCACCCGCAGCGCCGTGAAACCATAGGCCTCGATCAGCTTCTGGAAGTCGGGCAGCGACTCCATGTAGGAGTGGGCGTGGCGAGACTTGTAGTTGAGGTCCTGCCACTGACGCACCATCCCCAGGGAGGCGTTGTTCAGGTTGACGATCTTCACCCCCACCCCGTACTGCTTACAGGTGGAGAGCTCCTGCATCATCATCTGGAAGCTGCCCTCGCCGGTGACGCAGATCACCTGATCCTCGGGGAAGTTCTGCTTGATGCCCATGGCCGCCGGGAAGCCGAAGCCCATGGTGCCCAGCCCCCCGGAGGTGATGAAGCGATTGGGCTTGTCGAACTTGTAGTACTGGGCCGCGAACATCTGGTGCTGACCCACGTCGGTGGTGACGAAGGCCTCGCCGCGGGTGACCCGGCACATCGCCTCGATCACTTCCTGGGGCTTGATCTTCTCGCCGGGCGCCGAGGGCTCGTAGAGCTTGCCGACCCGCTCCTCGCGCCAGCCATCGATCTTCTGCCACCACTCGGAGAGGGCCTCGGGGTGGCCGATCTCCTTGCCCTGCACCAGGCTGATCATCTCGTTGATCACGCTGCCCGCCGGGCCGACGATGGGCACGTCGGCGCGCACCGTCTTGGAGACCGAGCTGGGGTCGATATCCACATGGATGATCTTGGCGGTGGGGCAGAACTTGGAGGTGTTGTTGGTCACCCGGTCATCGAAGCGCGCGCCGATGGCGATGATCAGGTCGGCATGATGCATGGCCATGTTCGACTCGTAGGAGCCGTGCATGCCCAGCCAGCCCAGACACTGGCGATCGCCCTGGGGGTAGGCGCCGATGCCCATCAGGGTGGTGGTGATGGGGTAGCCCAGGCGCCGCACCAGGTCGGTGAGGGCCTCGCTGGCGCCACCGCTGACCACGCCGCCGCCGGTGTAGAAGACCGGGCGCTTGGCCTTGAGCATCAGCTCCACGGCCTTCTTGATCTGGCCGGTATGGCCGCGGGTCACCGGGTTGTAGGAGCGCAGCTTGACCTTCTTCGGATAGACGTACTCGTAGCGCTCGGTGGGCGAGGTCATGTCCTTGGGCACGTCCACCACCACCGGGCCGGGGCGGCCGGTCGCCGCCAGGTAGAAGGCCTTCTTCAGCACCTCGGGAATCTCGCTGGGGTGCTTGACCGAGAAGCTGTGCTTCACGATGGGGCGGGTCACCCCGATGATATCGGTCTCCTGGAAGGCATCGTCGCCGATCAGGTGACTCATGACCTGGCCACAGATCACCACCATGGGAATGGAGTCCATGTAGGCGGTGGCGATACCGGTCACGGCATTGGTGGCGCCGGGGCCCGAGGTGACCAGTACCACGCCGGGCTTGCCGGAGGCCCGGGCATAACCGTCGGCGGCATGGGTGGCGGCCTGTTCGTGCCGCACCAGGATGTGCTTGACCTTGTCCTGGCGGAAGAGAGCGTCATAGATATGCAACGCCGCCCCGCCCGGATAGCCATAAATGTATTCGACGCCCTCATCCTGAAGGAAGCGGGCGATCATATCGGCGCCGGAAAGCAGTTCCACTGTGTTTCTCCCCTGGAGGTCTCGAGTGCGAGTCCCCACCGCATCAGGCGGTGGTGGAGTTCGAGTGCGGCGGTACGCCGCTGCCGGCCCGTGCCGGCACCTGATGCCAAACCCTGGCTGATGGGGCCCGGTTAGGGCCTGCACTCTCATCGCGGCGGTTCGCCGCGTCGGGGCATTGGCCAGGCCAGGCGGATAGCCCAAGCCCGGAAGTCCTTCGGCGGGTAGAGGCCCTGCGGCCTACCCTTCACGCGGTATCTGGGGGTTGCCCAGCGGAGTCCGCGCCCGCGATCAGGAACCGTCAAGATTCCAATAGCATCGCGAGGCTGTCAACCGCCAGGGGCGCTCGAGTAGCCCAAACAGGCCGATTCGGCAAGAATTCTCGCCACGAGCGTCCCCAGAAGCGCGCGGGCCCACCCCGAGGGGTGGGCCCGCGATGCCCGCTGGGAGGCTCGACGGTTACTTGTGGAACACCAGATGGCCCTCCTCGGCCTCCACATGGATGGTGTCGCCGGGCAGGTAATGGCCCGCCAGCAGGTCCTGGGCCAGGGGATTCTCGATACGGCTCTGGATGGCGCGCTTGAGCGGCCGCGCCCCGAATACCGGATCGAAGCCCACCACGGCGAGCTGGGCCAGGGCCTCGTCGCTGACCTCCAGGGCCAGGTCGTGTTCGGCCAGCCGCGCCCGCAGGCGATCGAGCTGGATGCCGGCGATGGCCTGGATCTGCTCCTGGCCGAGGGCGTGGAAGACCACCACCTCGTCGATGCGGTTGATCAGCTCCGGGCGGAAGTGATTGCCCACCACCTCCATCACCGCGCTCTTCATCTCCTCGTAGTGGCTATCGTCGCCGCCCAGGCGCTGGATGACATCCGAGCCCATGTTGGAGGTCATCACGATCACGGTGTTGCGGAAGTCCACGGTGCGCCCCTGGCCGTCGGTCAGGCGACCATCCTCGAGCACCTGCAGGAGGATATTGAAGACGTCCGGGTGCGCCTTCTCCACCTCGTCGAGCAAGAGCACCGAGTAGGGCTTGCGACGCACCGCCTCGGTCAGGTAGCCGCCCTCCTCGTAGCCCACGTAGCCGGGAGGCGCACCGATCAGCCGCGCCACCGAGTGCTTCTCCATGAACTCCGACATGTCGATGCGCACCATCGCCTCCTCGGTATCGAAGAGGAAATTGGCCAGCGACTTGCAGAGCTCGGTCTTGCCCACCCCGGTGGGACCGAGGAACAGGAAGGAGCCATTGGGGCGGTTGGGGTCGGCGAGCCCGGCCCGGGAGCGGCGCACCGCATTGGCCACCGCCTTGACCGCCTCGTCCTGGCCGATCACCCGCTCGTGGAGGGCCTCCTCCATGCGCAGCAGCTTGTCGCGCTCGCCCTCGAGCATCTTGGCCACCGGGATGCCGGTCCAGCGGGAGACCACCTCGGCGATCTCCTCCTCGGTGACGTTGGAGCGCAGCAGCTGGTGCTTGGCGGTATCCGCCTCGCCCTCGCCGGCCTCCTGGATCTTGCGCTCGAGCGCCGGAATCACCCCGTACTGCAGCTCCGACATGCGCCCCAGGTCGCCCTGGCGACGGGCCTGCTCCAGCTCCACCCGGGCCCGATCGAGCTCGTCCTTGAACTGGGCCGCGCCCTGGATGCTGGCCTTCTCGGCCTTCCAGATCTCCTCCAGGTCGGCGTACTCCCGGGCCAGCGCCTCGATCTGCTCCTCCAGGGTCTCGAGGCGCTTCTTGGAGGCCTCGTCGGTCTCCTTCTTGAGGTGCTCGCGCTCCATCTTCAGCTGGATCAGGCGGCGATCCAGGCGATCCATCTCCTCGGGCTTGGAGTCGAGTTCCATGCGAATCCGCGAGGAGGCCTCATCGACCAGGTCGATCGCCTTGTCGGGCAGCTGACGGTCGGTGATGTAGCGGCTGGAGAGCTTGGCCGCGGCGATGATGGCGCCGTCGGTGATATCCACCCCGTGGTGCACCTCGTAGCGCTCCTTGAGGCCGCGCAGGATGGCGATGGTGTCCTCCTCGCTGGGCTCGTCCACCAGCACCTTCTGGAAGCGCCGCTCCAGGGCCGCGTCCTTCTCGATGTACTGGCGATACTCGTCCAGGGTGGTGGCGCCCACGCAGTGCAGCTCGCCGCGGGCCAGCGCCGGCTTGAGCATGTTGCCGGCGTCCATGGCGCCCTCGGCCTTGCCGGCGCCGACCATGGTGTGCAGCTCGTCGATAAACAGGATCACCCGGCCCTCTTCCTGGGAGAGCTCCTTGAGCACCGCCTTGAGGCGCTCCTCGAACTCGCCGCGGAACTTGGCCCCGGCCAGCAGCGAGCCCATGTCCAGGGAGAGCACGCGCTTGTCCTTGAGCCCCTCCGGCACCTCGCCGTTGACGATGCGGCTGGCCAGCCCCTCGACGATGGCGGTCTTGCCGACGCCGGGCTCGCCGATCAGCACCGGGTTGTTCTTGGTGCGCCGCTGCAGCACCTGGATGGTGCGGCGAATCTCGTCGTCGCGACCGATCACCGGATCGAGCTTGCCGCTGGCCGCCCGCTCGGTGAGGTCCAGGGTGTACTTCTCCAGCGCCTCGCGGCTCTCCTCGGCGTTGGCGTCGCTGACCCGCTCGCCGCCGCGCAGGCTGTCGATGGCCGCGCTCAGGGCCTTGGCCTCGAGGCCGGCCCGGGCCAGCAGCTTGCTCACCGCATGGTTCATCTCCAGGGCGGCCAGCAGCACCAGTTCGCTGGCGATGAATTGATCGCCGCGCTTCTGGGCCTCCCGGTCGACCAGGTTGAAGAGCCGCACCAGGTCCCGGGAGGGCTGTACCTCGCCATCGAACTGGCCGACCCGGGGCAGGTCTTCCAGGTACTGCTTGAGGTCACCGCGCAGCCTGGTCGCGTCACCACCGGCCTTCTGGACCAGCGCCTTGATGCCGGTGTCCTGGGTCTCCAGCAGCGCCATCAGCAGGTGACCGGGGTCGATCTGGTTATGGCCATGCCCCACCGCCAGGGACTGGGCCTCGGCAATGGCGTTCTGCAGCTTGCTGGTGAATTTCTCGAAGCGCATCGCTCTCCTCCTTCGGGGTAGCGATACGTTCGGACGCACCGCCTGACCCTTGATCATGTCTTGACCTAATCAATGGAGGTAGGCTAGGCGGCTTTCAAGAGGCGCGGGGGGAATAACCCCGGCGGGTTGATATAGATCAAGCGGGAGGCGGCATCATGCTGATCGCCCCCATGGCAAGGCCATGGGGGCGATGTTTCTTCCCGCTGCCGGCGCAGCCGGGCTAGCGTAGCCAGATCACGCTGGCCATGCGCCCGGTCTGGCCGTCGTCGCGGCGGTGGGAGTAGAAGCGCGGCTCGCAGGCGGTGCAGAAGTGGCCACCGCTGATCTGGCCGATGCCCAGGCGCTCCAGGCGCAGCCGCGCCAGGCGGTAGATATCCGCCATATAGTGCCCCAGGCGGTAGGGGCTGGGCTCGAAGGCGTCGGCGGCCTCGGGCTGGAAGGCGACGAAGGCCTCGAAGACCTCGGGCCCCACCTCGAACTGCGCCTTGGAGATCGCCGGCCCCAGCCACACCATCAGCTCCTCCGGCTCACAGCGCAGGGACGCCACCGTGGCCTCCAGCACCCCGCCGGCCAGACCGCGCCAGCCGGCGTGGGCCAACCCCACCCGGGTGCCACGGCGATCACAGAAGAACACCGGCAGGCAATCGGCGGTCTGCACCACGCAGGCATAGCGCTGGTCCAGGGCCACGGCGGCATCCGCCTGGGGAATGTCCGCCACATAACCCAGTTGCACCTTGGCGCCATGCACCTGGTCGAGCCATAGCAGGGGGCGGTCGTCGTCCAGCTCGGCGCGCAACAGCTCCCGGCAGCGCTCCACCATGGCGGGCTCGTCACCCACATGGCGGGCGGTGTTGAAGGCCGCGAAAGGGCCCTGGCTGGGGCCGGTCTCGCGGGTGGTCACGAAGGCCCCCACGGTGCTGGGCGCCGGCCAGTCCGGCAGCAGCAGGGTCGGCTGCAGGGCCTCGTCGTAGGCGTCGTTCATCACACCCCCTCGCTGTCGTCACGCAGGTAGTCGAGCAGCGCCAGCATATCGTCGGGCAGGGGCGCCCGAAAGGTCACCTCCTCCCCGCTGACGGGATGCACGAAGGCCAGCTTGCGGGCATGCAGGGCCTGGCGGGGGAAGAGCCGCAGCAGCTCCTTGAGCTCATCCGCGGCCCCCGGCGGCAGCTTGAGGCGCCCGCCATAGACCGGGTCGCCCACCAGGGGAAAACGCAGGTGCGCCAGGTGCACGCGGATCTGGTGGGTGCGCCCGGTCTCCAGGCGACAGCGCACATGGGTGTGGCCGCGGAAGCGCTCCACCACTCGATAGTGGGTGACCGCCGGCTTGCCGCCGGCGACCACCGCCTGGCGCTTGCGATCCTTGGGGTGACGGCCGATGGGCGCGTCCACCTTGCCGCCGGCGGTCATCACCCCGGCGACCACGGCGTCATACTCCCGGGAGACCGTCCGCGCCTGAAGCTGCTCCACCAGGGCCGCCTGGGCGCTCAGGGTCTTGGCCACCACCATCAGGCCGGTGGTGTCCTTGTCGAGGCGGTGCACGATGCCGGCCCGGGGCACCTGGGAGAGGCTCGGACAGTGGTGCAGCAGGGCATTGAGCAGGGTGCCGTCGGGGTTGCCCGCCGCCGGATGCACCACCAGGTCGGCGGGCTTGTCGATCACCAGCACCGCCTCGTCCTCGTGGACGATCGTCAGGTCGATGGCCTGAGCCCGGTGCTGGGCGGTCTGCTCCTCCAGCTCGGCCGCCAGGCGCAGGGTCTCGCCGCCGTAGACCTTGGCCTTGGGTCGCGCCGGGGCGCCATCCAGGGTCAGGGCCCCCTGCAGGATCCACTGCTTGAGGCGCTCCCGGGAGAAGTCGCCGAACAGCTCCGCCGCGGCCTGATCCAGGCGCTGGCCGGCCTGGGCGTCGAGCACACGGGCTTCACGATTGAGAATCTCGGGCATGGGTCTGGCGTTGGCCTCCGCTGACACCCGGGTTTTCCCGCCAGGGCCTGGGTGTTTTATAGTGGGTGCTTTATAGTGGGGCGATTCTACCACGGCCCCCGGGTTGTTTGATGCGAGGATGATAATGCGCGTTTCTACCAGCGGCACCCGGCTCGGTGCCTTCGCCCTGGCCGCCCTGCTGCTCGCCGGCTGTGCCTCCACGACCACCGAGAGCGTCCCCGAGCTCGAGGAGCGCAAGCTCTACGAGCAGGCACGCGGCTCCCTGGACGGCAATCGCTACACCACGGCGGTGGAGGAGCTGGAGGCGCTGGATACCCGCTTCCCCTTCGGCGACTACGCCGAGCAGACCCAGCTCGACCTGATCTACGCCTACTACCAGACCCGTAACTGGGAGGCGACCCGGGCCGCGGCGAACCGTTTCATTCGCCTGCACCCCAGCCACCCCCAGGCCGACTACGCCCTCTACATGCGCGGCCTGGCCTCCTGGCAAGCGGGGCGCTTCAGCCTCGAGCGGCTGCGCCTGATCGATATCTCCAAGCGTGACCTGGGCGCCAGCCGCGATGCCTACACCGACTTCCGCGCCCTGGTGGACCGCTACCCGGAGAGCGAATACGCCCCCGACGCTCGCCAGCGCATCGTCTACCTGCGCAACCTGCTGGCCCAGCATGAGCTGCATGTGGCCGACTTCTACCTGCGCCGCGGCGCCTACCTGGCCGCCGTGGAGCGCGGCCGCTGGGTGGTCGAGAACTACCCGGAGACCCCGGCCACCCGGGATGCCCTGGCGGTGATGGTGGAAGGCTACCTGGGCCTGGAGATGAACGACCGGGCCAGGGAGGTGCTGCGCACCCTGATCGACAACGCCCCCGACCACGAACAACTGCGGGGCCGTGCCTTCCAGCCCAGGCACGTGGGCGCTCCGGCAATCTCGGCCTGAGCCGACCCACGCCACCCGGCAAGCAAGACGCCACCCCGAGGGGTGGCGTCTTGCGTTGGGGCCTTGGCTTCCCGCCTCGCCGGCCTAGTCGCCGGGCTGCCAGCCATTGACGATGGGATAGCGGCGGTCGCGGCCGAAGCCTCGGGGCGTCACCCGCACCCCCACCGGGGCCTGGCGCCGCTTGTACTCGCAGCGATCCACCAGGCTCACCACCCGATAGACATCGTCCCGGCCGAAGCCGGCGGCGATGATCGCCTCGGCACTCATGTCCCCCTCGATATAGCGCACCAGGATGGCATCCAGGGTGTCGTAGTCGGGCAGGGAGTCGCTGTCCTGTTGGTCCGGCGCCAGTTCCGCCGAGGGCGGGCGCTCGATGACCCGCTCGGGGATCGCCGGCTCCTGGGCATTGCGCCAGCGGGCCAGGCGATAGACCCAGGTCTTGTAGACGTCCTTGAGGGCGTTGTAACCCCCCACCATGTCGCCGTAGAGGGTGGCATAACCCACCGCCATCTCGCTCTTGTTGCCGGTGGTCAGTACCATCAGCCCCTTCTTGTTGGAGATCGCCATCAGCAGCACGCCCCGGGTGCGCGACTGCAGGTTCTCCTCGGTGGTGTCCCGCTCGGTACCGGCGAAGCTCTCCGCCAGGGTGGTGGTAAAGGCCTCCACCATGGGGGCGATGGGCAGCACCTCGTAGTGCACCCCCAGCAGCCTCGCCTGCTCGGCGGCATCCTCCTGGGAGATCTCGGCGGTGTAGTGGTAGGGCATCATCACCGCCTGGACCCGCTCCGGGCCCAGGGCATCGACGGCGATGGCCAGGGACAGCGCCGAATCGATGCCGCCGGAGAGCCCCAGCACCACGCCCTGGAAGCCACTCTTGTTGACGTAGTCGCGCAGCCCGGTGACCAGGGCACAGTAGAGGTTCTCCTCCGGGTCGGGTACCGACACGCACTCGCCTGCCTGGGGCACCCAGAGGCCATCGATATTGATGAACTGCACCGGCATCAGGCCCACCTCCCAGTGGGGGGCCTGGACCCGCAACTCGCCCTCGGCATCGACGCAGGCGGAGCCGCCATCGAAGACCAGCTCGTCCTGGCCGCCGATCATGTTGGCGTAGACCAGGGGGCGACGCGCCTCGGCGGCCCGCGCCTTGAGCAGCGCCAGGCGCTCGGCGGGCTTGTCATGGTGGAAGGGCGAGGCGTTGAGGCTGATCAGGATATCGGCGCCGGCATCCCGGGCCTGGAGCACCGGGCTCTCGGCCCACAGGTCCTCGCAGATCAGGATGCCCAGGCGCACGCCCTGGTGGTCGATCACCAGGGGCTCCCGGCCCGCCTCGAAGTAACGCTGCTCGTCGAAGACCTGATAGTTGGGCAGGCTCTGCTTGGCATACTCGTCGAGCCACTCGCCGTTGTAGAGCAGGCCGGCCAGGTTGTAGCGCTTGCCCTCGCGGATGCCCGGGTAGCCGACGATCACCAGTACCCCGGCGGCCACCTTCTCGGCCATCCGCGACCGCGCCTCGCGCAGCCGCGTCTCCAGGGAGGGGCGCAGCAGCAGGTCCTCCGGCGGATAACCGGTCAGGCACAGCTCCGGCAGCACCACGATATCGGCCCCATGCTCGATCCGGGCTTCCCGCACCGCCTCGATGGCGCGCTCGGTATTGCCGGGAATATCACCGACCAGGGGGTCGAGTTGGGCCATCACCAGCGTCAGGTCTTGCATGGTCGCGGAAATCTCTCGAAACTCTCGGGTAACCCACATTGTCCCGCATGGCCGCTCAGGTAGCAAAGCCAAGCCGCCCGACCAGGGAGCCACCCTAGGATGAACCTCTTGCTGATACGCCTGATTATCTTCGCCCTGCTCTTCTTCGCCGGCCTCAAGCTCTACCGCATGTACCGGGAGTGGAAGCTCGACCGGGAAGAGCTCCTGGAAGCCGACGACAACGCCGCCAGCGAAGGGCAGATGGTGCGCTGCCGCTACTGTCAGGTGCATCTGCCGGAGACCGATGCCCTGCGCGAACGGGGCGACTGGTTCTGCTCCAGCGCCCATCGCGACAAATACCTGGAAGAGCAGAAAAGCGAGTAACTGCCGCTACGGGGTCAGACCCCAGCCAAGTCACGAAGCCTGTCAGGGGGCTCCTAACGCGCAGACTCGGCTCCGCCGGGGTCTGACCCCATCGCATAGGGCGCCGGGTCGAGGATCGGCTCCCGACCCAGCAGGCCATCCACCAGCAGGCGGGTCGAGGCCGGCGCCAGCACCAGGCCGTTGCGGTAGTGTCCCGCGTTGACGTGCAGGTTACGGAAGCCGGGCACGGCGCCGATAAAGGGCACCCCATCCGGGGAGCCGGGACGTAGCCCCGCCCAGTGGTGCTCCACCTCGCACTGGGCGAGCGCCGGCACGATGGCGGTGGCGCTCTCCCATAGCGAGGCCCTGGCCGCCTCGGTGGTGTCCTTGTCGAAGCCCACTTCCTCCAGGGTCGAGCCGGCCAGCACCCGGCCATCGGCGCGGGGAATCACGTAGCGCCCATCCATCAGCACCACCCGCTTGACCAGCCCCGGCGGCGCCCGGAAGAGGATCATCTGGCCGCGTACCGGGCGCACCGCCAGGGACACCCCCACCCCGGCCAGCAGCCCGGCGGCCCAGGCCCCGCCGCAGACGATCACCTGATCGCCGGCGACAGGGCCTGCCGTGGTCTCCAGCGCCATGACCCGATCGCCCTGGCGACGCAGCCCCGTCACCTCGGTCTCCTCGCGCAGGGACACCCGCGGCATGGCCGCGAGCCGCGTGCGCAGGGCGCGCACCAGCCGCGGGTTGCGGATGCTGCCCAGGGTCGGCATCCACAGGGCGTCGTCGCAGCCGGGGGCCGCCGCCGGCTCCTTGTCGTAGAGAAAGTCGCTCCCCACTCGCTCCAGGGGCTTGCCCACCTCCCGGGTCCAGGCGAGGGCGCGCTCCTCGTCGTCGACCCTCAGGTACAAGAGCCCCTTCTGGCGATACTCGGGATCGACGCCGGTCTCCTCCAGCAGGCGCAGGGCCAGCTCCGGATAGTAGCCCTCGGACCAGCTCGAGAGCCGCGAGATGGGGGCGCTGTAGCGCCAGGGATAGAGGGGCGAGACGATCCCCCCTCCGGCCCAGGAGGACTCACGCCCGCAGGCATGACGATCCACCAGGGTCACCTCATGGCCGGCATCGGCCAATTGCAGGGCGCTCATCATGCCGATGACGCCCCCTCCCACGATTACGAAATCACTCACGACAGTTTTCCGTTCCGGCTGACAGGCGGGATCGCGACGCGGACTAGGGTTAATGAATCCCCTTGCTGATGCCCCCTCTGATTAAGGAGCGATCCAGGAGGGCGAGATGCGCCCCACGATCCGACATATTGTATACATTACCGGCAAGCCACCCCGCCAGGCAAAGGGGCTGACCCTGATCGAGCTGCTGGTGGCCATCGCCATCGCTGCCCTCCTGGCCACCTGGGCCCTGCCCAACTACCAGCGCTTCAGCGCCCGCAACGAGGTCAGCGCCGAGGTACTGCGCCTCAAGACCGCCCTGGCCCAGGCTCGCAACAGCGCCGTGACTCGCCGCACCACCATCACCGTCTGCCCCAGCCGGGATCGCCTCGCCTGCGACGGCAGCGACTGGGCGGCGCCCCTGGTGATCGTCCTGGGCAGCGCCCCGGGGGGCGATCTCAGCGATACGACCCTGCTGCGGGAGCTGCCCCCGGGGCGGGGCATCCAGGTCAGCTTCCGCCAGGACCTTCGCCCGGTACGCTATACCGCCCTGGGGCGCTCGGCGGGGCATAACGGCACCTTCCGTCTCTGCGGCCGCCTGGGCACCGGGGCTCAGGTGATCCTCAGCAACCTGGGGCGGGTCCGGGTAGTCTCCACGCCGGATTGCTGAGTCCCTGAACGACGACGCCCCCGCAGGGGCGGGGGCGTCGTGGTACCGACAGGCGTCGCTTACTCGGCGAGTTCCGCCTCGAAGGCCGCCTTCTCTTCCGCGGTGATCTCCTTGATGGAGAGCTTCACCCGGTTGCGGTTGTCGATATCCAGTACCTTGACGATCACCTCGTCCCCCTCGTTGAGGAAGTCGCGAACGTCATTGACCCGCTCCGGGACGATCTGGGAGATATGCACCAGGCCGTCGGTACCCGGCATGATATTGACGAAGGCACCGAAGTCGGCGATGCGCACCACCTTGCCCTTGTAGAGCTTGCCGATCTCCGCCTCGGCGGTGATCTCCAGGACGATATCGATGGCCGCCTTGGCCGCCGCCTTGTCGTCGGCATAGATGCGCACGGTACCGTCGTCATCCAGGTCGATGGAAGCGCCGGTGTCATCGCAGATCTTGCGGATGGTGGCACCACCCTTGCCGATGACGTCGCGGATCTTCTCCGGGTCGATCTTGATGGTGGCCATGGAGGGGGCGTTCTCGGAGAGCTCGTCGCGGCTCTGGTCGATCACGGCGTTCATCTGCTTGAGGATGTGCAGACGAGCGTCATAGGCCTGCTGCAGGGCGAGCTCCATGATCTCCTCGTTGATGCCCTCGATCTTGATGTCCATCTGCAGGGCGGTGACGCCCTCGGCGGAACCGGCCACCTTGAAGTCCATGTCGCCCAGGTGATCCTCGTCACCGAGGATATCGGTGAGCACGGCGAACTTGTCGCCATCCTTGACCAGGCCCATGGCGATGCCCGCCACCGGCGCCTTGAGGGGCACGCCCGCATCCATCAGCGCCAGGGAGGTGCCACACACCGAGGCCATGGAGCTGGAGCCGTTGGACTCGGTGATCTCGGAGACCACGCGGATGGTGTAGGGGAAGTCGTCCTCGTCGGGCAGCATGGCCTGGACGCCACGCCGGGCCAGGCGGCCGTGGCCGATCTCGCGACGCTTCGGACCGCCCATGAAGCCGGCTTCGCCCACGCAGTAGGGGGGGAAGTTGTAGTGCAGCAGGAAGCGGTCCTTGCGCTCGCCTTCCAGGGACTCGATCAGCTGCGCATCGCGCAATGTGCCCAGGGTGGCGATGACGATGGCCTGGGTCTCGCCACGGGTAAAGATGGCGGAGCCATGGGTCTTGGGCAGGCTGCCCACCTCGATGGCCAGGGGGCGCACGGTCTTGTGGTCGCGGCCGTCGATGCGCGGCTCGCCGTTGGTGACCCGGGCACGCACCACGCGCTTCTCCAGGCTGGCGAAGGCTCCGGCCACCTCGTCGGCGTCGAACTTGCCCTCGCCCTCGCCGGCCAGCTGCTCGACGGCCTGGGCCTTGGCGGCGGCCAGGGCAT
Source organism: Halomonas sp. 328 (assembly GCF_015645095.1). GTDB lineage: Bacteria > Pseudomonadota > Gammaproteobacteria > Pseudomonadales > Halomonadaceae > Bisbaumannia. Next base: position 16,807 of record NZ_JADOTW010000026.1, read on the forward strand.
CCTGACGGGCCATCTTGTCGGTGATGCGATAGGCCTCGCCCACCTTGGCCTCGAAGCCGGCGCTGATGGCCTCCTTGAGGGCGGTATTCTCCGCCGGCGGCTGCCAATCCCACTTGGGCTTGCCGGCCTCGGCCGTCAGCTCGTTGATGGCCTTGATGGCGACCTGCATCTCCTGGTGGCCATAGAGCACGGCGCCCAGCATCTCGTCCTCGAGCAGCTCCTTGGCCTCGGACTCGACCATCAGCACCGCCTTCTCGGTACCGGCCACCACCATGTTCAGCTCGGAGGTGGTGAGTTCCTCGACGCTGGGGTTGAGGAAATAGCCCTTGTCTTCGGTGAAGCCGACCCGGGCGGCGCCGATGGGGCCACTGAACGGCAGGCCGGAGATGGCCAGGGCCGCGGAAGTACCCAGCATGGCGGCGATGTCCGGGTCCTGGTTGCGATCCGTGGAGAGCACGGTACAGATCACCTGGACCTCATTCATGAAGCCCTTGGGGAAGAGCGGGCGGATCGGACGATCGATCAGCCGCGAGGTCAGGGTTTCCTTCTCGGTGGGACGCCCTTCACGCTTGAAGAAGCCACCGGGGATCTTGCCCACGGCGTAGGTCTTCTCCTGATAGTGGACCGAGAGCGGGAAGAAGTCCTGCCCCGGCTTGAGTTCCTTCTTGCCCACCACGGTGCACAGCACCACGGTATCGTCCATGGTGACCTGCACGGCGCCGGTGGCCTGGCGGGCGATACGGCCGGTCTCGAGGGTGACGGTGCTGCGACCGTACTGGAATGTTTTCTTTACCGGGTTCACGGTGACGTCCTTACCTTTCAATGCGTTTTCATTTGCGGTCTGCTCGACTCGGCGATCATTTTAGGGCCTGCCGCCCGCCAGGGCCACCGCAACCTCAGCCACCGCCGCTGAATCGCCCAGGGCACCCGGGCATTTCGCACTGCCAGAAAACAAAACGGGCGACCCCGAGGGGCCGCCCGTTCTGCTTTCCTGGCTTCGTCGATTAACGACGCAGACCCAGGCGCTGAATCAGTGCCTGATAGCGCTCGAAGTCCTTGCGCTTCAGGTAGTCCAGCAGCTTACGACGCTGGTTAACCATGCGGATCAGGCCACGACGGGAGTGGTGATCCTGCTTGTTGCTCTTGAAGTGATCCTGCAGGCCATCGATGTTGGCGCTCAGCAGGGCCACCTGCACTTCGGGGGAACCGGTGTCGTTCTCGCCACGGCCGAATTCCTTGACGATCTCGGCCTTCTGTTCAGCGGTCAGTGCCATCTGTCTCTCCAGTAAGCAATATGCCTGAATAATGAATGGGTGAGACCACGCATATTTGCAGTCTCGGCGATGCTCCCTAAGATGCGGCCGCGCTACTCAGCAACCGCTTCGGTGCCACCTCCTGTGGCCCCGTCACCACGCCGAGGCCCAGGAAGGCCCCGTCATGATAGAGTCGTACCGTGCTCTCCACGGCCGGTTCACCCACTTCGAGCCGCGCCGACTGACCATGGGTCAGACGCTTGACCGCCTCGGCCCCCACCGTCAGCGACGGCAGATGCGCCACCAGCACATCCATGGGTAGCAGATGCGCCTGGCGCTCGGCCTCGTCGAGCCCCTCCAGGGCCTCGAGGGTCAGCATTCCCTCCGCCGTGAAGGGCCCGGTCTTCAGGCGCCGCAGGGCGGTGAGATGAGCCCCGCAACCCAGGACCTCGCCGATATCCTCGGCCAGGGTGCGGATATAGGTGCCCTTGCTGACGCTGGCTTCCAGCGTGAATTCCTCGCCCGCCAGGGCGAGAAGGCGCACATCATAAACCGTCACGCGGCGGACTGCACGCTCGATCGTCTTGCCCTCGCGGGCCAGCTCGTAGAGCGGGCGCCCCTGGTGCTTGAGGGCCGAATACATCGGCGGTAGCTGATCGATCTCGCCGCGAAAGCGCGTCAGCACCGCCTCGATGGCCGCCTCGTCCAGGACCGGCACCGGCCGCTCCCGGAGCACCTCGCCCTCGGCATCGCCGGTGGTGGTGGTCACCCCCAGGCGCAGCCGAGCACGATAGACCTTGTCCGCGTCCAGCAGCTGCGACGAGAACTTGGTGGCCTCGCCGAAACAGACCGGCAGCAGGCCAGTGGCCATCGGGTCCAGGGTGCCGGTATGACCGGCCTTCTGGGCCTGATAGAGGCGCCGGGCGCGCTGCAGGGCCTGGTTGCTGGACAGGCCCTGGGGCTTGTCCAGCAGCAGGACACCATCGATAGGCAGCCCGCGACGACGCCGTGCCATCAGCGCGGCTCCTCGTCGTCGCTCTCCTGGCGGCCGCGATCGCTGGCCACCGCCTCATCGATCAGCGAGGAGAGCCGCTGTCCCCGCACCACGCTCTCATCGTAGTGGAAGCGCAGCTCCGGCACATGGCGCAGCTTGATGCGGCGGCCGATCTGGCCGCGCAGGAAGCCCGCCGCCCGGCGCAGGATCACCAGGTTCTCCTTGATCGTCTCGGCGTCGTTCTCGCCCAGCAGGGTGATATAGACATCGGCATAGCCGAGGTCGCGGCTCACCTTGACGCCGCTGACGGTGACCATGCCCAGGCGCGGATCCTTGACCTCGCGCTGGATCAGCACCGCCAGCTCCTTCTGCAGCTGGTCGGCGACCCGGTCGGTACGCTTGAATTCGCGCATGGGACTCTGCTCCTAGGGCGTTACAGCGAGCGCTCGACCTTGACCTGATCGAAGACCTCGATCTTGTCGCCGACCTGGACATCGTTGTAGTTCTTCACGCCGATGCCACACTCCATGCCGTTGCGCACTTCCTGGACGTCGTCCTTGAAGCGGCGCAGCGACTCGAGCTCGCCCTCGTAAATCACCACGTTATCGCGCAGCACGCGGATCTTCTTGCTGCGATAGACGGTGCCCTCGACCACCATACAGCCGGCCACGGCACCGATCTTGGGCGCGCGGAAGACGTCGCGGACCTCGGCCACACCGACGATCTCCTCCTTCCACTCCGGAGCCAGCATGCCGCTCATGGCCTGCTTGACCTCGTCGATCAGGTGGTAGATGACGCTGTAGTAGCGCAGGTCCAGGCCCTCGCGCTCGATGATCTCGCGGGCGGCGGCGTCGGCACGCACATTGAAGCCCACCACGATAGCCTCGGAAGCCAGCGCCAGGTTGGCATCGGTACCGGTGATGCCACCGACCCCGGAGGAGACCACGGCCACCTGCACCTCGTCGGTGGAGAGCTCCTCGAGCGCGCCCTTGATGGCCTCCAGGGAGCCCTGGACGTCGGCCTTGAGGACGATATTGACCTTGGCCACCTCGTCCTGGCCCATCTGGCTGAACATGTTCTCCAGCTTGGCCTTCTGCTGGCGTGCCAGGCGCACCTCGCGGTACTTGCCCTGACGGAAGTTGGCGACCTCGCGGGCCTTCTTCTCGTCGGCCACGACCATGAAGTCGTCACCGGCGTCCGGGGTGCCGTCGAGGCCCTGGATCTCCACCGGCATGGCCGGCCCCACGGACTCGACCTGCTGGCCCAGCTCGTTGGTCAGGGCACGCACGCGACCATAGTGCAGGCCGGCGAGGACGATATCGCCCTTTCGCAGGGTACCGTTCTGGACCAGCACGGTGGCCACCGGGCCGCGCCCCTTGTCGAGACGCGACTCGACCACCACGCCCTTGCCGGGCGCTTCCGGCACGGCCTTGAGCTCGAGCACCTCGGAGACCAGCTGCACGGCCTCGATCAGGTCATCGATGCCCTCGCCGGTATGGGCAGAAACATGCACGAACTGGGTGTCGCCACCCCACTCCTCGGAGATGACGCCGTGCTGGGAGAGCTCGTTCTTGACCCGATCCGGGTCCGCGGACGGCTTGTCCATCTTGTTGACCGCCACCACCATGGGCACCTCGGCGGCCTTGGAGTGCTCGATCGCCTCGATGGTCTGGGGCATGACGCCGTCATCGGCGGCCACCACCAGGATCACCACGTCGGTGGCCTTGGCACCGCGGGCACGCATGGCGGTAAAGGCCGCATGACCCGGGGTGTCCAGGAAGGTCACCCCACCGTGCTGCCCTTCCACATGGTAGGCGCCGATGTGCTGGGTGATGCCGCCGGCTTCGCCGGTGGCGACCTTGGCCTTGCGGATATAGTCGAGCAGCGAGGTCTTGCCGTGGTCGACGTGACCCATGACGGTCACCACCGGCGAACGGGTGATTTCCTCGCCCTCGTAGGAGATGCCGGCGAGGACCTCGGTCTCCAGGGCATCGTCCTTGACCAGCTTGGGCGTGTGGCCCATTTCCTCCACCACGATGGCGGCGGTGTCCTGGTCGATGGTCTGGTTGATGGTCACCGCGGCGCCCATGGTGAACATCGCCTTGATCACCTCGTTGGCCTTGATCGACATCTTGTCGGCCAGGTCGGCGACACTGATCGACTCGGGGATCGAGACCTCGCGAACGATCGGCTGGGTCGGCTTCTGGAAGCCGTGCTTGCCACTGCTGTCGCGACCACCGCCACGGCGGGTGCTGCGACGCTCGGCACGCTTGGCCTTCTTGGCCCCGCCGCGACGACGCTCTTCGCGATCATCGTCGTCACGCTCGTGACGCCCCTTCTTGGCGGCGGTCTTCTTGGGCGGCGCGGTGCGGCGGTCGGTACGGCCTTCCTTGGGCGGTGCCGGGGGCTGGTCACCGGCGGGCTCGCTGGTCTCCAGCTCGGGCACCGGAATCTCCGGCACCTCGGCGGCCTTCTCGGCCTCGAGCTTGGCGGCGGCCGCCTGGGCGGCCTGCTCGGCGGCACGCGCCTTGGCCTCTTCCGCCTCGCGAGCCTCGCGCTTGGCCTCGGAATCGGCCATGTCCCCGACCAGCTGGCGGGGGCCCTGGTCCTGGGCCTTCGGCTCCTCGGCGGGCTGCTCTTCCTCGCGCTTCACGTAGGTCCGCTTCTTGCGTACCTGCACCTCGATGGTCTTGCCACGCTCACCGGTCTTGATGCGACTCTTGGTCTTGCGCGTCAGGGTGATGCGGTTGCGGGCACCGGCCCCCGTGCCGCCGTGGCTCTTGGTGAGGTAATCGAGCAGGCAACGCTTGTCCTCTTCGGAAACGGCATCGCTCTCGGACGTGTGGGACAGTCCGGCTTCTTTCATCTGTTCCAGCAGGCGGGGCACATCGCGCCCCACCTTGGCTGCAAAATCTTTAACGGTCATGTCTGACATTGCGACCCTCCTGAGCCCGTGACCTGTTTACTGTTCGCTCTCGAACCATGGCGCACGGGCAGTCATGATCAGTGCCGCTGCGCGCTCTTCATCCAACTCGTCGATGTCCGCCAGGTCGTCGACGGACTGCTCGGCCAGATCCTCCATCGTGACGATACCCCGGCTGGCCAGGATAAAGGCCAGATGACGTTCCATGCCCTCCATCGCCAGCAAGTCTTCGGCAGGCTGGGCACCGTCGAGCTCCTCCTCGGAGGCAATGGCCAGGTTCAACAGCTCATCCTTGGCCCGCGCCCGCAGCTCCTCGACCAGGTCCTCATCGAGTTCCTCGATCTCGAGCATCTCTTCGGCGGGCACATAGGCAATCTCTTCCAGGGTGGTGAAGCCCTCTTCCACCAGCAGGCGGGCGAGGTCCTCATCGATCTCCAGGTGCTGGATGAAGTACTCCACCAGGCTGTCGATCTCCTGTTCGCGCTTGCCCTCGGCCTCTTCCTCGGTCATGACGTTGAGCCGCCAGCCGGTGAGTTCCGAGGCCAGGCGCACGTTCTGGCCGCTGCGGCCGATGGCCTGGGCCAGGTTGTCCTCGGCCACGGCCACATCCATGGCACCGGACTCTTCGTCCACCAGGATGGAGGCCACGTCGGCCGGGGCCATGGCATTGATCACCAGCTGCGCCGGGTTGTCATCCCAGAGGATGATATCGACCCGCTCGTTCTGCAGCTCGGTGGAGACCGCCTGGACCCGGGAGCCGCGCATGCCCACGCAGGCCCCCACCGGATCGATGCGGCGGTCGTTGGTCTTGACGGCGATCTTGGCCCGGGAGCCCGGATCGCGGGCGGCGCCCTTGATCTCGATGAGCTGCTCGGCGATCTCCGGCACCTCGATCTTGAACAGCTCGATGATCAGCTCCGGGCAGGTGCGCGAGAGGATCAGCTGGGAGCCGCGGGCCTCCGGGTCCACCTTCATCAGCACCGCGCGGACCCGCTCGTTCATGCGGTAGCGCTCGCCGGGGATCATCTCGCCCCGCGGCAGGAAGGCCTCGGCATTGTCGCCCAGGTCGACGATCAGGCCGTCGCGGGTGGTCTTCTTGACGATCCCGGAGACCAGCTCGCCTTCGCGGTCGGCGTAGAGGCGCACCACCTCGGCCCGCTCCGCCTCGCGCACCTTCTGCACGATCACCTGCTTGGCGGTCTGGGCGGCGATACGGCCGAAGGCGGCGTTCTCGATCTTCTCCTCCACCACGTCGCCCAGGCCCAGGGGCGGGTCCCGCCGCTCGGCATAGCTGAGCTTGATCTCGGCATCGGGGTTCTCGAAGTCGTCGTCGTCGAGCACCTCCCAGCGACGGAAGGTCTCGTATTCGCCGGTCACGCGATTGATCTTGACCCGGACATTGACTTCCTGGTCCTCGAAGCGCTTGCGGGACGCACTCGCCAGCGCCGCCTCCACCGCCTCGAAGATCACTTCGCGCGGCACGCCCTTTTCGTTGGAGATGGCGTCAACGACCGCCAGAATCTCTTTGCTCATGCCATAGCCTCGCCAATAAACCTGTCCTTAGTCATCGAACCGCGGCACGATGCGCGCCTGCTCGATGCTGTCGATGGGAAAGCAGTACTCCTCGCCATCGAGTTGCAACAACACCTCGTCGCCCTCGACGCCGGCCAGGAGGCCCTGAAACTTGCGCCGCCCCTCGAAGGCCAGGCGCAGCTTGAGCGCCACCGTATGTCCGCGGTAGCGCGCATAATGATCGAGGGTAAAGAGGGGCCGGTCCATCCCCGGGGAGGAGACCTCGAGGCGGTATTCGCCGGGGATCGGGTCCTCCACATCGAAGATGGCGCTGACCTGACGGCTGATGGCCGCGCAGTCGTCCACCGTGACCCCTTCGGGGCCATCGATATAGATCACCAGACGGGAATGCTTGCCCTGGGAAAGATGGTCGACTCCCCAGAGCTCGAAGCCCATGGCGGTCACCACCGGTTCGATGAGCGCCTTGAGCGCTGAGTCCTTGATTGCCACGACGAAGACTCCTACAGCCGTTGCATCAGGCACCTGGCCAGGAGCGAAAGATAAGCTAGGTGACCGATGGGCGTGCTGCCAAGACAGGCTGTCAACTAGACGGCCAAGTGGATGAGCGGCTAACAAAAAGCCCCTTCACTGGAAGGGGCCTTTTACAAGAAACCTTTCACACCAGATTGGCCGTCTCGCCAAAATGGTAGCGGGGACCGGATTTGAACCGATGACCTTCGGGTTATGAGCCCGACGAGCTACCAGACTGCTCCACCCCGCATCTACAGGTCGGCGAGTATAGGTAATGGTTGCTTTCGAGTCAAGCCATTACGTCGCCTGGGTGCTGATCTTGCGGAAAGCGCAACCTGCGCTTTCGAATGGTGCCGAAGGCGGGACTTGAACCCGCACGGCCGTAAGGCCACTACCCCCTCAAGATAGCGTGTCTACCAATTCCACCACTTCGGCATCAGGGGAGTGCATTTCAGGACAGGCTTACTCGCCTGCCTCCTCGAGCACTGGCGCTGAATTATCCAGACTTTGCGTGCCTTCGTCAAGGGTCGGCACGGAATTTTGCTGTTCGATCAGGCGCGCATCGGGAATCCCGGCCTCCGGCGCCTGCCCCGCCTGACTGGCAAAGTACGCCAGGGCCAGGGAGGTGGCGAAGAAGGTCGCCGCCAGCACCGCGGTCAGCTTGGCCAGGAAGCCCCCGGTTCCCCGGGAGCCGAACACGGTCTGGGAGGCACCGCCACCGAAGGCGGCACCGGCTTCGGCCCCCTTGCCCTGCTGCAGCAGGATAAGAGCGACCAGGGCGATGGCGATCGCCACGTGGATCATCAGAATGGCAACTTGCACTTGCATGGTTTCAACCTGCTGACTGACAGATGGCTAGGAAATCGTCGACCTTGAGCGAGGCACCGCCCACCAGGCCGCCGTCGATATCGGGTTGGGAAAGCAGCTCGGCGGCATTGCCCGCATTCATGCTGCCGCCATAGAGCAACCGCATGGCGCTAGCGAGCTCGGCATCGAAGCTCGCCTGATAGTCGCGAATGGCGGCCATCACCTCCTGGGCCTGTTCCGGCGTGGCGGTGCGGCCGGTACCGATCGCCCACACCGGCTCGTAGGCGATCACCACGCGGGAGCGCTGCTCGGGCTCGAGGCGCGACATCACGAAGCCCACCTGACGCAGCACCACTTCCATGGTACGACCGGCATCGCGCTCCTCGAGGGTCTCCCCCACGCAGAGCACCGGCACCAGGTCGACACTCAGGGCGGCCAGCAGACGATCATAGACCTGCTCGTCGCTCTCCCGGTAGAGCTGACGACGCTCGGAGTGGCCCACCAGGGCATAACGCACGCCGAATTCACACAGCATACGCCCGCTGACCTCACCGGTATGGGCACCGGAATGGAGCGGATTCAGGGTCTGGGCCCCGAGATCGATAGGCGTCCCGGCAAAGGCACGCCGCGCCGACTCCAGGTAGGGAAACGGCGGAAAGATCACCACCTCGAGTCCATCCGGCAGCTCGGCCTCGGCAAAGGCACGACCGAACGCCCCGACCAGATCGGCCGAGCCATTCATCTTCCAGTTGCCGGCAATCAGCGGCGTACGCATAGACTGTCCTCGTTCAAGGTGGAGCGAAATGGTATAGGAGCGGCCCTAGCATGACAACCGCAGGCTGACAACCTCGGGCCGTCGACTCAGGCCATCAGGGCACGCACATCGCCGGCGATGCGCTCGGCCAGGGCCTCCACATCGAAGTGGGCGCGCCCCTCCACCATGACCCGGATCAGCGGTTCGGTGCCGGAGGGGCGCAGCAGCACCCGCCCCTCGTCGCCGAGCTCCGCCTCCACGGCGGCCACCGCCTCCTGCAGCGCCGGGGTCGCCATCAGCGCCTTGGCGTCGCTGCCGGGGGTCAGGCGCACATTGACCAGCGCCTGGGGCACCTTCTCCAGCCCGGCCAGCAGCCGCGCCAGGGGCTGCCCCTCACGGACCATGATGGCCACCGCCTGGAGGGCGGCGACGATGCCGTCGCCGGTGGTCTGCACATGGCCGCAGACCAGGTGCCCGGAAGACTCGCCACCCAGCTGCCAGCCATTGGCGGCCAGGCGCTCCATCACGTAACGGTCGCCCACCTTGGCCCGCTCGAAGGGAATCCCCAGACGCGCGAAGGCCAGCTCGAGACCGAAGTTGGTCATCAGGGTGCCCACCACCCCACCGCCCAGCTCGCCCCGCGCGTGGCGATCCCGGGCGATCAGGTAGAGGATGTCGTCGCCATCCACCTCGCGACCGTCGGCGTCCACCAGCAGCACCCGGTCACCGTCGCCGTCGAAGGCGATGCCCAGGTCGGCGCCGCGCTGGATCACCGCGGCACGCAGCGCCGCCGGGTGGGTGGAGCCCACCTCCCGGTTGATGTTGAGGCCATCCGGCTCGGCACCGATCAGGCTCACCTCGGCGCCCAGCTCGCGGAAGACGCTGGGGGCGATATGGTAGGTGGCCCCGTGGGCGCAATCGAGGACGATCTTCATGCCGTGCAGGCTGAGGCGGTCGGGGATGGTCGACTTGCAGAACTCGATATAGCGGCCGGGGGCGTCGTTGATGCGCACCGCCTTGCCCAGTTCGGCGGCGGCCACCGTGGTCAGCGGCTCGTCGAGCTCCGCCTCGATGCGCGCCTCGATGGCGTCATCCAGCTTGACCCCCTCGGCGGAGAAGAACTTGATGCCGTTGTCGGCGAAGGGGTTATGGGAGGCGGAGATGACGATCCCCGCATCGGCGCGGAAGGTGCGGGTCAGGTAGGCGATGCCCGGGGTCGGCATGGGCCCCAGCAGGGAGACATCGACGCCGGCGGCGGAGAGCCCTGCCTCCAGGGCCGACTCGAAGAGGTAACCGGAGATCCGGGTATCCTTGCCGATCAGCACCTTGGTGCGCCCCTGGCGGGCCAGCACCCGGCCGGTGGCCCAGCCCAGCTTGAGCATGAAGTCGGGGGTGATGGGAAACTCTCCCACGGTGCCACGGATCCCGTCCGTGCCGAAATAGCGTCGACTCATGAGTCACATCCCTCCTGGAGTACGGCCCAGGTCATATTGATGACATCCACGCTGGGCCCCACATCATGGACACGCAGGATTCGTGCGCCCCGCTCCACGGCCAGGGCCGTCAGGGCCAGGCCACCGGGCAGGCGCTCCTCGACGGGGCGCTCCAGCACCTTGCCGATCATGCTCTTGCGGGACATGCCGACCAGCAACGGCAAGTCCAGCGCCTGGAGTCGCTCCATGCGGTGCAGCAGGCGCAGGTTATGCTCCACCGTCTTGGCGAAGCCGAAACCCGGGTCGAGCAGCAGTCGCTCGCGGCGCAGGCCCGCCGCCAGGCAGGCGGCCACCCGGGCCTCGAGGAAGTCGGCCACCGCCTCCTCCACCGGCCCCTCGTAATGGGGCGCCACCTGCATGTCGCCGGGCTCGCCGAGCATATGCATCAGGCACACCGGCAGGCCGCTATGGGCCGCCGCCTGCAGGGCCCCATCGCGGCGCAGGGCGCGCACGTCGTTGATCATGCCCGCGCCCAGGGAGGCACTCTCGCGCATCACCTCGGGGCTGCTGGTATCCACCGACACCAGGGCATCCAGTTCACGTACCAGGAGCTCCACCACCGGGGCGACCCGATCCAGCTCCTGCTGGGGGGTCACCGGGGCGGCGCCAGGACGCGTCGACTCGCCGCCCACGTCGATGATGGCGGCCCCCTCGGCGAGCATCTGCTCGGCATGGCGCAGGGCATCGTCCAGGGCCACATGGCGACCACCGTCGGAGAAGGAGTCGGGGGTGACATTGAGAATCCCCATGACCCGGGGATAGGAGAGATCGAGCCGGTGGCGGCCGCAGTGCAACAGGGGCGCGGGTTGTCCGTCGCTCATGGGCGGATCCTGACGAGATGGGCAAGAAAGGGAGGGCAACTACTCTAATCAGCCGCCGCGCGCCATGCAAGGCGACCGACACAGACGACACAGGCGCCCCGAGGGGCGCCTGCTGTGGCTTACTGGCCGGCGGGACCGCCGAGGGGATCCGAGGGCCGGCGGCGCGGCTCGTCATCCTCCTCGTCATCGCCGTCATCGGCCTCGGGCGCCTGGGAGCCTTCCGGCTTGGCCTCGGCGTCCGGAGTCACCCCGGCACCACCGCCGCCCTGATCGTCCCAGCCCTCCGGCGGACGCGGGTCGCGCCCCTCCATGATGTCCTTGAGCTGGTCGGCGTCGATGGTCTCGTACTTCATCAGCGCCTCGGCCATGGCGTCCAGCTTGTCGCGGTTCTCCTCGAGGATCTGCTTGGCCTTGGCGTAGCATTCGTCGATGATCCGACGCACTTCCTTGTCGAGTCTGGAGGTGGTCTCGCCGGACTTGAACTTGCCGCCGCCCTGGCCCGGCGCGCCGAGGAACTGGTGGGACTCGTCCTCGTCGTACATGATCGGTCCGAGTTCATCGGAAAGGCCCCACTTGGCGACCATGTTATGGGCCAATTCGGTGGCGCGCTTGATATCGTTCGACGCCCCCGTGGTCACCCCATCCGGCCCCAGGGTCATCTCCTCGGCGATACGTCCACCGAACAGCGAGCAGATCTGGCTGATGATCTGCCGGCGGGAGAGGCTGTAGCGGTCCTCCTCCGGCAGGAACATGGTCACCCCCAGGGCGCGGCCGCGGGGAATGATGGTGACCTTGTAGACCGGGTCGTGCTCCGGCATCACCAGGCCGATGATGGCGTGGCCAGACTCGTGATAAGCGGTGTTCAGCTTCTCCTTCTCGGACATCACCATGGACTTGCGCTCGGCCCCCATCATGATCTTGTCCTTGGCCAGCTCCAGCTCGTCCATGCCCACCAGGCGCTTGTTGCGGCGCGCGGCGAACAGCGCCGCCTCGTTGACCAGGTTGGCCAGATCGGCACCGGAGAAGCCCGGGGTACCGCGGGCGATCAGCGACGGCTTGACGTCATCGGCCAGGGGCACCTTGCGCAGGTGCACATTGAGGATATGCTCGCGGCCACGGATATCCGGCAGGCCCACGGTGACCTGGCGGTCGAAGCGGCCCGGGCGCAGCAGCGCCGGGTCGAGCACGTCGGGACGGTTGGTGGCGGCGATGACGATGATGCCCTCGTTGGCCTCGAAGCCGTCCATCTCCACCAGCAGCTGGTTGAGGGTCTGCTCGCGCTCGTCGTTGCCGCCGCCCATGCCGACGCCACGGGAGCGGCCCACGGCATCGATCTCGTCGATGAAGATGATGCAGGGCGCCTGCTTCTTGGCCTGCTCGAACATATCGCGGACCCGCGAAGCCCCCACGCCGACGAACATCTCGACGAAGTCGGAACCGGAGATGGAGAAGAACGGCACCTTGGCCTCGCCGGCGATGGACTTCGCCAGCAACGTCTTGCCGGTGCCCGGCGGCCCCACCATCAGCACGCCGCGGGGGATGGTGCCGCCCAGGCGCTGGAACTTGGAGGGGTCGCGCAGGAAGTCGACCAGCTCCTCGACCTCCTCCTTGGCCTCGTCACAGCCGGCCACGTCGGCGAAGGTGGTCTTGATCTGGTCCTGGGAGAGCAGCTTGGCCTTGGACTTGCCGAAGCTCATGGGCCCGCCCTTGCCGGCCCCGCCGCCCTGCATCTGACGCATGAAGAAGAGGAAGATCGCCAGGATGATCAGGATCGGGAAACTGGCCACCAGCAAGCGCGTCCACAGGCTCTGCTGCTGCGGCTCCTTGCCCACCACGGTGACGTTGTTGGAGAGCAGATCATCGATCAGCTTGGGATCCTCCGCCGCCGGGCGGATGGTGGTAAAGGAGGAGCCGTCGGCGCGCTCACCGGTGATGGTGTAGCCATCGATGGTGACGCTACGTACCTGCTGGTTCTGCACCTGCTGGACGAACTGGGAGTAGTTCATCGCCTGGGGTGAGCTGTCGACACTGAAGTTGTTGAACACCGTCAGCAGGACTGCCGCGATGACCAACCACAGGATCAGGTTCTTCGCCATATCATTCAAGGGAACACCCTCATTGCTAAATCGATCTGCGTACCGGCTAGGCGTTTGACATTACAGCAGCCGCGGGCGTTCAACCACCCCAAGGGGGACAGTGACACAAATCGCGCCGCGCTGTCTGGCTATCGCCTCGGTAGAAAGAGGCTATCGTCGCCGCCCTAGCCTCGGAAATCTTCCGCCAGCAGGTAGACCTCGCGGGAACGCGCCCGGGAGGCCTCCGGCTTGCGGGTCACTACCCGAGCGAAGCTGCCGCGCAGCTCCTTCAGATAGGCATCGAAACCTTCTCCCTGGAAGACCTTGGCCAAGAAGCGCCCGCCGGGTCTCAGGGTCTGGCGGGCCAGGTCCAGCGCCAGCTCCACCAGGTACATCGCCTGGGGCTGGTCGATGGCGGCCATGCCACTCATGTTGGGCGCCATATCGGACATCACCAGGTCCACCGGGCGCTCGCCCAGGGTGGCGAGGATCGCCTCCAGGGCGGCCTCCTCGGTGAAGTCGCCCTGGATGAACTCGACCCCGGCCAGGGCATCCATCTCGAGGATGTCGGAGGCGATCACCAGCCCCTTGGCGCCGACCTTCTCGGCGGCCACCTGACTCCAGCCGCCAGGGGCCGCGCCCAGGTCGATCACCGTCATTCCCGGGGTGAACAGCTTGTCCTTCTCGTCCAGCGCCAGCAGCTTGTAGCTGGCCCGGCTGCGGTAGCCATCCTGCCAGGAGCGCTGCACATACTGATCATCGAAGTGTTCCTTGAGCCAACCGGCACTGGACTTGCTGGCCGGGCGCGGGGAAGCAGACTTGCGGGAGCGGGAAGGAGATGTCACTGCAGCACCTGGGGGTCGTGAGTTCGCCACACGGAATGCGGGGCCGGAGGACGCCGACGGGAGGCTTTCACCGCGGCGGCTTTCGCCTTACCATGACGGGTTCAGCGCAACCGGAAATCTCAAGATACCATGAGCTTGTCACAGGCACAAAAGAAAGCATTTCGCAGCATCGGCCACCACCTCAACCCCGTGGTCACCCTCTCCGAGAACGGCATCTCCGAGGGCGTCCTGGCCGAGCTGGACCGGGCGCTGGCGGATCACGAGCTGATCAAGGTCAAGCTGGCCCTGCCCGAGCGGGACGACCGCGCCGCCATGATCGAGGAGCTGGTGGCGACCAGCGGCGCCGAACTGGTGCAGACCATCGGCAAGATGGCCCTGCTCTACCGCAAGAACCCCAAGGCCAACCCCAAGCTATCCAACATCAAGCGCTTCGAGAACCACCACGGGCGACACTGACGCGCCGCGCTTCGTGCCAGCTGGAAGCTGCATGACTTACCAGCCGTAGAGACGAAACACCCCCGCTGCCATGGCAGCGGGGGTGTTTTTCTTCAAGCTTCCAGCTTAAGGCTTCGAGCTTGGGTCAGAGGTGTTCGACGCCGGCGATCTCGTACTCCACGTCGCCGCCGGGGGTCTTGACCAGCACCACGTCACCCTCTTCCTTGCCGATGAGGGCCCGGGCGATGGGCGAGGTCACCGAGATGCGCCCCGCCTTGATGTCCGCCTCGTCCTCGCCGACGATGCGGTAGGTCACCTCCTCGTCGGTATCGAGGTTGAGCAGCCCCACGGTGACGCCGAAGATCACCTTACCGGTCTTGGGCAGCTTGGTGACATCGATCACCTGGGCGCTGCCGAGCTTGCCCTCGATCTCCTTGATGCGCCCCTCGATAAAGCCCTGCTGCTCGCGGGCCGCGTGGTACTCGGCGTTCTCCTTGAGATCGCCGTGTTCACGAGCCTCGGCAATGGCAGCGATCACCTTCGGCCGTTCGACGCTCTTGAGCTGATCCAGCTCGTCCCGCAGGCGCTGCTCGCCTGCCACGGTCATCGGGACCTTGTTCATTGACTGGCTCCTGCATGCAATTCCTGAAGCCGCCGCACGGTAATCTGGTTGCCGTACTCCAGCGCCATGCAAACGGCGCGGGCCCCGGCCAGGGTGGTGGCGTAGGGCACCTTGTGGGAAAGGGCGGTGCGGCGGATGATCGAGGAGTCGTTGATGGCCTGACGCCCCTCGGTGGTGTTGACGATATAGGCCACGTCGTCGTTCTTGAGCATATCGACGATATGCGGCCGTCCCTCATAGACCTTGTTGACCACCGACACCTGGATACCGGCCGCCTCGAGGGCGGCGGCGGTGCCGCGGGTGGCGCAAAGGGAGAAACCCAATGCTAGCAGAGATTGGGCCACCTCGACGATGGCGGCCTTGTCCGGCTCGCGCACCGAGAGGAAGGCCAGTCGCTGGCCATTGAGGCCCGGCATCGGCTCGTTGGCGCCCAACTGGGCCTTGAAGAAGGCCTCGGCGAAGGTCTCGCCGGAGCCCATCACCTCGCCGGTGGATTTCATCTCCGGCGACAGGATGGGGTCGACCCCGGGGAACTTGTTGAACGGGAAGACCGCCTCCTTGACGCTGTAGAAGGGCGGCACGATCTCGGCCTCGAAGCCCTGCTCGGCCAGGGTGGTGCCGGCCATGCAGCGGGCGGCGATCTGGGCCAGGGAGGTACCGATGCACTTGGAGACGAAGGGCACAGTGCGCGAGGCGCGGGGGTTGACCTCGATGACGTAGATCTCGCCATCCTGCCAGGCCAGCTGCACGTTCATCAGGCCCTTGACGCCCAGCTCCACCGCCATGCGCTTGACCTGCTCGCGCATCTCGTCCTGCACCTCGGCGGGCAGCGAGTAAGGCGGCAGCGAGCAGGCGGAGTCACCGGAGTGCACGCCGGCCTGTTCGATATGCTGCATGATGCCGCCGATCACCACCTGCTGGCCGTCGGAGACGGCGTCGATATCGATCTCGATGGCGGCATTGAGGAAGTGGTCGAGCAGCACCGGCGAGTCGTTGGAGACCTTGACCGCGTGGGTCATGTAGTTCTCGAGCTCGGAGGCGTCGTAGACGATCTCCATGGCGCGACCGCCGAGCACGTAGCTGGGACGCACCACCAGCGGGTAACCGATCGCCTCGGCCTTGGCGAAGGCCTCGTCGAAACTGCGCGCGGTGGCGTTGGGCGGCTGCTTGAGCCCCAGTTTCTCGATCATCTGCTGGAAACGCTCGCGATCCTCGGCACGGTCGATGGCGTCCGGGGTGGTACCGATGATCGGCACGCCGGCGGCCTCCAGCTCCCGGGCCAGCTTCAGCGGGGTCTGGCCGCCGAACTGCACGATGACGCCGACCGGCTTCTCCTTGTCGGCGATCTCCAGCACGTCCTCCAGGGTCACCGGCTCGAAGTAGAGGCGATCACTGGTGTCGTAGTCGGTGGAGACGGTCTCCGGGTTGCAGTTGACCATGATGGTCTCGTAGCCGTCGTCGCGCATGGCGAAGGCGGCATGGACGCAGCAGTAGTCGAACTCGATGCCCTGGCCGATGCGGTTGGGGCCACCGCCCAGCACCATGATCTTCTGGCGGTCGGAGACCTCCGCCTCGCACTCCTCCTCGTAGGTGGAGTACATGTAGGCGGTGTCGGAGGCAAACTCCGCCGCACAGGTGTCGACGCGCTTGTAGACCGGGCGGATACCGGCCTTCTGGCGGGTCTTGCGGAACTCCTTCTCGGAGACGCCCAACAGGCGGGCCAGGCGGGCATCAGAGAAGCCCTTGCGCTTGAGGCGCAGCAGGGCCCCGGCATCCAGCTCGGAGAGCGAGCGGGTGGCCAGGTCGGCCTCGGTCTTGACCAGGTCCTCGATCTGCACCAGGAACCAGGGATCGATCTTGGTCAGGGCGAAGATCTCGTCGACACTCATGCCGCTGCGCATGGCATCGGCGACAAAGAAGATGCGTTCGGCGCCGGCGGCCTGCAGCTCACCCTTGATCTGCGCCATGCCCTCGGTGGTGAAGTCGGTGACGATGGGGTCGAGGCCGTCGTTGCCGGTCTCCAGGCCACGCAGCGCCTTGTGCAGCGACTCCTGGAAGGTGCGGCCGATGGCCATCACCTCGCCCACCGACTTCATCTGGGTGGTCAGGCGGTCGTTGGCCTGGGGGAACTTCTCGAAGGTGAAGCGCGGAATCTTGGTGACCACGTAGTCGATGGACGGCTCGAAGGAGGCCGGGGTGCGCCCACCGGTGATGTCGTTCTGCAGCTCGTCCAGGGTGTAGCCGACGGCCAGCTTGGCGGCGATCTTGGCGATCGGGAAGCCGGTGGCCTTGGAGGCCAGGGCCGAGGAGCGGCTGACCCGCGGGTTCATCTCGATGACCACCACGCGACCGGTCTTGGGGTCCACGCCGAACTGGACGTTGGAGCCGCCGGTCTCGACGCCGATCTCGCGCAGCACCGCCAGGGAGGCGTCGCGCATGATCTGGTATTCCTTGTCGGTCAGCGTCTGGGCCGGGGCCACGGTGATGGAGTCGCCGGTGTGCACGCCCATGGGGTCGAAGTTCTCGATGGCACAGACGATGATGCAGTTGTCGTTCTTGTCACGAACGACCTCCATCTCGTACTCCTTCCAGCCCAGCAGCGACTCGTCGATCAGCAGCTCATGGTTGTTGGAGAGCTCGAAGCCACGGGTACAGATCTCCTCGAACTCTTCCTTGTTGTAGGCCACGCCGCCACCGGAGCCGCCCATGGTGTAGGAGGGGCGAATGATGGTCGGGAAGCCCAGCTCGGCCTGGATCTCCCAGGCCTCGTCCATGGTATGCGCGACCTTGGCCTTGGGACACGCCAGGCCGATGTTCTTCATCGCCTTGTCGAAGAGGTCCCGGTCCTCGGCCTTGTTGATGGCGTCGGCGTTGGCGCCGATCATCTCCACGCCGTGCTTCTCGAGCACGCCGTGCTTGTCCAGGTCGAGGGCGCAATTGAGCGCGGTCTGGCCACCCATGGTGGGCAGGATGGCATCGGGCTTCTCGGCCTCGATGATCTTCTCCACCGCCTGCCAGGTGATCGGCTCGATATAGGTGGCATCGGCCATGGCCGGGTCGGTCATGATGGTGGCCGGGTTGGAGTTCACCAGGATGACCCGGTAGCCCTCCTCGCGCAGCGCCTTGCAGGCCTGGGCGCCGGAGTAGTCGAATTCGCAGGCCTGGCCGATGACGATGGGGCCGGCGCCGATGATCAGGATGCTTTGGATGTCTGTACGCTTGGGCATGGTGCTTCCCGCAGAAAAAGGGTGATGAACGAGGATCGACGGACGGGCGATTGACGGCGCGCCCGGATCATCTCGGTGGCGGTCGGGCGATTATCGGCGCGCCTGGATCATCTCGATAAAGCGGTCGAACAGCGGCGCCACGTCACGCGGCCCGGGACTGGCTTCCGGGTGCCCCTGGAAGCTGAAGGCCGGACGATCGGTGCGCTCGATGCCCTGCAGGGTGCCATCGAAGAGCGAGCGATGGGTGGCGCGCAGGGTGCCGGGCAGACTCGCCTCGTCGGCGGCGAAGCCGTGGTTCTGGCTGGTGATCATCACCTGGCCGCTGTCGAGGTCCTGCACCGGGTGGTTGGCACCGTGGTGGCCATGGCTCATCTTCACGGTCTTGGCGCCGCTGGCCAGGGCCAGCAACTGGTGCCCCAGGCAGATGCCGAACACCGGGATCTCGCTCTCGAGGATCTCCTGGATCGCGCGGATGGCGTAGTCGCAGGGCTCGGGGTCGCCGGGACCGTTGGAGAGGAAGATGCCGTCCGGGTTCATGGCCAGCACCTCGGCGGCCGGGGTCTGGGCCGGCACCACGGTGAGGCGGCAGCCGCGGGAGGCCAGCATGCGCAGGATGTTGCGCTTGACGCCGTAGTCGTAGGCCACCACATGGTAGGGGCGCTCGCGGTTGGCGGCGTCGGCGTAGCCCTCGCCCAGGGTCCACTCGCCCTCGCTCCACTCGTAAGCGTGCCGGCAGGTCACTTCCTTGGCCAGGTCCATGCCCTTGAGGCCCGGGAAGGCGCGGGCGGCCTCCAGGGCACGGGCCACGGCGTCCTCGCCGGAGGCCAGGTCGCCGGCCAGGATGGCGCCGTTCTGGGAGCCCTTGTCGCGCAGGATACGGGTCAGCCGACGGGTATCGATATCGGCGATACCGAGGATGTTCTGGCCCTTGAGGTAGGCATCCAGGGACTGCTCGGAGCGGAAGCTGCTGGCCAGCAGGGGCAGGTCACGGATCACCAGGCCGGCGGCGGCGATGGCATCGGACTCCACGTCCTCGGCATTGACGCCGGTATTGCCGATATGGGGGTAGGTCAGGGTGACGATCTGTCGGGAGTAGGAGGGATCGGTGAGGATTTCCTGGTAGCCGGTCATGGCCGTATTGAACACCACCTCACCGCTGGTCAGGCCATCGGCTCCGATGGCAGACCCATGGAAAACGCTACCATCTTCCAAGGCCAATATCGCGGGTCTGTTCAACGCAACTTCCTCCCATGCTCGTGAGACCGGCCAGGAAGGCGGTCTCGATAACCGACAAAGTGATCGCTGGTGGGCGCCTGATTCGAGTCGTAAAAAAGCGGGACGAAAGCCGATAAGACCGGTTTCATCCCGCTTTTTAGCATTATTCCATGCCCTTGGGCCGCCTCGACACGCCTCTGCGGGACAGATTCTCGCAGCGCCCGGCCAAAATTTTTGGAATATTACAGGATTCGCCGCAGGCTCGCCACCCCCGCCTGCCAGCGTAGGTTGGATAAGCGAGCCGAAGGCGAGCGCATCCAACAGGCCAGCACGGCAAACCCGGGCGTGTCGGATGCGCCTGCGGCTTATCCGACCTACCCGCGCCGCGCTTAGTCCGCCAGACCCAGCACATCCTGCATATCGTAGCGACCGGCCGGACGCTCCGCGACCCAGCGGGCGGCCCGCACCGCGCCCTTGGCGAAGGTCATGCGGCTCGACGCCTTGTGGGTGATCTCGATGCGCTCGCCCTCGGTGGCGAACATCACGGTGTGCTCGCCGACGATATCCCCGGCACGCAGGGTAGCGAAGCCGATCTCCTTGTCGCTGCGCGGGCCACACTGCCCGACCCGCTCGAAGACGCCGTGCTCCTTGAGGGTGCGCCCCAGGGACTCGGCCACCACCTCGCCCATCTTCAGGGCGGTGCCGGAGGGGGCATCCACCTTGTGGCGATGATGGGCCTCCACCACCTCGATATCGTAGCCCTCGTCGCCCAGGGCCCTGGCGGCGGTCTGCAGCAGCTTGAGGGTCAGGTTGACGCCCACGCTCATATTGGGGGCGAAGACGAAGGGCACCCGATCCCGGTAGGCGTCCAGCTCGGCCAGCTCACCGTCGTCCAGGCCGGTGGTGCCGACCACCAGGCGCTTGCCATGCTCGGCGCAGAAAGCCAGGTTGCCCAGGGTCACCCGCGGTGCGGTGAAGTCGATCAGCACATCGAAGTCGTCGACGATGGCGTCCAGGGAGTCCACCGCGGCGATGCCCAGCTTGCCCAGGCCGGCCAGCTCGCCCAGGTCGGCCCCCACCAGGGAACTGCCCGGCTCGACGCTGCCCCCGGCCAGGCTGGCCTGGGGATCCTGCTGCACGGCATTGACCAGGGTGCGGCCCATGCGGCCGGCGACACCGACGATGGCGATACGGGTCATGTGGACTCCTGAAAGGTGACGGCTGGGTGAAGTGGGCGCCAGTATAGCAGGGCCCCGGGCCGCCCTCAGCCTCTCTGCTCCCGGCGCCCCTGGCGAAACAGCAGGCCCATGGCCAGCAGCACCAGCAGGCTACCCGGCAACCAGGCCCAGTCGATCCGTGATGGCGACTGCACGAAGAGCAGCAGCATGGAGACGAAGGGCACCAGGTAGCCATAGGCGGTGACGCCGGCCGGGCTCAGCACGGCGGTGGCCCGCTGCAGCAGCCAGAAGGTCAGGGCGCTGGAGCCCAGCCCCAGGTAGACGATCAGCAGGGCATCCCGCCAGGCCAGGCCGGCCAGGCGCACCGGTGACTCCAGGAGCAGTCCTGCCACCCCCACCAGCAGGGCCCCGCAGGCCAGGCTCCAGAAGGTACGCAGCGCCGCCGACTCGGGCAACCAGCCCCGCGACAGCCCCCACTTGCTGAGCACCGGATAGCAGGCCGAGGCGACACAGCCCAGGAAGAAGACCGCCTCGCCGCGCCCGAAGGCCAGCCCCGAGGCCTCACCCCGCGCCTCGGCCAGGGCCAGCCCCAGGGCACCCAGCGCCCCCAGGGCCAGGGTCGCGGGCAGCCACCGGCCCAGGCGCTCCACGCCGAACGGCAGGCCGATCAGATAGGCGAGCAGGGGCACGCTGACGAAGAGGGTGGCCATGGCCAGGGCCGTCGCGTGGTGGGCGGCCCAGAACATGGCCCCGAAGAACCCCGCCAGGCAGGCGCCCAGCAGGCCATAGAGCCACCACTGCCGGCCGCGGGGCAGGAAGGCCACCTCGCCTCGCACCAGCCAGCCCAGGGCGACACAGGCGACCAGGAAGCGCAAAGCGGTCAATAGCAGGGGCGGCAGCTCGGCGAGCAGGCCCACCACCGGAAAGGAGAGCCCCACCAACAGGGCCCAGAGCAACATGCCCAGGTGGGCGCGACTCAGTTCTCCCAAACGATATCCAGGGGCTCCTTGCCAGCCATGCGCTCGAGATGACTGGCCACCACCCCCTCCAGGCGATCCAGCGCCTCCTCGTCCAGGGCCTCGATGGCGACGGTCAGGGCCTCGTCATCGGCACGCATCAGGCAGGCCCCCTCCTCGAAGGTGACCCGCCCCTGGCCCTCCTCCTGGGCCACCTCGAGCTTATGCGCCCAGTGCTTGCAGAGGCGGTTGATCAATCGGGCCCCGGAGTCGGTAGCGATCACGGCGCGGGAAATGGGCATGGCGGCCTCCTGGCAGTGGACTCAACGCCTCTAGACTAAGACGCGGCCCGCCGGGACGCCACCCCCGACGCTCAGACGCCGGCGAAGCGCTCGGCCCGGAAGGGCGCCATGGGCACCGCCGGCTCCTCGTCATCCATCATCTCGCCCAGCAGCCGCCCGGTGACGGGGCCCAGGGTAAAGCCCTGGTGACCATGCCCGAAGGCGAACCAGAGGCCCTTGTGGCGGGGCGCCGGGCCGATCACCGGCTTCATGTCGGGCATGCAGGGGCGATTGCCCACCCAGGGGGCGGCATCCTGGCGCGGCCCCAGGGGGAAGAGTCGACGCGCCACCTTCTCCGCCGCCGCCAGTTGCTCGTGGCGCGCCGGCGCGTCCCGGGTGGTCAGCTCGGCGCCGGTGGTCAGGCGTACCCCGGCACGCATCGGCGCCAGGAGGTAGCCGGCGTCGAAATCCATCAGCCAGTGATTCAATCGCGCCTCGCCCTCGCCGGCGTAGTGCATATGGTAGCCACGCTTGGGGAAGAGCGGCAGGCGGTAGCCCAGCTGCCCCAGCCAGTCGCCACTCCAGGGGCCCGCCGCCAACACCAGCTCTTCCGCCTCCAGGCTGCCGTCGGCGAGATCCAGGCGCCAGCCATTGGCGGTCTTGGCCACCTGTCGCACCTCGCCTTGCTGGAAGCGTCCGCCGGCGGCCTCAAAGGCCCGGGCATAGGCCTGCACCAGGCCGCCCGGATCCAGCACCGTCCAGCTATTGGTCCACTCGATGGCACCCACGAAGGCCTCGGCGGCCAGGTGCGGCTCCTGCGCCTTGAGCTCGGCAGGGGTCCGGGTCCGATAGCCGACCCCGAAGCGCTGGGCGGCCTCCTCGGCCTCGCCACAGAAGGCGTCCAGATGCTTCTGACTGCGGAAGGCATCGAACCAGCCTTTCCTGCTGATCAGCGCCTCGGCCCCGGCGGCATCGATCAGGCGCTGATGCTCTTCGGTGGAGCGCATGATCAGGGAGGCGTATTCCGGCACGATCCGCCGGTAGCTGGCCGGCGCCGAGCGGCGCCAGTACTGGAAGAGCGGCCCGGCGGCGGCGGCCATGCCCTTGAGGCGATAGCGGATATCGATGCTGCGATTGGGCAACACCCGCAGCAGGGTGCCCAGGTCACGGGGAAAGGCGTGAGGAAACACCGCCTCGCGCTGGATGATGCCGGCGTTGCCGAAGGAGGTCTCCTCCCCCGGCGCTCGGCGATCGACCAGGGTGACCGAGCGCCCCCGCTGGGCGAGATGATAAGCGATGGAGGTGCCGACCATGCCGGCGCCGAGAACCAGGGTCTCGCGAGTCATGCCTGCGGTTCCTTGCTAGCAGGGGCCCGTGGAAGAGAGACCACGAGCATGAAAAAAGGCGTGCGCCCGGCCGGAGCGGCGCGATGGCTACACTCTAGACAGCCACCCGGCGGCGGGCAATGACTCCCCCGGCGACCGGGTCGCATCGGCACAAGGCAACGAATATTTTGATAAAAAGTTAGTTAGGCCACAAACAATATAAATGTAGATATTATCCTAACGTTGAAGGGATGCGTATGGAATATTCATCACCCGTGTGATTTACTCAAAGCGCAGTCTGACAGGCCGGTCCCCGGCCGGCCATCGATGACAACCTATAATTTCTAAACTGCATCGCAACGAGGTCCCATGAAGCTCTCCACTTTCATCAAAGGCGCCCTGGCCACCTCAGTGGCCGCCTCCATCGTCGCCAGTCATGCCGTCTATGCCGATACCGTGCGCCTGCGCATGCACACCTTCTACGGCACCGAGGTCGACGATATCGCCCGCGACCTGCGCGACCGGGTCAATGAGGCCAGCGACGGCTCCATCCGCATCCAGTTCTTCCGCGCCGGTGAGCTCGTCGACAGCGACCAGTTCGTCGATGCGGTCTCCCGTGGCACCATCGATATCGCCCACGGCGTCGGCAGCTACTGGCCGGGCACCGTCGGGATCGGCACCATCGAGGGCGGCCTGCCGGGCGCCTGGGTGAACGCCGAAGAGGCCCGCGATATCTTCGAGAACCAGGGCCTCGAAGCGCTGGTCGCCGCCGCCTATGAAGAGCGTGGCGTCAAGCTGATCGGCCGCGGCTTCGGTAGCGACTATGGCCTGATCACCCGCGAGCCGGTGACCAGCCTGGAAGACCTGCGCTCCATGCGCATCCGCGCCACCAGCTCCATCGCCGCCGTACTGGAGCCGTTCAATATTCCCACCGTCTTCCTGCCCGGCCAGGAGCTCTACGTGGCCCTCTCCACCGGGGTGATCGACGGCGCCGTCTACGGCGGCCCGGTGGAATACGAGCAGCTCAAGCTGCACGAAGTGGCCGGCCACTACACCGACATCAACCTGCTCAACCCGGGCTGGACCGAGAACGCCCTGATCAACCCCAACACCTGGGAGCGCCTCTCCGAGGAGCAGCAGGAGATCCTGACCGGCGCCATCGACCAGTACCTGCTGGACGTGCACCAGTGGCTGGAAGAGGGCAACCAGCGCATCATCGATGAAGGCGAGCTGTTCGAATTCGCCGTGCTGCCGCAGGAAGAGTCCAACCGCCTGGCCGAGGCCGCCCTGCCGATCTGGGAAGCCGAGGCCGAGAAGTCCGAGCGCAACGCCCAGGCCATCGAGATCCTGATCAACAACGCCATCGAGCAAGGACGTCTGAGTGAGTAAAGTCACCCGCTATTTGAGGGTGCAGGATGGCCTTTCCGACTGGGTCGGAAGGGCCACTTCCTGGCTGACGCTGGGCATCATCGGCGTTCTGCTCTACGAAGTCGTGGCGCGCTATATCCTCAATGCCCCCACCGTCTGGGGGCATGAGCTGTCGACCATGTTCTTCGGGGCGCTGAGTATCCTGGCGGGCAGCTATACCCTCCGTCACCACGGCCACGTCCGCAGCGACGTGATCTATCGACTGCTCCCCTACCGTGTACAGGCCTTCTGCGACCTGGTGATCTTCGCCCTGGGCATCCTGGTGCTGGCGGTCTTCTTCCGCATGGCGGTGGACTTCGCCTACCACTCCTGGAGCATCGGCGAATTCTCCAACCGCAGCGTCTGGCGTCCGCCCCTCTGGCCGATCAAGGCCACCATTCCGCTGGCCGTGGGCCTGCTGATCCTGCAGTGCCTGGCCGAGCTGGTGCGTGCCGCACTGCGCGTGGCCGGGGTGCGCTACCACGACCCCAGGGATGATGAGGCCAGCGAGACGGCCTGAGGTCGGATTCGTCGAGACCCCCGCATCGCGACAGGGATAGAAATACATTCGACGGCCCCAATCGGGCCCGTCTTGCAAAGGGCTTTCCTATGGCTGGCTTCGAGCCCCTCACGATTACCGCCATCATGTTCTTCTCCATGCTGGTGTTGATGGCAATGGGCGCCCCCCTGGCATGGGCGCTGATGATCTCCGGCATGGGCAGTGCCTACCTGATGTTCGGGCCTGGCGGGCTGGACCTGCTGCTGGCCTCGGCGTTCAGCGCCATGGACAACTTCCTGCTGGTCTCACTGCCACTATTCATCTTCATGGGCCTGGTGCTGGAGCGCTCGGGCATCACCGATGATCTCTTCGAGATGATCCACCGGCTGATGGGCAGCGTGCCCGGTGGCCTGGGGGTCGGCACGGTGCTGATCTGCGCCCTGATCGCCGCCATGGCCGGCGTCTCCGGCGCCGCCACCGTCAGCCTGGGCATCATCGCCCTGCCCGCCATGCTCAAGCGCGGCTATCACAAGCGCCTGGTCACCGGCACCATCATGGCCGGCGGCGCCCTGGGCTTTCTGATCCCGCCCAGCGTGCTGATGATCGTCTACGCCTTCCTGGCCCGGGAGTCGGTGGGCAAGCTGTTCGCCGCCGGCCTGATGCCGGGGCTGATGCTGGCGGCCATCTACATGGCCTATATCCTGATCCGCTGCCGCCTCAACCCGGAGCTGGGCCCGGGGGCGCCGCCGGAGGAGCGCTTCACCCTCAAGCAGAAGCTCACCTCCCTGCGCCATGTGATCGCCCCGGGGCTGCTGGTGGTGACCGTGCTGGGCTGCATCATCGGCGGGGTCACCTCCCCCTCCGAGGCCTCCGCAGTGGGAGCCGGCGGCGCCCTGCTGATCGCCACCCTGCGCGGCAAGCTCAACTGGGGCCTGCTGCGCTATGTGATGCTCAATACCACCAAGATCACCGGCATGCTGCTGTGGATCGCGATTGCCGCGGTCTTCTTCAGCCGTATCTACATGGGCCTGGGCGCCGGCATGATCATCAGCGAGATCATCGAGGACTTCGCGCTCTCGCCCTATACGGTGATCATCATCATGGTGCTGAGCTTCTTCCTGCTGGGGATGTTCCTGGATGACTTCGCCATCCTCTTCATCACCATTCCCCTCTATGTGCCCATCGTCCGGGAACTGGGCTTCGATACCACCTGGTTCGCGGTACTGTTCATCCTCAGCATGCAGTCCGCCTACCTGACGCCACCCTTCGGCTACAACCTCTTCTACATGCGCTCGGTGGCGCCAAAATCGATCACCATCGTCGATATCTACCGCTCGGCCCTGCCCTTCGTGGGCCTGCAGATCCTCGGCTTGGCCCTGATCATTCTCTTCCCGAGCATCGCCCTGTGGCTACCGGAGCGGCTTTTCTAGCCCCGCCACGCCACCCGGCACCACCGGCTGCGCTTTCCGCCCCCTCCTCGGAGGGGGTTTTTTGTCTGCGCGGCGCCTCCCCAGGGCCGCCATGCTAGGCTGGGCTTGAATTCACAAAAGGCGATAAAGGAAGACGACGTGACTGCATCCCTGGAGTGCCTGGGCAGGCTCAGGGTCGGGCATAGCAAGGGAGTGCCGGCCCCCAACAAGCCCTGCCTCTTGCTGGCGATCATCTGCGAGATCCAGGCGGGGCATATCGCCTCTCCCCGGGTCACCATCGATGACCGGCTGATCGCTCGCTACTACGACCTTTATGAAGCAGCCACCGGGAACAGGTCGTCCGCCAACCCCCAGCTTCCCCTATGGCACCTGAGAAATGACCAGGGCCCATCCGGCCCCCTCTGGTCGCCGGAGTTCACGGAAAGCCTGAGCGCTGTGGAGCCACAACTCGGCCAGCCTAAGTCCCTCAGGAAGCTTCGGGAGCGCTTTACCAGCGCCCGACTGGACGCCACACTCTTCGAGGCTCTCCGGAGTGAACCTGCCTCGCGAGAGGCATGCGCCCTACTGGTATCTCGTTACTTCTCCGCCGCCCCGAAAGCTTACCAGGCACTGCACACCTACCTGACCACGGCACTGGAAAGCGGCAACTATGAACGGCATCCCGAGCGACTGAAAGGCAGTGTGAAAGAACAAAGCCAAACGTATGCCCGCTCCGCCGCCTTTCGCTCCTTGGTGCTGGAGGCCTACGACTACCGCTGCGCGGCGAGCCGCCTGCGCTATATCACACCGGACTATCGCTACCTCGTGGAGGCCGCCCACCTGATCCCCTTCGCCCAGAGCCAGGACGATCGACCGACCAACGGCATCGCCCTGACGCCCAACCTGCACTGGGCCATGGACAACCAGTTGATCGCCCCGGGACCGGACCATCGCTGGCACGTCAGCCCCGGTATCGACGCGCTGAACAACGACAATCGCTGGCTCTGCGAGCTGGACGGCCAGCCACTGGTGTTACCACGCGACCCGCGCTGGGCACCCGACCGGGAAGCCCTGGACTGGCGCCTGAAGCACCTGTTGCGTTGACGCCCAGAAACGGCCAGGCCCCGGTATCGGGGATACCGGGGCCTGGCTTCTGCCTTCGAGGGTGGCTGCCGCCTAGGGCTTCATGTCCTCGAAGAACTTCTTCACGCCATCGAAGAAGCTCTTCTTCTTCGGCGAGTGGCTGTTGGACTCGCCGAGGCTCTCCTGGAAGCGGCGCAGCAGCTCCTTCTGCTCCTCGGAGAGGTTGACCGGGGTCTCCAGCACCACCCGGCACAGCAGGTCGCCGGCGGGGCCGCCGCGCACCGGCTTGACGCCCTTGCCCTTGAGGCGGAACAGCTTGCCGGTCTGGGTCTCGGCGGGGATCTTCAGCTTGACCCGGCCGTCCAGGGTCGGCACCTCCAGTTCGCCGCCCAGTGCCGCGTCGACGAAGTTGATCGGCACCTCGCACTGCAGGTGACGGCCATCGCGCTGGAAGATCGGGTGCGGCTTGATGGCCACCTGGACGTAGAGGTCCCCGGGGGGGCCGCCGTTGATGCCGGTTTCGCCTTCGCCATTCAGGCGAATGCGGTCGCCGGTATCGACCCCGGCGGGGATCTTCACCGACAGGGTACGGGTCTCGCGCATGCGCCCTTCGCCGTGACACTTGTGGCAGGGCACCTTGATATGCACGCCGCTGCCGTGACAGGTCGGGCAGGTCTGCTGCACGGCGAAGAAGCCCTGCTGCATGCGCACCTGGCCATGACCGTTACAGGTCGGGCAGGTCTCCTTGCTGGAGCCGGGCTCGGCGCCCTCGCCGTCACAGCGGTCGCACTCCACATGGCGCGGCACGCGGATATCGACGCTGGTGCCGGTGACGGCATCCTCCAGGTCGAGCTCCAGGTTGTAGCGCAGGTCGCTGCCGCGCTGGGGGGCGTTGGGGTTGCGCCGACCGCCGCCCGCGCCGCCGAAGATATCGCCGAACACATCGCCGAAGATATCGCTGAAGCCCCCGGCCCCGGCGCCACCGAAGCCGCCACCACCGAAACCGCCCCCTTGGCCGTCGACGCCGGCATGACCGAACTGGTCATAGGCGGCACGCTTCTCGCCGTCGGAGAGCACCTCGTAGGCCTCGGAGACCTCGCGAAACTTCTCCGCCGAGGTATCGTCGTCCGGGTTACGGTCGGGGTGATACTTCTGGGCCAGGCGTCGGTAGGCCTTCTTGATCTCTTTCGTATCGGCACCGCGCTCTACGCCCAGCACCTCATAATAATCGCGTTTGGACATCGGTCTGTCCGCCTCCGTCGCGGCACCGCGGAAACACCAACGCGGGAGTCAGGCCCCCGCGCTGGTGTCATCCTTGATGCCGATGTCGTGGTTTACTGCTTTTTCTGGTCGTCGTTGACTTCTTCGTACTCGGCGTCGACCACGTCATCGTCCTGCTTGGCACCCGCCTCGCCGGCGTCGCCACCGGCCTGCTGGGCGGCTTCGGCCTGCTCGGCATACATCTTCTGGGCGACCTGGCCGGAGGCCTCGGTGAGCTTGTCCAGCTTGGCCTGGATCTCGTCCTTGTCGTCGCCCTTCAGCGCCTCCTCGAGCTCGCCGATGGCGCCCTCGATGGCCTGCTTCTCCTCGTCGGAGACCTTGTCGCCGGCCTCTTCCAGGGTCTTCCTGGACGCGTGGATCATGCCGTCGGCCTGGTTGCGCAGGGCCACCAGCTCCTCGAACTTCTTGTCCTCGTCGGCATGCGCCTCGGCATCGCGGACCATCTGTTCGATCTCGTCATCGGAGAGGCCACTGGAGGCCTTGATGACGATCGACTGCTCCTTGCCGGTGGCCTTGTCCTTGGCGGAGACGTGCAGGATGCCGTTGGCGTCCAGGTCGAAGGCGACCTCGATCTGCGGCACGCCGCGCGGCGCCGGCGGAATGTCGGCCAGGTCGAAACGACCCAGGGACTTGTTGCCGCCCGCCTGCTTGCGCTCGCCCTGCAGGACGTGAATGGTCACGGCAGTCTGGTTGTCATCCGCGGTGGAGAAGGTCTGGGTCTTCTTGGTCGGGATGGTGGTGTTCTTCTCGATCAACGGCGTCATCACGCCACCCAGGGTCTCGATGCCCAGGGTCAGCGGGGTGACGTCGAGCAGCAGCACGTCCTTGACGTCGCCACCCAGCACGCCGCCCTGGATCGCCGCACCCACGGCCACCGCCTCGTCCGGGTTGACGTCCTTGCGGGCGTCCTTGCCGAAGAACTCGGCCACGCTCTTCTGCACCAGCGGCATGCGGGTCTGGCCACCGACCAGGATGACGTCGTCGATCTCGGACGCGGACAGGCCGGCATCGGCCAGGGCGGTCTTGCAGGGCGCCAGGGAGCGCTTGACCAGCTCCTCCACCAGCGACTCCAGCTTGGCCCGGGTCACCTTGACATTGAGGTGCTTGGGACCGGTGTTGTCGGCGGTGATGTAGGGCAGGTTGACGTCGGTCTGCTGGGCGCTGGAGAGCTCGATCTTGGCTTTCTCGGCGGCTTCCTTGAGGCGCTGCATGGCCAGGTTGTCGCCGGACAGGTCGATGCCGCTGTCGGCCTTGAACTGATCGACCAGGTAGTTGATCAGGTGCATGTCGAAGTCTTCGCCACCCAGGAAGGTGTCGCCGTTGGTGGCCAGCACCTCGAACTGGGTCTCGCCGTCGACGTCGGCCACCTCGATGATGGAGATATCGAAGGTGCCGCCACCCAGGTCATAGACCGCGATGGTCTTGTCGCCGCGGGACTTGTCCATGCCGTAGGCCAGGGCCGCCGCGGTGGGCTCGTTGATGATGCGCTTGACCTCGAGGCCGGCGATGCGGCCGGCGTCCTTGGTGGCCTGACGCTGGCTGTCGTTGAAGTAGGCCGGCACGGTGATGACCGCCTCGGTGACTTCCTCACCCAGGTAGTCTTCCGCGGTCTTCTTCATCTTCTTCAGCACTTCGGCGCTGACCTGCGGCGGCGCCAGCTTCTTGCCCTTGACCTCGACCCAGGCGTCACCGTTGTCGGCCTCGGTGATGGTGTAGGGGACCATCTTGATGTCCTTCTGGACGACGTCGTCCTTGAAACGACGACCGATCAGGCGCTTGATGGCGTAGAGGGTGTTCTGCGGGTTGGTGACCGCCTGGCGCTTGGCCGCCTGGCCCACCAGGGTCTCGCCATCATCGGTGTAGGCGATGATGGACGGCGTGGTGCGGCCACCTTCGGCGTTCTCGATGACTTTGGCGCTGTCGCCGTCGAGTACGGCCACACAGGAGTTGGTGGTCCCCAGGTCAATACCGATGATGCGTCCCATAGGAAATCCTCGAAAAGTCGTGATCTTGATTCGTGCGTTGCGGCCGTTGCCGCGGCGTTGTGCTCTATGTGGGGGAGGCCTCGCGGCTTTTCAAGCCCCCGGGTGACCCTCGTCTCAGCCGGCGGCCTGGCTGACCACCACCATGGCCGGACGGACCAGGCGACCGTTGAGCAGGTAGCCCTTCTGCATCACGTCCATCACGGTGTTGGGGTCGAGCTCGGGGTTGGGCACCATGGCCATGGCCTCGTGCACCTGCGGGTCGAAGGGCTCGCCGGCGGGCTCCACCGCCTCGACACCGAACTTGGCCAGCACGTCGAGCTGCATCTTGAGGGTCATGGCGACGCCTTCGCGGTGGGCCTCGGAGGCCTCCTCGCCCATCGCCTCCAGGGCCTTCTCCAGGCTGTCCACCACCGGCAGCAGCTCCTTGACGAACTTCTCCAGGGCGAACTTGCGCGCCTTCTCCGCCTCCTGCTCGGCGCGGCGGCGCACGTTCTGGGCCTCGGCGGCGGCGCGCAGGGCCTGATCCTTGGCCTCGGCCAGGCCCTGCTCCAGTTCCTCGACCCGGGCCGCCAGCACCTCGGCCTCGGGATTGTCGCTGACCTCGCCCTGGCGCTCGGCCTGCTCGGCGGCCTCGCTGGCGGACTCCACTTCGCCCTCCACGGGCTGCGGCTCGGCGTCCTGTTCCTGGCGCATCAGCTCTTCATCCAGCGGGGTCTGCGGGTCTCTGGCCATGGGATTCTCCTGACATCGTGGCGGCCCGGGGCCACCTCACTAAGGGGTTGAGCATGAGTTGCCCCCTGATATGGGGATGGTCGCGGCGATCTCAAGGCATGCCACGGCACGAGCATTGTCGGCGGCCCTGGTCTACTGTATAAAACACTGTATAAACGCACAGACTCAATCGCCGGTCCCGCCGCACGACCCAGGGAGGAAATAGGCCATGCTGGTGCAGCTCGCGATCCACGATTACGCCATCGTCGATGACCTGGAACTGGACCTGGGCGGCGGCATGACCGCCATTACCGGGGAGACCGGGGCCGGCAAGTCGATCCTGCTGGGTGCCCTGGGCCTGTGCCTGGGCGAGCGTGCCGATGCCGGCAGCGTGCGCCACGGCGCCGAACGCGCCGACCTCAGTGCCCGCTTCGAGATCGCCGCCCTGCCCGAGGCCCGGGCCTGGCTTGAGGCCCGGGACCTGCCCACCGACGACTGCCTGCTGCGCCGGGTGGTCACCGCCAACGGCCGCTCCAAGGCGTGGATCAATGGCCAGCCCAGCACCGTGACCGACCTGCGCGGCCTCGGCGAGCGCCTGATCCAGGTGCATGGCCAGCACGCCCACCAGGCCTTGCTGCGCGAGGAGACCCACCTCCAGTTGCTGGACGACTTCGCCGGCCAGGCCGGCGCCGCCGCCGAGCTGGCCGAGACCTTCCGGCAGTGGCAGGCCAGCCGCCGACGCCTCAAGCGACTGGCGGAGAGCGGCGAGGAGCTGGCCGCCCGCCGCCAGTTGCTGCGCTACCAGGTGGAGGAACTCGACGCCCTGGCCCTGGCCGAGGGTGAGCTGGAGACCCTGGAGCGGGAGCAGGAGAGCCTGGCCCACGCCGAGGAGAGCCTGCGCGAGGCGCAGTTCGCCGCCCAGTGCTGTGACGATGACGAGGGCGGCGCCCTGGCCATGCTGCACCAGGCGGCCAGCCGCCTGGGCGTGCTGCCGGGCAGCGATCGCGGCGCCCTGGCCGAGGCCCTGGGGCTGCTCGAGGAGGCGCAGATCCAGGTGAGCGAGGCGAGCCGCGAGCTGCAGCGCTTCGCCGAGACCACCGAGCTGGACCCGGAGCGCCTGGCCTGGGTGGATGGTCGCCTGGGCGAGGTGCATCGTATCGCCCGCAAGCATCACTGCCTGCCGGAGGAGCTGACCGAGCTGCATCAACGCCTGGCCGAGGAGCTGAGCGGCCTGGAGGGCGGCGAAGGCGACCTGGAACAGCTCGCCGAGCAGGTGGAGACCCTGGGCGAGCAGTGGCGCCAGCAGGCCAAGGCGCTGTCGAAGGCGCGCCGCGAGGCCGCCGGCCGACTGGCCAAGGCGGTCCAGCAGCAGCTGACCTTCCTGGCCATGGGCAAGGCCCGCTTCGAGGTCCGGGTCGACGACCGGGAGGCCCCCGCCGCCGAGGGCCTGGACCGCATCGCCTTCCTGATCGCCGCCAACCCCGGGCAGCCGCCTCGTCCCCTGGCCAAGGTGGCCTCCGGCGGCGAGCTGTCGCGGATCAGCCTGGCCATCCAGGTGGTGGCGGCCAGCCACTCCACCATCCCCAGCCTGGTCTTCGATGAGGTCGACGTGGGCATCTCCGGGGCCACCGCGGAGATCGTCGGCCAGCTACTCAAGCGCCTGGGCGCCGCCGGTCAGGTGCTGACCGTGACCCACCTGCCCCAGGTGGCCGCCCAGGCCCACCAGCACCTGCATATCGAGAAGCAGGCCAAGCGCGACACCACCCTGACCCGCATGGCGCTGCTGGACGGCGCCGGCCGGGTGCGCGAGCTGGCACGGATGCTCGGCGGGGTGAATCTCTCGGACCAGACCCTGGCCCACGCCCGAGAGATGCTGGACGCCAGCCAGCGCCCGCATCCCCATCACTGAAGCCACACCGCCAAGCCCCGGCCCAAACGCACTCGGCCCCGATCAAGGATCGGGGCCGAGCGATATCAGGGCGAGGCGTTCCGCTTACTTCTTCTGGATGCCTTCCTGACGGGTCGCCTTGGAGCCCTTGGGACGCACATAGAGCACCAGGGCATGGTCGACGAGCTCGAAACCGTGCTCCTCGGCGATCTCCTGCTGACGGCGCTCGATGGTCTCGTCATAGAACTCGATGATCTCGCCGCTCTCCAGGCACACCATGTGGTCATGGTGCTCGTCATGGGAGAGCTCGAAGACGGCGTGGCCGCCATCGAAGTTGTGACGCATCACCAGGCCGGCGGACTCGAACTGGGTCAGCACCCGGTAGACGGTGGCGAGACCCACGTCCTCTCCGGCGTCCAACAGGGCTTTATAGACGTCCTCGGCACTCAGGTGGCGGTCGGTGGAGCTCTCGAGGATCTGCAGGATCTTGACGCGCGGCAGGGTCACCTTGAGCCCGGCCTTGCGCAATTCATGGTTCTGGTCGGCCATGGTTGCTCTTCGCAGTAAGGTGTAGGGTCGGGTATGATCGACCAACTCAACGATAGTGAAGAACAGACGCAAATGCAAAAGCTGATTAAAACAGTCACCCTTTCCGTCGCCCTGACCCTGGTCAGCGGCTGCAGCTATTTCGGCGTCTACAAGCGCGACCTGCCCCAGGGCAACCTGGTGGAACAGAGCGCCGTGGAGCAGCTGCAACCGGGCATGAGCCGCAACCAGGTGCGTCAGTTGATGGGCAGCCCGCTGCTCGAGGCCCCCTTCGACAGCAACCAGTGGGACTATGTCTATCGTCTCGACAAGGCCTATGGCGGCATCGAGCAGCGCCGGGTCACCCTGACCTTCGCCGGGGACCGCCTGGTCGACGTGGCGACCCAAGGGGATCTGTCCGGCGAGCTGCCGCTACCCAGCGCCGAAGGCGCCGGCCCCGCCAGCGAAGGCGGCGAGCCGGGGCAGGCGGTCATGCCCATCCAGTAAGGTCGCTACCCCTCGGCGGCTCGCCGGCGGCGGGCCGCCTTGGGATCGATCAACAGGGGGCGGTAGATCTCGACCCGATCGCCCGCGCGCAGGGCGTGGGCTTCGGGATCTCGAAGTGCCTTGCCGAAGATCCCCAGGGGCGCCGCCTCGAAGGTCTCGGCGGGCAGCTCGGGAAACTGCTCCTGGATCCGCGACAGCCGTACCGCCTGCCGCGGCGTGGTGCCCGGGGCCACGTCCAGGGTGACGATGCGCTGCTTCTCCGGTAGCGCGAAGGCCACCTCCACCGTCAGGGGCTCAGTAGCGGCCATAGAGGTCGTCGGCGCGACGGGTGAAGGAGTCCACCAGCTGGCCGGCCACCTGCTGGAAGAGCCGTCCGAAGGCCATGCCCAGCAGGCGACTGGCGAATTCGAACTCCAGTTCCAGGCTCACCTTGCAGGCATCCTCCCCCATCGGCGTGAACAGCCAGCGCCCCTGCAGGCGGCGAAAGGGCCCATGCACCAGGGAGAGCTCGATGCGCTCCGGGGCATGCAGGTCGTTGCGGGTGGTGAAGCTCTGTTCGATCCCCGCCTTGGCCAGGGTCAGCTCCCCCACCAGGTGAGCGTCGTCCTGCTCGAGCAGCCGGGCACGTCGGCACCCCGGCAGGAACTCCGGATAGCGTTCGAAATCGTTGACCAGATCGAACATGGCCTGGGGGGAATGCCGCACGAGGGCGGACCGATTGACCGTTGGCATCTACCTCTCCGCTGACTTTACAGGGCCCTGGGCGTATCATGAGCGGTTGTTTTCACGAATGGTATCACGCTTGCCCCCGTATCGGAGGGGCCAGCCAACGCTAGATCACGACGCGAGGTTCCATGGCCAAGAAAGGCAAGGGCAAGGGCCCCGGCAGCAATGTCATCGCCCAGAACAAGAAGGCGCGCTTCGAATACCACATTGACGAGACCTTCGAGGCGGGCCTGGTGCTCTCCGGCTGGGAGGTGAAGAGCCTGCGTGCCGGCAAGGGCCAGCTCACCGACACCTATATCCTGGTGCGGCGCGGCGAGGCCTGGCTGATGGGCTGCCATATCACCCCGCTGAACACCGCCAGCACCCACGAGATCGCCGACCCCACGCGGACCCGCAAGCTGCTGCTGCACAAGAAGGAGATCGCCAAGATCTTCTCGCGCACCCAGGACAAGGGCCATACCTGCGTCCCCCTCAAGCTCTACTGGAAGGGCAGCCGGGTGAAGTGCGAGCTGGCCCTGGTGACCGGCAAGAAGCTCCACGACAAGCGGGCCACCGAGAAGGATCGCGACTGGAATCGCCAGAAGAGTCGCATCATGCGGGAACACGCCAAGGCCTAGGCTGTCATAACCTCGGGCAAGCTGATAGAATGCCCAGCTATGGGGGCGACATGGCTTCGACGCCGGTGGCAACCCTTGAGGTGCATGCCGAGAGCGTGATGTATCTCGTAAATCCAACATCACGATTAAATAGTCGCAAACGACGAAAACTACGCTCAGGGCGCGCTGGCAGCTTAAACGCTGTTAGCTTCTTGTCCGGCCCCAACGCGATGTGCCCATTCATCGCCGCGGGGATACGAGCCAAGACTGATGGGATCGCGTCCGGTGGCGTCTTCACGCCGGTCGTTAAACTCTCGAAGAATCGCGCGTCTGGATCCTGCTCGTCGGAGCCAGCCGTGTTAAATCAAAAGACGAAACTAAGCATGTAGAGCTGATAGGCGAGTGCCGGCGGACGCGGGTTCGATCCCCGCCGCCTCCACCACTTGAAGACAGGGCCACCCTCGCGGTGGCCCTTGTCGTTTCTGGCCCCTACGCCCGAGCCCAGTGCGCCTTGAGCCGCTCGCCGAGAACGATACCGCCCCAGGCGCCGAGCAGCCAGAGTGCCACCGAGGCCCCCAGATAGCCCAATGCCATGGACGACAAGCCGGCCTCCCAGAGCCGCAGGGTTTCCAGGCTAAAGAGCGAGAAGGTGGTAAAGCCACCGCAGACGCCGGCCAGCCAGAAGTGCTGGGCCACCGGCGAGAGGCTCCAGCGCCCCGGCACCCGGGCCAGGGTGGCGATCCCTCCCATGGCGAAGGCGCCCAGGCCGTTGGCCAGCAGGGTCGCCCAGGGAAAGGTCGCCCCCCACAGCGCCAGGGCAAGGCCGTAGCGCAGCAAAGCGCCCAGGCCACTGCCCGCCCCCGCCGCCAGATAGAGCCGCCACCTCATAAGACACCACCTAGTCCATGGCCCAGCGCCATGGCGGCCAGCCCCAGCCCCAGGGTCAGTGCCAGGTTGAGCCAGCCCAGGGCGGGGCGGGGTCCGCGCAGCAGGGTCAGGGTCTGGTAGGCGAAGGAGGAGACGGTGGTGAAGCTGCCCAGCAGGCCGACGGCCGCCAGTGCCCAGAACGCGCCTGGCATGACGCCCCGGGCGGCGATCACGCCGAGCGCCAGGGCGCCGAGCAGATTGACCGCGAGGGTCCCCCAAGGAAAGTCGCTGGGCGCACGACGCCCCACCCACTGCCCCAGCCAGACGCGCCCCATGCCCCCCAAGGCGCCACCCAGCACCACCAGCACCATGCCCTGCGCAATGCTCATCCCGACGCTCCCGTCTCCCGAGGAGGCCCCATGCTACTCGCGCCACCAGGGAAAGCGCCACCCGCGGGGGTGGCGAAGGGGGCGCCTCGCTTGCCGAGGAAAGCGGATGAGACCGAGTCCAGGCGCCCGGACAGAAACCGTTAGCCACCGACCGGGTTGTGCCGCCGGACGGGGCACGCCAAGATAGTCAAACGCTCGTCCCGGCGAGCCTTACCGCACCCACCCACGCTTACACATGGAGGCAAGCGTGCCGATACCGCGTCGAATAGGCCTGCTGGCCTGGCTGATGGTCGTGCTGATGACCCTCGGCCTGCCGGCCCTGGCCCAGCAAGAGCCCCCGACCCCCTACGCTACCCTGGCCGACCTGCTGGAAAACGAGCAGAGTCGCGGTGAACTGATTACCCAACTGCGCGAGCTGGCCGGGGGCGAGGGCACCACGGCTGCCGCCGAGGCACCCGCCGCGACCGCCGAGCCTACCCTGGCCCGGCGCCTCGCGGAGACCACCAGCCAGATCGCCGGCGACCTGGGCAACCAGTTCGGCCAAGTGGTAACGACGCTGAGCGACCTGGCCACCGGCCATGCCGAGGCGCCCATCGACATGGGGGCGGTGCTCTCCGCCACCCTCAACCTGGTGCTGGTGATCCTCGCCACCCTGGTACTCTTCTTCGGCTTCCGGCGCCTGGCCCGGGGCGGCTTCACCCGCATCAGCCAGTGGTCCCAGGCCGGCAGCGGCCTGACCCCGGTGCTGCGTCTGATGGTCGCGGTGGCGGTGGCCGCGGCCCTCGATGTGCTGGTGGTGGCCCTGGCCTACCTGGGCGGCAACCTGATCGCCACCTTCCTGATCGGCGAGGCCGGCGAGCTCTCCACCCGGGCCTCGCTGTTCCTCAACGCCTTCCTGGTGATCGAGCTGCTCAAGGCGGCCCTGCGCATGCTCTTCGCCTCCCGCTATGAAGGGCTGCGCCTGCTGCCGATCTCCGCCGCCGAGGCCTCCTACTGGAATCGCTGGATCGCCCGACTGATCGGCCTGGCGGGCTACGGCCTGCTGGTGGCGGTGCCGCTGATCAACGTCTACCTGGCGCCGGCCCTGGGCCAGGCCTTCGGCACCCTGATCATGCTCGGCGCCTTCGTCTATGCGGTGGCGGTGGTGCTCAAGAACCGCATCAAGCTGCGCGACGCCCTCGAGGCGGCCGCGGAGCGCTCCAGCTTCGCCGCCACCCGGATCTCCCTGGGGCTCTTCGCCCGCACCTGGCATCTCCTGGCGATCCTCTATTTCGTGGTGGTGGTGCTGCTGACCCTGCTGCGCCCGGAGGATGCCCTGCCCTTCGTGCTGATCGCCACCCTCAAGACCCTGGTGATCGCCGGGCTCGGCATGCTGCTCTCCAGCCTGCTGACCCAGACCATCGGTCGCCATATCACCCTCTCGGAGGAGTTGCGCCACAAGCTGCCGCTGCTCGAGGCCCGCCTCAACGCCTATGTGCCCAACGCCCTGCGGGCGATACGCGCGGTGATCCTGGTGGCGGTGATCCTGCTGGTGCTGAATGCCTGGGGCGCCTTCGACCTGGCCGCCTGGTACGCCTCCGAGGCGGGCCGTACCCTGACGGGACGCCTGATCAGCGTGGCGGTGATCCTCACCGTGGCCGCCGGCGTCTGGCTGGCCCTGGCGAGCCTGATCGAGCACCGCCTCAACCCGGAGACCGGCAGCGGCGAGCCCTCGGCCCGCGCCAAGACCCTGCTGGCCCTGTTCCGCAATGCGCTGGCCATCGCCCTGATCACCATCACCGTGATGATCGTGCTGGCCGAGATCGGCATCAATATCGGCCCGCTGATCGCCGGTGCCGGTGTGCTGGGCCTGGCCATCGGTTTCGGTGCCCAGAAGCTGGTGCAGGACATCATCACCGGCATCTTCATCCAGGTGGAGAACGCCATGAATACCGGTGACGTGGTCACGGTGGGCGGCATCACCGGTACCGCCGAGCGCCTGAGCATCCGCTCGGTGGGCATCCGCGACCTCAACGGTACCTACCATATCGTGCCCTTCTCCAGCGTCGACACCGTCTCCAACTACATGCGCGAGTTCGGCTACCACGTGGGCGAGTACGGCATCGCCTATCGGGAGAGCATCGACGAGGCGATCGTGGTGCTGCGCGAGGCCTTCGACGAGCTGGCGGCCAGCGAGGATCACCGCATGAATATCCTCGCTCCCCTGGAGGTCTCCGGGGTCACCGGCCTCGGCGACAGCTCGGTGAACATCCGCGTGCGCATCAAGACCACCCCGGGCACCCAGTGGGCCACCGGCCGCGCCTTCAACCGCCTGGTCAAGATCCACTTCGACGCCAAGGGCATCGAGATTCCCTTCCCGCACACCACCCTCTACTTCGGGGTCGGCAAGGAGGGCGAGGCGCCACCGGCCAACCTGCGCCTGATGAAGCAGAATTTCGATATCGATGGCCGCCCCGGCGGCCAGCCCAGCGCCGACCAGGCTCGGCTCGGGGAGCACGACCCTCGGGCCAGGCCCAACCCCAAGCCGGGGGAGGACTACGACGACGACTAGGGCTCTGGCCTGCCAGAACGCCACGGGGGCGGCCGAAAGGCCGCCCCCGTGGCGTTTACGGATGCGCAGGCGTCGTTAGTGGGTGGTCACCAGCATCAGCACGCTCAGCACGGCGGAGACCCACATGGCCGGCTTGATCTCCTCCAGGCGCCCGGTGGCCAGCTTGATCAGCACGAAGCTGAGGAAGCCGAAGGCGATCCCCAAGGTGATGGAGTAGGTGAGCGGCATCAGGATGATCGCCAGGAAGGCCGGGAAGGCCTGATCATAGCGGGTCCAGTCGATCTTGGTGATCGGCGCCAGCATGAACAGCCCCACCAGCACCAGGGCCGGCGCCGTGGCGATGCCCGGCACCAGCGAGAGCAGCGGCGACAGGAACAGGAAGGGCAGGAACAGCAGGGCGATGGTTACCGCCACCAGGCCGGTGCGCCCGCCCTGGGCCACGCCGGCGCCGGACTCGATAAAGGTCTGGGCGGCGCTGGTGCCCAGCGGGGCGGCGATCATCGAGGCGAAGGCGTCCACGGTCATGGAGCGCTTGAGGTTGCGCGGGTTGCCGTCCTTGTCCTTGAGGTCGGCGGACTCGGAGAGCGCCATGAAGCAGGAGAGGGCGTCGAAGAAGTTGGTGAACAGCATCACGAAGATGAACGGCAGGTAGGCCACCTTGAGGGCCCCCAGGATATCCACCTGCATGACGGCGCTGAAGTCGGGCCAGGCGGCCAGGCCGGCCCACTGCACGATCACCTCCTCGCCCCACAGCCGTCCCATGGGCAATGCCAGTAGGGTGGTCACGGCGATCCCCAGGATCAGGGCGCCGCTCATGCGCAGGATCACCAGGATGGCGGTGGCCATCATGCCCAGGAAGAAGGTGATCAGCATGGGATCCATGCTGCCCAGGGAGACCAGGGTCGCCGGGTTGGAGACGATGAAGCCGGCGTTCTTGAAGCCGATAAAGGTGATGAAGAGGCCGATGCCGCAGGTGATGGCATAGCGCAGCGAGGCGGGAATCGCCTCGATGATCGCCTTGCGTACATTGAAGACCGCCAGCAGCGCGAACAGCACCCCGGACCAGAAGACGCAGCCCAGGGCCACCTCCCAGGAGAGGCCGGCGCCATGCACCAGGGTATAGGTGAAGAGGGCGTTCATGCCCATGCCCGGGGCCACCAGGATGGGGTTGCGGGCATAGAGCCCCATGGCCAGGCTGCTCATGAAGCTGATCAGCACGGTGGCGGAGAGGGCCGCGGAGAAGGGGATGCCGGCATCCGAGAGGATCGCCGGATTGACCACGATGATATACATGGACGCCAGGAAGGTGGCGATGCCGGCGAGGATCTCGGTACGCAGGGTGGAGCCGCGCCGAGTCACGCCGAAGTAGGTGTCCAGCCAGGGGGCCGAGGCGGCAGCCGGGGCCCCCTCCTCGTGGGTCGCCTCGTCACGGGCGGTGGAGCTCTGAGTCATTGTCATGGCCTCTTTGTTCTTGGGATGGCAGAGGAACTGACCAATCGGTCAACACGCCCAGCCTAGCCAGTGTTGACCAAACGGACAAGTCACCATCCTGATAGGGAGTATCCGCCAGACAAATACCCCCGCCGGGAAGCAGCCCACCCCTATATAACTTATTACTCTAATATATTGATTCCATATTCAAGATTTGGCTAACTCGGGGCTCCCTGTTACCAATGGAGCCATCCGACATGCCCCCTTCTTCCCTCGGTGCCGTCCTGCTGGGCGGCCTGCTCTTCGCCACCCCCGCCCTGGCGGTCACCGCCACCGAATTCGATGCCCGCCTGACCCAGGCGGAGGTCGAGGCCGCCCAGCAGGCCTGGGGCGAGGCCCTGGTGCAGATTGCCACCCGCTATGAAGAGGAAGGCCTCGAGGCGGCCCGGGAGTTCGCCGGCGAGGTCCTCGATGCGGCCTATGGCTATGACCTGGGCCCCGTGCTGTTCAAGCCGACCCTGGCCGGCGCCCCGCACAACTTCCGCACCACCCGAGACGGCGCCCTGGCCTACTTCGTCGGCCATGATGCGGCCTACCCGGATGATGCCGGCTTCGCCCTCAAGCCGTGGCGCAGCGTGGAGATCGACAATGCGGCCATCACGATCAGCGGCGACATGGCCATCACCCAGGGCAGCGTGCGCATGACCGACAGCAGCGGCGCCGAGACGGTGGTCGACAAGAGCTGGGCCTTCCAGCGGGACGCCCAGGGCGATCTGCGTATCGTGCTGCACCACTCCTCGCTGCCCTACCCGGGCGAATAAGTCCCCCCCGCGACGCGGCCAGCCCGCGTCACCCCCACCTATCCTGCCGGAAGAAAAAAGGGCGCCCGCAGGCGCCCAGGAGAGCAAAGCGAATAGGCGGGATCAGTCGTCCCGATCGCTGGGCTGGGGCAGCGCCGGCAGCGACTTGTCGAGCAGCTCGACGCTCTGGCGGCCTGATAGAGAGTACGGCTGGCTCCGTA
>NZ_JADOTW010000027.1 GCF_015645095.1 Halomonas sp. 328
TCTACCTCCTGTCCATGTGGAGGTCATATCCTG
Source organism: Halomonas sp. 328 (assembly GCF_015645095.1). Taxonomy (GTDB): domain Bacteria; phylum Pseudomonadota; class Gammaproteobacteria; order Pseudomonadales; family Halomonadaceae; genus Bisbaumannia. Next base: position 34 of record NZ_JADOTW010000027.1, read on the forward strand.
GGCCAGTTCAGGGGGCAAATTCCACACCCAACGACGAAGAGCCGCTAAAGGGTATTTCCCCGACCATAAATTCATTAGCCAAGAAGAGTCTGCTTGGCGGAGAAGTAATACTAAGTCCTTTGTAAAAAAATTGTATATAGTAGACCCTTCTATATTTAATAACACCAAAGAGAAGCCATTAAAGATTCTTATTGCACTAATTGATAAAATTCTTGTGTCAAACGAAAATGATACCATTTTTGATGTCATTGGAGAAATCCTTGACCTAAGCGAAAGCCAAATCGAAGTGCTGTCGGATCAAATTAATAACTCTTCGCTTGAAAATATAGTAAGCACAATTGAGATACTGCAGAAGCGAGAGCTTGCGGTGCATAAATTGCGCGAAATAATGGTAAAGCATTACAAGGAGGTCCTTGAAACACCCGATCTGCAAGGTATTATTGAAAGTAATACGTGGCTGTTCGGTAATCAATATACAATTATTGGTGCTGAGGAAGACGATTTTCAAAGAGTTGCATTGAACTTGAGAGAGTCTGTTAAAGGCATAGAAATAATAGATGAAAATGATTTTGAACCTGCAGACTTAGACGCTGGCCTAAGCATAGCTGGTGTCAGACGACAAGTGGATCTCTTCTTGGCTAGAAAGAAGTTGAATTTCAATTCTAGAGGCGAGTCCTATTATCAATGTACGATCATAGAAATCAAGAAGCCTGCAATTGCATTAAATGAAAAGCATCTCAAGCAAATAAAAGATTATGCAAGGATTATATCTGAGCATGCGGGCTTCTCTATGGAGAAGATGCGCTTTGAAATCATTTTGGTTGGCAGAAAAATATCCGAAAGAGATTTTGATATTAATTCGGCTTTAGAAACTGCAGAAGCGAAGAATGAGCCTGGATTAGTTTTCAGTACAAAAAATGATCGCATCAAAGGCTATGTTAAGACATGGGGTACGATTTTCGCTGAATTTGATTTATCGAACCACTATTTGCTTGAACGGCTTAAAACCAAAAGAAACTCATTGGAAACAAAGTCATCAGATCAACTAGTTGATGATCTCAAGAGCCCGACTTGAGAAATTTAACAAGTGCGGCCAAGGGACGCTCCTGACGTCGCGCCCCTGCCGCTAGCGTTGAGGCTGTAGCAAAAGTCCATGCACTTCAGAAGATCGCGCTCGTACGCGAAATCTGACCGAGATTCTGATGCCAACTGATCTGGATTTTACGAGAGAGTACGAAATCCAGTACAAAAATTGATCAATTCGTGGCTTTTGAAAGGCTCGTACCTTTTTCTACAGCCTCGTTAGCTTCTAAAGGATTAAATAGTGAAAATCGGCGATGTCCTCCTGGTTGCAGGAGATAGCATTAAGTCCTCAGGTTTAGTGGCTGCCCAGAAACCACTTTACGCGGCGGCAGTATCAAGCCATGTGGAAATCGGTTTGGGGGATGGAACATTCGTTCATGCAACCGGGGACGGCGGAGTTCACGTCGTATTCATACTTGATGAGCTGGCTAAAGTGAAGGAGGGCTGGCGTGCCATCAGATTAAAAGGACTTACCGAAGAACAGGAAGAGGAGCTGGGAAAGCAGGCGCTGTACTTCCTAAGACAAGGGTACAATAAAGCCTTTATGGGAAAAGGGACCGAGAATTCATCATTTTGCTCTGAGCTTGTTGCTAAAGCATATGAGCGTGCCGGAATTGAGGTGCTCAATGGCAAACAACCGAGCAAGGTAGCGCCGGCACACTTTGATGCTGAGGCCGATTTGCAAGCAGAGTGGGAAGATGTCACGGACGAGTATAGAGAGCGACTTGTCGATATTCGCGAGAACCCCTTTCCGTACCAGCTTGCATGCCAAACGATACAAGCGACTATGGCTCGACGTCATATTTTCAGCAAAAGACGAAAAAACGTGTTCGATATGATGGAAGCACTATCGGAATCAGACGGAGATGGTCGAATGAAAAAACTAGTTGATGAAGTAAAAACGGGTCTTCGAGAGGGAAGAAACTTGCACTTCTGGGATGAGAAAGACCAGGGTTGATCAACGGAGCTAACAAAAAAATTATGTACGCGCGTTTCACGCGCCGGACGCCCTCCTGCGTCGGGCGCCGCATATCTTGGCGTTGAGCTGTAGCAAAAGCCCATGTACTTCAGATGCTCTCGCTCGTATGAAAAACCTGGTCGAGTTTCTTATGAGAACTGGTCTCGATTTTACGAGAGAGTACGAAAATTAGTTAAAAATTGATAGGTTCGAGAGTTTTGAAAGGCTCGTGCCTTTTTCTACAGCCTCGTTAGGTTTCAGGAGGTATCTATGCATCCACCGATAGTTGAATGGTTGTTCGATAACTTTTTCGCAGTATGGTTTTTCGTGCTATTCCTTATAGTTGCCGTCTGGGTTATCCGAATTTCGATGGTGTCGTCGCTTCCGTCTATTGAGGAATACAAGCAAAGAAACCCTAAAGCAGTTGATAGGAACGGAAATGTTCGGTGCGTGCAATGCAATTCCAATAATATCTATTTGTGGTGGCTCTTTGGTCCGCGGGCTGGTTTTGGACCTAAAAAACATATTTGCCGAAAGTGTGGTAGCACACTATGGAAAAGCTAAGATCGAGAAAGGCTGATAATGAGGGCACAGTGATGGTAATCATCTGACACACCCCCTTTTGCCAGCATCACAACTCCATCTCCCTCTGCTTCGGCAGGCTTGCCGGAAAATACGACACCAAATGATCGACGAAACACCATGCTCTGGGGAGATGTGGCGGTGGTATCAATACCAGTGAAGATTTTCAGATTCTCATGTGTTTTAATTGCTTAGATGGTAGGAAAGCGATGGTTGGCACGTCTATTATTTTTCCATTAAAATTAGTAATGTGGTGGTAGGTTGATAAATATTTGTTCGGTCTTGGTTTTTAAGGAAGGTTCATGTATTTAAGCATTTTGGATAAAGGTTTTGAGCTTGCTTCAAATGTATTGGAGTTTATACGTGAAAATGATGAGAGAAATCGGGAGGTTAACGAGCGGCATCATAGCGATAATATAGTCGTCCAAGAAAAGCTTAGGGCTCTTGTAATAGAGTCTAATGAGGTTTTGTCGCGCCAGGTTAGTGAGATTCCTGATAGAATTGTTAGTAAAATTGAGTCTGATAAGTTAGAGGAGTTGGTTAATAGAACGGAAACCTTGAGGTTTGCAATAGACCTGGAGAATATGGATCTCGTCAATTCCATATTGTCCGATCTCCTTCCTTTGTCAAAGTATGCCTTGAGTCGATTGAATGAAAATAAAGAGCAATGGTTTTTGCCATGGATGCAAGCGACCTCTATAAGTCTTTTGGCTTTAAGGCTTTCGGCAAATACTTCGGGGGCTAGAAAGCTGCTGAATGAGGAGGTCAAGTTTTTTAGATTTGAAATATTGAATAAGGTTAAGTCAAGGTTTTTAGTTGAGGAGAATGTTCCATGGTTGGAGTTGTCTGATTTTGTAAGGGGTGAGAACGAAAATATACTTTTATTTTTAGGTGAGGAGTCAGCGCTGCCTGTAAATTTTCAAGAAGATGAGTCTCTAGAGGAGGCTGTTGTAAAAGAGCTCAGGCTCGGTCATGAAGAAGGTGATTTAAAAGTTGGTGAAAAATACAAAATACGTAATGCTGAGAAACTAAATGTCTTGAAGGTTTTTTTCAAGGATGGCGATAAGATAAAAGAAGGAGATTGTTTGTTTTTGCTGGAATGTGAGTTTGATAAAGTTGTCATGGAATACTGTTTTCCCTCATTTTTTTCAGGTCGTATAAATAGAATTTATGTCAAGGAGGGGGAGGGTTTTAATCTTGGAGATGTTCTCTTGGATTATAAGCTTTAGGTTGGGCTGGGCTGTATTTTATATGTACAGTAATGGTCTTCCCCTGACACATCCCCCACTGCCAACATCACACCTCCATCCCCACTTCCCTCCGCTTCGGCAGGCTCCCCGGCAAATACGCCACCAGATGATCGACGAACTGCCGCACCTTGGGGGAGAGGTGGCGATGGCGGGGGTAGACCGCCCAGACGGCGGTGTCCCGGTGGCGGAAGGTGTCCAGCACCGAGATCAGCTCGCCGCTGGCCAGGTACTCCTCCACGTAGTAGTCGGGCAGCTGGGCCAGGCCGAGGCCCTTGAGGGCGGCGTCCAGCAGGGCGGGGCCGGAGTCGGCCCGCCACTTGCCCTGCACGCGAATCTCCCGGCGCACGCCTTCCACCTCGAACAGCCAGGAATCGCGGCTGCCGACCAGGCAGCGGTGGTTGCTTAGCTCGGCCAGGCTATGCGGGCGCGAGACCTGTTCGAAGTAGCTCCGGGAACCCACCACGTATTCGCGGCGCTCGCACAGGCGCCGGGCGATCAGCGTCGAGTCCTTGAGCACCCCCATGCGCACGGCGATATCGTAGCCCTCGTCGATCAGCTCCACCTGGCGGTTGGTGAAGTGCATCTGCACCTCCAGTTGCGGGTGCAGGCGCTGGAAGTCGTTGACCAGAGGCGCCACGAAGCGCTCGCCGAAGGTGGTGGCGGCGGTCAGCTTGAGCACTCCTTTGGGGCGGGCCTGGAAGTCGGTGATCGCCGCCTCGGCCTCGCGGAAGCCGTCGAAGAGGTGGCGGCAGTGCTCATAGTAGAGGGCGCCGGCATCGGTGAGGCGGATCTGCCGGGTGGTGCGGTAGAGCAGTTGGGTGCCTAGCTGGTTCTCGAGCTGGCCCACCAGGCGGCTGACATGGGAGTTGGAGACCTGGAGGTGGCGCGCCGCCGCCGAGAAGGTGCCCAGGCGCACCACCTCGATGAAGGCTTCGATACGGTCCCAACGTTGCATGGTGGACGCCCCCTCGGTTGGTTGTTGCTCAGTAACAATAATCTTGTGCCGGCGACCCGATTTATCTGCCACCGACCCATCACCTAGACTGCAAGTACACGGCGCCTCTCTGGCGCCCTTTTACCGTGTCACTCGCTGTCGAGGAACCGCTATGAAATCACGTGCCGCTATTGCCCTGGAAGCCGGCAAGCCGTTGGAATTGGTCGAAATCGACGTGGAGGGCCCGAAGGCCGGCGAGGTGCTGGTGCGGATCGCGGCCACCAGCGTCTGTCATACCGATGCCTTTACCCTCTCCGGCGCCGACCCGGAAGGGCTCTTCCCCTCGGTGCTGGGCCATGAAGGCGCCGGTATCGTCGAGGCGGTGGGCGAGGGCGTCACCAGCCTGCAGCCGGGTGACCATGTCATTCCGCTCTATACCGCCGAGTGCGGCAAGTGCAAGTTCTGCCTCTCCGGCAAGACCAACCTCTGCCAGGCGGTGCGCGCCACCCAGGGCCAGGGCCTGATGCCGGACGGCACCTCGCGCTTCTCCTTCGAGGGCAAGACCCTGCACCACTACATGGGCTGCTCCACCTTCAGCGAATACACCGTGCTGCCCGAGGTCTCCCTGGCCAAGGTCTCCAAGGAGGCGCCGCTGGACAAGATCTGCCTGCTGGGCTGCGGCGTGACCACCGGCATCGGTGCCGTGCTCAACACCGCCAAGGTCGAGCCGGGCGCCACCGTGGCGGTGTTCGGCCTGGGTGCCATCGGCCTGGCGGTGATCCAGGGCGCGCAGATGGCCAAGGCCAGCCGCATCATCGCCATCGACGTCAACCCGGACAAGTTCGAGCTGGCCCGCCAGTTCGGTGCCACCGACTTCGTCAATCCCAAGGACTACGCCGACCCCATCCAGCAGGTGATCGTCGACCTGACCGACGGCGGCGTTGACTACTCCTTCGAGTGCATCGGCAACGTCAACGTGATGCGCTCGGCCCTGGAGTGCTGCCACAAGGGCTGGGGCGAGTCGATCATCATCGGCGTGGCCGGTGCCGGCGAGGAGATCTCCACCCGTCCGTTCCAGCTGGTCACCGGCCGGGTCTGGAAGGGCTCAGCCTTCGGTGGCGTCAAGGGCCGCAGCGAGTTGCCGGGCTACGTGGACCGTTACATGGCCGGCGAGCTCAAGATCGACGAGTTCATCACCCAGGATATGCCCTTCGAGAAGATCAACGAGGCCTTCGATCTGTTGCACGCGGGCAAGAGCATCCGTAGCGTACTCCACTTCTAAGGCGACTTTATTCGAGAGGCGGCCCCGCCACGGCGGGGCCCAAGGAGACTGCGGATGACCATGTCTGAAAGCCTGGAACTGGTGTCGGCCACCAAGAGCTTCGGTGGCTGGATCAAGCGCTACAAGCATCGCTCCCGGGCGCTGGATTGCGAGATGACCTTCGCGATCTACCTGCCGCCCCAGGCGGAGAGCGAGCGGGTGCCGCTGCTGTGGTGGCTATCGGGACTGACCTGCACCGACGAGAACTTCATGCAGAAGGCCGGCGCCCAGCGCCTGGCCGCGGAGCTGGGTATCGCCATCGTCTGCCCGGACACCAGCCCGCGGGGCACCGAGCTGCCCGGCGAGCACGACAGCTACGACTTCGGCTCCGGCGCCGGCTTCTATGTCAACGCCACCCAGGCGCCGTGGAAGCGCCACTACCGCATGTACGACTATGTGGCCGAGGAGCTGCCCTCGGTGGTGCGTCAGCACTTCCCGGTCAATGGTCGCGAGTCGATCAGCGGCCACTCCATGGGCGGCCATGGCGCCTTGATCCTGGCGCTGCGCCACCCGGGGCGTTTCCGCTCGGTGTCGGCCTTCGCGCCCATCGTCAATCCCAGCGCCTGCCCCTGGGGCCAGAAGGCCTTCCAGGGCTACCTGGGTGACGACGCGGGCAACTGGACCCAGTACGACGCCTGCGAACTGGTGGCCAAGGGCGCCTCGCGCCAGCCGCTGTTCATCGACCAGGGCGAGGCGGATGACTTCCTGGAGGAGCAGCTCAAGCCGGAGCGCCTGGAGGCGGTGTGCGCCGAGCACGACCACCCGCTGACCCTGCGTCGCCACCCGGGCTATGACCATAGCTACTTCTTTATCGCCAGCTTTATCGACGACCACCTGCGCTACCACGCGGAGAAGCTGCACAAGAAGAGCTGAGTGGTGGTTGCGGGATCCTTGCTTTCCCTACCGGCGTCGCCTTGTGCGGCGCTTTTTTGTGGCTTTCGCAGACTGGCGTGAGCTGGCTCTGTGGGTGGGGCGATTCGATGCCTCGACTTCAGCGCCGCCGACGCTGCAGCAGCCCGCTGGCGAACACCACCCCCAGGCTGACCAGGGCCATGCCCAGGGCGGTGACGGCGGCGATGCTCTCGTTGAGCAGCAGCCAGGCCATCAGGGTGGCGCAGACGGGGGTCAACGACCCGATCGACGAGGTTATCTCGGCACCTAGCTGGCGAATGGCGAACCCGTAGAGAAAGCTCGACCCTAGCCCCACGGCCACGCCCTGCACCAGCAGCTGAAGCAGCCATTCATTGCTTGGCACGCTACCTAGCGTCAGGGGGCTGGCGGTGGCCAGCAGGTATAGCAGGGCGATGGCACCGTTGGGCACGGTCACCACGGCTGCCGCCTCCAGGGCGCTGAGCCCGCTCTGGCGCATCGACACGGTGAAGACCGCCCACAGCAGGCTGCACACCAGAAACAGCGCCTGGCCGCGCCCCAGAGCGCTACCTTCGGCCTGGCCGCCCCATAACAGGCAGATGACGCCGGCCAGCACCGCGCAGAGCCCCAGACGACGCCAGGACGAGAGCGGCTGACGAAACACCGCCACCGCCAGCAGGGTGACGAACAGAGGCGCGGTGCCCGGAATCAGGGTGCTGCCCTGGGCCACCGGCGCCCAGCCCATGCCGATGGCACCCAACAAGAAGAAGGGCAGCCCGGCCCCCAGCGCCATGCCCATCAGCCAGACAGGGTGTACCCGGCGTATCGTTGGCCAGCGATGGATCAGCAGTGGCAGTAGCACCAGTCCAGGCACGGCATAGCGGAACAGCGTCATGTCGAGCTGGCCGATGGGCGACAGGGCCCCGAGTCGGAGCGAAAGAAAGTAGGAGGACCAGGTCAGCACCATGCCAAAGGCGGCGGCATAGCCCAGCAGGCGCTGGGAGCGGCTGGAGATCAGCGGCTGTACATGGGTGAGAGAGGGCATCCTGGCGGTCATGGGCGGCGGCTCGCGGCAAGGGGATAAAGAGCCACCAGTATGGGGCAGCTCGACTGGCGATCGTGGGCAAAACCCCCCAGGCTTCTCGCAAGGTTTGGCAGAAAAAGCCAAGATATATCAACAATTCGCTATTATGAGCCACGTCATGACTGCCACGCCTCTCGACCGAATCGATTGCCAGCTGCTCGATGCTCTGCAGCGGGATGCCCGGCTGACCACTGCCGAACTGGCCGAGCGCGTCAGCCTGACCCCTTCGCCTTGCGCCCGGCGCATCCGGCGTCTGGAGCAGGAAGGACTGATCGCCCACTACCGCGCCGTACTGGACAAGGACAAGCTGGGGCTGGGTATCACCATCTTCGTGCAGGTGCGCCTCAGCCAGCATCAGGACAACCTGGTCGAGCAGTTCGAGGCAGCGGTACGCGGCATGCCCGAGGTGATCAACTGCCACACCGTCTCCGGCGCCTTCGACTATCTGCTCCAGGTGGTCAGCGCCGACCTGCGCGGCTACGAGCAGTGGGTCCGTCGCCTGCAGAAGCTGCCCATGGTCAATACCGTGGATAGCAGCTTTGCCATTCGCGCGGTCAAGGAGGGGGGGCCGCTGCCGCTGTAGCCCGCCTTGCCCCTGGCAAGCGACCTCGGCTTATCCAGAAACGACGTTATTGTCTGTGTGCAATAACCTATTGCCGGCTGATAGCCAAATTTGTCATGTCAGCCGGCGACACAGGGAGTACATTTCACGCAAGGCTTGCCTATACGCGACACCCATGGCGCATTCGGGGCGACTGCCGAACGACTCGACACAAGCATAAAACGATCGCCATGACGATCGTCGGGCCCACCGGGCAGAGGAGACTCGACCATGACCAACAGCACCCCCGTTTCCGCCAGCACCCCTCAGACCCTCGGCTTCCTGCTGCTGGACAACTTCACCCTGATCTCCCTGGCCTCGGCCATCGAGCCGCTGCGCATGGCCAATCAGTTGGCCGGTCGTGAACTCTACCGCTGGTACACCCTGAGCCTGGACGGCGCCCCGGTGCGCGCCAGCGATGGCCTGCAGGTCACCCCGGACGCCGCTACCAACATGCCCCTGGCGCTGGACATGGTGATCGTGTGTGGCGGTATCGGCCCCAGCCGCAGCGTGCAGCGCGAGCACATCGCCTGGCTGCAGGGGCAGGCCCGCCAGTCCCGGCGCCTGGGTGCGGTCTGTACCGGTAGCTGGGCCCTGGCCCGCGCCGGCCTGCTCGACGGCTACGAGACCAGCATCCACTGGGAGTGTCTGGCCGCCATGCAGGAGGCCTTCCCGCGGGTGGCCCTGACCACCCGGCTGTTCTCCATCGACCGCGACCGGGCCACCGCTTCCGGCGGCACCGCGCCGCTGGACATGATGCTCAACCTGATCGGTCGCGATCATGGCCGCGAGCTCTCCGCCGGCATCTCCGAGATGTTCATCTATGACCGGGTGCGCGGCGAGCAGGACCAGCAGCGGGTGCCCCTCAAGCATGTGCTGGGCACCACTCAGCCCAAGCTGCTGGAGATCGTCGCCCTGATGGAGGCCAATCTGGAGGAGCCCATCGGCCTCGACGAGCTGGCCCACTACGTGGACGTTTCCCGGCGTCAGCTGGAGCGGCTGTTCCAGAAGTACCTGCACTGCTCGCCGTCCCGCTACTACCTCAAGCTGCGCCTGACCCGGGCCCGCCAGCTGCTCAAGCAGACCCCGATGTCGATCATCGAGGTGGCCTCGGCCTGCGGCTTCGTCTCCACCCCGCACTTCTCCAAGTGCTACCGGGAGTACTTCGGTATCCCGCCCCGGGACGAGCGTCTGGGCATCGGGTCCCGGGCGCCGGCCGCCGAGCCGCTGCACACCAAGGCCCTGGCCGGTATCTCGCCGAGCGATGGCGCCGATGCGCCGGTCTCCAGCGCCGTGCTGGCGCTGGCCCAGGCCCAGGGTGAGCCCACCTACGCCAGCGTGCCGCTCTAAAGGGGTCTTCGCAGATCAGCGTGATGCCACGACATGGCATAGCCTCGGCTGGCTATTGTGGGAGTTCGGCTCTGCCGAACGATTGGCGCCGTCAGGCGCCTTGATCGCCCTTCGGGCGATATCGCGCAGAATCTGCGCTCCCACAATAGGATTCACGCCAGAGTGCGATGAGTTTTTTTCTACGTCATACCCAGCGTTAAGCCGCGTCCCTTATCGGGGCGCGGCTTTGCCGTATACTGGGCGCCTGTTTTCGATGAGGTCCCCCATGCTCGCCGACTGGCTCCGCCGCCTGATCCGTTTGCTGCTGCTCGCCCTGCTCGGCTTCGTCGCCGTCTCGGTGCTGCTGGTGTTGCTGTTCCGGGTGGTGCCGGTGTTCGGCTCCATGGTGATGGTGGAGCGCAAGGTGCAGTCGTGGATCGCCCGGGAGCCGATCCGCATCGAGCAGCAGTGGCGGCGCTGGGAAGCGCTCTCCGACCACGCCAAGCTGGCGGTGATCGCCGCCGAGGACCAGCGCTTCCCCGTGCATCGCGGCTTCGACCTGGTGGAGCTGCGTCGCGCCTGGGAGGCCAGCCGCAATGGCGCGCGGCTGCGCGGCGCCAGTACCCTGAGCCAGCAGACCGCCAAGAACCTCTTCCTGTGGAGCGGGCGCAGCTGGGCCCGCAAGGCCCTGGAGGCCTGGTTCACCCTGCTGATCGAGGCGCTCTGGCCCAAGGAGCGCATCCTCGAGGTCTACCTCAATATCGCCGAGTGGGACACCGGGGTGTTCGGCCTGGAGGCCGCCGCCCAGCACTACTTCGGCGTCTCCGCTGCCCAGCTCAATCCCCATCAGGCCAGCCTGCTGGCCGCCATCCTGCCCAACCCCCGGGCCCGGGATGCGGCGCGTCCGTCGCCCCAGGTCGCCCAGCGTGCTGCCTGGATCCGCCAGCAGATGCGCAACCTGGGCGGCACCGTCTACCTGGAGCGGCTTTATTAAGACTCCTCCTCCGCTGGAGTTTTTAATTGTGGGAGCTCGCGGTCCGGCGTTCCGGCTGTGCCGAGCGATAGCCAGGGGCGACTGCGTCGCCCAATCGCGCAGAATCTGCGCTCCCACAAAACCCGCGGCCACCCAGCCTATTGTTGGTGTTCCGGCTGTGCCGAGCGATAGCCAAGGCTCCCACAAAACCCGTGGCCACCAGGGCTTCCAATAGACCTTTATCGCGATTGCGACACCCCTGACGTTTTTGGAATTTTGCCGGTCGCTTCCAAGCGCCGGGGGGAAGGGGGGCGGCGCTATGCTGCCGGCAAGTCAACGACAATGCCGGAGCACCTCCCATGACCCCCCGTGAACTGCACGACGACGCCATCGTTATCGACGGCCTGATCATCGCCAAATGGAACCGTGAGCTCTTCGAGGACATGCGTCGCGGTGGACTCACCGCCGCCAACTGCACCGTCTCGGTGTGGGAGGGCTTCCAGGCCACCGTCGACAATATCGTCAAGTCCAACCAGCTGATGGCCGAGTGCAGCGACCTGGTGCGCCCGGTGCGCACCACCGCGGACATCACCCGCGCCAAGGAAGAGGGCAAGACCGGGATCATCTACGGCTTCCAGAACGCCCACGCCTTCGAGGACCAGATCGGCTACGTGGAGATCTTCAAGCAGCTGGGCGTGGGCATCGTGCAGATGTGCTACAACACCCAGAACCTGGTGGGCACCGGCTGCTACGAGCGCGACGGGGGCCTCTCCGGCTTCGGCCGCGAGATCGTCGCCGAGATGAACCGCGTCGGCATCATGTGCGACCTCTCCCACGTGGGCGCCAAGACCTCCGAGGAGGTGATCCTCGAGTCCAAGAAGCCGGTCTGCTACTCCCACTGCCTGCCCTCCGGGCTCAAGGAGCACCCGCGCAACAAGTCCGACGAGGAGCTGAAGTTCATCGCCGACCACGGCGGCTTCGTCGGCGTGACCATGTTCACCCCCTTCCTGCGCGCCGGCATCGACGCCACCGTCGACGACTACGTCGAGGCCATCGAGTACGTGATGAACATCGTCGGCGAGGATGCCATCGGCATCGGCACCGACTTCACCCAGGGCCACGACAAGAGCTTCTTCGAGTGGCTGACCCACGACAAGGGCTACGCCCGCCGCCTGACCAACTTCGGCAAGATCATCAACCCCGAGGGCATTCGCACCATCGGCGAGTTCCCCAACCTGACCGAAGCGCTCTCGCGTCGCGGCTTCAGCGAGGCCCAGGTGCGCAAGATCATGGGCGAGAACTGGGTTCGCGTCCTCAAGGACGTCTGGGGCGCCTGACCGTCCTGCCTCTTCCTTCTTCAACAACAACGACTTTCGAGGATTCTGCCCGTGACCAAGATGGCCCCCGAACTGCCCATCGAAGTGGATAGCGAAACCGGCGTCTGGACCACCGATGCCCTGCCCATGCTCTATGTGCCGCGGCACTTCTTTATCAACAACCATGTGGCCGTGGAGGAGGCGCTGGGCGCCGAGAAGTACGCCGAGATCCTCTACCACGCCGGTTACAAGAGCGCCTGGCACTGGTGCGAGAAGGAGGCCGAGTGCCATGGCCTCGAGGGCGAGGCGGTGTTCGAGCACTACATGAAGCGTCTCTCCCAGCGTGGCTGGGGCCACTTCATCACCGAGGCCATCGACCTCGACGCCGGCACCTGCCGGGTGCGCCTGGAGCACAGCGCCTTCGTCTACCAGCTGGGCAAGGTGGGTCGCAAGATCGAGTACATGTTCACCGGCTGGTTCGCCGGGGCCATGGACCAGATCCTCGCCGCCCGCGGCAGCGACCTGCGTACCGTCGCCGAGCAGACCCAGAGCGCCGCCGAAGAGGGCTGCGAGGTGGGCTATTTCGAGACCCAGCCGCTGACCGGCGCCGCCCGCTAAGTCCCGGGAACGAGGAGAGAGAACCATGGCATTCGACGCGATCTTCCAGCCGATCCAGATCGGCAAGCTCACCATCCGTAACCGGGTCGTCAGTACCGCCCACGCCGAGGTGCACGCCACCGACGGCGGCATGACCACCGCCCGTTACGTCAAGTACTACGAGGAGAAGGCCAAGGGCGGCTGCGGCCTGTGCATCTGCGGCGGCTCCTCGGTGGTCTCCATCGACAGCCCCCAGGCCTGGTGGAGCTCGGTGAACCTCTCCACCGACCGGATCATCCCGCACTTCCAGAACCTGGCCGATGCCGTGCACAAGCACGGCGGCAAGATCATGATCCAGATCACCCACATGGGGCGCCGTTCGCGCTGGGACGGCTACGACTGGTCGACCCTGCTGTCGCCCTCCGGCATCCGCGAGCCGGTGCACCGCTCCACCTGCAAGACCATCGAGGAGGAGGAGATCTGGCGCATCATCGGTGACTTCGCCCAGGCCGCGCGCCGGGCCAAGGAAGGGGGCCTCGACGGCGTCGAGCTCTCCGCCGTGCACCAGCACCTGATCGACCAGTTCTGGAGCCCGCGGGTCAACAAGCGCGAGGACCAGTGGGGCGGCAGCTTCGAGAACCGCATGCGCTTCGGCATGGAGGTGCTCAAGGCGGTGCGCGCCGAGGTCGGCGACGACTTCGTGGTGGGCATGCGCATCTGTGGTGACGAGTTCCACCCGGACGGCCTCTCCCATGAGGACATGAAGCAGATCGCCGCCTACTACGACGCCACCGGGCAGCTCGACTTCTTCGGCGTGATCGGTTCCGGCTGCGACACCCACAACACCCTGGCCAACGTCATTCCCAACATGTCCTACCCGCCGGAGCCCTTCCTGCACCTGGCGGCAGGCATCAAGGAAGTGGTCAGCGTGCCGGTGATCCACGCCCAGAACATCAAGGACCCCAACCAGGCGCAGCGCATCCTGGAAGGCGGTTACGTGGACCTGGTGGGCATGACCCGGGCGCATATTGCCGACCCGCACATCATCGCCAAGATCAAGATGGGCCAGATCGACCAGATCAAGCAGTGCGTGGGCGCCAACTACTGCATCGACCGCCAGTACCAGGGCCTGGACGTGCTGTGCATCCAGAACGCCGCGACGTCCCGCGAGTACATGGGCCTGCCCCATATCATCGAGAAGAGCGAAGGGCCCAAGCGTAAGGTCGTGGTGGTCGGCGGTGGCCCCGGCGGCATGGAGGCGGCCCGCGTCGCCGCCGAGCGTGGCCATGACGTCACCCTGTTCGAGGCCGCCGAGGCCCTGGGCGGGCAGATCACCATCGCCGCCCAGGCCCCGCAGCGCGACCAGATCGCCGGCATCACCCGCTGGTACCAGCTGGAGCTGGTGCGCCTGGGCGTCGACCTGCGCCTGGGCACCCGCGCCGACGAGGCGACCCTGCTCGACCTGCGCCCGGATATCGTGGTGCTGGCCACCGGCGGCCAGCCCTTCCTCAGCCAGTTCCCGGAGTGGGGCTACTCGGAGAACCCCGAGGAGAGCCTGGTGGTCAGCACCTGGGACGTGCTCAGCGGCAAGGTCGCCCCGGGCAAGAACGTGCTGATCTACGACGCCATCTGCGAGTTCTCCGGCGTCTCGGCGGCGGACTACCTGGCCGACAAGGGCGCCAAGGTGGAGATCGTCACCGACGACATCAAGCCGGGCGCGGCGGTGGGCGGCACCACCTTCCCGACCTACTACCGCAGCCTCTACGAGAAGGAGGTGATCATGACCTCCGACCTGATGCTGCATAAGGTCTACCGCGAGGGCGACTCCCTGGTGGCGGTGCTCGAGAACGAGTACACCGGCGCCCTGGAGGAGCGGGTGGTCGACCAGGTGGTGGTGGAGAACGGCGTGCGTCCCGACGAGGGCCTCTACTACGCCCTCAAGGAGCAGTCTCGCAACAAGGGCCAGCTGGACCTGGAGGCGCTCTACGCCATCCAGCCCCAGCCCTGCCTGAGCGAGGCGGGCGACGGCTTCCTGCTGTTCCGTCTGGGCGACTGCACCGCGCCGCGTAACACCCACGCGGCCATCTACGACGCCCTGCGGATCTGCAAGGACTTCTAACCCCTAGCCGTAAGCCCAAAGCTCGAAGCTGGAAGTCGAAGGTGCGTTTTTCGCCCTCTCTTCCAGCTTCCGGCTTCCCGCTTCCAGCTTGTCGATGAGGTGAGCGAGATGCTCGAGACCCTGCTGCCGATACTTATCTTCGCCGCCCTGGGCCTGGCGGTGATCGGCGCCTGGCGGCGTGTTCGCCTGTGGCGCCAGGGGCGGCCCTCCGCCGTGCCGCTGCTCAAGGGCCTGGCGGCCATGCCGCGCCGTTACCTGGTCGATCTGCACCATGTGGTGGGGCGCGACAAGGTGATGTCCAATACCCACGTGGCCACCGCCGGTGGCTTCGTGGCCGCTGCCGTGCTGATGATCCTGGTGCATGGCTTCGGGCTGGCTCAGGGCGTGCTGGGCTGGCTGCTGCTGGCGGCCAGCGCCGTGATGTTCGTGGGCAGCCGCTTCGTGGCCCGGCGCCGCCGTAACCCGCCCGCGCGGCTCTCCAAGGGCCCCTGGATGCGCCTGCCCAAGAGCCTGGCGGCCTTCTCCCTGGGCGTCTTCCTGATCACCCTGCCCACGGTGGGGCTGCTGCCCGCCGACTTCGGGCACTGGCTGCTGGCGCTGGTCCTGGCCGCCGTGGTGGTCTGGGGCCTGGGCGAGATGGTCTTCGGCATGACCTGGGGCGGGCCCATGAAGCACGCCTTCGCCGGGGCCCTGCACCTGGCCTTCCACCGCCGCGCCGAGCGCTTCGGGGAAGGCAACCGCTCCACCGGCCTCAAGGCGCTGAACCTGGACGACGAGGCGGCGCCCCTGGGCGTCGAGAAACCCGCCGACTTCACCTGGAACCAGCTGCTTGGCTTCGACGCCTGCGTGCAGTGCGGTCGTTGCGAGGCGGTGTGCCCGGCCTTCGCCGCCGGCCAGCCGCTCAACCCCAAGAAGCTGATCCAGGACATGGTGGTGGGCCTGGCCGGGGGCAGCGATGCCAACTATGCCGGCTCTCCCTACCCCGGCAAGCCGGTGGGCGAGCACGTCGGTTCCCCCCATGGGCCCATCGTGGCCCGCGAGGGCAAGGCCCTGGTGGACGCCGAGACCCTGTGGTCCTGCACCACCTGCCGCGCCTGCGTGGAAGAGTGCCCGATGATGATCGAGCACGTGGACGCCATCGTCGACATGCGCCGCCACCTGACCCTGGAGCGGGGTCAGACCCCCAACAAGGGCGCCGAGGTGCTCGACAACCTGATCGCCACCGACAACCCCGGCGGCTTCGATCCCGGCTCGCGGCTGCACTGGGCGGCGGACCTCAACCTGCCGCTGATGGCCGACGTCAAGCAGGCCGAGGTGCTGCTGTGGCTGGGCGATGGGGCCTTCGATATGCGCAACCAGCGTACCCTGCGCGCCCTGGTCAAGGTGCTGCGCGCCGCCGAGGTGGAGTTCGCGGTGCTCGGCACCGAGGAGCGCGACAGCGGCGACGTGGCGCGGCGCCTGGGCGACGAGGCGACCTTCCAGTCCCTGGCCAAGCGCAATATCGCGACCCTCGCGAAGTACCGCTTCCAGCGCATCGTGACCTGTGACCCCCACAGCTTCCATGTGCTGGGCAACGAGTACGGCGAGTTGGGCGGCCCTGATTTCAATGCAAACTGGGAGGTGCGTCACCACAGCACCTTTATCGCCGAGCTGTACGACGCCGGTCGGCTGGCCTTCGCGCCCTGGAAGGGCGGCAGGGTCACCTACCACGACCCCTGCTACCTGGGCCGCTACAACGGCGAGTATGAGGCGCCGCGCAACGTGCTCAAGGCGCTGGGCATCGAGGTCAAGGAGATGGAACGCTCCGGCTTCCGCTCGCGCTGCTGCGGCGGCGGCGGCGGGGCGCCGATCACCGACATTCCCGGCGAGCGGCGGATTCCCGATATGCGCATGAACGACGTCAAGGAGAGCGGCGCCGAGCTGGTGGCGGTGGGTTGCCCCCAGTGTACCGCCATGCTCGAGGGCGTGGTGGATGCCGCCGCCGAGGTGCGCGATATCGCCGAGCTGGTGGCCGATGCCCTGGTGGCGCGGGCCGCCCCGGAGGCGGTCGATGCGAGCCGCCGGAACGCCGGCAAGACCGCCGAGGAGGTGATCTGATGAGCGAGATTCGTCGTCGCGATCCACGCCGCGAGTGGATCGCCCGTAACCGCCTGCATCCCGAGCACGCCAGCGTGCTCGCCGAGCAGGGGGGCGCCGCCAGCGAGTGGCTGGGCCCCAACGGGGTGATTCGCAAGAACCCCCGCGCCATCGGCTTTATCGGCCCCAATGGCATCAAGCGCATCGACCGCAGCGGCGCCCAGCAGGGCGGCCAGGCGGCGGGCGCGGCCCGTCAGGCGGCCCAGGATAGCCGTCGCCAGGTGGAGATTCCCGAACCGGCCTTCCTGGTGGCGGTGGTGCCGGAGCTCTCCGGCGGGCGGCTCTCCGGTCACGATAAGGACCTGCTGGGCCTGGCCCGGCGCCTGGCCGATGCCGACCCGGCGCGTCCCGGCGCCGTGCTGGCGGTGGTCTTCGGCGAGCACAAGGAAGACAGTTTTGGCGAGGCGGGCATCGATCGCCTGCTGCACCTCGAGGACGACGCCTACGCCGGCTTCGCCCCCGAGGCACGCCTGGCGGCGCTCTCCGCGGTGGAGCGGGAGCTGACGCCGCGGCACTGGCTGCTCCCCGACTCGCCCCTGGGCGGGGCCGACCTGGGCCGGCGCCTGGCGCTGCGCCTGGGCGAGCGCCCCGCCACCGGCGTTTGGCAGCTCGAGGCCGATGACGCCGCGCCGCTGGGCTGGCGCTGCACCGCCCGCGGCGCGGCGGAGAGCCTGGATATCCAGCGCCCCCTGCCCAGGGTCGCTCTGGCGCTGGCCGAGTGCGCCGAGCCGGTGGACGAGACCCGTCACGCCGCCGAGCCGGTGAGCCTCACGGAGACGATTCCCAGCGCCTTCTCGCGGATCGAGGACCTGGGCCAGGTGGCGGTGGACCCCGCCGGGGTGGCGCTGGCCGAGGCGGAGTTCATCCTCTCCGGCGGCAACGGCGTCAAGGACTGGGAGGGCTTCCACCAGGCCGCCAAGGTGCTGGGGGCGACGGAAGGCGCTTCCCGGGTGGCGGTGGACGACGGTTTTATGGCGCGTCATCGTCAGGTGGGGGCCACCGGTACCTGGGTCACCGCCCGGGTCTACCTGGCGGTGGGCATCAGTGGCGCCATTCAGCACCTGCAGGGGATCCAGACCTGCGACAAGGTGGTGGCCATCAACCTCGACCCCGGATGCGACATGATCAAGCGCGCCGACCTGGCGGTGATCGGCGACAGCGCCGAGATCCTCGCCGCCCTGGTGGCCATGGTGGAACAGCAGCGAGGAGGGCAGCGCGATGCGGCCTGAGCAGCAGGGAATCGAGGTGGCGGTACTGGTCTCGGTGGGGCGTCACCCCATCACCGGGCGCGCCCGCCGCGCCGATCAGGATGCCCGGGGCCTGGAGATGGCCCTGGGCCTGGAGCACCAGCTGCCCGGCAGCCGGGTCAGCCTCTTGCATGCCGGCCCACGCAGCGAGGAGGGCGAAGCGGCGCTGCGCGGCTACCTGGGCATGGGGCTGGACACCCTGACCCTGCTGGAGCAGGCCGAGGGCAGCGATGCCATCCCGGCCCTGGCCGAGCATCTGGCCGCGGCGCCGCCGCAGCTGGTGATCACCGGGGCCCGGGCGGAGCGCGGCGAGGGCTCGGGGCTCCTGCCCTATGCCCTGGCCGAGCGCCTGGGCTGGCCGCTGGTCAATGGCCTGGCCGCGGTGGAGAAGGTCGAGAACGGCGTGGCGACCCTGCTGCAGGCCCTGCCCCGGGGCCAGCGGCGGCGCCTCAAGGTGCGCCTGCCGGCCATCGTCAGCGTGGATGCGGCGGCCCCGGTGGCGCGCCAGAGTGCCTTCGGCCCGGCTCGCCGGGCGGAGCTGGCGGCGACGGCGGTCTCCGCCGAGCCGGATCGGGAGCTGGCCGAGTGGCAGCTGGCCCCGGCCCGCAAGCGGCCCAAGCGCCTGAAGATCGTCAAGGCCGCCTCGGCCCGGGATCGCTTCAAGGCCGCCGCCGCCAAGGCGGAGGGCGGCAGCGGCCAGGTGCTGGAAGGCGTCTCGGCGGAGCAGGGCGCCGAGGCGATCCTCAAGCTGCTCAATGAGGAAGGCGTGCTGCGCTAAGGCGTCGCGAGTCTCGCCTACCCAGGCCCCCGGTGGAATCTCCGCCGGGGGCCTGTTTTTTTCCGGTTTCGCCGAATTTTTGCCGATGCGACTTATTCTTGTTTGCTGCCTGGGGATTTCTGCTGAGGCGCCCATGGCACCCTTGTCGGGTTGGTAGCCGTTTACCCTGTCGCCATGCCGCGACGACTGTAATCTTGTTCTGACTTTCTGTTTCCATGAGTTACACGAAAAGGGTGAACCCTGCGCCATCATGGCCGTCACACCTAGCGCATACATTGTCAGTTCCCTGGAGGTATTGGATGAAACGCATGACCGCCCTGTTTTCCGCCGCACTGCTGAGCGCCGGCCTGATGGCCGCTTCCAGCGCCATGGCCCAGGACGATCCGGCCGCCCAGGCCGCTCAGCCGCAGGCCCAGGCGGCCCAGAACTTCACCGACGAACAGCTCCAGCAGTTCGCCGATGCCTCCCAGGAGATCGCCGTGATTTCTCAGGAGTACACCCAGCGCCTGCAGGCCGCCGACGATGAGGCCGCCCAGCAGGAGATCCGCCTGGAAGCCAACGACCGCATGGTCGAGGAAGTCGAGGCCTCCGGCCTCGAGGTCGACACCTTCAATGCCATCGGTCATGCCATCCAGCAGGACCCGGAGCTGCTGCAGCGCGTGCAGGCGATGGCCGAGCAATCCTGAGCCAAGCCGCTCCCTGCCTTTCCAGGCATGGTTGCAAGCTGACGGGGCCGCCCATGGGGCGGCCCCGTCTTGCGTTGGGCGGGCGTCGTTTCTGGAACGCCACCGGGGGTTTACAGGGCCCCGGGGCCAATGGAGACTGAGAGGCCAAGCGTCGTGGTCGGAGGCCTCCTCCCATGGAAGTGGAACTGCTGGAAATTCGTGAGCATATGGCGCGCTTCGCGCCCTTCGACGGGCTCTCCGATGACCTGCTCGATGAGCTCGCCGGCTGCGTGGAGGTCAGCTACTTCAAGGCCGGCACGCCGATCCTCACCCTCGATGAGTCCCTCCACGAGCTGCTCTATATCCGCAGCGGGGCGGTGGAGATCTATCGCCGCAACGGCGATCTCTACAACTGCCTGGGCGAGGGGGATATCTTCGGCCAGTTCAGCCTGTTGCGAAACCACCGGGTGCGCTTTCCGGCCACCGCCATCGAAGACACCCTGATCTACTTTATCCCCGATGAGCTCTTCCAGCGCCTCTGCGAGGTGGACGAGCATTTCGCCGATTTCGTCGAGCTGGGGCGCTCGCGGCTCAAGGCCGTGGTGGAGGAGCAGCACAAGAGCAACGACATGATGATTACCCGGGTGCGCAAGCTGCTCACCCGCAAGCCGCTGATGATCGATGTCAACGCCAGCGTCCAGGAGGCGGCCCGGCGCATGCACGAGGAGAACGTCTCCTCGGTACTGGTGATCGCCGACCCCGGCGGGGAGGAGGATCCCCGGCGCACCTTCGTCGACCGCCAGGGGGCGTCCCATACCCTGATGGGCATCCTCACCGACCAGGACATGCGTAACCGGGTGCTGGCCGAGGGGCTCGATGCCACCATCCCGGTAGGTCAGGTGGTCACCGAGCGGGTGATCACCATCCAGTCCGACGAGTCGGTGCACGAGGCGATGCTCAGCATGCTGCGCAACAACGTGCACCACCTGCCGGTGCTGTATCGCCGGCGCCCCCTGGGGGTACTGCACCTCTCCGATATCATCCGCTACGAGACCCATTCGAGCCTCTACCTGGTCAGCAATATCTTCAGCCAGCCGGGCCCCAAGGGGCTGGCGCGGCTGGAGCCGGAGGTGCGTGCCGCCTTCGTGCGCATGGTCCACGAGGGGGCCAACTCGCTGATGGTGGGCAGCGCGCTCTCCACCATCGGCCGCAGCTTCACCCGGCGCCTGCTGGAGCTGGCCGAGGAGGAGCTGGGGCCGCCCCCGGTCCCCTACTGCTTCATGGCGATGGGCTCCATGGCCCGCAACGAGCAGAGCATCGTCACCGACCAGGACAATGCCCTGGTGCTCGACGACAGCTTCGACCCGGCACAGCATGACGCCTACTTCCTGGCCCTGGCCCAGCGGGTCTCCGATGGCCTGGATACCTGCGGTTATACCTACTGCAAGGGCGACATCATGGCCACCAACCCCAAGTGGCGTCAGCCCCTGGCGGTGTGGAAGCGCTACTTCAGCGACTGGATCGACAACCCCAATCCGGAGCACCTGCTGCACAGCTCGATCTTCTTCGACCTGGACAGCGTCTACGGCGAGGAGGCCTTCGTCGAGCAGCTCCAGGACCTGGTGGCGGAGAAGGCCGCCAGGAGCCCGCTGTTCCTGGCCGCCATGGCCCGCAATGCGCTGAACCGGACGCCGCCCCTGGGCTTCTTCCGCACCTTCGTGATGGAGAAGGACGGCAAGCAGAACAACTCCATCAACCTCAAGCGGCGTGGTACCGCGCCCCTGGTGGACCTGATCCGGGTGCATGCCCTGGCCTGCGGCTCCCGGGCCCAGAACTCCTTCGATCGCCTCGACGATATCGCCCAGACCCAGCTGCTGCCCGCCGGCACCGGCGACAAGATCCGCTACGCCATGGAATTCATCTCCATGGTGCGGATTCGCCACCAGGTGATCGATATCGAGGAGGAGCGCGAGCCGGACAACAATATCGAGCCGGCCAATGTCTCCGACAGCGAGCGGCACAACCTCAAGGAGGCCTTCCAGGTGCTCAGCAACGCCCAGAAGTTCATGAAGTTCCGCTACCCCATTCCCTCCCGGGGGCGCTAGGCGATGCTCTCCCTGCGGGCCGCCGAGCCCGACCGCCAGCGCTGGCCCGAGTACCTCAAGGCGCGGGCCAGCAGCACCCATGACCCGCGCCTGGCGCGCTTCTTCAGCGCCGGCACCCTGGATCCCCAGACCCCCATCGGCGATGCCACCCTGGTGGCGCTGGACATGGAGACCACAGGGCTGGACGTCAACCGGCATGCCATCGTCAGCATCGGCCTGGTGCCCTTTACCCTGAAACGCATCTGTCTGGCCGAACGGCGTTACTGGGTGGTCAATCCGACCCGCCCGCTGAGCCGCGAATCGGTGGCCCTGCACCGCATCACCCACTCCGAGGTGGCCGAGGCGCCGGACCTGGAGGCGATCCTCGACGAGCTGCTCGCCGAGCTGAGCGGGCGCCTGGCGGTGGTCCACTTCCGGCATATCGAGCGGCCCTTCCTCAACTCCGCGATCCAGGCCCGGCTGGGGGAGGAGTTCAAGTTCCCGGTGATCGACACCATGTCCCTGGAGGCGCGTATCCACCGCCAGTCGCTATGGGCGCGTTTCCGCCGCTGGCTGGGGCGCCCGCCGGTCTCCATTCGCCTGCACAACAGCCGCGAGCGCTATGGCCTGCCGCCCTACCAGGGCCACCATGCCCTGGTGGATGCCCTGGCGACGGCGGAGCTGCTCCAGGCCCAGATCGCCAACCACTACCGCCCGGAGACCCCGGTCGGCAGCCTCTGGAGCTGACCCCTTTTTTCAATGAAGCATAAAAAAACCAGGGCGGCCCGAAGGCCGCCCTGGTCGCGTTGGCGAGATCGCCGGGCAATCAGCCGCGAGGCTCGCTCATCAGTCCCTTGATGATGGCGTAGCAGCCCACCAGCAGCACCAGGGTGAAGGGCAGGCCGGTGGAGATGACCGCCGCCTGGAGGGCGGCCAGGCCGCCGCCGATCAGCAGGGCGATGGCGATGGCGCCTTCGATGATGGCCCAGAAGACCCGCTGGGGCTTGGGCGCATCCACCTTGCCGCCGGCGGTGATGGTGTCGATCACCAGGGAGCCGGAGTCGGAGGAGGTGATAAAGAACACCACCACCAGCACGATGGCGATAAAGGAGGTGATCTCCACCAGGGGCAGACCGGCCAGCATCACGAAGAGGGCGTCGGCCTCTCCCTCGAAGGTGCCGGCGAGCAGCTGGTCGATACCGGCGCCACCGAAGGAGGTCATCCAGATCACCGAGACGAAGGAGGGCACCAGCAGCACGGCGATCAGGAATTCACGCACGGTACGGCCACGGCTGACCCGGGCGATGAACATGCCGACGAAGGGCGACCAGGAGATCCACCAGGCCCAGTAGAAGGCGGTCCAGCCCTGGCTGAAGTTGGCGTCCTCGCGGGCGAAGGGCATGGAGAGCGCCGGGAGATTGATCAGGTAGGAGGCCAGGTTCTGGAAGATGCCGGTGGCGATCAGCAGGGTCGGGCCGACGATGATCACGAACGCCAGCAGCAGGAAGGCCAGGCCCATATTGAGCTGGGAGAGACGCTTCACGCCCTTGTCGACCCCCAACACGATCGAGCCCATGGCCACGATGGTGATGGCGATGATCAGCAGCACCATGGTGGTGTGGGTGTCGGGAATGTTGAAGAGGTCGTTGAGGCCGCTGGTGGCCTGCTGGGCCCCCAGGCCGAGGGACGTCGCCAGGCCGAAGAGGGTGGCGAAGACCGCCAGGATATCGATCACATGGCCCGGCCAGCCCCAGACCCGCTCACCCAGGATCGGGTAGAAGATGGAGCGCATGGTCAGCGGCAACCCCTTGTTATAGGAGAAGATCGCCAGGGCCAGCGCCACCACGGCATAGATCGCCCAGGGGTGCAGGCCCCAGTGGAAGATGGTGGCGGCCATGCCCAGTGAAATGGCCGCGCCCTGATCCCCTTCGGCGGCTCCCAGGGGTGCCCAATCGGTGCGCACGCCATTCTCGGTGGCAATGCCACCCATCGCGCTCTGATAGTGGGACATGGGCTCGGAGACGCCGAAGTACATCAGGCCGATGCCCATCCCCGCCGCGAACAGCATGGCGAACCAGCCCGCATAGCTGAAATCGGGGGTGGCATCGCGACCACCGATGCGGACTTTCCCCAGGGGGGTGAAGATCAGCACCAGGGAAAGTACCACGAAGATATTGGCCGATAGCAGGAAGAACCAGGCCAGGTTGCCGGTCAGGAAACTAAAGGTAGCATCGAAGAGCGGTGCCACCTGATCCTGCAGGGCCAGGGTGACGATCACGAAGAACATCACCACGATGGCCGACACGGCGAACACCTTGCCATGCAGGTCGACGTTGACGCCGAGGGCCGTGGTCGTGAGGTTGTCCTGACCGATCACATAGTCGGTATCGATCAGGTTTGCCGGCCCTTCCGGGGCCGGTATGCCTTCGGAGGGTTGGCTCCGCTCCTTGGCATTGGGGTCATTGGAATGTGTAGCCACAGGTTTTCTCCGTCTTGAGGACTTCGAAGCTTACGGACGCACCAAAAGGATAGATGCATCGGTATGAGTTGCGACCTTACCGCCATGTGACGGCATCAAAATACCCAGGTGACGTGGCAGATGGGTTCCCATCACCACCAGGTCGACGCCGGATTCCTCGATGGCCTTGACCAGGACGGCGTCCAGGTCGGCGGCGGGGTCATGACTGATTACCACGCGGGCACTGACCGGTTGGCCATGCTCGGCGGCTTGCTGTTTGGAGAAGGCATCAAGCTTTTGTTGGTACTCCTGCGGAGTATGAGCGAGGGGGCTGGGTGCCGTGGCGGTGACGCCGGCATAGCACACCTCGGCACGGTAATGCCTGGCCAGATCGGCAGCGACCTCGAGCGCCTTGGCCAACGGATCGAGGTGGGCCAGGTCCACCGGTACCATGATCTTGTTATACATCGTTGCCCTCCAGGCTGGGCCCATGGCGGCCTCTTGTTGATGATCTCGTTAGCGCCATGACGCCCTAATATTGTGACGCTTTATACAGGGAATGCCAGGGGGTTAACCAACGTTAACCCCCTGGCAGGCTGCGTGGACGCTGCTACGAGGCCCGTCAGGCCGCGGCCAGGCGCTGCTTGCGCTGCTCCTGGTGGAGCCCCAGGGCCAGGCTGAAACACATCACCAGCAGGACCAGGGTGAAGGGCAGGCCGGTGGCCACGGCGCCCGCCTGGAGGGCGCTGAGCGCCGTGCTGCCGCCGCCGTAGAGCAAGACCCCGGCGATCACCCCTTCCAGGGTGGCCCAGAAGACCCGCTGGCTGCGCGGCGCATCGGTCTTGCCGCCGGCGGTGATGTTATCGATCACCAGGGAGCCGGAATCCGACGAGGTGATGAAGAAGATCAACACCAGCAGGATCGCCAGGGAGGAGGTGAGGGTGGTCAGCGGCAGTTGCTCGAGCATATGGAACATTGCCAGGGAGACGTCGCCGATGCCATTGGCCAGTTCGCCGACGCCGGCCGCCGACTGGCTCAGGGCGTTACCGCCGAAGGCGCTCATCCAGACGATGGTCACCAGGGTCGGTACCAGCAGCACCGCGGTGAGGAATTCCCGCACGGTACGTCCGCGGGAAACGCGGGCGATGAACATCCCGACGAAGGGCGACCAGGAGATCCACCAGGCCCAGTAGAAGACGGTCCAGCCGTGGTACCAGGTGGTGTCCTCGCGGCCGATCCAGTTGGAGAGCGGTACGATATGGGTCACGTAATCCAGGGTGGTGGAGACCAGGCCGTTGACGAACATCAGGGTGCCGCCGGTGATCACCACGAACAGCAGCAGGGCCAGGGCGATCACCATATTGATGTTGGAAAAGAGCTTCACGCCGCCGTCGATGCCGCGCCACACGGAGAACAGTGCCACCACGGTGACCAGCACGATAATCGCGATCTGGGTGCCCAGGGTGTTGGGGATATTGAACAGATAGGCCAGGCCGCCGGCGGCCTGGGAGGCGCCGAAGCCCAGCGAGGTGGCCAGGCCGAAGATGGTCGCCAGCACCGCGACGATATCGATGGTATGGCCGATCCAGCCCCGGGTATGACGGCCCAGCAGCGGCGTGAAGGCGGAACGCAGTGTCAGCGGCAGGCCGCGGTTATAGGCGAAGAAGGCCAGCGACAGGCCCACCACGCCGTAGATCGCCCAGGGGTGCAGGCCCCAGTGGAACATGGTGGCGCCCATGGCGGCGCTGGCGCCCTCGGCGGTGCCGGCGGCGGCGTTGAGCGGGGTGCCGTACCAGTCGGTGTAGTAGGCCACCGGCTCCGCCACGCTCCAGAACATCAGGCCGATGCCCATGCCCGCGGCGAACAGCATCGCGAACCAGGAGAGCCGGGAATATTCCGGCCTGGCCTGGGCGCCACCGAGGCGAATCCTGCCCAGGGGCAGCACGATCAATGCCAGGCAGAAGAGCACGAAGAAGTTGCCCGCGATCATGAACAGCCAGTCGAAATGCTCGATGGACCAGCCGCGGGCGGCGCCCAGTTGGCTGTTGGCGGCATCGGGATAGACCAGTGCGTAGAGGATAAAGGCCAGGATGGCCAGGGCGGAGAGGGGAAAGACGGGGTTGTGAAAGTCCAGCCCCATGATTTGTGTATTGTCTTGGCCGGGGGTCAAGACCGGCGCATCGTCTTGCTTCATGGAAAGCCCTCGTTGTTATTGTCACCTTGCCCCCGGGCGAGCCCGGGGTGCCCTCGCATTCTTGGGGTTGGGCGACAACGAGGGTGTCGTGAAAGCGACCTCCGGCTATCCCGTGGAGTCCGGAAAAGGGGCGTGTCTCGATCAGATACGGTGACGGCGCATTGACAACCGTTGGGGTGGTCTCGAGTGGCTAAGGTCGTAGGGCGGAGCTTCCGCCTCCGCCTCCAGACACACAATAACGCGAAGGAAGCCAGCCATGAATGCAGCCAACCGCGGCGTCGTCTACAAGGGTCCGGGCGAAGTCGCCGTCGAATCCATCCCCTATCCGGAACTCGCCATCGGCAATCGCAAGTGCGACCACGGCGTGATCCTCAAGGTGGTCACCACCAATATCTGCGGCAGCGACCAGCACATGGTGCGCGGCCGTACCACCGCGCCTTCCGGCCTGGTGCTGGGCCACGAGATCACCGGCCTGGTGGTCGAGTGCGGTCGCGACGTCGAATTCATCCGGCCGGGCGACCTGGTCTCGGTGCCCTTCAATATCGCCTGCGGCCGCTGCCGCAACTGCAAGGAAGGCAAGACCGGCATCTGCCTCAACGTCAACCCGGCGCGCCCCGGTGCCGCCTACGGTTACGTGGACATGGGCGGCTGGGTCGGCGGCCAGACCGAGTACGTCATGGTGCCCTATGCGGACTTCAACCTGCTGAAGTTCCCGGATGCCGATCAGGCCATGGAGAAGATCAAGGACCTGACCCTGCTCTCCGATATCTTCCCCACCGGCTTCCACGGCTGCGTCACCGCCGGCGTCGGCCCGGGCTCCACCGTCTATATCGCCGGGGCCGGTCCGGTGGGCCTGGCCGCGGCGGTCTCCGCCCAGCTGCTGGGGGCGGCCTGCGTGATCGTCGGTGACATGATCGAGGATCGTCTGGCCCAGGCCCGCAGCTTCGGCTGCGAGACCATCGACCTGACCCAGGACGGCGACATGGCCGACAAGCTCGAGGAGATCCTCGGCGAGCGCGAGGTCGATGCCTTCGTCGACTGCGTCGGCTTCGAGGCCCACGCCTGCGGCTGCAACCATGGCAAGGAGGCGCCCGCCACCGTGCTCAACTCGGCCATGTCACTGACCCGCGCCGGTGGCCAGATCGGCATTCCCGGCCTCTACGTGACCGAAGACCCGGGCGCGGCCGACGACGCCGCCAAGCAGGGCGCCCTGAGCATGCGCTTCGGTCTCGGCTGGGCCAAGTCCCACAGCTTCCACACCGGCCAGTGCCCGGTGATGAAGTATCACCGGCCGCTGATGCAGGCGATCCTCTTCGAGAAGGTCAAGATCGCCGATGCGGTCAACGTCCAGATGATCACCCTGGACCAGGCGCCCCAGGGCTATGCCGACTTCGATGGCGGTGCCGCCAAGAAGTTTGTGATCGACCCCCACGGTAGCGTCGCCGCCTAGCTTAGGAAGCCGCTTGCGGCGAGCTAGTCCGGGGTATCGACCCCCACGGTAGCGTCGCCGCTTAATCCCGCTCTTTTTGCGGCCCTCGACGGCGCCCTACGGGGCGCCGTCGTCGTTGATTCTTCGGCCCACCCTAGCTGAGGGCGACATCCACATGCCTATGCTTCCATGGGCGGCCCAATCGGCCGTTGTCAGCCCGCGGGGGGAGTGCCAACATTCGGTAAGACGCCGATCAAGACAATAACGAGTGCCCAATGACCGTCCAGACCGTGACCCCCAAGCGCCGCTTCCGCGGCAAGCCCCGCGGACGAGAGCTCGATCCCGCTCGTCTCGAGGGATTGCGTGAACTGCTGGGCGACGAGCGCCGGGATGCCGCGCTGCGCCGCCGCGACCTGTTGATCGAACACCTGCACGTCATCCAGGACGCCCGGGGCCATCTCGCCCTGGCGGACCTGCGCGCCCTGGCCACCTACATGAACCTGCCCATGGCGGCGGTCTACGAGACCGCCACCTTCTATGCCCACTTCGACGTGGTGCATGACGACCAGGTGGCGCCGCCGGCACTGACCATCCGTGTCTGCGACTCGCTCTCCTGCCAGCTGGCCGGCGCCGAGGCGCTGCGCGCGGAGCTGGAAGCGGGCCTGGATGCCGAGGCGGTGCGGGTGCTGCGGGCGCCCTGCATGGGGCGCTGCGACACGGCGCCGGTGGTGGAGGTGGGGCATCGCCACCTGGGCCGGGCCGATGCGGCCCGGGTCCGGGCGGCCATCGAGGCCGACGAGACCCACCCCGAGGCCATCGACTGGCAGCGCCTCGAGGCCTACCGCTGCGAGGGCGGCTTCGAGCTGCTGCAGGCCTGCCACGACGGCGAGGTGACGGTGGAGGCGCTGATGGAGGCCATGCAGCAGGCCAACCTGCGCGGCCTGGGCGGCGCCGGCTTCCCGACCTTCAAGAAGTGGCACTTCGTGCGTCAGGAAGCGGGGCCGCGCTACTGCGCCATCAACGCCGACGAGGGCGAGCCCGGCACCTTCAAGGATCGCTACTACCTGGAGCGGGCCCCGCACCGCTTCCTGGAAGGGGCCCTGGTCAGCGCCTGGGCGGTGGAGGCCGAGGCCCTCTATATCTACCTGCGCGACGAATACCCGGGCCTGCACGCCGTGCTCGCCGAGGCGATCGCCGAACTCGAGGCCGCCAGGCTGGTGGCGCCGGGGTATATCGTGGTGCGTCGCGGTGCTGGCGCCTATATCTGCGGCGAGGAGTCGGCGATGATCGAGTCCCTGGAGGGCAAGCCGGGCAAGCCCCGCCACCGTCCTCCCTTCGTCGCCCAGAAGGGCCTCTTCGACCGGCCCACCCTGGTCAACAACGTGGAGACCGTCTACTGGATCCCGCTGATCTGGCAGCGTGGCGCCGAGGCCTTCTCGAGCCAGGGCCGCCACGGTCGGATGGGGCTGCGCAGCTTCTCGGTCTCCGGCCGGGTCAAGCGTCCCGGGGTCTACCTGGC
Source organism: Halomonas sp. 328 (assembly GCF_015645095.1). Lineage (GTDB taxonomy): Bacteria > Pseudomonadota > Gammaproteobacteria > Pseudomonadales > Halomonadaceae > Bisbaumannia. The sequence goes on from NZ_JADOTW010000027.1 coordinate 29,561, forward strand.
CCCGGCGGGCATCACCCTCAATGAGCTGATCGAGGAGCACTGCGGTGGCATGGCCGAGGGCCATCGCCTGGCCGCCTACCTGCCCGGCGGCGCCTCCGGGGGCATTTTGCCGGCGTCCAAGGCGGACATTCCCCTGGACTTCGACACCCTCCAGGAGCACGGCTGTTTCATCGGCTCGGCGGCGGTGATGGTGCTCTCCGACCAGGACGACCTGCGCGCCGTGGCCACCAACCTGCTGGCCTTCTTCGCCGACGAGTCCTGCGGTCAGTGCACCCCCTGCCGGGTGGGCACCGAGAAGATGCTGACCCTGCTCGAGGGCGACGAATGGGACGCCGAAGTCCTGACCCGCTTGTCGCAGGTGATGATGGACGCCTCCATCTGTGGCCTCGGCCAGGCGGCCCCCAATCCGGTGCTGGGGCTACTCAAGGATTTCCGCGGTGAACTCGCCGCCCAGAACGTGATCGTCAAGGGGTAAGGGAGAATGAGCATGACCGAACCGAGCTCAAACGAAAGCTTTACCCTGACGCTGGATGGCGTGGAAGTGAGCGCTTACCGGGGCGAGACCCTCTGGCAGGTGGCCAAGCGCGCCGGCGAGACCATTCCCCACCTCTGCTTCAAGGACGCCAGCGGCTACCGCGCCGATGGCAACTGTCGCGCCTGCATGGTGGAGATCGAGGGCGAGCGCGCCCTGGCCGCCAGCTGCTTGCGCGAGGCGGCCCCGGGCCTGGTGGTCAGGAGCGCCAGTTCCGAGCGGGCGCGTACCGCCCGGGAAGGGGTGATGGAGCTGCTGCTGGTCGACCAGCCGGAGCGCGACGACGGCCCCGACCGGTCCAGCCACTTCTGGGCCATGGCCGACCAGCTGGCCATCGACGCCACGGCGGTGCGCAGCCAACTGCCGACCCGCCGGGAGGGCGTGGTGCATCATGTGGCCCCCCGTGAGGGCTCATTAACCCAGGATGCCAGCCACTCCGCCATGCGCGTCAATCTCGACGCCTGCATCGAGTGCAACCTCTGCGTGCGCGCTTGTCGCGAGGTCCAGGTCAACGACGTCATCGGCCTGGCCCACCGTGGCTCGGCGGCGAAGATCGTCTTCGACTTCGACGACCCCATGGGCGACAGCACCTGCGTGGCCTGCGGCGAGTGCGTCCAGGCCTGTCCCACCGGCGCTCTGATGCCGGCCACCCTGATCGATCAGGCGGGCCATGGCGACTCCGCGGTGGCCGATCGCCAGGTCGACTCGGTGTGCCCCTACTGCGGGGTGGGCTGCCAGCTGACCTACCATATCAAGGACGACGAGATCCTCTTCGTCGAGGGGCGCGACGGCCCCTCCAACGCGAACCGCCTGTGCGTCAAGGGGCGCTTCGGCTACGACTACCCGCGCCACCCCTCGCGGCTCACCACGCCGCTGATCCGCAAGCCCGGGGTGGCCAAGGGCATCGATCCGGCCTTCGATCCGGTGAACCCCTTGACTCACTTCCGCGAGGCGAGCTGGGAGGAGGCCCTGGACGTCGCCGCCCGGGGGCTCGTCGACCTCAAGGCGGCCCACGGCCCGGCGGCGCTGGCCGGCTTCGGCAGCGCCAAGTGCTCCAACGAGGAGGCCTGGCTGTTCCAGAAGCTGGTGCGCACCGGCTTCGGCTCCAACCATGTGGACCACTGCACCCGGCTGTGCCACGCCAGTTCGGTGGCGGCGCTGATGGAGTGCATCGGCTCCGGCGCCGTGACTGCCTCCTTCATGCAGGCCAGCGAGGCCGACGTGGTGATCCTCACCGGCTGCAACCCGGCGGTGAACCACCCGGTGGCGGCGACCTTCTTCAAGCAGGCCGCCAAGCGCGGCACCAAGATCCTGATCCTCGATCCCCGCGGCCAGGCCCTCGACGCCTACGCCCATCTGAGCGTGCGCTTCTCGCCGGGGGCCGACGTGGCGCTGTTCAACGCCATGCTCAACGTGGTCGTCACCGAGGGGCTCTACGACGAGGCCTATATCGCCCAGCACACCGAGGGCTTCGAGGCCCTCGAGGCTCATGTGGTGGACATGACCCCCGAGGCGATGAGCGGCCTGTGCGGCGTCGAGCCGGAGACCATCCGCGAGGTGGCGCGGCTCTACGCCACCGCCGAGCGGGCGATGATCTTCTGGGGCATGGGTATTTCCCAGCATACTCACGGCACCGACAACGCCCGCTGCCTGATCTCCCTGGCCCTGGCCTGCGGCCAGACCGGGCGCCCCGGCACCGGCCTGCACCCGCTGCGCGGCCAGAACAACGTCCAGGGCGCCTCCGATGCGGGCCTGATCCCCATGGTGATGCCGGACTATCAGCCGGTCAGCGACGACCAGGTACGCGCCGCCTTCGAGGAGCTGTGGAACACGCCCCTGGACCCGGAGCCGGGCCTCACCGTGGTGGAGATCATGGACGCCATCCATGCCGGTACCATCAAGGGCATGTATATCCAGGGCGAGAACCCGGCGATGTCCGACCCGGACCTGGAGCACGCCCGCCAGGCGCTCGGCGAGCTCGAGCACCTGGTGGTGCAGGACCTCTTCGTCACCGAGACCGCCCAGTTCGCCGACGTCATCCTGCCCGCCTCCGCCTGGCCGGAGAAGGACGGCAGCGTTACCAACACCAACCGCCAGGTGCAGCTGGGCCGCGCGGCCCTGCCGCTGCCGGGCCAGGCCAAGCCGGACTGGTGGATCATCCAGGAGATCGCCAAGCGCTTCGGCCTGGACTGGAACTACCAGCACCCGCGGGACGTCTTCGCCGAGATGAAGCGCGGCATGCCGTCCCTGGATCATATCTCCTGGGAGCGCCTGGAGCGGGAGCAGTCGGTGACCTACCCCTGCCCGGCGGACGACGCCCCGGGGGCGGACGTGGTCTTCTCCGACGCCTTCCCCACCGCCAGCGGACGGGCGAAATTCTCGCCCACCCGGCCGCTGCCGCCGGATGAGCCGGTGGACGATGCCTTCCCCACGGTGCTGACCACCGGGCGTCAGCTGGAGCACTGGCACACCGGCTCCATGACCCGCCGTGCCACCGTCCTCGACGACCTGGAGCCGGAGGCGGTGGCCAGCCTGGCCCCCGCCGAGCTGCAACGGCTGGGGCTGGCCCCGGGGGATGCGCTGACCATCACCACCCGACGGGGGGCGATCACCCTCAGGGCGCGGGTCGACCCGGCGATGCCGGAGGGCATGGTCTTCGTGCCCTTCTGCTACGGGGAGGCCGCGGCCAACCTGCTGACCAACCCGGCCCTCGACCCCTATGGGAAGATTCCGGAGTTCAAGTATGCGGCCTGTCGCCTGAGCCCGGCGGAGGCGGCCTGATCGGCGGGCAGGACCGGCCCCGGCCGGTCCTGCCCCGCCCTTTGCCCCACGACTTTTCCCACTAAGGAGGGCCAACCCATGATGATCGCCGACCTGATCGATGGCGACGACTTCCGCCATCGCCTGGTGGCCCTGGGGATTCGCATCCCCGAGGGGGCCTGCCCCGAGACCTGTGCGCGCATGGCGCTACTCAAGCATGTGGAGGTGGGCGTGCCCGGCCTCCAGGACCTGGTGCGCGAACTCAGCGAACAGACCGATGTGATGCTGCCCTCGGTGCGCCAGGCCCTGGAGCGCTATCTGCTGCCGGGATTGCGTTAATCCCCTCAGTCGGTCTCGGCTTACCTGCCTTACGCGGCGCCTTCGGGCGCCGCGCCTGTTTCCGCGCTGTCTGTTGCCGTCCTGGCGATCTCCTGTGGCGCCTGGCCACCGTCTCTCCCTGACCCATGTGTCATTTTTCCCCACCCCGGACGGGGTCGCCGGCGCCTGGAGCGACGCGGACCCGGCATGCTTTGGTGTTTTTATCTTTATGATTTTAAAGTTGTTTTTATTTTTATGGCATGAGCTGGCATAGCCGCTGCTATGGGTTAGGTGCCACCCACGAATATCAGGAGGATGGGCATGAAAGGTCACCCCGCCCGCAAACTCAAGGCCCTGGCGGCCATCGCCGCCCTCTCGCTGGGCTCCCTGGCCCTGGCCGGCTGCGGCAACGATGACGACCTGCCGCCCATGGAAGAACCGGCCATGGAGCAGCCCGAGCCCATGGAGTCGGCCCAGGATCCCGGCATGCAGGACCCCGCCATGGAGGCGGATCCCATGAGCAGCCAGGAACCGATGCCGGAGTATGACGACGGTTTCGATGAGGAAGGTTTCGACGACGAGGGCTTCTAGGCCCTCCCGATGAATGGCGCTTTCGCCACGGGGCCCAGGCCCTGGTTTCTCCCACACCCCGCAAGACGTGCAACCCATCAAGGAGGTAGTGATGCTCTCCAAGAAGGCACTCAAGCAAGTCGGTATTCTCGGTGTTTCCTTCGGCCTGATGGCCAGCCCATTGGCCTTCGCCTTCGAGCAGGAACCCCAGCAGGATCCGGCCCAGCAGCAGTACCAGGAGCATGGCCAGCAGCAGGAGCCCATGGGCGGCGAGCCCCAGGACGCCTATGGCGGCCAGGATGATGCCGGCTTCGGCGGCGGCACCGAACCGATGCCGGGCGAGGCCCAGGAGGCCGAACCGATGCCCGAGCCGGAAGGCCAGCCCCATGAGACCTACGAGTACGAGGAAGAAGAGGAGGAGACCCCCTGGGACGACTGGGAAGACGAGGAGGAGGATGACAGCAGCTGGTAAGGCCTTTCTCCCTGAGGCATGACGTTTCCAACGGACGCATTGGCCCCCGGCACCCGCCGGGGGCTTTTTTGTGTCCTGCCGGGCCGCTCTGCCTGGGGGTTGTCTTTATCTATTAATTTAGAATATTCTTCTTCGCCATTTTCTGGGCCTAGGGCATCGGCAATGCCGGTGAGGGCCCAGGGGATTGGCCATTATTTGTCAGTGTTGGGCAAACAATGGCCCGACAAGGATGTCGATACCCCGCCTTGACCTCTCCACCGTCCCGGTGGTCGTGGGAGGTATCGCCATCGTCCAGTGGTTCCCCTTCACATCAAGGAAGAGAGAAACGATGGCGCCAAACGATACGCAGGAATCCGGGCTCTCGATTGCCGAGCTTTTCGAGATTTTGACCCGTCCCGAGCGACTCCCTCTGGAGGGAGGGCTTGCCTGGCCCCTGGGGGATTTCGAGCTGGACATGCGCAACCATGCCATCGCCATGTCCCTGGACGACTATTCCTCGCTCTCCATGACGATTACCCGCCAGAGCGAACAGTGGGTCGTGATGGCGCCCATCGCCCCGCTGGCCGCGGTGGCTTCCCCGGAGCGCTTCAATGCCATGGCCTTGCGGCTGGGCATGGCGATTCCCCTGGCCTCCATCGGCCTGACCGAGATCAATGGCCAGGACTATTACGTGGCCTATGGCCAGCTGTTCGCCGAATCGAAGCCGGCGTCGATCTGCTCCGAGCTTCATGCCACCGCCGGTGCCGCCCTCCAGGCCGCCGAGCTGCTTCAGGATGAGTTGCGGTAATTCCGCCGCCGCGAAACAAGGACGTTGCCCATGTCTATCTTCGGAAAATTGCTGACCGCGCTGCGCGGCGGTGCCAGTGAGACCGGTCAGGCCGTCGTCGATTCCCAGGCCATGCGAATTCTCGATCAGGAAATCCGCGACGCCGAGGCCGCGCTGCGGCAGTCCAAGCACCACCTGACCGAGGTGATGGCCAAGCGTCAGCTCAATGCCAACAAGGCCGGCGAGCTCGAAGCCAAGCACGCCGAACTCGAGGCCAGTGCCAGTGCCGCCCTCGCCAAGGGCGAGGAGGGGCTGGCCCTCGAGGTGGCGGAACGCCTGGTCGAGCTGCAAGGCGAGCTGGAGGCCGAGACCACCATCGTCGCCCAGTTCGACGAGAGCATCGCGTCCTTGCGGGCGGCCATCCGTGATTCGGAGAACAAGGTACGCCAGCTCAAGCAGCAGGTCTCCGTGGTCAAGGCGACCGATAGCGTGCAGAAGGCCCAGTCCGCGGTGGCGGCCCAGCACTCGGGGCAGACCTCGCGCATGCATACCGCCATGGAGTCGCTGGAGCGCATCAAGGAGCGCCAGCAGCTACGCAGCGCCCAGATGCAGGCGGCCGAGCAGCTCCATGACGAGCAGAGCGGCGCCTCCCTCGAGGCACGCCTCAAGGCGGCCGGCATCGGCGCCCGGCCCAGCCAGGCCGAGGATATCCTGGCCAGGCTGCGCCAGCCGGCGGGGGAGACCCCGGCCAAGAGTGACGAGACGCCCTGATCGACCCGCGCCCGCCGTGTCGCGGGCCCGCCCGTTCAAGGAGCGAGGGCATGTTTCTCATACGGCTTTACCAGCGCCTTCAGGCCGCGGCGCTGACGCTGTCGTGGCCGGTGCTGATGGTCCTGGTGCTGCTGCATGGCGCCAGTGCCTGGCTGCTGTTCTTCCTGGCCGGGGAGTCGGTGGCCACTCAGGCCACGCGCTGGCTCTACTTCTATGTCACCACGGCCACCACGGTGGGTTATGGCGATTATTCGCCGACCACCGAGGGGGGACAGCTGATCGCCGCCCTCTGGTTGATTCCCGGTTCGATCATGCTGTTTGCCTCTTTCATCGGCAAGGCGGCTACCTTCGTGGCCGAACACTGGAGACGTGCCATGTGCGGCAAGGGTAATTACGGCAACCTCGAGGGGCACACCCTGATCATCGGCTGGCACGGCGAGCCCACCGAAGCCATGGTCGATATCCTGCTCAAGGACACCCAGTTCTCCAACGAGATCGTGCTCTGCGTCGTCAACGAGATGGAGAACCCGCTGCCCGGGCGGGTGAAGTTCGTGCGCGGCGAGAGCTTCTCCAGCCCCCAGCTACTGGAGCGCGCCGGGGTGAGGGGAGCGGATCGGGTGATCATCTACGACTATGCGGACGAGCGGGTCGCCACCATCGCCCTCTCGGTCTATCGGCTCAAGCACCCGGGCTGTCATGTGGTGGCCCACTGCGATAATCGGGCCACCGCGGCGATGCTGCGCGATGCCCTGCCGGGCATCGAGTGCACCCAGGGGCTCTCCATCGAGATGCTGGTGCGCTCGGCCATGGACAAGGGCATCAGCCGGGTCGTCAACGAGCTGCTGGCCCTCGACCACGGCGCGACCCAATTCCAGCAGACGGTACCCGCTGGAGACGGCGCGCGTCCCTGCTACGGGGACCTGCTGGTCGTCGCCAAGCAGCGTGCCGATATCACCCTGCTGGGGCTGTGCAAGGCCGGGGGCAATGGTCATCAGATCCTCAATCCGCCGTCCCGGACCCCGGTCTGCGAAGGCGATGTGCTCTACTACATGGGGCCCTCGCGGCTCTCCCAGGAGCAACTGGCCGAGCTGATCGGGGCCCTGGCGGCACCCCGGGAGGTGGCCCCATGCTAGGCGTCCTCAGGCGGTGGCTCGGTGCCGAGGACCGGGCCGTCAACGAGCCGGCGGAAGTGGACCCGCTCTTCTCCGGGCTGGCGGGGGCCGAGGCCCTGGGCGAGCTGCGCCTGGGGGGGCGTGTCCGCATCGACCTGCTCGCCCATCGGGCCTATCACGATCGCCTGGTGTTTCGCTGGGAAGCAACGCCCAGCTACCATGCCATCGCCGCCATCGGACATATCGACCTGGGCGGCGACGCCCACCTCTGCCGCTTCTACCTCGACAACGACACCTTCCTCCAGCTCAGCCTCGAGGGCGGGGCACTGGCCGAGATCAAGCTGTTCGACTTCTTCGCCGTGACGCACCTGGCCGATCGCGAATTCGATCGCCTGATCAATGCCCCCGCCGCCGGAAGCCAGGCCCATGCCCTGGGGGCCGAGCGCCATGCGCTGAGGGCCGATACCGGCACGACCTTCGAGTTCACGCGGGTCTGGGGGGAGCCGGGGCAGGCCTGGACGCCGCCGGTGATGCTGCACGAGACGGTGGTGTCCCGGGAGCGCCCGGGCCGGCGCCCCGTGACCCATTATGGAATGCTCTACGAGCGCTCCGTGACCGACGCTCCCTTGCGGGAGTACCTCTTCCTCAGCGCCGAAGACGACCACGACGGCGGCTTCATGCTGGTGGAGAACCTGGGCATCGATCTCTCCTGGGTGGATATCGATGCCATCCGCGCCTGATCGGGCCCCTCACATGCGAAAAGGAACCTCACGCCATGTCTCGTCTTGCCCTCTATCTGCAGGGATTGCCGCTCTTCTTCCTCTACCTGGGCATCGCGGTGCTGCTGCTGGTCACCTTCATGATCTGCTACAGCAAGCTGACGCCGCACCATGAGTGGTCGCTGATCCGCAAGGGCAATACCGCGGCCTCCATCGCCTATGGCGGCTCGATCCTCGGTTTCGTGATTCCGCTGTACAGCGCCATGAGCCATTCGGTCAGCCTGCTCGATTTCGTGCTGTGGGGCGTGGTCGCCTTCATCGTGCAACTGGCGACCTTCTTCACCATCAAGCTGGTGCTGCGTCGCAGCGGCGAGAGCCTGGCGCAACACATCACCGAGGATCACCAGGCCTTCGGCATCCTGGTGGCCTCGGTGTCCATTGCCGTCGGCCTGTTGAATGCCGCCTCCATGTCCTGGTAAGCGAGAGCCGAAATCCATGAGTGAAGTACAGCAACCGCCGATGGCACGCCCCCGGCGCAAGCGCAGTCAGCGCCTGGTTCTTGCCGCCATGGGCGTCGCCTCCGTCACCCTGAGCGCCTGTGGCCAGGCGCCGAATCCGCAGGACGAGCGCGAGCGGGTGGTCGGTGTCGACTTCGAGGGCGAGCAGGCCTATCGGAGCGTCGATGAGTGCGTGGCGGCCGATGTCTATACCCGTTCCACCTGCGAGGATGCCTACCGCCTTGCCCTCGAGGCGGCTCCCCGTTTTACCTCCCTGGAGGCGTGCGAGGCCCGCTTCGGCGAGGGGAGCTGCGAGGCGCCTCCCCAGCCGGCGGCCACCGGCCAGCAGGGCGGCGGCTGGTTCATGCCGGCGATGATGGGCTACATGGTCGGCAACATGATGTCCAACACCAGCCGGGGCCGCACCCTGCAGCAGGTCTATCAGGAGCCGGTCTACCGCGACCGTGGCAATCGTGGCGACTGGGACGCCGCGGTGGTCGGCGCCAGTAGCCGTACCCTGAGCCGGCAGGCGCGCATGGAGCAGAACATCTCCAACCAGGAACGGGCCTACCGCAACCGCATGACCACCTCGAGCCCCCGGGCAACCCAGCGCAGCGGCTTCGGCTCGCGCTCGGCGGCGCGCGGGGGCTGGGGCTCCTGACCCCCGTTATCGACGCCGACCCGGCGGTGCGCCGGGTCATTTCCGCTGTCCTGTCCCAGGAGCCGTCATGCTGCGTCTCGATGTCCCCGAGCGACCCCACTGGAAGGCCCTGGCCGAGGAGCTGGGCTTTCACTTCCACACCCTGGAGGGCGAACCCTACTGGGTCGAATCGGCCTACTATCAGTTCACCCTGCGGCAGGTCGAGGAGGAGATCGAGGCCCCCACCGAAGCGATCCACGAGATGTGCATGGAGCTGGTGGATCGCGTCTGTGACTCGGAGGCGCTGCTGGCGCGCCTGGCCATTCCCGAGTTCATGTGGGAGACCCTGGTCGCTTCCTGGCGTGGTGGCCAGCCATCGCTCTACGGGCGCCTCGACTTCTCCTACGATGGACGGGGGCCGGCCAAGCTGCTGGAGCTCAACTACGACACCCCCACCAGCCTCTACGAGGCGGCCTTCTTCCAGTGGGTGTGGCTGGAACAGGCCATGCAACTGGGGCTGATCCCGCGCCAGGCCGACCAGTACAACGCCATTCAGGAGCGCCTGCTGATGGCCTTCGCGCACCTGCGTGAGCGCCTGCCCGGCGGGACCCTGCACTTCGCCAGCGTCCAGGACAGCGTCGAGGACCGGGCCACGGTGCGCTACCTGCAGGATATCGCCCTGCAGGCCGGCTTCGAGGTCCCCTTCCTGCATGTGGAGGAGATCGGCCTCAATCGTGGCGATGCCTTCGTCGGCCTCGACGACGAGCCCATCGAGGCGATCTTCAAGCTCTACCCCTGGGAGGAGATGGTCCACGAGGACTTCGGTGCCCATCTGCCCGACAAGCGGACCCGCTGGTTCGAGCCCCCCTGGAAGATGATCCTCTCCAACAAGGGGATCCTGCCGCTGCTCTGGGAGCACTTCGAGGGCCACCCCAACCTGTTGCCCGCCTTCTTCGAGGAGGCGCCCGGTCGCGCCCTGGGCCCGGGCTGGGTGCGCAAGCCGTTCTTCTCCCGGGAGGGCAGCAATATCGAACTGGTGACCGCGGCCGGGGAGCGCCATTGGGTGGACGGGCCCTATACCGACAGTCCCCGGATCCTCCAGGCCCTGGCACCGCTGCCGCGTTTCGGGGCCCGGCATACCCTGGTGGGGAGCTGGGTGGTGGGGGATCGCGCCTGCGGCATGGGGCTGCGCGAAGACGTGGGAGCCATTACCAAGGACAGTTCCTGTTTTCTGCCCCACCTGATTCTCTAGGCTATGTCCGAAAACTGGCTGTGCTCGACCATACGGCGTTAAAAATCGGCTCGTGCGCGAGTCCGATCAAAATACTCATTTACACCCCGTAAACTCGTACGCGAGCCCGGTCCGTCTTTTCGCCGATTTTTGCCTTGTCTGACCTTCGCTCGCCGACTTTTCAGGCAAAGCCTAAGGGCTACTCCTCCAGCCGCCGATAGAGGGTCTTGCGGGCGATGCCGAGGATCTCGGCGGTGCGCCGCTTGTTGCCGCCGGTGGCCTCCAGCACCTTGTGGATATAGCGCTTCTCCACGTCTTCCAGGCGCGGCCAGGGGGCCTGGCCTTCGGCGCTGGGCAGGGTGGTGGCGGGGGTGGGGCGGTGCTGGCGCAGGCGCTCCGGCAGGTCGCCGTGGCTGAGGCGCTCCCCCTCGGCCAGGGTCACGGCGCGCATGATGGCGTTCTCCAGCTCGCGCACATTGCCCGGGTAGGGGTAGCCGAGCAGCGCCTCCAGGGCCTGGGGCTCGACGCCGAGGATGCGCTTGCCCTGGGCCTCGGCGTGCTTGTCGATCAGCGCGGTGATCAACGGCTGGAGGTCGCCGTGACGCTCGCGCAGCGGCGGCAGGCGCAGGGAGAAGGTCTCCAGCCGGTAGAAGAGGTCGCTGCGGAAGTCGCCGTCGGTGATCGCCTGCTCCAGGTCACGGTGGGTGGCGGCGATGATCCGCACGTCCACCGGCAGCTCCCGCTCGCCGCCCACCGGGCGCACCCGCTTCTCCTGCAGGGCGCGCAGCAGCTTGGCCTGCAGGGCGATGGGCATCTCGCCGATCTCGTCGAGGAAGAGGCTGCCTCCCTGGGCGGCCTGGAAGAGGCCGCTGCGGGCCTCGTGGGCGCCGGTGAAGGCGCCCTTGGTGTGGCCGAAGAACTCGCTCTCCATCAGCTCCGCCGGCACGCTGGCGCAGTTCACCGCCACGAAGGGCCCCTCGGCCCGAGGCGACTCGGCATGGATGGCCCGGGCCAGCAGCTCCTTGCCGGTGCCACTCTCGCCGAGCAGCAGGATGGGGGCCTCGCTGTTGGCCAGCCGCGCCGCGTCGTGGAAGAGCGACTGCATGGCGTCGCTGGCGCCGACGATGCCGTGGAAGTGCGCCGGCGCCTCGCCCTCGCCGCGGGCCGCCAGGCGGCGGTGCTCCAGGACCCGGAATACCGCCTCCTGAAGCGCCGCCAGGTCCAGGGGCTTGGTCAGGAAGTCGTCGGCGCCCCGCTTGAGGGCCTCCACCGCCTGCTCGATGGTGCCGAAGGCGGTGATGACGATAAAGCCGCACTCGAGGCCCTCGCCGCGTACCCGCTCCAGCCAGGCCAGGCCGCTGATGCCGGGCAGGCGCACGTCGCTGATGATCAGGTCCGCCGGGGCCTGGCTGAGGGCGGCCATGGCGGCCTCGGCGCTGTCGCAGGCGGTCACCCGGTGGCCGGCCTCGCTCAGTTCCTCCACCAGCAGTTCTTGCAGGGCGGGGTCGTCCTCGACGATCAGCAGGTGGTGGCCGGTGTCATCCATGGTCAGGTCTCGCTATCCAGGGGCAGGGTGAGGTCGAAGGCGGCGCCGCCCAGCTCGGCGTCGCCCAGGACGATACTACCACTGTGGTCGCTGACGATGCGGTGGGCCATGGCCAGCCCCAGGCCGCTGCCCTGGCCCACCGGCTTGGTGGTGAAGAAGGGGTCGAAGACCCGCCCCTGGTGCTCCTCGGGAATGCCGGGGCCGTCGTCCTCCACCCGCAGGCAGAGGGCGCCATCGACGACCCGGGCCGAGAGGCGCACCCGCCCCTCGGGGCTGGCCTGACGGGCGTTGTGCAGCAGGTTGGTGAGTACCTGGGTGAGCTGCTGCTCGTCACCCATCAGGGTCGGCGGCGGTTCGGGGAGGTCCACCTCGATGGCCTCGCCACCCTCTACCAGGGCCTGGGCGCCGCGCACCAGGTCGTCCAGGCGGCAGGGGGCCAGCTCCAGGTTATGGCGGCGCCCCAGTTCCATCAATTGGCGCACGATGGTGACGATCCGTGCCACCTCGCCGCGGATCCGGGCGAGCGGGCGACGCTGGGTTTCGTCCGTGGCACGGCGCTCCAGGCGCTGGGCCTGGCCGTCGATCACCGACAGCGGCGCCCCCAGCTCGTGGGCGACGCCGGCGGCCAGCACGCCGAGCTCGGCGAGCTTCCTGGACTTGCGCAGGCGCCGCTCCAGGGCGATCTCCTTGCGCCGCCGTGCCTCGATATCGGCATCCTTCTCGGCCAGGGCATCGAGCATCTCGTTGAGGGCCAGCGACAGGCGGCGGTACTCGGCGGGGCCCTCGACCTCGGCGCGACGCTGGCGCTCGCCGCTCCCGACCCGCTCCATTACCGCCAGCAGACGCTCCAGGGGGCGCTCGATATGGCGCCGGAAGCCCCACCAGATCATCGCCACGATGCCGACGGCGGCGATCAGGAAGGCGCCCAGGGCCACCAGGCTGAGGAAGCCGATGTAGTTCTCCACCCCGGTGTTGAGGCGGTTGACCTGGAGCACGCCGCGGGGCTCGCCCCCCGGCGTGGTCAGGGGTACCAGGGCCGAGTAGTAGCTCCAGCGCTCGTGCTGGCGGTACTCCCCCAGTTCCTCGCCGCTCTCGGCCACGGCACGGATCTCCTCGGGGGCGAACAGGGTCTCGCCGAGGCCCAGGCCATAGACCTTGTCGCCCCGGGTGTCGAAGACATAGGCGCCGTAGATGCGATGGAAGGAGAAGGCCGCATGCAGGGACTCCTGCACCGCCTCCCGGGGCGCCTCCTGGGTCAGGGCATAGCCCAGGGAGGTGCCGATGGCCTGGCTGAGGATCTGCACCTCGCTCTGCAGCTTGGTGCGTAGGTTGTCCTCGAGGGAGACGATGGCCACCAGGCTGACCACCAGCAGCACCAGGAAGAGGGGAGTCAGGACGGTGGCGATAATGATATTGCGCAGGCGCATAGGGGCTCGTCGTGATAGGGGCCGTCCTATCCCACCATGGGCACCGGGGAAAATCCAGCCGCCGGCCATAACGCCGCAGGCCCGCCGATGGCGGGCCTGCGGGGGACGACGGGGCAGAACGAAGGGGCTTAGCCCTGCACCACCTTGAGTTCCGGGGCGGTGTGGCCCAGGTTCTCCAGCAGGCGCTCGCCATACCAGTCGATGAAGTCGATCACGCCGAACTCATAGGTCTCGGAGTAGGGACCCGGCTGGTAGGCCTGGGAGTTGATACCGCGCTGGTTCTCCTCGGCCAGGCGACGGTCCTGGTCGTTGGTGGCGTCCCACACCTTGCGCATCTCGGCGGGGTCGTAGTCGACGCCCTCCACGGCATCCTTGTGCACCAGCCACTTGGTGGTCACCAGGGTCTGCTGGGGACCCAGCGGCAGCACCCGGAAGACGATGGCATGGTCGCCCATGAAGTGGTTCCAGGAGTTGGGCAGGTGGAGGATGCGCAGCGAGCCCAGGTCGGCGCTCTGGAGGCGTCCCATCAGCTTCTGGCAAGCGGGCTTGCCGTCCATGGTCATGGAGACGGCGCCGTCCAGCAGCGGGGTGCGGGTCAGGCGGTTGCGCTTGCCGAAGCGCTTGAGCTGCCAGGGCACCTGCAGGGCGTCCCAGTCGGACTGCTTCTGGGCCACCAGGGCCTTGTAGGCGGGGGTGGCACGGGGGTCGTCGGTGTCGTCGAACTCCTGCAGGGAGTTGAGCAGCTCCGGGTGGGAGCCGTTGCAGTGGTAGCACTCCCGGTTGTTCTCGATCACCAGCTTCCAGTTGGCCTGCTCGACGATGGAGGACTCCACCGCGACCTTGGTGTTCTCCATGTCATAGGGTTCGAGGTAGTGCGTCAGGGTGGCCAGGAAGTCATCGATGGCCGGCGGCTCGTCGGCCAGGCTGACGAAGATGAAGCCGCCCCCGGTCTTCACCTGCACCGGCTTGAGGCCGTACTGGTTGAGGTCGAAGTTCTCGCCCATGTCGGAGCCGGCGAACAGCAGGCGGCCGTCCAGCTCATAGGTCCACTGGTGGTAGGGGCAGACCAGCTTGGCGACCTTGCCCTTCTCCTTGACGCACAGCCGCGAACCGCGGTGGCGGCAGACGTTGTGGAAGCCATGCACCTGACCGTCGTTGCCGCGCACCAGGATCACCGGGTTGTCGCCGATCTCCACGGTCATGAAGTTGCCCTTGGTGGGAATCTCGCTGGTCATGCCGGCGAAGAGCCACTCCTTGCCGAAGATCTCCTGCATGTCCAGGGCGAAGACACGCTCGTCATTGTAGAAGGGCTGGGGCAGGGAGAAATTCCGCTGACGGCTGCGCAGCATCTCCGCGGTGGCTTCCCGGGCGGGGGCCAGCGGATCGTCCAGACGAGCGAGGGGCTTGGATTCCATGGGGCACTTCCTCATTACGGGCGGCGGGTCAGGCCGAGTCATTGTTGATTGTGAGCTTCGTCAGCGGCTGGGGGTCGCGCTGCATCGGCGTGACCCTGATTTGCGGCGAGTGTGGGGCAGAGTCGGGAAAGACAGTTATCTGCCGGCGACAAAAGGTGATGCGCCGGCGACGCCCGGCGAAATATCGCCCTCGGGGCCTGGATGCCAGGGATATGCCCGTGTCGCGAACAGGCATGTGACGACGCTATCCCTTGGCGCAAAATTCGCTCAACGACAAGCGGTGGCACCGCGGTCGGAGACAGCCCCCATGGTGCAGCCCAGGCGAACCGATAATGACAATGAACTTCCTCAACCCCGTCACCACCCAGACCTGGACCAATGGCCGCCACCTGGTGCGCTGCGTCAAGGTGATCCAGGAGACCTGGGACGTGCGTACCTTCTGCTTCATGGCCGAGCAGCCGGTGATGTTCTTCTTCAAGCCGGGGCAGTTCGTGACCCTGGAGCTGGAGATCGACGGCGAGCAGGTGATGCGCTCCTACACCATCTCCAGCTCCCCTTCGGTGCCCTACAGCTTCTCCATCACCGTCAAGCGGATGCCCGGGGGCCGGGTCTCCAACTGGCTGCACGACAACCTGCGCGTCAATGACGAGCTGGCGGTGCATGGCCCGGTGGGTAACTTCAACTGCATCGACTACCCGGCGGAGAAGATCCTGATGCTCTCCGGCGGCGTCGGCGTGACCCCGCTGATGTCCATGGCGCGCTGGTTCTTCGATACCAACTCCCTGGTGGACATCGAGTTCGTGCACAGCGCCCGCTCGCCCAAGGACGTGATCTTCCACCGCGAGCTGGAGCATATCTTCTCGCGGATTCCCGAGTTCAAGCTGCATATCGTCTGCGAACGCAGCGACGAGCTGGGCGAGGCCTGGGCCGGCTTCCGCGGCTACCTGAGCCAGGCCATGCTGGAGCTGATGGCCCCCGACTTCATGGAGCGGGAGATCTTCTGCTGTGGCCCCACTCCCTATATGAACGCCGTCAAGAACCTGCTCAAGAACAACGGCTTCGACATGGCCCACTACCATGAGGAGTCCTTCGGGGAGACCCCGGCCGATGTGCAGGAGGAGGCGATCGAGCATGCCGAGCAGGCCGAGGTGGAAGCCGAGGAACTGGATGTCGCCGATATGCTCAGCGTGGAGTTCTCCACCACCGGCAAGAGCGTGCGCATCCAGCCCGGCGAGACCGTGCACACCGCCGCCGCCAAGCTGGGGCTGCATATTCCCAAGGCCTGCGGCATGGGGATCTGCGGCACCTGCCGGGTGCCCCTCACCGCCGGTCAGGTGGAGATGGAGCACAACGGCGGCATCACCGACGAGGACGTGGCCGAGGGCTATATCCTCTCCTGCTGCAGCAAGCCACTGGGCGATGTGGTGGTCGATTACTGATCGCCCCCGATGATCCCGGAAGGCCCCCTACCACGATAGTCGAAAGCGCCCCATGCCGTCTCAACGACATGGGGCTTTTTGCATCGCACCCGACCGAGAAGCCAAGCGGGGCGGACGTCCCGGTTGCCTGTCTTGGCTTTTCACCCCGGCGCCGAACCCCGGGTCTCCCGGACCCGGCACCGGATCGCAAGACCGTAATAACCACAACAAGAGGTAAGTCATGAGATTGATTCGCAGGAAACCGATGTTGACCGCCCTGGCGCTGGCCACCGCCGCCCTGACGCCGCTGCCTGCCCTGGCCGAGGCGCGGCCGGGGGAGGGCGTGAGCGTCACGCCCATCTTCCCGTCGGTGGCCGAGGAGCACTTCCGCGGCCAGATCGCCATCATGGGCCTGGAGGCGCTGGGCTATGCGGTGGAGGCGCCCCGGGAAACCGAGTATGCCGGCATCCTCCTGGGCCTGGCCTATGGCGAGGGGGACTTCACCGTCCATGCCTGGGACAAGCTGCACGACGACTTCTACCAGCAGGTCGGCGGCGACGAGGCGCTGGTCAAGGCCGGCGAGATCATCCCCGGGGTGCTCCAGGGCTACCTGATCGATCGCGCCACCGCCGAGGCGCATGGCATCACCTCCCTGGAGGACCTGCGCGACCCCGAGGTCGCCGCGCTCTTCGATGCCAATGGCGATGGCCGGGCCGACCTCACCGGCTGCAACCCCGGCTGGGGCTGCGAGCAGGTGATCGACTACCACCTGCTCTCCTACGGCCTGACGAATACCGTCACCCATCACCGCGGCCCCTACTTCTCGCTGATGGCCGACACCATCGCTCGCCACGAGCAGGGCGCGCCGATCCTCTACTACACCTGGGTGCCGCAGTGGATCTCCGGGGTGCTGGTGCCGGGCGAAGACGTGGTCTGGCTGGAGGTGCCGCACACCTCGCTGCCGGATGGCAACAACGACGTGAATACCCACTTCAATGGTCAGAACCTGGGCTTCGCGGTGGATGCCATCCAGTCGCTGCTCAATCGCGACTTCGCCGAGCAGAACCCCGCCGCCCGCGAGTTTCTCGCCCGGGTGCAGCTCACCACCGAGGACGAGAGCGCCCAGAACCTGCGCATGCAGGAAGGCGAGGATAGTTCCGAAGACATTCGGCGCCACGCCGCCGAGTGGATAGAGGCGCATCGTGAACAGTTCGACGCCTGGCTCGCCGAGGCCCGCGCCGCCGCCGGCTAAGGCCTGTTCATCGCCTGAACCGCAACCGCGGGGTGCCCTGAGTGGGCGCCCCGCGGTTGGTTTGGGGCCCCGAGTCTTACACCTCCTTGAGAAGCCGCAGGGCGTCGTAGATAGCCGCGTGGGTATTGCGGGGTTCCACGGCGTCGCCGATGCGAAACAGCTGGAAGCTGCCTGCCTCGTTGCGCACCACCGCCTGAGGACGACCGGCGATCAGGGCGTCGTAGTCCACCTCGCCGCCGTTGCACGAGTGCGGCTTGAGTGCGAAGTAGAGTTCCTCCATGGGCGTGATGCCGTAGTTGACCACCACCTGGTCGAGGCGTCGCTGCTGATCCAGGTCCAGGTAGTCGCTGCCGATCGTCGCCAGCAGCTCGCCGCCGTCCCGGGTCACGGACTCGAGCCGGTAGGTGGGCGTAAAGGTGACGTTGGGGCGTTGCAGGGCGCGCATATAGGGCACCAGGTTCATGGCCATGATCTCCGCCGAGAAGGTGCGATCCGGAGTCATGATCTCGAGCTTGGCGCCGCTGGCGGCGATGATCTCGGCGGCCTGGAGCGCGGCATGGTCGCCGGCCTCGTCGAACAGCAGCACCCGGCTTCCCGGCGCCACATGGCCGGAGAGGATGTCCCAGCTGGTGACCACCAGGTCGCGGCCCTGCGCCGGCTGGTCCTCCGCGGGGAAACCGCCGGTGGCCACGATCACCACCTCCGGGTTTTCTGCCAGTACGTCCTCCGCCTCGGCCCAGACGTTGTAGCGGATCTCGACGCCCAGCGCCTCGCACTGGGCCAGGCGCCAGTCGATGATGCCCAGCATCTCGCGGCGCCGCTCGCTCTGGGCGGTGAGGCGCACCTGGCCGCCGGCATCGCTGGCAGCCTCCAGCACCAGCACCCGATGGCCCCGCTCGGCGGCCACCCGGGCCGCCTCCAGGCCCGCGGGCCCGGCGCCGATAATCACCACCTTTCGCCGTTGCGTTGCCTTGGGGAGGGTGTGGGGCATATGGGTTTCCCGCCCGGTGGCGGCGTTGTGGATACAGTAGGCGGCGCCGCCCTGGTAGATGCGGTCCAGGCAGTAGTTGGCGCCGACGCAGGGGCGGATCTCTTCCTCACGCCCTTCGATGATCTTGCGCACGATATGCGGGTCGGCCATATGGGCGCGGGTCATGCCGACCACGTCCACCTTGCCCGAGGCGATGGCATGGCGGGCGGTGGCCACGTCCTGGATCTTGGCGCCGTGGAAGGTGGGGAAATCGACCCGGCGCTTGATCTCCCCGGCGAAGTCCAGGTGTGGGGCGCTGGGCATGCCCTGGATGGGGATGACGTCGGTGAGCCCCGGGTCGGTGTCGATATGCCCGCGCACCACATTGAGGAAATCGACCTGGCCGCTGGCCTTCAGGCGGTGGGAGATCTCGAATCCCTCCTCGGCGGTCAGCCCGCCCTCCAGCCGCTCGTCGCCGGTGTAGCGCACGCCGACGATAAAGTCGTCGCCGACCCGTTGGCGAATGGCGCTGAGCACCTCGAAGGTGAAGCGCAGCCGGTTATCGAGATCGCCCCCGTAAGGGGCGTCGAGGGTATTGGTCAGTGGCGACCAGAACTGATCCAGCAGGTGGCCGTAGGCCTGCAGCTCGATGCCGTCGAGGCCGGCGGCCTGCATGCGCTCGGCGGCGTCGGCGTAGTCCTGGATCAGGCGTTCGATGTCCCAGGTTTCGACCCGCTTGGGAAAGGCGCGGTGGGCCGCCTCGCGGCGGTGGGAGGCCGACACCGCCGGCAGCCAGTCGCCCTTGTCCCAACGGGTGCGTCGGCCCAGGTGGGTCAGCTGGATCATCACCGCGGTGCCGTGCTCGTGGCAGGCGTCGGCGAGCTCGCGCAGCCAGGGCACCACCTCGTCCTGGTAGGCGAGGATGTTGTTGAACACCGGCGGGCTGTCCCGGGCCACCGCCGCCGAGCCCGCGGTCATGGTCAGGCCGATGCCGGCCCGGGCGCGCTCGACGTGATACTCGCGGTAGCGCGCCTTGGGCATGCCGTCTTCCGGGTAGGCGGGCTCGTGGGCGGTCATCATCAGGCGGTTCTTCAGGGTCAGGTGCTTGAGCCGAAAGGGCTGCAGCAGCGGGTCGTTCGCCATGGGTGGGCCTCGGGGGTGTCTCGTTGTTCTCGGGGGTGGGGTGGCCTGGATGTACAGCATCGTTGTCTTTGTGTTCATAGGTGTACATTCATCGGCGAGACAGGGCCAGGCCCGATCGCCGCCCGGCGCTTAGGCCGGCGCAATCCTGTATGCGGATGTCGTAGGGGGGATGCCTGGGAGCGGGGTCAGGAAGTGCCCAGGTCGGCGTTCGGTGGTGGCGTATGCCCATGCCGGGCATGGAAGCGTTTCAGCTCCCGTTCCGTGGGGGGCTGGCCGGTGAAGATCTCCACATAAGCAGGGATGCGTGCCATGCGCACCGCCAGCGACTCCCGGGTCTTCATGGAGATATAGCCGATCTGGGTCAGGTAGATGGTGCGCCCGCGCACATTGGCCGCCAGGCCGTCATAGCCGTGGGCGACGAACATCCGCGTCAGCGCCTCGATGCGCGCCTCGTCGGCGGCGTCGATCTCCCGGGCCACGGCCTCGGACTGCAGCGCCCAGCTGCGCATGGCGAACTCCAGTTGGGCGTCGAAGAGCCGCGGATTCAGCCAGCAGTCGAAGACATTCAGCATCGCCTCGACGATGCTCTCGGCGTAGGCCTCGCTCTGGCGCACCAGGCCCCGGGTGTTCTTCTCCCGCCAGCGCTCGATCAGCGCCTCCAGCAGCGCCTCGCGATCCTTGAAGAACCAGTAGAAGCTGGTCCGCGAGAGCCTGAGTCGCTTGGCCAGGGGCAGGATGCGCACGCTGTCCACGCCGGATTCCAGCAGCAACTCGAAAGCCGCCTCGAGCCAGGCGTCCCGGGAGCCCTTGGCGGGCGTATCGGTGGCGCGATCGGTGGTGGGCATGGCGGCGCTCTCGCTCGGGAAAGAGCGAGCAGTGTACAGAGGTGTCCGTTTTCGGGACAAGGCGCCGCCCCTGCGCTACGCCGGTGGTGGATGTAACTCCCGTAACCAATGACAACCCTGTGGCAACAAATCACCGGGCCACTTCTTGCCCGATCGGGATGCTTTTACCGCGATGATTTTTATAGCACATTGATTATCAATGACTTTGTGGTTTCTGGCATGGCTCCTGCGCTATAAAGGGTGTCCTCAGGACATTTTCTCATACCGTCAAGGAGCAGACTCATGCCGACACCTTGCTATATCAGCATCCACGGTCAGACCCAGGGCCATATCACCGCCGGCGCCTTCACCCCGGATTCCGTGGGCAACATCTACGTGGAAGGCCACGAAGACGAGATGCTGGTGCAGGAGTTCAAGCACATCGTCACCGTGCCCACCGACCCGCAGTCCGGCCAGCCCGCCGGCCAGCGCGCCCACAAGCCGTTCATCTTCACCGTGGCGCTGAACAAGGCCGTGCCGCTGATGTACAACGCCCTGGCCTCCGGCGAGATGCTGCCGACCGTCGAGCTGAAGTGGTACCGCACCTCCGTGGAGGGCCGTCAGGAGCACTTCTTCACCACCTCCCTGACCGACGCCACCATCGTCGACATCAACCTGCGTATGCCGCATGCCCAGGACTCGACCCAGTCCGAGTTCACCCAGCTGATGGACGTCTCCCTGGCCTATCGCAAGATCGACTGGGAGCACACCGTGGCCGGTACCTCCGGGTCCGACGACTGGCGCGCGCCGCTGGAGGCGTAAGCCCCAGGATGGCCGCCTGCGGGCGGCCATCATCGCGAGCCGGCTGACGCCAGGGCGGGGTGACGCGCCCTGGCGTCAGCCGGTCGGCGTTTCACGGCGCCCTTGCCTCGCCGCGTCGAGGCGTTAAGCTCTGTCACTCGACTTCCAGGAGGGAAGACGCCGTATGGCCCACGCAAGCGGACTGCACTTCACCCTGACCCTCGCCGGTGCCGATGACCTCGACCTGGCGGTGCTCGACTTCACCCTCGACGAGGCCCTCTCGGCGCCCTTCCGCCTGACGCTGCAGGTCGCCAGCCGCGACGGCGAGCTGAGTGCCGAGGCCTTCCTCGACCGCGAGGCCAGCCTCACCGTCTGGCAGGACGGCGAGCCGCTGCGCCGCGTCCATGGCCTGGTCAGCGAGTTCGCCCGCGGCGATCGCGGCCACCGCCGCACCCTCTACCACCTCGAGGTCCGCCCGGCGCTGTGGCGCCTCGGCCTGCGCCACAACGCGCGGATCTTCCAGCGGGTCTCGCCGCTGACCATCATCAACACCCTGTGCGAGGAGCGCGGCCTCACCGACGTGGCCTTCGCCGTGACCCGCGAGCCCGAGGAGCGCGAGTACTGCGTGCAGTACCGCGAGAGCGACCTGGCCTTTATCCAGCGCCTGGCCGCCGAGGAGGGGTTGTGCTTCTTCCACGAGTTTGAAGACGCCGAGGGCGGCACCCATCGCCTGGTGTTTGCCGACGATCCCCAGGTGCTGGGCGGCCTGGGGCCGCGTCCCTACCATGGCCGCGCCGGCGGCACCCCGCCGCGGCGCCATCTGCGCAGGCTTAAGCAGGTCGCGCGGGTGGCCCCGGCCAGCGCCGTGCTCAAGGACTACTCCTTCAAGCAGCCGGCCTATTCGCAGCTGCATGAGCATGCCGCCGACGGGCTCGATGCGCATGCGCAACGTGGCGTCGTTGATCGAGGGTACGAGCACTACGACTACCCGGGCCGCTACAAGGCCGACGCCTCCGGCACGGCCTTTACCCGCATCCGCCTCGAGGCCCTGCGCCGCCAGGCGCTGACCGCCGAGGCCGAGAGCGACCTGCCGGAGCTGGCCCCCGGCACCCGTTTCACCCTCGAGGGCCACGACCTCGAGGAGACCAACCGCGACTGGCAGGTGGTGGCGGCGGTTCACAGCGGCAGCCAGCCCCAGGCCCTGGAGGAGGAGGCCGCCCAGGCCGACGGCCTGACCCGCTATGCGAACGACCTGGTGCTGGCCCCCGCCGATCGCGCCTGGCGTCCCGAACCGCCCATCCGGCCCCGGGTCGACGGCCCCCAGGTGGCCTTCGTGGTCGGCCCCGAGGGCGAGGAGATCCACTGCGACGAACACGGCCGGGTCAAGGTGCAGTTTCCCTGGGACCGCTATGCGGCCCCGGATACCGCCGGGGCTGGCGGCGCAGCCGCTGAAAGAGGGGCCAGCGCCTGGCTGCGGGTCAGCCAGGGCTGGGCCGGCGGCGGCTACGGCGCCATGGCCATCCCGCGCATCGGCCACGAGGTGATCGTCAGCTTCCTGGAGGGCGACCCGGACCAGCCGCTTATCACCGGGCGCACCTACCACGCGGTCAACACCCCGCCCTATGCGCTGCCCGAGCACAAGACCCGCACCGTGCTGCGCACCCAGAGCCACCAGGGCGAGGGCTTCAACGAGCTGCGCTTCGAGGACCAGGCCGACCAGGAGCAAATCTGGCTGCACGCCCAGAAGGACCTGGAACTGCTGACCAATAACGACCGCACCGAGGCGATCGGCCACGACAGCTTCCTGCGGGTCGCGAACGACCGACTCGCCGAAATCGACAACGACGACCACCACCGCGTCCACGGCAACCGCCATGAGCAGAGCGACGGCAACCAGCACCTGATCGTCCAGGGCAGCCTGCACGTCCGGGCCGGCCAGGCCTGGCTCAGCGAGTGTGGCCGCGAGCTGCATATCAAGGCCGGCCACAAGGTGGTGCTGGAGGCCGGCAGCGAGCTGACCCTGAACGCCGGCGGCAGCTTCCTCAAGCTCGACGGCGGCGGCGTGACCCTGGCCGGCCCGAGCGTCAAGATCAATGCCGGCGGCAGCCCCGGCTCGGGCTCCGGCCAGGCCGCCGAGGCTCCGCTGCTGCCGGGGCATGCAGTAACCGAGACACATACGCGGGTAGCAGGTATTGCACAGGATGCACTGCTGACGACCCGACTCAAGGTTCCGGAAGTGTGCGAGGCGTGCTGGAAAAAAGCCGTTGAGGAAGGGCAATATGCCATTGCGGAGGACAACGCATGAACAATGATTGGACTCCCGGTGCATGGCAGACAACAACACCTCTCTACCAGGTGAAGCGTTATGCCTTGGTGGAGCTGGCCTCGCTGCCGGCATATGCACGCACGGAGCTCTTCGCGGCATTCCAAGCGGACGATCACTATTGGCCATTGCTCGATGACCCGTCCCAACCGCATTTACAGCGTGAAGGCCCATGGCTGTTGGAAGTCAACGACACCCGTGGTGACGCCTGGCGAAACCTCGAGTCGATTGACTGTGCGCTTCATGCCTGGATCGAAAGCGAGCTCCCAGGAGAACAGCTCGCGTCTCAGCTGGCCCCGGCCATGGTCATCGAAAACTCTATGGGCAGGCGCTCTCTATTGCGCTTCTATTTACCGGAGGTCATCGAGCGGCTACATGCCGATGCTCCACAAGCATGTCATGACGCTTTGTTCGGCAATATTCAGCGCTGGTGGTATCGATCTGGGGGAAAAGAGTGGGTGGCACTGGAAGGCTTCTCACGCCAGGCCCCCTCGGGACCCTGGGAGTTGAGAGTCGGCGATGAGCTATGGATGGCACTGCATGGTGATACAGAGGTCATGGGGCTGACGGCCGAGCTGGTCGATATTGTCCCCGAGTTGTTCGGCGACATCTGCTCTTGCGATCGCCCCCGCCTGGTCAGACTAGCGCTGGAACAAGCCGACTCGTATGGATTGACACGTATTTCAGATCGCCGAGTGTATGCTTATCTGCAACTCAGCCAGGGGGAGGCCGCCTGGCAATCGGACGAGATGCGCTCTTGGCTGGAGCACGCCGCCAATGGCGAAACGCCCCTGCTCGACCTGCTCGACAACGCCTATGGGGAGCCAATCTGATGCTGGCCAACTGGGCAATAAGTCGTTTTTTCCGTCTGATTCCTGTCTGGCTTCAGGTATGTCTAGTGATAGGCGTTATCATTGCCGTGGTTTGGCAGTCTTACTTCCGTATGCCTGTTAGAGGGTCGTTAACCGGCCATACGCACATAGACCGTCCGATCTATAGCTTCTGGGTTAACGACAACTGGGGGGGGAACCTGTCAGCATACTCTGGAGGGCCCTATACCAGGGGAGGGGTAACCTGCTGCTGGTCTTTCAAGGGTGACACCGTAGAGGTCACCTGGATCCTTAGCATGACCGGAGAGCAAGAGCGATCGGGGATGGAGTCAGAGCGACACAGTATTACGCTACCCATGCCTGAATATAGCCGAGGGGATCAATACCTACACGTTCACTTTCTTCCCGGGAACCGGGTAGAGATGGCCTGGAGCCCAACCCTGCGGTCACCGCTTGCCGAGCGATTTATTGGCCGTAGTCATACCACTCGAAACCAGCAAGGATAAGGGCAATGCTAGTACGTTTGGCCATCAACCGTTTTTTCCGTCTGATTCCTGTCTGGCTTCAGGTCGTTATGGCGGCCGGCATTATAGCTATCGTGAGCTGGCAGAGTGTCTTCTCCCCTTCCGTGAGTGGCAGCATCGCCGGTTACAATCATACTGATCGACCGATTTTCCGATTTTGGGTCGATGGAAACTATGGCGGAAATATAACGGCCCACTCCTGGGGAGGAACCACCTGTTGTTGGTCTTTCAATGGTGACATTGTAGAGGTTACCTGGATTCTTAGCATGACCGGCGAGCAAGAGCGGGCGGGAATGGAGTCAGAGCGACATAGTGTTACGCTATCCATGCCAGAACATAACAGAGGGGATCAGTACCTACATGTCCACTTTCTTCCAGGCGGCCAGGTCGACCTCGTTTGGAGCGAAAACATCCGGTCTCCAAAGCTTAGTCAGTACAGCCGGAGATCAATAAATGATTGATTCTTGCACGATGGAGGGTGTCGCGGCATTTAACTCTAGAGTCAGTGATGCTTCTGCGCCCCGCCTGGGAGCCAACTGCCATCAGGTATTAGAGATCGGGTTTTTCTTTGATGGCATGGGACGGAACTTGGAGAATGACCTGCTAGAGGACAGGGTCAGCAATATTGGAAAGTTGTTTGAAGCCTATCCCCTGGAAACAGCTAGCCGTACCCGAAAGGTTAGCAAGCGCTACTACTCTGGCCTAGGCACCCCCTTCGAAGCCAGCCTCTCCGAGAACCTGGCAGGGATGGCCCACCGCGCTCCCGGCGAGGCGGAGACCACCCGCGATGCCCGGTTGCGCGACGGCGCCCTCGAAGCAGCGGGGGAGGCGGCTTCCGGCGGTCGCCAGGGGCGCTGGTGGGAAGTCTTCGGTCGCACCTTCAAGGGCTCGCTCACGCGCCCCTGGAACTGGGTCAAGCAGGCGCGGGACTCGGCAGTACGCACCGGGGCCGAGGCCTTGGCCCCCATTCGGGACAATTCCCTCGCCGCCAACCTGTTGATGAGCGGCTCCCATACGCGCCAGTCGAGTGCCATTCGCGATTTTCGACAAAGCGTGCAAGACGTGAAGCAGAACAGTTCGCTTCCCCTGACCCAGATCCGGGTGTCCGTCTTCGGCTTCGATTTCGGCGCCGCCATGGCCAAGGCCTTCGTGCGCGAGCTGCTCGATGAGGTCTGCGAGCAGGAAGGGAACGGCTATCGCTTTGAAGATGCCGAGGTTCGACTGGTGTTCGCCGGCCTGTTCGACTGCGTGGATCGCACCCATCCCGAAATGGGTCCGTTGGACTGGTTTCACCCACTGACACCGGTGCTCGACGATGGCGGCCCCCTTCATCCGGACTGCCAGCGTGCCCTGCATCTGATCGCCGCCCATGAGCGGCGCTTCTATCGCCGCTGTCGCCCCTTGGGCGGGCGGAACCCCCAGTGGCGGGAAGAGCTCTGTCCCGGAATCAGCGAAGACATCGGTGGCGGCCTGGTGGCGGACGAGCAGAAGGCCAGTGCCGAGCTATCACGGGCCGCACTGCATCGTATGTATCGCCAAGCAATACGAGCGGGCATCCCCTTCCCCTCGTTAGAGAGCTTGCGCGAAAGAGATGTCATGACTGCGCAACTCTTCGAACTCAATGACCTGGATTCATAGAATAACCGCAGCACTTTGGACCACGCGGTAGAAGCAAGAGGGCCAGCGCCGGTACCCTCCCT
>NZ_JADOTW010000028.1 GCF_015645095.1 Halomonas sp. 328
CCGCTGTGGGACGCGCCCGCGGGGAACCCGGCTTGCATAAGAAGGGGGGGGGCCGGCCCCCCCCGCCCCTCCCTTTTCGATGATTTCGAAACGCCAGAAAGGGAGAAGGCCGCTGACAGTGTCAGCGGCCTTCTCTTTCAATTCGTGGCGGAGGGGGAGGGATTCGAACCCTCGAAGCCTTTCGACTTACACACTTTCCAGGCGTGCTCCTTCGACCACTCGGACACCCCTCCGCATTGTGGTTCTCTGGCTTGGGCCGTGGCCTTTCGCTCAAGAACGGCGCGTATGTTATCGATATAAGTCTTCGATTGCAAGCCGTTTTTTGGAAAACCCGCGGCGCCCGGTGAGCCCTGGATCCGCGTCGGCCGGCGTCAGGGCAGCACGGCGTAGTCGCCCCGGGCCTCCAGGCAGAGGGTATCGACGCACCAGAGCTGCTGGACCAGGGCGAGGCGGCCGCGGCCCTTGGCGGCGAGGCGCTCGGCCAACTGGGCCGGGCCGTCGTCCCGCTCGGGACGACACACCAGGCGGTAGTCGCCGCTGACCGGGGCCAGGAAGCGCTGGCCGGCCTCGGCCACTACCACGTCCTGGGCGCGCCCCTGGCGGCGCAGCCAGAGGGTGGTCCAGCACCAGCCCAGCAGGGTGGCCTGGGCGGTCAGGGCGCCGCCGAAGCCGGTGCCCTTGTCGTTCAGGCTGGGCGAAAGCGCCAGCTCCCAGACCAGGGCCTCCCCCTCCCAGCGCATGGCGCGAATGCCCAGGTGCCGGACCAGGGGAATCGCCTCCCCCAGCCAGGCGAGGAAGGCGTCCAGATCCTCGTCCAGTCCCGCCGGCGGCAGCGGCAGGCGCGGGTGGGGTTGGCCCGGCAGGCGCATCTCAGCTCCAGCGTTCGACGAAGTCGGCGGGGTCACGGCTGGGCAGCGGCTTGTGGCGACCGGCCAGCTGGCCCAGGTAGATAAAGCCCACCAGCTCGTCCTCTTCACCGAGGCCCAGGCCCTTGTGCACGGTGGCATCGAAGGCGTAGTGGCCGGTGCGCCACATGGCCCCGAGGCCCTGGGCATGGGCCGCCAGCAGGATGCCCTGGGCGGCGCAGCCGGCGGAGATCACCTGCTCCAGCTTGGGCACCTTGGGGATGTCCGGGCGCACCTTGGCGATCACCGCGATGATCATCGGCGCCCGCTTGGGCTTCTTGCGGGCCGCGTCCAGGGCGGCATCGCCGATATGCGGGTCGGCGCGATACTCCGCCTCGGCGAAGAGCTCACCGAGGCGGTCGAGCCCTTCGCCGGAGAACTCGATAAAGCGCCAGGGGGTGAGCTCCTTGTGGTCCGGCGCGCGCAGGGCAGCGCGGTAGATCACCTCGAGCTGGTCGGGGCTGGGGGGCGGGCCCATCAGCTTGCCCATGGAGCTGCGCTCGTGCAGCAGGGAAATGGCATCCATCCGCTCTGTCTCCAGATCCAATGCGAAAAGTTCTCGGTAGGCCTTGGCGGCCACTCTAGCACCGCCAGGGGCTTACTGTCGTGCCAAGCGCAGCGGCAGCGGCGGCGTCTCGCCGGGGGTGCCGCGCCAGGGGCTGATGTCCAGGCCGCCGCGGCGCACGTAGCGGGCCATCACCAAGAGCCGCTCGGGCCGCGCCCGGGCCAGCAGGTCGGTGAAAATATGCTCCACGCAGTGTTCGTGGAAGTCCTGGTGCTGGCGGTAGGAGATCAAGTAGCGCAGGAGCCCCTCCCGGTCGAGGCGGGGCCCCCGGTAGCGGATCAGCACACTGCCCCAGTCGGGCTGGCCGGTGACCGGGCAGTTGGACTTGAGCAGGTGGGAGTGGAGGGTCTCCTCGACGATCACCTCCCCCACCACCAGGTGCTCGGCGCTGGGGGTGTAGTCGTTGACCTCGATATCCAGGTCGTCGAGGCAGTCGCCGGGCAGCCGCTGCGGCGCCAGCGCCGCGTCGTCCACGCCGAAGAGCTCCACCGTCACCGGGGCGCCGGCGGCGGCGGCCAGGTCGGCCTCGAGGGTCGCGATCAACGCCTCGCGGCTATCGAGGCGGGTCTGGTTGAAGCTATTGAGGTAGAGCTTCCAGGACTTGGACTCGATCAGGTTCGGCGAGTCCGCCGGCAGCCGGAAACGCGCCACGGCGACCACGGGCTTGCCGCGGGCATTGAGCCAGGAGAGCTCGAAGGCGTGCCATTCGTCCTCGCCGACGAAGGGCAGCGCCTCCTCGGTGATGCCCAGGGGCGCGCGATTGGCGGCCCGGGGAATGGGGTAGAGCAGCCCGGCGTCGTAGTGCTCCGGGTAGGCGGAATCACGCCCCAGGGGGGCGTGCTCGAGGGTCTCGGGACGGTGACTGGTCATGAGCGAATACCTTTACCGCGCTCCAGCATCCACAGGGCGATGGCGAAGAGCACCAGAATGAAACAGAGAATGGCCGCCAGGGCCCAGCCTACCGGAATATCGGAGACGCCGAGGAAGCCGTAGCGGAACACATTGACCATATAGAGGATGGGGTTGAGCAGCGACACCCCCTGCCAGAAGCTCGGCAGCAGGGAGATGGAGTAGAAGACCCCGCCCAGGTAGGTCAGGGGCGTCAGCACGAAGGTGGGCACGATGGAGATATCGTCGAACTTGTCCGCCAGCAGGGCATTGATGAAACCGCCGAGGGAGAAGAGCGCCGCGGTCAG
Source organism: Halomonas sp. 328 (assembly GCF_015645095.1). Classification (GTDB taxonomy): domain Bacteria; phylum Pseudomonadota; class Gammaproteobacteria; order Pseudomonadales; family Halomonadaceae; genus Bisbaumannia. The sequence continues at coordinate 2,667 of NZ_JADOTW010000028.1, forward strand.
CACCACCACGCCGACGGTCAGCAGCGGATGCGCCACGCTCAGCCGGGTAAAGAACAGCGAGACGATGGTGACGATCACCCCCACCCCCAGGCCCCGGGCCATGCCCCCCAGCACGAAGCCGGAGAGGATCACCCAGTTGGGCATGGGCGAGACCATCATCTCTTCGATGCTGCGCTGGAACTTGTTGGAGAAGAAGCTCGAGGCCACGTTGGAGTAGCTGTTGGTGATCACCGACATCATGATCAGCCCCGGCACGATGAAGTCCATGTAGCTGAAGCCGTCCATCTCACCAATCCGCGAGCCGATCAGGCTGCCGAAGATGATGAAGTACATGGTCATGGTGATCGACGGCGGCAGCAGAGTCTGCGGCCAGATGCGGGTGAAGCGCTTGATCTCCTTGACCAGCAGGGTCCAGAGGGCGATGGCGATCTGCTGCGGACTCATGCCTGGCCCTCCGCCTTGGCGGTGGCGGCATTGCCCTGCTCCACCATGGAGACGAACATCTCCTCCAGGCGGTTGGCCCGGTTGCGCATGGAGACCACCTCGATGCCCCGGTCGTTGAGGGCGGCGAAGACGTCATTGAGGCGCTGGCCGCGATGCACCGCCACCGTCAGTTGGGCCGGCTCGCTGAGGCTGACCTCGAAGCCCTCGACCACGGGGGCCTCCCCCAGGGGGCGGGCCAGGTCGAGCAGGAAGGTCTCGGTGTCGAGCTCGGCGAGCAGCTCGCGCACACCGGTGTTACGGATGATCTCGCCGTGGTTGATGATCGCCACGTGGCGGCACAGGCTCTCCGCCTCCTCCAGGTAGTGGGTGGTCAGGATGATGGTGGTGCCCTCCTCGCGATTGATGCGGCGCATGTAGTCCCACATGCTGCGGCGCAGTTCGATATCCACCCCGGCGGTGGGCTCGTCGAGGATCAGCAGCCGTGGGCGGTGCATCAGCGCCCGGGCGATCATCAGCCGGCGCTTCATGCCCCCGGAGAGCATCCGCGCGCTGCCGTTGCGCTTGTCCCACAGCCCCAGGTCACGGAGCAGTTCCTCCGCCCGGGGCAGCGCCTCGCGGCGCGGCATGCCGTAGTAGCCGGCCTGGGCCAGGACGATATCGATGACCTTCTCGAACTGGTTGAAGTTGAACTCCTGGGGCACCACGCCTAGGTGATACTTGGCGCGGGCGAAGTCGCGGTCGATGTCGGTGCCGAAGATCTCGACCTTGCCGTCGCTCTTCTGCACCAGGGAGCTGACCACCCCCAGGGTGGTGGACTTGCCGGCGCCGTTGGGGCCCAGCAGGGCGAAGAAGTCGCCCTCGGCGACCTCCAGGTCGATGCCCTTGAGGGCCTGGAAGCCGTTGGCGTAGACCTTGGTCAGGCCGCGTATGGACAGGGCCGGTATGGACAGGGCCGGTTCGGCCATCAGACTCACCTTCTGGAAAAATGATTAGGTGACAAATAATGCGGGCAATGGCGGCGATTACAATGCCGCCATGCCAGGAGGGGCAGCCTAGGCGCCGCTAACCGCCGCGGCTTTCGGCCCACCGGACAGGCGGGCATAGCGCCACGCCCCCAGGGGCACCGCCACCAGGGTCAGGGCCAGCAGCACCCCGAGCTCGCGGCTCACCTGCTCGAGTCCCACGCCCATCTGGTTGAGCGCCACCAGGCCCTGGATGCCGGCGGTGCTGGGCAGTAGCCAGCGCAGCCACACCAGCGGCTCGGGCAGCGCCTCCACCGGCCAGGAGTAGCCGGCCAGGAAGAGCATCGGGATGGAGGTGGCCAGCAGCAGCTGCAGCCCCCGCTCGCGGGTATCGAAGGCGCTGGCCAGCAGCAGCGCCAGGGCCGAGACGCACAGCGAGAAGACCACCGAGAAGAGCAGCGTGGGCCCGAAGGTGCCCGCCAGGGGGTAGTCCTGGAAGCGGGTCACTCCCTCGAAGTAGTAGAGGCAGTTGATCACCCCCACGGTGGTAAAGGCGGCCAGCATGCCGGCGTAGCCGATGGGGGACTGGCCGAGGCGCCCGCGCTCGGCGCGGCTGCCGATGATCAGGGTGATGCCCATCAGCAGGGTCTGCTGGATGATCAGCACCATCACCGCCGGCACCACATAGCTGCCGTACCCTTCGTCGGCATTATACAGGGCCCGGGCCTCGAGCCGAACCGGCGTATGCCCCGCCTCGGCCTGCCAGCTCGCCTGCCCCTGGCCGAGCAGGCGCTGGCGGGTCACCCCGGCCCCCAGGGTCGCCGCCGCCTGGCTCACCCCGGCCAGCACCTTGCTGCCGGCCAGCAGGTAGCCCTCGTGGCTGGCCACCTGCAAGTCGGCCTGGCGACCGGCCAGCAGCTCGCCGTGGAAGCCCTCGGGAATCACCACCAGCCCCATCACCTCGCCCCGCCACAGCGCCTCCTGCAGGGCGGCGGGATCACGGCCCAGGCGCTCCACCTCCAGGGCCGGCACCGACTCCAGCCAGCGCACCAGGGTCCGCGAGCTGGGGCTCAGGTCCCGGTCGACCACCGCCACCGGCACCGACTCCACCTGCTCGTAGCGATAGGGCAAGGGGTAGAAAAGCGAATAGACCACCCCGGCCACGAAGAGCAGCATCAGGGCGCCCTTGTCGGCCCGGATCTCCTTCCAGACGGCGGCATAGGCCTGCCATAGCGCACGCATGCTAGTCATTGCTCCTCCTGGGCCTGGGAGCCGGCCTAGCCATCACGGATCGCCAGTGCATTATCGACTCCCCCAGGCCTCGGGCAGGAAGCCCCGCTGGGCCAATAGCCAGGCGCCGATGCCCAGCGGCAGGATACTCATCAGTGCCAGGACAGCCAGGGGCGCCCAGGTCAGGGCCAAAGGGCTGCCCGCCAGCCATACCCGGTTATAGAGCTCCAGCCAGTAGGTGAGGGGCAGCAGCGAGGCCCAGGCCTGGGCGAAGGCCGGCATGGCCACCAGGGGGAAGGCCTGGCCGGAGTAGGCGAAGGCCGGCGCGGCCAGAAAGCCCGCCAGGCTGAGTCCCATGCGCATATTGCGGGTGGCGGCCACCAGCAGCACCCCAAAGGCCAGGGAGGCGACCACCAGGAGCGCCATGCCGAGCAGCACCCCCGTGATGCTGCCCTGGATCGGCGAGCCCCGCAGCCCGGCGAACACCAGGATAAAGAGCGCCCCGAACGCCAGATAGAGCACCAGGTAAGGCAGCAGCTTGCCGGCCAGGGCCGCCGCCAGGGAGCCGCCGGCGCGACGCAACCAGCCGCCGGCGGTGCCGTCGCGCAGCTCGCGCCCCACCGCGGAGACCCCGGCCACCATGATCAGGATCTGCAACACCGCCGGCAGCAGGGTCGCCGCCAGGAAGACCTCGTAGTCGGGCCCCCGCTCGTCCAGGGTATCCCGGTGTATCCGGATCGGTTGGGCGGTGGTGACGGCCGCCGCCGGCTGGGGCCCCCGGGCCAGGCGCTGGGCGACCCCGGCCGCCGAGAGCGCCGCCACCGCCGTCTGCACCTCCCGGACCACCTGGGAGGCGTGGGTCAGGAACTGGGCGTTGTGCTCGAGGACCAGGGTGACCTGTCGGCCCCGGGCCAGCTCGGCGGAGGTGCCGGCGGGAATCCACAGCACCCCATAGGCGTGCCGCGCCTCGAGCCAGGATGCCGCCTCCTGGCGCTCCCCCAGGCGGGCCACCACCCGCACCCCCGGCATGGCATCCACCAGCCGCCCCGCCGAGCGGGAAAACTGGCTGGCGTCTTCATCGACGATCACCAGGGGCAGCTCCCGGGGCTGGCCGGCGGAGAAGATCCACCACACCAGGCCGCCGATCAGCAGCGGCAGCCACAGCAGCAGGAAGCGATCCCCCCGGCTGCGGCCCCAGAAACGCAGCTCGCGACGCGCCACCGCCAGGGTGCCGTAGCGCAGCGGCGGAGCGGCGCGCCTAGTCATCGGCGGCGACGATCACGGTCATGCCGGCTCGCAGCCCCGCCACCGGCGCCTCGGGACGCGCCTCCACCTGGAAGGTGCGCAGGTCATAGCCGGGGGTACCGCGCACCTGACGCCAGGTGGCGAAATCGGGCAGCGGGTTGAGGCGGGTCACGCTCAGGTCCAGGGTCTGCCCCAGGGCGGGCACCTCGCCTTCCAGCCGGGTTCCCACGGCGAATCCGGCGAGGCGCTCCTCGCGGACATGGAACACCACCCACTGATCCTCGGGGTCGACCAGGGTCACCACCGGGAAGCCGGCCGGCGCCAGCTCGCCCACATGGATCAGCAGCTCCGCCACTTCGCCGTCGATGGGCGCCACCACCCGGGTCTCGGCCCGGGCCGCCTCCACCTCCTCCACGGCGGCGGCGGCCTGGCGACTCTGGGCCTGGGCGGCCCGGCGCTGCTCGCCGCGCGCGCCCTCCCGGGCCATCCGATAGCGTGCCTCGGCGGCCCGCGCCTGCTCCTGGCTGGCGCGCCACTGGGCGCGGGCCTCGTCGAACTGCTGGGCGGCGATCAACCCTTCGGCATGCAGTGGCCGCAGCCGCTCGAAGCTGGCCGCCGCCAGCTCCGCCTGCACCTGGGCCCGCTGCCAGTCGAGGCGCGCCATCTCCACCTCCTCGTCACGCAGCCCGGCCTCGGCCTCGTCGGCCAGGGCCTGGGCACCGTCCCGGGCGGCTTCGGCCTGGCCCAGGCGCGCCCGCACCTCGGGGCTATCGATCTCGAAGATCGGCTCACCGGCGGCGACCCGATCGCCCTCCCGCACCAGGGTCTGGCTGACCCGGCCGGCGATCTTGGCGGCCACGCGAATCTCGCGCAGCTCCACCTCGCCGTGCAGGTACTCCGGGGCACGATGCCCACCGAACCAGAGCACCGCGCCGATCAACAGGGCCACCAGGGCCAGGGCGGCGAGGCCACTCAGGGTCACACGGGTACTCGCCTTCATGGGGCGGCTCCTTCACAGCTGACGGGGGAGGAAAAGGCCAGGAAGTCGTCGATCTCGCCCAGCAGGCCGGCGGTGGTCAGCAGGTCGAGCATGGCGCCGGCATAGTCATAGGCGGCCTGGGCCCGCTGGACGCCGCTGCGAGCCACGCCCAGGTGGGCCTCGGTGACATCCAGGGAGGTGTTCAGGCCGGCCCGGAAGGAGGCGTCCTGGAGTCGGGCATTCTCCTCGGCCAGGGCCAGGTCCTGCCCCAGCAGGGCGTACTGCTCCTGATGCTGCAGCACGCCGCGGTAGGCGCTCTCGCTGGCCAGGGTGAGGTCCTGATGGGCCTGGGCGGTCAGTTCACGCACCTGAACCCGGCGCGCCTGGGCGGCGTCGATGGCGCTTCCCCGGTCGAGGCCGGTGGTCAGCGCCCATTTGACGCCCAGGCCGGCGACCCAGTCGGGTTCGGTGAGGGGCGTGGCCTCGCGATTGAGCTCGTAGCTGCCGAAGGCGAAGAGCTCTGGCAACCATTCGCTCTGTTCGATACGCACCTGCTGAGCGGCCTGCTCGCCCCTGGCCTCGAGGACGGCCAGTTGCGGATGGGCCGCCAGGGCCTGGGTCACGAAGGCCTCCACCGGCCAGTCGGGCTGGCGGGGCTCGGGCAGTGGGGTGGTCAGGCAGCCGAGGGTGTCCGTGGCCAGCATATTGGCCAAGGCGGCCCGCAGGTCGGCCAGGATACGCCGTGACTGCAGCAGGTCACGGCGCGCCTCGTCCCGGGCCACCTCCGCCTGGAGCCGCGCCAGGCGATTGACCAGCCCCTGCTCCTCGAAACGCCGCGCCCGATGGACATGGGCTTCCAGGGTCTCCAGGGCGGCCTCGCGGACCTCGACCACCCGGGTCGCCGCCTGGATGGCGAAGTAGCGATCGAGCATCTGGCGAGTCAGCTGGGCCTCGGCATGGCGCAGCTCGCCCTCGGACTGGGCCTCGCGGGCCCCGGCCTGGCGCTGGGTGGCATCGATGCGCCCGCCCATGTAGAGGGGCCACTGCAGTTGGACGCTGGAGCGCACCCCGGTGCGCTCGATATCCGCCTCCAGGGTGCGGTTGAGCAGGGCGAGGTCGAACTCGAGCTGTTTGCCATAGGCCACGCCGGCCACCGTCAGGTCGACCCGGGGCTCGCGCAACCGGCGGGTCGCCTGGCGCTGCTGCTGCCAGGCCTCGCGGTCGGCGCGCTGCGCCGCCAGGGCATGGGAGTGTTCCGCCAGTTGCTGGCGTGCCTCATCGAGGCTAAGCGCCTGAACCGGCGTGACCGGCAGCGCCATCAGGCATAGCAGGATCAGAGGATGGAGTGGCGATCGCCGGGACCGGCGCTGCTGCCTTCCCCTTCCCTGGGTAAGCGTCAGAAAGCTCATGCGATTCCCTTAATTAGCCGCCAAGGCACTATAGCATGGCGCGACTCGAGGGAAATTGGGGGAGAGGTCAACGACAAGCACAAAAAACCGCCGAAGCGTTTGCTTGGCAGTTCTCTGGAGTGACGACTGGAGCGGGAAACGAGATCGACCGGGCTGGCGTACCAGCTCGCGGCCCGAGCCTTGGCACAGAACGAAAAAAACCACCTAGGCAATTGCCTGGCGGCTTCTTTTTACATATCGAATGGAGCGGGAAACGAGATTCGAACTCGCGACCCCAACCTTGGCAAGGTTGTGCTCTACCACTGAGCTATTCCCGCTAATCATCGATGTGTGCGAAGTGGCGTCCCATAGGGGGTTCGAACCCCTGTTACCGCCGTGAAAGGGCGGTGTCCTAGGCCACTAGACGAATGGGACGCATTGGCTGTTTAAAGCCTGGAGCGGGAAACGAGATTCGAACTCGCGACCCTCGCCTTGGCAAGGCGATGCTCTACCACTGAGCTATTCCCGCTGATGCTTGCTTCGCCGTCGGATGGATCGAGTGGCGTCCCATAGGGGGTTCGAACCCCTGTTACCGCCGTGAAAGGGCGGTGTCCTAGACCACTAGACGAATGGGACGCAATAGCTTGTAAAAGCCTGGAGCGGGAAACGTGATCGACCGGGCTGGCGTACCAGCTCGCGACCCTGTGCCGCCGCTTCATTACCAGACCGAAGCCTGGAGCGGGAAACGAGATTCGAACTCGCGACCCTCGCCTTGGCAAGGCGATGCTCTACCACTGAGCTATTCCCGCTTGTCTCGATACATCCTGCCACGTCGAGGAGTGGCGTCCCATAGGGGGTTCGAACCCCTGTTACCGCCGTGAAAGGGCGGTGTCCTAGACCACTAGACGAATGGGACGCTGCTTGCCTCGTCGAGGTGGCGCGTATATTACTGAGCGGCCGTGAGGGTGTCAAGCCTATGGTTAAGCGCCAATTTTTGCTCTCGAGAAGCTACCCTATAGATGGGGCGATCGGCCGCCCCCGACCCTGCCGCCCTGCGGCGGCGACCGGTAGCAGCCAGAGAGGACGCCATGCGCAAGAAGATCGAGAAGAGTGACGCCGAATGGCGCAGCCAACTCACCCCCGAGCAGTTCCACGTGACCCGCGAGAAGGGCACCGAGCCCCCCTTCAGCGGCGACTACCGGGTCAATGATGCCCAGGGCATCTACCACTGCGTCTGTTGTCATGCCCCGCTGTTCGAGAATGAACACAAGTTCGATGCCGGCTGCGGCTGGCCCAGTTTCGACCGCCCCCTCGGCAAGTCATCGGTGGAGGAACACCCGGACGGCTCCCACGGCATGATCCGCACCGAGGTGGTCTGCGCCCACTGCAACGCCCACCTGGGGCATGTCTTCGAGGATGGTCCCACCGAGACGACCGGGCTGCGCTACTGCATCAACTCGGTGGCCATCAGTTTCCATGAAGGGGAATAGTCTCCGCAGGCGTTGAGTTGCGGCAGCGCCGACGGCCGTTCATCTGCTAAGATGAGCGGCCGTTTTTTCTGCCCAGGAGACACGCATCATGCTCGGCTGGTACCCGGGACACATGCACAAGGCGCGCCGCCAGATCACCGAGGCCCTGCCCGAGATCGATGTGGTACTGGAGGTGCTCGATGCGCGCCTGCCCTACTCCAGCGCCAACCCCATGCTGGCCGAACTGACCCAGCACAAGCCAGTGCTCAAGCTGCTGTCCCGGGCCGACCTGGCCGACCCGGTGCGCACCCAGGAGTGGGTCGACTATTTCGATGGCCTCCCGGACACCCGGGCCCTGGCGGTGACCACCACCCAGGCCCGGGAGCTCAAGGGCATTCCCAAGCTGTGCCATGCCCTCGCCGGCCAGGTCCGCGCCGACCGCGATGTGCGGGTCATGGTGATGGGCATTCCCAACGTGGGAAAATCGACCTTGATCAATGGCCTGGCGGGCCGCAAGATCGCCAAGACCGGTAACGAGCCGGCGGTCACCAAGCGCCAGCAGAAGGTGCGCATCGACGGCCGGGTGGCGCTGATCGACACCCCCGGGGTGCTATGGCCGAAGATCGAGGATCAGGCCAGCGCCTTCCGCCTGGCCGCCAGCGGCGCCATTCGCGATACCGCCATCGACTATGTGGAGGTGGGGATCGTTACCGCGGCGGAGCTGGCCAGGCGCTACCCCGAGGCCCTGACGAGCCGCTACAAGCTCAAGGCCCTGCCCCCCTATGCCCCGGCCCCGGGTGCCGAGGCGGTGGATGCCGACGGCCCCCAGCGCCTCGACCTGCTGGCCCTGGCTGGCTTCGATGGCCATGCCATCCTCACCGAGATCGCCAGCAAGCGCGGTGGCCTGCGCCCCGGCGGCGAGGTGGACCTGCATCGCGGCGCCGAGGTGCTGCTGCATGAACTGCGCGCCGGCAAGCTGGGTCGCCTGACCCTGGAGACCCCGGCGGATATTCCCCCGGAGCCGGTCGCCGAGGATGAAACGCCGGAGCCAACCGATTCCTAGATGACAATGCTCGGGGGTAGCGTGCCCCCGACTGGACAGCGGATTGCCAACGCCCATGGACACCCCGATCAAGAAGTCACACAAGCTGCATAACGTCTGCTACGACATCCGTGGTCCGGTGCTCGACCACGCCAAGCGCCTGGAAGAGGAGGGCCAGCGGGTCCTCAAGCTGAATATCGGCAACCCCGCCCCCTTCGGCTTCGAGGCCCCGGAGGAGATCCTCCAGGACGTGATGCGCAACCTGCCCACCGCCCAGGGCTACTGCGACTCCAAGGGGCTCTACTCGGCACGCAAGGCGATCATGCAGGAGTGCCAGCGCAAGCAGATTCCCGGCGTCGGCATCGAGGACATCTATATCGGCAACGGCGTCTCCGAGCTGATCGTGATGGCCATGCAGGCCCTGCTCAATGACGGCGACGAGGTGCTGATCCCGGCCCCGGACTACCCGCTGTGGACCGCCGCCGCCAACCTGGCCGGCGGACGCGCCGTCCACTACCTGTGCGACGAGCAGGCGGACTGGGCTCCGGACCTGGAGGATATCCGCGCCAAGGTGACCGGCCACACCCGGGCCATCGTGATCATCAACCCCAACAACCCCACCGGCGCCGTCTACCCGCCGGAGGTGGTCCGGGAGCTGCTGGAGATCGCCCGGGAGCACGACCTGATCGTCTTCTCCGACGAGATCTACGACAAGATCCTCTACGACGGGGTGGAGCACGTCTCCACCGGCGCCCTGGCCGGCGACGACCAGCTGGTAGTGACCCTCAACGGCCTCTCCAAGAGCTACCGCTGCGCCGGTTTCCGCTCCGGCTGGATGATTCTCTCCGGCCAGGTGGCCATGCAGCGGGCCGCCGACTTTATCCAGGGCATCAATATGCTGGCCTCGATGCGCCTGTGCGCCAATGTGCCCGCCCAGCACGCCATCCAGACGGCGCTGGGCGGCTACCAGTCGATCAATGACCTGGTGCTGCCCGGCGGGCGTTTGCTGGCCCAGCGCGATATCACCGTGGAGAAGCTCAACGCCATTCCCGGGGTCAGCTGCGTCAAACCCAAGGGGGCCCTCTACGCCTTCCCGCGCCTGGACCCGGCGGTCTACCCCATCGCCGACGACGAGAAGCTGGTGCTGGACCTGCTGCTGCAGGAGAAGATCCTGCTGGTCCAGGGCACCGCCTTCAACTGGCCGGCGCCGGACCATGTGCGCATCGTCACCCTGCCCTGGGCCGATCAACTGGGCGATGCCCTGGATCGTTTCGCGCGCTTCCTGGAACGCTATCGCAAGGGGCTCTGACACCCCTCGAGCTCGCTAACGACTTGAAAGGGCGCTTGAAACCCAACGCCAAAGGCCGTATCTAATCTCAAGATTCTGTTGGGCGGCGCCCTATGCCGCCCCATGATTATCCAACTCCTGTGGAGACCCGACCGATGATGAGAATCCTGCTCTTCCTGGGCACCAACCTGGCGGTGATCATCGTCGCCAGTATCACCCTGCGCCTGCTGGGGGTGGAAGGCTACCTGCGTGGCCAGGGCATCAACTTCAACAGCCTGCTGATCTTCTGCTTTATCGTCGGCATGGCCGGCTCGATGATCTCGCTGTTCATCTCCAAGTGGATGGCCAAGCGCAGCACCGGCACGGTGATCATCGAGACGCCCTCCAATGCCACCGAGAAGTGGCTGCTGGACACCGTCGAGGAGCTCTCCCGGGAGGCCGGCATCAAGACGCCGGAGGTGGGTATCTTCCCCGCCCAGCAGTCCAACGCCTTCGCCACCGGCTGGAACAAGAACGATGCCCTGGTCGCGGTCTCCGCCGGCCTGCTCAACCGCATGCGCCCCGAAGAGGTGCGGGCGGTGCTGGCCCACGAGATCGGCCACGTGGCCAACGGCGACATGGTCACCCTGGCCCTGGTGCAGGGCGTGGTGAACACCTTCGTGATGTTCTTCGCCCGGGTCGTGGCCCACCTGGTCGACCAGTTCCTCAAGAGCCGCAGCGACGGCGCCGGCGGCCTCGGCTTCATGGGCTACTTCGCGGTGGTGATCGTCGCCGAGATCGTCTTCGGCATCATCGCCTCGGCCATCGTGGCCTGGTTCTCGCGCTTCCGGGAGTACCGCGCCGACGCCGCGGGTGCCAAGCTCGCCGGCTCCGGGGCCATGATCAACGCCCTGGCCCGCCTCAAGGCCGAGACCGAGCTGCCCGACCAGATGCCGGACACCCTGACCGCCTTCGCCATCACCACCGGCCAGACCCGCAAGGTCATGGAGCGGCTCTTCGCCAGCCACCCTCCCCTGGATGACCGCATCCGCGCGCTCAAGGAAGCCGCCTATCGGCAGTAAGTCACCGTTTGAGTGTCTTGTGCAATCGGGCCCGCCATTGGCGGGCCCGATGGTATTTAGGTGAGATCGACGCCATCCGCATGCCCGTGACCCCGAGCGCCCGCCGATATGGCGGGCGCTTGTCATTCAGCTGAGCTCGACGCCAAAACCGGCGCCCTGGAGCCAGGGAGCCAGCTCGGCGGCGCCCTCGCGCAGTGCTACCGTCAGGGTGGCGAACTCGCGCCTCAGGGGGTAGTCGGCCCGGTAAGCGTCGAAGCCTCGGGCCATGCCCCGCTCGCGGGCGAAGCGCGCCAGCCCCAGGGCATCACGCCGCGGGTCATGGCAGGCGCGAATGCAGAGCCGCAGGGCATCCCAGGGGTTCAGGCCGGCGTCCAGGGTCAGGCGTGGCAGGGCCGGCGGCGGCAGCAGCTCGCCCAGGCGCCGCCGGGCCGGCAGGCCGAAATGGTGCATGGCGGCGGCATAGACCTGATGGGTGCCACGCAGCTTGCCATCCAGGCTGTACCCGGCCACATGGGGGGTGGCCAGGTCGGTGGCCCGCCACAGCGCCTCGTCGATGGCGGGCTCGTTCTCCCAGACATCCAGCAGGGTGGTCAGGTCGCCCCGCCCCGCCAGGCGCGCCTTCAGCGCCTCGCCATCCAGGCAGTCGCCCCGCCCGGCGTTGAGCAGCCAGGTGCCCGGGCGCAGGGCCCGAAGGCGCCGCGCATCGAGCAGATGGTGGGTGGCATGGGGCCCACCCCGTACCAGGGGGGTATGCAGGCAGAGCACGTCGCAGCGCTCGATCAGGGCGTCCAGGTCGTGGAAGTCTCCGCCGCCCTCCGCCTCGGCCCGGGGCGGGTCACAGCACAAGGCCTCGATGCCCAGGGCCGCCAGGCGCGCGGCCAGGCGGCCACCCACCTGGCCGACGCCGACGATACCCACCCGGCGCGCCTCGAGCTCCTGGCCCTCCCGCTCCGCCGCCCAGAGCAGGGCCCCCAGCACATGGTCCACCACCGCCTCGGCATTGCAGCCCGGGGCGCTGCTGAAGCCGATGCCGCGCTCGGCCAGGGCCAGCCGGTCGATATGGTCGGTGCCGATGGTGCAGGTGCCCACGAAGCGCAGTCGCGGCGCCTGATCCAAGAGGGTGCGATCGACCCGGGTAATGGAGCGGGTGATCAGCACCTCGGCGTCGGCCAGCGCCTCGGGGGGAAGCTCGCGGCCAGGCAGGCGCTGGACCTCGCCCAGCTCACCGAAACAGGCCTCGGCGGCGGGAATGTTGGCGTCCACGATGATCCGTCGGGGGGCAGGCATGCATGACTCCTGGGGATGGCTTGTTCATGGGAGGCAGGTCGCTACAATAGCAGCTTCGCCCCACCGGGGCCCCTTGCCGCCACCAGGAGTCGCCGTGATCGTCCGCTGGGAAAGTGACCATGACTATGTGCTGATCCATATCCACCAGGACATGTTCGGCGACTGGATCTTCAGCCGCGCCTGGGGGCAGATCGGCACCCAGTTCGGCGGCCTCAAGCACCAGCTGGCCGAGGATCACGACCAGGCGATGATGTGGCTCGACGACGAGGCCACCATCCAGCGCTCCCGGGGCCTGCACAAGGTCCTCGAGGTGCAGGCCGACTCCCCCGAGGGCCAGGACGCCGTGCGCCAGCTCTCGCTATTGGATAACGCCTAAGGGCAAGCTGGAAGCTGGAAGCTGGAAGCTGGAAGCTGGAAGCTGGAAGCTGGAAGCTGGAAGCTGGAAGCTGGAAGCTGGAATTCAGCATCGTCCCCTCGCTACCTGGGTCAAGGCTTTTTCTTCCAGCTTCAAGCTTAAGGCTTCAAGCTCCGGGCGTAGCCCGGCCAAGGTAACGTCGGCCGTGGCGAACCTGCACCTTCGCAGGCTCGGCCGGCGGCGCGGGGGCCTGCAGCCGCTGCCAGGCGGCCTCGTCGAGCCAGCCCCGGGCGGCCAGCCAGGCCACCAGCCGCGACGCCTCGAAGCCGCGATTCAGCTCCTCGCCATCCTCCGCCACCAGCACGGGAATCCGCACCCCGTAGCGCGCCACCAGAGTCTCGTCCTCGCTGATCTCGACTCGCTCGAGGGTGTACTCCACCGGGCAGAGCGTCACCAGCAGCGCTTCGAGTTCCTCGCAGAGATGGCAACCCAGGGTGGTATAGAGCCGAAGCTGGATCATGCGCCCTCCCCCCGGGCCCCTTCCCCCCGATGGCGAATCAGAAAGACATGGTGAAGGTCGGGGTTTCTATTGCCAAATAAAGAGCGGGTCGAAGGTCTCATACCGTTTTCGCCCCCCGATGGCGAATCAGAAAGACATGATGAAGGTCGGGGTTTCTCGTGAAATCCGGATCGAAGGTCTTCGCCGAGATTTCCTCCACCGCATACTGCTCCGCCAGGTCGGCATCCAGTACGAAGCGCCGCTGGTTATTGGAGAAGACCAGGGTGCCGTCCGCCGCCAGGCGCGCCATGGCCAGGCGAATCAGCCGCCCGTGGTCGCGCTGGATATCCAGGGTCGCCTCCATCTTCTTGGAGTTGGAGAAGGTCGGCGGATCCATGAAGATCAGGTCGAACTCGGCCCTGGCGGTCTCCAGCCAGCGCAGGCAGTCGTCGCGCACCACCCGGTGGTGGGCCGGGTCGAGGCCATTGAGGGCGAAGTTGTCCCGGGCCCAGCTCAGGTAGGTATTGGAGAGGTCGACGCTGATGCTGTCGCTGGCGCCCCCCTTGTCGCCGCTGCCCAATGCCGCCTGCACGGTGGCGGTAGCGGTGTAGCAGAAGAGGTTGAGGAAGCGCTTGCCGGCGGCCATCTCGGCGAGCCGCCGCCGCACCGGGCGGTGGTCGAGGAAGAGCCCGGTGTCCAGGTAGTCGCGCAGGTTGACCCAGAGCCGCGCGCGCCCCTCGCGCACCTCGAAGCGCTCGCCATGGCTGCCCTGCTTCTGGTACTGGGCGCGGCCGCTCTGGCGCTCGCGGCGCTTGATCACCACCCGGCTGGCGGGCACCTCCAGCACCTCGGGGATCACCCCCAGGGCGTCGAAGAGGCGCTTCTGGGCCTGGGCCGCATCCACCGACTTGGGTGGCGCATACTCCTGCACATGCACCCAGTCGCCGTAGACGTCGATGGCCAGGGCGAATTCCGGCATGTCGGCGTCATAGAGGCGATAGCAGGACTCGCCGGACTGCTTGAGCCACTTCTTGAGACGCTTGCGATTCTTGTGCAGGCGGTTGGCGAACATCTGCGCATTCTCGGAGCGCGCCGGCGCCTCGGGCCTGGCGTCGCTGCCCGCCTCGCCGCTCGCCTCGGGCACCCGGATCAGCAGCAGTCGCGCCTCCAGGGGCCCGTTGCGGAAGGCGTAGTGCTTATGGGCACGCATCCCCAGGCGGTGGCCCAGGTCGGGGTTGCCGGTGAACAGTGCCAGATCCCAGCCGGGGAAGGCGTCACGCACGCCCTCGCCCAGCTGCCGATAGAGGGTCACCAGTTCCGGCAGCTCGCCGATCCGCTCGCCATAGGGCGGGTTGGTGATCACCAGCCCCCTGGCTTCGGGGCTCAGGCTCTCGGGGCGCTTGAGCTCGGTCACCGAGGCGCCCTGGAAGTGGATCAGCGCCGGGATGCCGGCGCGCATGGCGTTGGCCTTGGCGGCGGCGATGGCCTGGGGGCTCTGGTCGCTGCCGAACAGCCGCGCCTTGCAGCGCTTGCGGCCCAGGCTGGCCCGCGCCTCGGCCTCCCGCTTGAGCTCCCGCCACACCTCGCGATCGTGGCCCGCCCAGGCCTCCAGGCCGAAGCGCTCTCGGTTCAGGTTGGGGGCGATATCCGCCGCCATCAGCGCCGCCTCGATCACCAGGGTGCCGGAGCCGCAGAGCGGATCCACCAGGGCCTCGCCGGCCTTGGCCCGGGCCGGCCAGTCGGCACGCATCAGCAGGGCCGCGGCCAGGTTCTCCTTGAGCGGCGCATGGCCCAGCTCGCGACGGTAGCCGCGGCGATGCAGGCTCTCGCCGCTGAAGTCGATGCCCAGGGTCAGGCGGCCCCGGTGCAGGTGGGCATAGAGGCGCAGGTCGGGCGCACGGGGCTCGACCACCGGTCGCTCGCGGCCGGCACGGGCCATGGCGGTGACCACCCCATCCTTGACGGTCTGGGCGCCGAAGCGGGTATGGCGGATCTCCGCCGACTGGCCATGGAAGTCCACCGCCAGGCTGCGCCCCGGCACCAGATGCTCCGCCCAGGCGACTCGCGCCGCGGCATCCGCCAGCTGCGCCGGGCTCTCGATGCCCTCGTCCCGGGCCAGGCAGAGGATGATGCGGTTGGCCAGGCGCGACCAGAGGCAGGCCCGATAGGCCACCGCCAGCTCGCCGCGGAAATGTACGCCGGCCACCGTGGTCTTCTCCACCTGGGCACCCAGGGCCGTCAGCTCCTCGCCGAGCAGGGTCTCGAGCCCGCGTGGACAGGCGGCAAAAAAGGCTGGAAGGTTAGTCACTTGCGTATCACTCATGGTGTGCTGTGGGGACTCGCTATGGCGGTTGGTGGGGCGCTTGGCCGCGGGGCCTGGCCGCGTGACGCGGGGGTCATATTCCCGTCATCCCGATTTGCTAGACTCGTTATGCCAAAATACCGGTCGACAACCGGTCCCGTCATGGTCTAAATGTATAAGCGTAGCTACGAAATAACGCATGCGTTGCTTGCCGCAGATGCTGGATAACTACGGCCGGGCGAATGATTCGCCTGAGGGCCGCGAAGGAGTCTTGTGTACTGCAAACGTCACAAAGTCTAACGGTTCTGAAGAGGCCATCCGATGAAACGACAGAAACGTGATCGCTTCCAGCGTGCTTATGTTCATGGCTACAAGGCGGGACTCAGTGGTCGTTCGAGAGATGAGTGTCCCAGCCAAGATGTGGATCTTCGAGAATACTGGATGAGCGGTTGGCGTGAAGGTCGTGGGGACCAATGGGCTGGCATGACGGGAGTCGCCGGCATCCACAAAAACCCCATGGTCATGTGACGTCTTCTCTAGACACTATCTGACACTACGCATCACCACCCATTCCCAAGGCCCGCACTCGCGGGCCTTTCTATTGGTCGCTCGCCTACCCCTTCGCCTGGAGGGCCCGGGCACACTCCCCCACCAGCTCGGGGCCCCGGTAGATGAAGCCCGAATAGAGCTGCACCAGGTCGGCCCCCGCCTCGCGCTTGGCCAGCGCCGCCTCGCCGCCATCGATGCCGCCGACGCCGATGATCGGCATCGATGGCAAACGGCGGCGCAGCTCGCGAATCACCGTATTCGAGGCCTCGAACACCGGCCGACCGGAGAGCCCGCCCTGCTCGTCGCCGTGGGGCAGCCCCGCCACCGCCTCCCGAGCGATGGTGGTATTGGTGGCAATCACCGCATCGATGGCATTATCGGCCAGGGCCTTGGCCACCAGTCCCACCTCGTCGGTGCTCATGTCCGGGGCGATCTTCACCGCCAGCGGCACGCGGCGACCACTGGCCTCGTCCAGGCGCCGTCCCTCCTCGCGCAGGGCGCCCAGCAGGGCATCCAGCTGCTCGCCGAACTGCAGGTTGCGCAGCCCCGGGGTATTGGGCGAGGAGATATTGACGGTGATGTAGTGGGCATGGGCGTGCACCTTGCCCAGGCAGACCAGGTAGTCGTCCACCGCCTTCTCCACCGGGGTGGTGAGGTTCTTGCCAATATTGATGCCGATCACCCCGTCATAGCGGCTCGCCTTGACCCGCGCCACCAGGTGGTCGACGCCGGCATTGTTGAAGCCCATGCGGTTGATGATGGCGCCGGCCTCGGGCAGGCGGAAGAGCCGCGGCTTGGGGTTGCCGTCCTGGGGCCTGGGGGTCACCGTGCCCACCTCGACGAAGCCGAAGCCCAGGGCGCCCAGAGCGTCCAGGTGATCGGCGTTCTTGTCGAGGCCGGCGGCCAGCCCGACCCGATTGGGGAAACGCAGCCCCATCAGCTCCACCGGGTCCTCCACCCGAGCCCCGCCGAGGCGTCGGGCCAACCCCAGGCCATCGGCCAGGTCGAGCCCCTTGAGGGCCAGGCCATGGGCGGTTTCCGGGTCGAGACGAAAGAGCAGCGAGCGGGCCAGGGCGTACATGGGAGTCCTCGGGTGGATGGGCGGCGCCGCATTATAGCCCAAGGGGCCCGAAAACGACGAACCCCACCAGGGGGCGGGGTTCGTCAGGGTGGCGAGAGGTGACCGTCAGTCGTGACGACTCTCGGCCAGGTCCACCAGCTCGCGGATGGCCACGGCGAACAGCGGGAAGCTCACCTGGCTGCCGGAGCGAACTTCACCGAGCAGGCCACACCAGCGACGGTAGAGGCTGTCATGGCGTTGCACCCACTGCTCGACCCGGGCCTCCATCTCCCGCGGCGCATCCTCGAGTTGCAATACCGCCACGGTAAGGGCCAGCTGCTGACGGTCCAGGTCGTCGCGGAAGGTCTCGCGGGCCTGGGCCTGCCAGCCGTCGCGCACCTCCAGGGCATTGATCTGCTCGATCATCCAGGGCAGCTCGAGGCGGTGACCCACCTCGTAGTAGGCCTCGGCGACTCGCTGGATCTTCTCGCCGGAGAGCTTGGCCGCCTCGATGATGCCGAGGCCGGCATAGAGGCTGTTGGCCGCGGCCACGGCGTTGGCCAGGGCCTCGGGCACGCCGGCGGCCACCAGCTCGTCGCGGCGCGCCTGCCAGGCGGCCAGCTCGTCGCCGCGCAACCGCTTGCCGAGGCTCTCCTGGAGCTGGGCCAGGCGCGGCGCGAAGTGGGCGATGCTGTCCTTGGTGGTCATGCCGCTGCGCTGGCGCAGGAACCAGCGGGTGGCACGGCGCAGCAGGCGCATCAGGTCGATCATCATGGCGTACTGGACGCGGCTCGGCACCTGGTTGTCCAGGGCCTCGACCTGCTCCCAGAGGCCGCTCAGGTTGAAGCTGTCCCGGGCGATGACATAGGCGCGGGCGATATCGGCGCGCTTGGCCCCGGTGGTGTCCATCAGCCGGCGCACGAAGACGATGCCCATGTGATCCACCAGGTCATTGGCGATCTGGGTGGCGACGATCTCGCGCTTCAGCTTGTGGTCGTACATGGTCTCCTTGAAGCGCTCCACCAGCACCGTCGGGAAGATCCGCTCCAGGTGCTGCTGGATGCAGGGGTCGTCCGGCACCTCGGAGTCGATCAGGTCGCCCTTGAGCACCATCTTGGAGTAGGAGATCAGCACCGAGAGCTCCGGCAGGGTCAGGCCCTCGCCGGCATTGGAGCGCTCCAGCAGGGCCTCGTCGTCGGGCAGGAACTCCAGCTCGCGATCCAGCTGGCCGCTGGCCTCCAGTTCGGAGATAAAGCGCCGGTAGGGGCCCATGCCCTCCTTGGAGAGGATCTCGGCCAGGGAGAGCGCCTGGGTCTGCTGGTAGTTGTCGCGCAGCACCAGCCGCGAGACGTCCTCGGTCATCTCCGCCAGCAGCTGGTTGCGCTGCTTGTCGGTCATGTCGCCGCTCTTGACGATATCGTCGAGCAGGATCTTGATATTGACCTCGTGGTCGGAGCAGTTGACCCCGCCGGCGTTGTCGATGAAGTCGGTATTGACCCGCACCCCGGCCCTGGCGGCTTCCATGCGGCCACGCTGGGTCAGCCCCAGGTTACCGCCCTCGCCCACCACCCGGCAGCGCAACTCGCCGCCATTGATGCGCAGGGCATCGTTGGCCTTGTCGCCCACCTCGGCGTCGCTCTCGCTGGCGGCCTTCACGTAGGTACCGATACCGCCGTTCCAGACCAGGTCCACCTGGGACTTGAGCATGGCGCGAATCAGGTCGTTGGGGGCCAGCTTGTCCTCCGCGATACCGAACACCGCCTTCATCTCCGCAGTGATGGCGATGGACTTGGCGCTGCGCTTGAAGACGCCACCGCCCTGGGAGATCAGGCTGGCGTCATAATCCTCCCAGCTGGAGCGGGGCAGCGCGAAGAGGCGCTGGCGCTCGGCGAAGGACTTGGCCGCATCCGGGCTCGGGTCGACGAAGATATGCAGGTGGTTGAAGGCCCCCACCAGGCGGATCTTGTCGGAGAGCAGCATGCCGTTGCCGAAGACGTCGCCGCCCATGTCGCCGATGCCCACCACGCTGAACTCGTCGGCCTGGGTATTGACGCCCAGCTCGCGGAAGTGGCGCTTCACCGA
Source organism: Halomonas sp. 328 (assembly GCF_015645095.1). Taxonomy (GTDB): domain Bacteria; phylum Pseudomonadota; class Gammaproteobacteria; order Pseudomonadales; family Halomonadaceae; genus Bisbaumannia. Next base: position 21,909 of record NZ_JADOTW010000028.1, read on the forward strand.
CTCCCAGGCGCCCTTGGCGGTGATACCCATCTTCTTGTGGTCATAGCCGTTGGCCCCGCCGGAGGCGAAGGCATCGCCCAGCCAGTGGCCGTACTCGGCGGAGATCTCGTTGGCGATGTCCGAGAAGGTCGCGGTGCCCTTGTCGGCGGCCACCACCAGGTAGGGGTCGTCGTCGTCGTGGCGCACCACGTCCACCGGCGGCACGATCTCGGTGCCGTCCAGGTTGTCGGTGACATCCAGCAGGGCGCGGATAAAGGTCTTGTAGCAGGCGACGCCCTCGGCCTGGATGGCGTCCCGGTCACCCTCGGGCAGGCGCTTGCAGACGAAGCCTCCCTTGGCGCCCACCGGCACGATCACCGAGTTCTTGACCTGCTGGGCCTTGACCAGGCCGAGCACCTCGGTGCGGAAGTCCTCGCGGCGGTCCGACCAGCGCAACCCGCCCCGGGCGACCTTGCCACCGCGCAGGTGCACGCCCTCGACCCGCGGCGAGTAGACGAAGATCTCGAAGGCCGGACGCGGCTTGGGCATGTCCGGCACCTTGCTCGGCTCCAGCTTGTAGGCGATGTACTCCTTGTAGTCGCCGTCGGCGCCGCGCTGGTAGTAGTTGGTGCGCAGGGTGGCCTGGATCAGGGCGATATAGCGGCGCAGCAGCAGGTCGTCGTTGAGGCTGGCCACATCGTCCAGCAGCGCCTGGAGACGCGCCACGCAGGCGTCGCTCTCGCTCTCCCGCTCCTGCTGTTCCGGGTCGAAGCGCAGCTCGAAGAGGGTCACCAGCTCGCGGGTGATCTCCGGGTAGCTGGCCAGGGTGTTGGCGATATAGAACTGCGACAGGCCGAAGCGAATCTGCTTCAGGTAGCGGGCATAGGCGCGCAGCATGGCCACTTCGCGCCAGCTCAGGTTGGCCCCGATCACCAGGCGGTTGAAGGCATCGTTCTCGGCCTGACCCGCCCAGATGCGTTTGAAGGCCTCGATGAAGGGCCCGCGCATCTCCTGGAGGTTGACCACCTCGCTGCCGTGATGCTCCAGGTCGAAGTCGTGGATCCAGGAGGTGCCCTTGGGAGAGGCGATCTCGTAAGGTCGCTCGCCGATCACCCGCAGCCCCAGGTTCTCCATCACCGGCAGCACGTCGGAAAGCGGAATCGGCTGGTCCTTGTGGAAGAGCTTGAGGTTGACCCCGTCGATGTCCTCCTCCACCAGGCGGTAGAGGGAGAGTGCCAGGGGCGCCCCGGCCTCGACCTCGCCCAGGTGGTGGATGTCGTAGACGGCGGTGCGGGCGGTGAAGTCCTCCCGGTAGCTGGCCGGGAAGGCGTCCCGGTAGTCATCCATCAGCAGGTTGGCCTGCTCCTCGCCGAAACCCTCCACCATGGCGGCCTGGAGGTCGTCGTTCCAGCTGCGGGCCAGCTGGATCACCTTGTGCTCCAGGCGCTCCAGGTCATAGCTCACCGGCTCGTCGCCGTTGAAGCGCAGGATCAGCTGGATACGCGCCAGCACCGACTCGGAGAGATGGGTATTGAAATCGCCGAAGGTGGCATCCAGCTCCTCGCAGAGCATGGTCTGGATGCGCACCCGCAGGTCGGTGGAGAAGACGTCCCGCGGCACGAAGACCAGGCAGGAGTAGAACTTGCCGAAGCGATCCTCGCGCACGAAGAGACGCACCCGACGCCGCTCGCGGATATTGAGGATACCCAGGGCGGTACGGGTCAGCTCCTCGGTGCTGATCTGGAAGAGGTCATCCCGGGGATAGACATTGAGGATCTGGCGCAGCTGGTGGCCGTCATGGGCGCTGGGGTTGACCCCGGCGGCCTTCATCACCGCCTCGATCTTGCGACGCAACACCGGAATATGTCGCGGCGAGTCGTTGTAGACGGTGGCGGTGAACAGGCCCAGGAAGCGACGCTCGCCGATCACCTTGCCCTGATCGTCATAGCGATCGATGGAGATATAGTCCGGGTAGGAGGGGCGATGCACCCGGGCGTGGTAGGCGCTCTTGGCGAAGGAGAGCAGCTCCGGGATCAGCACATAGTGGTCGTCCTCGATGCCCTGATCGTTATGGATGCGCTCCTGATAGCGGGGCGCATCGAGCTTGAAGACGCCCAGCTCGCTGCCCTTGCGTTTCTTGAGCTGCTCCTGGCCGCCCTTGTTGCTGACCACCTCGTACTCGTCACAGCCAAGGAAGGTGAAGTTGTCGTCGATCAGCCACTCCAGGAAGGCGATGGCCTCCTGGTGATCGGCGGGATCGACCTGCTCGGGGCGTGCCGCCTTGAGTTCCTCGAGGGCCGCCCGCACCTGGTCGCGCATCGGCTCGAAATCGGCCACGGCGGTACGCACGTCGCGCAGGATCTCCTGCAGCCCGGCCTCGATATCGGCCAGCAGCTGGGGATCGGAGTGGCGATCGATCTCGATGACGATCAACGACTCGCGTCCCTCGGGCGCGTCGGCCGCCTGGGGGCGGGTGACCCGCTTGAGCTGCCGCTTGGCATCCCGCTCCACCGCCAGCACCAGGTTATGGATGGCATGCAGGGTGATGCCGCGACGGTTGAGCTCGATACGCACCGAGTCCACCAGGAAGGGCATGTCCTGGTGCAGCACCCCCACCACGGTATGCAATGACTGCCAGCCATGCTCCTGGTAGTCGGGGTTGAAGACCCGCACCTTGGGCGCCTTGGCGTCGTGCTCCTGAATGAAATGCCAGGTCGAGAGGGTCGCGCCATAGAGGTCATCGAGGCGACGCTCGGAGAGATCGACCAGGGGCACACTGGCGTAGAAGAGCTCGGCAAAGTCGGCGATCTCGGCCACCTTCTCTTCGGGTAACCGCTTGGTCAACTGCTCCTTGAGTTGAGCGAGAAATTCCTGTTTGCCATCGATCACGACGTGTTGCATCCATCACCTCGGCTGCTGTCGGCCTGGGGCCGTCGAATTAGGGTGGAACACGGCCGGCGCCGCGTTTCCCGAAGGGTACTGTAGCACCCGTCTCGACCCTATCGAGTTGCACGTTTTCTCATGGAGCATGTCAGTTGCGCATCATGACCTGCCCCCACCCCTATTGACTTTAGTCGCCAATGCGCTCGAGCAGCACGCCACACTCGCAATGGTGGGTCCACGGAAACTGATCGAAGAGCGCCATGCGTCGGATACGGTGAGTCCGGCAGAGCCGCTCCAGGTTCTGCTCCAGGGTGTCCGGGTTACAGGAAATATAGACGATGCGTTCATAGCCACTGAGCTGGTCGCAACTGGCGTCGTCGAGCCCGGCCCGGGGCGGGTCCACCAGCACGGTAGAGAAGTCGTAGTCGGCCAGGCCCATCTCGGTGACCCGGCGCCCGCCCTTCTCGCCCTGGAGGGCGGCGCTGAACTCCTCCGCCGACATGCGTCCCACGCTGGCATTGGTGATGCCATTGGCCTCCAGATTGATGCGTGCCGAGGCCACCGAGGTCCGCGAGATCTCGGTGGCCAGCACCCGGCGGAAATTCTCCGCCAGGGCGATGGTGAAATTGCCATTGCCGCAGTAGAGCTCCACCAGGTCGCGGGCCTGGCTATCGCGGGTCACGTCCCGGGCCCAGCCCAGCATGGACCGGCAGATCTCGGCATTGGGCTGGGTAAAGCTGTTCTCGACCTGCTGGTAGACGAAGTCACGCCCGTCCACCGACAGGCGCTCCCAGACATGGTCGCGCTCCAGCACCAGGCGCTGCTTGCGGGAGCGACCGATGATCATCACCCCCAGCGTCTCCTGAAGGCGGCGCGCCTCGGCCTCCCAGGCCTCGTCCAGGGGACGATGGTAGATCAGGGTCAGTAGCGCCTCGCCACTGAGGGTGGTGAGAAACTCCACCTGGAACAGCTTGCGGCGCAGCAGCGGCACGTCGCGAATGGCATCCAGCAGCGCCGGCATCAAGGCATTGATGCGCTGGCTGGCCACGGGAAAATCATCCAGACGGATCACCGTTTTCTTCTTGGGATCCTCCGGGTCCACCTCGAACATGGCATAGAAGAGGTCATCCCCCTCATGCCAGAGGCGGAACTCGCAGCGCATGCGGTAGTGGCTGGGCGGCGAGGCATGGACCTCCAGCTCGGGAGGCGAGAAGCGGGCGAACTGGGCGGTAATGCGTTGGCGCTTGGCCTCGAGCTGCTCGCCATAGCGCTCGGGATCGACGACGGGTACGGCCACGGGGCCTCCTTGAGAGTGAAAGCGGTAAGGCGAGACGCCTAGTGCGGGGCGTCTATCGCCAGGAGAAGCGGTTGCGGTACACCGAAACCGACACCGGCCAGGGCGGCGGCCAGCGCCGGGGCCTCGGCGGTGACCCAGGCCGGCCCCGGGCCCTCGGTGACCCGGGGATGGGGTACCACCTGGGCGACCCGGCGGGCGATGGCCTCGCCGGAATCGACCCAGGTCACCGGTCGCGGGGCCAGCCGTGCCAGGGCGTCCCGCAGCAGCGGAAAATGGGTGCAGCCCAGCACCACGGTATCGAGCTCCGGGTCCTCCCAGAGCGGCGCCAGGCAGTCGGCGATCGCCGCCAGGTCCAGGGGCTCGCCGGCCAGGTGGCGCTCGGCCTGCACCACCAGGGCATCGGCGGCCAGGCGCTGGACCCGGCAGCCGGCGGCGAAGTCGCGAATCAGCCCCAAGGTGTAGGGGCGATTGACGGTGGCGGAGGTGGCCAGCAGGGCGAGATGACCGCTGTGACTCAGGGCGGCGGCGGGCTTGATGGCCGGCACCGTGCCCACCACCGGGATCGACAGGCTCCCCCGTAGCGCCTCCAGGGCCAGGGTACTGGCGGTGTTGCAGGCCACCACCAGGGCGCTGGGGCGACAGGCCACCACCGCCGCCCGGCAGACCGCGACGATACGCTCCACCAGCCAGGCATCGGGCTTGGTGCCGTAGGGCAGCATGGCGTTGTCGCAGACATAGGCCAGGGCCGCCGTGGGCAGGCGACGGCGAATCGCCGCCGCCACCGAGAGACCGCCGACGCCGGAGTCGAAGATCAGGATGGGGCCGCTCATGGTTCCCCTCCCGTGGGCGACGCCTGGAAGTGGCTCAGCAGGGCATCCACCAGGACCCGCAGGCGCGCCGGCATCAGGCGACGCTCGGCATAGAGCAGATGCACCTGCATGGGCGGCGGCGCATAGGCCTCGAGCAGGCGCACCAGGCGACCCCGGCGCACCTCGGGCTCGCCGAGAAAGGAGGGCTTGAGCACCAGGCCCATGCCGCGGGCGGCGGCCTCGATCAGCGCCCGGCCGTTGTTGCAGGTCAGTACCGGCCGAAAACGCACCCGCTCCAGGCGTCCGTTCACCAGGAAATGCCAGCCGGCGCCGCCGCGCTGCAGGCTGTAGTGCAGGCAACGGTGCTGGCCAAGGTCACGCGGGTGCTTGGGCTCCCCGTGGCGCGCCAGATAGTCGGGGGCGCCATAGAGATGGATCGGCATCGACATCAGCGGCCGGGCGATCAGGCTGGAGTCCTCGAGCTCGCCGATGCGCACCACCAGGTCGAAGTCTTCGGCCAGGGGGTCGACCCGGCGATCCTCCAGCACCACCTCGAGCTCCACTGCCGGGTGGGCCTCCTCGAAGGCCTGCAGGGCCGGCATCAGCTCGCGCACGCCGAAATCCAGCGGCGCCGAAAGGCGCAACCGGCCGCGAATCTCGCCGCGCTGCTCGCCGAGGCTCGCCTCCAGCTCGTGGAGCTCATCCAGCAGCCGGCCGGCCCCCTGCAGGTAGCGCTCGCCCTCGGCGGTGAGCTGCAGGCGCCGAGTGGTGCGGGTCAGCAGGCGCACGCCAAGCTCGCCCTCCAGGCGCGCCACCTGCTTGCTGACCATGGCATTGGAGAGGTCCAGCTTGCGGGCGCCCCCGGCGAAACTGCCCGCCTCCACCACGGCACGAAAGATTTGCATGGCCTGGAGTCGATCCATCGGCGCGTGTCCCCTCCCCCGGTTGGCACAGGAGAGGCATTCTACCCCAGTCGCGGCCTGGACTTAACGACCGCCGACGACAAAGGCCCCGGCCGGGGCCGGGGCGTCGAGGAGGTCAACGGCAAGCGGGGTCAGACCACGGGCTCGGGAGCGCCGCGGAACTCGGCATAGAGCTCGGGGTAGGCGTCGTGGAGTTGCTCCAGCTTGGCCGCCGCCCCCTCCGGGAGCAGGTCGTCGAGACGCGCCAGCTCCTCGTCATCCAGGTGCTCGGCGATCAACGGGAAGAGCTCCTCCCGCTCGTCGCGCAGATAGGCCCGATGTGCCTCCAGGTAAGCCTTGAGGTCGTCGGCGAAGCGATCCATGGGCACCACCGCATCCATCAGGATCATGTCGATATCCTGAGAGAGGCGCATCAGGCGTTCGCGCAGCTGACGATAGTCGTCGGCCAGACGACGGGTCAGCGTCTCGGCCTGTGGCACACTCGACAAGAGCTTTTCGCCACACAGCTGCTCCAGGGGCTGAATGTAATCCTCCATGTAGCCGAGGATGTAGTCGACGACCTCGCGCACCAGCTTGAAGTCGGGACGCTCACCGTCGGCCAGGGTCTTGTGCTTGAGCTGCAACACGTGCAACAGCCGCGCCATATTGGCATGATCCTGGCGCAGTTGAGTCAGCATGGGCATGGTCGGGCCTCCTCTGCTGTCCTGGCGTACCATTCATATTGGAGTCGCCAGCAAGACAGGGGTTCACCAACAGGATGCACCTGAGGCAACGACCCCAGGCATGGATGTTTAACCCTAGTGCCTGAGGGGCGACTCTGCCTATCGCCTAAAGTCGTAGTCGTATGGAGACAGCATGGATCTCTTCAGCCAGTCACACGCCGACGAGGCGGCCCCCCTCGCCTACCGCATGCGCCCCCGGCGCCTGGACGAGTACCTCGGCCAGGCCGCCCTGGTGGGCCCCGGCAAGCCGCTGCGGCGCATGGCCGAGAGCGCCACGGTACGCTCGATGATCCTCTGGGGGCCGCCGGGAACCGGCAAGACCACCCTGGCCGAGATCCTCGCCCGGGAGTCCGGCGCCGAGCTGGAGCACCTCTCGGCGGTGATGGCCGGGGTCAAGGAGATCCGCGCCGCCGTGGAGCGGGCCCGCCTGAGCCAGGCCCAGGGGCGCCGCACCCTGCTCTTCCTGGACGAGATCCATCGCCTCAACAAGAGCCAGCAGGATGCCCTGCTGCCCCACGTGGAATCGGGGCTGCTGACACTGATCGGCGCCACCACCGAAAACCCCTCCTTCGAGGTCAACTCGGCGCTGCTCTCCCGGGCCCGGGTCTATGTGCTCAAGCCGCTGGACGAGGCGGCGCTGCTGGCGGTGCTGCGCCAGGCCCTGGCCGACCCCGAGCGGGGCCTGGGCCAGCGGCGCATCCAGGCCGATGACGAGGTGCTTGGGCTGCTGGCCCGGGCCGCCGGGGGCGATGCCCGCCGCGCCCTGGGCCTGCTGGAGACCGCCTGCGACTTCACCACCGCCGAGGGCGACACCGAGCGCCTCGATGCCGAGGGGCTCGGCGAGGTGCTCGGCCACCAGGCCAGCGCCTTCGACAAGCAGGGGGATCACTACTATGACCTGCTGTCGGCGCTCCACAAGTCGGTGCGCTCCTCCCGGGTCGATGCGGCCCTGCTCTACATGGCGCAGTTCATCCAGGGGGGCGGCGACCCGCTGGACGTGATTCGGCGCCTGGCGGCCATTGCCTCCGAAGACGTGGGCAATGCCGACCCCCGCGCCCTGCCCCTGGTGATGGCGGCCTGGGACGCCTACCTGCGCCTGGGCGACTACGAGGGGCAACGGGCCATCGCCCAGGCCCTGATTCACCTGGCGGTGGCCCCCAAGAGCAATGCCATCGACCAGGCCTGGAAACAGGCCAAGGCCCAGGCGTCGGCCCATCCGACCCTGGCGGTGCCCACCTACCTGCGCAATGCGCCCACCAAGCTGATGGCCTCCCTGGGCCACGGCGAGGGCTACCGCTACGCCCACCACGAGCCCCACGGCTACCCCGCCGGCAGCCGCCACGACTGCTGGCCCGAAGGCCTCTCCCCCACCCGCCTCTACCAGCCCAGCGTCCACGGCCAGGAGGCCCGTTTCAAGCAGCTGATGGAGTGGCGCGCCCAGCTCGACGCCGAGGCGGATAACGGCGCCTAGCGCCGAGCCGCAAGCCAACCTGCTCTCCAAACGAAAGGAGCAAGCCAAGGGGGTTCCTTGAAGCTTGCTCCTTGTCGCTTGCTACTGGCCGAAGGCCTAGTGCGTATCGCGAATCACATCGGCGCCATCGGGAATGACGAAGGTAAAGCGCTCGGCCGGGATGCTCGGATTGATCGCCACGTCATTGAAGTAGATGGCGGTGCGCTGGCCGGTGCTGTCGGCCATCTGCAGGGCCCCCAGGCGCTCGCTGTAGAAGGTCAGGGCCAACTCCTCGAAGAGGGTGTCGGCGGAGCGCGGCGTCAGGGTAAAGGTCTCGGCGGCACCCTGCTGACGGCGGCTCACCGCATAGGCCTCGGTGAGATCGGCGGCGCTGCCGGAGAGCAGCAGGGCCGGGGTATGGGTCACCCGGGTGTCCAGGGCCTGGATGGTCACCTGCTCCAGGTCCGGGTCATGCAGGTAGACCTCGTCGCCATCGGAGACCACCACCTGGGCATAGGGGGCCTCCACCTCCCAGCGAAACTTGCCGGGCCGCGACAGCCACATCTGCCCCTCGGCCTCCTGCAGGCGCTGGCCGCTGCCATCGAGGATCTGCTGCTCGAAGCTGGCGCTGTAGGTGCGCACCGGCTCCAGCAGCTGAGCCAGGCGCCCGGCGGCCTCGTCGGCCAGGGCACTCAGCGGCAGGGCCAGGCCCAGGGTCAGGGCCGACAATGTCTTGATCAATCGCATCTTTCACTCCCGAAAGGCTGGCGGAAACGGTCCGTAACATAGACCCGGCCCCGCGGCTGGAGTGCCGGAGGGCCGGGGGGCTTTCATGGTTGCTGCACGATTAGGCTCTGCACGAAAACTGTCTGCGCTCGCCGACTTTTCGCACAAGACCCAGGACTCGAGGACCCCGGCCTCAATCGTTCACCGGCGGCGGCGCCAGCACCTCGCGCCCGCCATTGGTGCCCATGGTGGAAACCACGCCGGCCATCTCCATGGCCTCGACCAGGCGTGCGGCCCGGTTGTAGCCGATCTTGAAGCGGCGCTGTACCGCGGAGATGGAGGCGCGACGGGACTCGGTGACGAACTGCACCGCTTCGTCGTAGAGGGCATCCTGCTCGGCATCGTCGCCCTCGCCGACGCCCTCTGCCTCGAGGCCGGCCAGGGCCTCGGCGGAGACCCCGCCGGAGAGGATCTCGTCGATGTACTCCGGCTCGCCGCGACGCTTCCAGTCCTCCACCACCCGGTGCACCTCGTCGTCATCGACGAAGGCGCCATGCACCCGCATCGGCAGGCCCGCCCCCGGGGGCAGGTAGAGCATGTCGCCATGGCCCAGCAGGTTCTCGGCGCCGCCCTGATCGAGAATGGTCCGGGAGTCCACCTTGGAGGAGACCTGGAAGGCGATCCGGGTGGGGATATTGGCCTTGATCAGGCCGGTGACCACGTCCACCGAGGGGCGCTGAGTCGCGAGGATCAGGTGGATACCGGCGGCCCGGGCCTTCTGGGCCAGGCGCGCGATCAGCTCCTCCACCTTCTTGCCGACGATCATGAACATGTCGGCGAACTCGTCGATCACCACCACGATATAGGGCAGTTTCTCCAGCACCGGCGGCGACTCGTGCATCTGCCAGGGCTGCGGCTCCCAGAGGGGGTCGGCCACCTGGGCACCGGCCCGGGCGGCCTCGTCGAGCTTGGCATTGAAACCGGCGATATTGCGCACCCCCATGGCCGCCATCAGCTTGTAGCGGCGCTCCATCTCCGCCACGCACCAGCGCAGGCCGTTGGCGGCCTCCTTCATGTCGGTGACCACCGGCGCCAGCAGGTGCGGGATGCCGTCGTAGACGGAGAGCTCCAGCATCTTGGGGTCGACCATGATCAGCCGCAGTTCCTCCGGGGTGGCCTTGAGCAGCATGGAGATCAGCATGGCATTGACCCCCACCGACTTGCCCGAGCCGGTGGTCCCCGCCACCAGCAGGTGGGGCATCTTGCCCAGGTTGGCCACCACCGGCGCCCCGCCGATATCCTGGCCCAGGGCCAGGGCCAGGGGCGAGGCCTCGTGGAGATAGCGGTCGGAGTCGAGCACCTCACGCAGGCGGATCATGGCACGCTTGGGGTTGGGGATCTCGATGCCCACCGTGGGGCGGCCGGGAATGATCTCCACCACCCGCACGCTCTTGACCATCAGCGAACGCGCCAGGTCCTTAGCCAGGTTGCTGATCTTGGAGACCTTGACCCCCGCCGCCGGCTTGATCTCGAAGCGGGTGATCACCGGCCCCGGCCAGGTCTCGACCACCTCGGCCTTGACGCCATATTCGCGCAGCCGCACCTCCAGCAGCTCCGCCATGCTGGCCAGCTGCTCCGGGGTGTAGTTGGGCTCATGGGCCTCGGGAGGGGTCAACAGGCGCACCGACGGCACCTCGCCCTCCGGGTCGCCCAGGTCTTCGAACAGCGGACGCTGGTTCTGCAGGTGCTCCACGGTCCACAGGGTCGGCCCCTCGCCGGCGGCGGCACGCCCCTGCTCGGCGGTGGCCAGGCGTGGCGCATCCTCCTCCAGCCCTTCCGGCGTGGCGGGCAGGTCCAGGGGCTCCGCCTCCCGGGAAGCCACCTCCTCGGCAGAAGGGAACGACGCCGACGGCGCATCCGGCCGCGGCTCCGCCTCGCCTTCCGGCGCGGCCACCGGGGTCGAACGCGCTTCGCTGCCCGGCGCCCCTTCCTGGGCCTCTGCCCGGGGCGTCATCAGGGTCGGTTCGTCGTCGTCATCGTCCCAGCCCGCCTCGCTCCAGCTGACCAGGCGCGGCTCGCGGCGCTCGGCCGCCACGGCGGAGGCACTGGCCGGGATGGCGCCCATCCCGGCGCCCCCGGCCGAACTGGCCTCCCTCGTCGGCTCGGCGTCCTGCTCGGCGCGGGGCTCGTCAGAGCCCGTCTCGACCGGTGCCTCGGAGGCCGGCGCCGCGACCGGGTCCCGGGATGCCTCGGGGGACACCTCGCCCCCTGATTCGGCGGGCAAGCGCTCGTCGTCCTCCCCGGGGGAGGCGGCCCCCCCAGTGGTGGCAGGCTCCGCGGGCCTCTCGTCCCGCGGCGGGGCGGTATCCGCCGGCTCGGCGCGCAGGGCCATGCCGGATGACCACGGCGCCTCGGGCTCGTCGCGGCGGGCACTGAGCCCTTGGGCTGGCCCGGGGCCGGGCGTCGCCTCGACGTCCCGGGTCTCGGGCGACTCAGGCGCCTCGGCGAAGCGCCGGGTATAGGCCGCCTCGGGATCCTTGGCGGAGGGGGTATGTGCCGGCACCTCCCAGGGAATCTCGGTCTCGCCCTCGAGGCTCGGCTCGGCGCGCCGGGGAGCGGCCATGCCGGCGGCCTCGGCCAGCTGGGGAGTCTCGCGGCGGGGCAGCCAGCGTCGCCACCAGGGGCGCGCCGCCTCGGCCTCGCTTGCCTGCGGCACCTCCGGCTTGCTCAGCGGCGCCTCCGGCGGGTCCTCACGTTCGCTATCGCGCCCCCCGCCGATCCAGCGCCAGAGCCGCCCGGCCAGACGCAGCGCCCGATGGCCCAGTTCATCCATCAGCGCCAGCCAGGAGAGGCCACTGAACAGTGGCAGGCCGCAGAGCAGGGCCACCAGGGCCAGCAGGGTGGTGCCGTGGGCCCCCACCAGGGGGGCCAGGCCGATCATCAACCCCTCGCCGAGGATCCCCCCCACCGCATAGGGCAGGTTGCTGTCGGGGTTGAAGAAGTGCAGGGCCCCCAGGGTGGTGGTGCCGAGCAGCAGCAACACCAGCCCGCCGAGGCGAACCGCCAGGGCCGTGGCATCCCACTCCAGCTCGAGGCGCCGGGTTCGCAGCAGCCGCCAGGCGGCGAAGCCCAGCATGCCGGGCCACCACAGGGCACTGGCACCGAACAGCGAATAGAGCACATCGGCGAGCCAGGCGCCGATGGGCCCCATCCAGTTGGCGACCCGGCTCTCCGGCCCGCTGTGCGACCAGCCGGGATCGCCCGGCTGGTAGCTGAACAGCGCCAGCAGCAGGAAGACGCAGCCCGCCAGCAGTAGAATCACCGCCCCCTCACGGGAGGCGCCCTGCAGGCGCACGCCGAAACGCCGCGCCTGCTCCTTGGCCTGTTGTGTGGAGACACGACGACCCGTGGTCTTCTTGTCGACGCTCAAATGGTCATCCCCCTTGTGTCTTGCTTCGCCCTGGACGCACCGCCATGACGAACCTCGTTCGAATCGCGTGGCGCCATCATACCGAGCCTAGCCGGTCCCGACGAGGGTGCCTTGTCGATGCCGGGAAAGCCGGTCACACTAGGCATGATGGGCGGAGGCACACCGCCTGGCCCCGTTCCCGATGATACGACCGCCCATGCTGCCTTGGCTCGCCCCCTACCCGGTGCAGTTTCCTCCCCTGGATCACGCCCTGCGCGACCCGGACGGCCTGCTGGCCGCCGGTGGCGCCCTGACCCCGGACTGGCTGCTGGCCGCCTATCGACGCGGCATCTTTCCCTGGTACAGCGACGATCAGCCGATCCTGTGGTGGAGCCCGGACCCACGCATGGTGCTCTTCCCCGAGGAGCTGCGGGTGCGCCGCAGCCTGGCCAAGCGCCTGCGCAATGGCGGCTTCCGGGTCACCCGGGATCACGCCTTCGAGGCGGTCATCGAGCAGTGTGCCACCAGCCGCGAGGGGCGTGAGGGCACCTGGATCACCGACGAGATGCGCGACGCCTACTGCCGGATGCATGCCCGGGGGCATGCCCACTCCGTGGAGGTCTGGCAGGGCAATACCCTGGTGGGTGGTCTCTACGGCATGGCCCTGGGGCGGGCCTTCTTCGGCGAGTCGATGTTCTCCCGGGTATCGGATGCCTCCAAGGTCGCCCTGGTGCACCTCTGCCAGCATCTCCAGGCCCATGGCGGCGGCCTGATCGACTGCCAGATGCACACCGCCCACCTGGCCAGCCTGGGGGCCCGGGATATCGCTCGGGAGACGTTCATCGGCTATCTTGAGCAGTATGTCGACCAGGCCAGCGGTGCCTGGATGACCAGCGAGCGGGCGAGCATGGAGCCCCCCTCCGTGCCCACTCCGCCTTGATGCCAGCGAGCCCGGAGGAGACGGCGACCGTGAGCAGCAATGCGCCGCAGCGTCCGGTACGAGACCTGCGCTTCTTCCTGACCATCCCGCACCCCTGCAGCTACCTCAAGGCGCGGGAGGCCACGACCCTGTTCCTGGACCCCCAGGAGTCACCCGGCCAGGGCGTTTACGACGCCCTCTCCCTGCTGGGCTTCCGGCGCAGCGGGCGTCATCTCTATCGGCCCCACTGCGAGGGCTGCCAGGCCTGTATCTCGGTGCGCATCCCGGTGGCGGAGTTTCGCCCCAGCCGCACCCAGCGCAAGCTGATGCATCGCAACGCCGACCTGACGCTCTTCGAGCGCCCGGCCCGCTTCCACGAGGAGCACTACCAGCTCTACGACCGCTACATTCGCACCCGCCATGCCGATGGCGACATGTACCCCCCCAGCCACGAGCAGTACCGCACCTTCCTGACCCTCGATCACCCCTATGCGCGGCTGCTGGAGTTTCGCCTCGACGGCCGCCTGCTGGCGGTCTCCGCCATCGACCTGCTGAGCCACGGCATCTCGGCCATCTACACCTTCTTCGATCCGGACCCCGCCTTCGACCGCCGCTCCCTGGGCACCTATGCGGTGCTGCACACCCTGCGGCTCGCCGAGGAGCGCGAGCTGCCCCATGTCTACCTGGGCTACTGGATTCGCGAGTGTCGCAAGATGAACTACAAGCAGGCCTTCCAGCCCCTGGAGTACCTGGATGGACGCACCTGGCGCCGACTGATCGCGCTGTGATTTTTGCCTTGACGCACGGCATGCGGCACAATATCGCGCTATCTTGATCAGCGACGGCCCCGTGGCCGTCAGTGTCGCGTCGCGACAGCCGAGTGACCATCAATGAGGAAGCGCCTATATGGCACGTGAAGACCATATCGAAATGGAAGGGGTCGTCGTCGATACCCTCCCCAACACCATGTTCCGCGTGGAGCTGGAGAACGGCCATGTCGTTACCGCCCACATCTCCGGCAAGATGCGCAAGAACTACATCCGCATCCTGACCGGCGACAAGGTCAAGGTCGAACTGACCCCCTACGACCTCTCCAAGGGACGCATCGTCTACCGCTCCCGCTGAGTCGCGCCCCGCCGGGCTCGACCACCCCGCGCCTCGCCGGCGCCACCCGATCCACCGGCCAGTAAAAAAGACGACGCCCCGTCGATTGACAGGGCGCCGGTCGGTGGTGGCCGGCCCGCAGACCGGCCGGTGTCGGCCCTCAGGCCACCTCGGCCTCGGTGGCCAGATGCAGCTCGTCGCTGCCCTCCTCCACGGTGACGTGAACCACGCCGCCATGTTCGGCCAGCTCGCCGAACAGGATCAGCTCCGCCAGGGGCTTCTTGAGCTTCTCCTGGATCAGCCGCGCCATGGGTCGTGCACCCATCTCCGGGTCGTAGCCATGCTCGGCCAGCCAGGCCCGCGCCGCCTCGTCCACGTCCAGCTGCACCCGCTTCTCGTCGAGTTGCGCCTGCAGCTCCACCAGGAACTTGTCCACCACGTTACGCACCACCTTGGGATCCAGGCCATGGAACTGGATGATGCCGTCCAGGCGGTTGCGGAACTCCGGCGAGAAGGTCTTGCGCAGCACCTCCATGCCATCGGTGGAGTGGTCCTGGGTCTGGAAGCCGATGGAGCGTCGCGCGATCTGCTCGGCACCGGCATTGGAGGTCATGATCAGGATCACATGGCGGAAGTCCGCCTCGCGGCCGTTGTTGTCGGTGAGGCGGCCATGGTCCATCACCTGCAGCAGCAGGTTGAAGACCTCCGGGTGAGCCTTCTCGATCTCGTCGAGCAGCAGCACGCAGTGGGGCTGCTTGGTGATCGCCTCGGTGAGCAGGCCACCCTGGTCATAGCCCACATAGCCCGGGGGCGCGCCGATCAGCCGTGACACCGTGTGACGCTCCATGTACTCGGACATGTCGAAACGCACCAGCTCGATGCCCATGATCTTGGCCAGCTGGCGGGCCACCTCGGTCTTGCCCACCCCGGTGGGGCCGGCGAAGAGGAAGCTGCCCACCGGCTTGTCCGGCGACTTGAGGCCGGCCCGGGAGAGCTTGATGGCCGCCGCCAGGCTGTCGATCGCCTCGTCCTGGCCGAACACCAGCATCTTCAGGTCGCGATCGAGCTTCGACAGCAACTTGCGGTCGGAGCTGGAGACACTCTTCGGCGGAATCCGCGCGATGGAGGCCACCACCGCCTCGACCTGATCCACGTCGATGGTATCGACCCGCACCTCCGGTGGCAGCAGGCGCTGGTGGGCACCGGCCTCGTCGATCACGTCGATGGCCTTGTCGGGCAGGTGGCGGTCGTTGATGTAGCGATCCGCCAGGCGCACCGCGCTCTCCAGTGCCGCATCGGTGTACTTGAGCTTGTGGTGCTCCTCGAAGCGACCGCGCAGCCCCTTGAGGATGCGGATGGTGTCGTCCACCGAGGGCGCCATGACATCGACCTTCTGGAACCGCCGCGCCAGGGCACGATCCTTCTCGAAGATACCGCGATACTCCTGGAAGGTGGTGGAGCCGATGCAGCGCAGCTCGCCGGAAGAGAGCAGCGGCTTGAGCAGGTTGGAGGCGTCCATCACCCCGCCGGAGGCGGCCCCGGCACCGATCACGGTGTGAATCTCGTCGATGAAGAGGATGGCATTGGGCTGCTTGCGCAGCTCCGCCAGCAGGCTCTTGAGGCGCTTCTCGAAGTCGCCGCGATACTTGGTGCCGGCCAGCAGGGCCCCCATGTCCAGGGAGTAGACCACGGCATCGCTGATGACCTCGGGCACCTCCTCCTCGACGACGCGCTTGGCCAGCCCCTCGGCGATGGCGGTCTTGCCGACACCGGCCTCACCCACCAGCAGGGGGTTGTTCTTGCGCCGCCGGGCGAGGATCTGCACCACCCGCTCCAGCTCGTGCTCGCGACCGATCAGCGGGTCGATCTTGCCGAGCCGGGCCTGCTCGTTGAGGTTGGTGGCGTAGCTGGTCAGCGGGTGGTTGCCGCCCTCGCTCACGCCCTCTTCGGACTCCTCGGCATCCGGCGACTGGGGGGCCGCGCTCTGGCCATGGCCGGCGACCTTGGAAATGCCGTGGGCGATGTAGTTGACCGCATCGACCCGCGCCACGTTCTGCTGCTTGAGGAAGTAGACCGCCTGGCTCTCCTGCTCGGAGAAGATCGCCACCAGCACATTGGCGCCGGTCACCTCGCTCTTGCCGGAGGACTGCACGTGAAAGACGGCACGCTGCAGCACCCGCTGGAAGCCCAGGGTCGGCTGGGTCTCGCGATCGCTCTGATCCTCGGGGATCAGCGGCGTGGTGGAGTTGATGAAATCCTGCAGGTCGGACCGCAGCTTGTCGAGATTGGCCCCACAGGCCCGGAGCACATCCGCCGCGGAGGCGTTGTCCAGCAGGGCCAGCAGCAGATGCTCCACGGTCATGAACTCGTGACGCTTGGAGCGCGCCACGGTAAAGGCCGTGTTCAGGGTCAGTTCAAGTTCTTTGCTCAGCATGGCAGTCCCCTTCTTGCCGCCTCGGGCTTCAGCCGGTGGGCACCGGCAGTTTCACCATCGGGCACTTTCACGACGTTGGCAACCCCCTGGGGCGTTGCCCGCGAGTGCGGTGGCCGCTCAATCGGCCCTGTCGATATCACACAGCAACGGGTGCTGGCACTCTCTGGCATATTGATTGACCTGATGGCTTTTGGTTTCCGCGATATCCCGCGTAAAGATGCCACAGGTCGCCTTACCCTGGGTGTGCACCGCCAGCATCACCTGCACCGCCTTCTCCTGCTCCATATGGAAGAAGACCTGCAACACCTCCACCACGAACTCCATGGGGGTGAAGTCATCGTTGTGCAAGACCACCTTGTACATGGGCGGGCGGGCCAGCTCCGGGTCGGTACTCTGTACCGCCAGGTCGCCGTCGCCCTCCTCCTCGGGTCGGGTCATGCCGGCGAACACACCCCGCCAGGGTTCCTCTGTCTTGAACATATGAAGCACTATCCATTTCTACAAGCCACCCGACGCGGCGCGTCTCAACCCTGCTTGGACGCCCGGGCCGGTGGCGGGTTCACTTATCAAGATGCGGCCTGGTCGGCACGCATGCAAGGGCCTAATGCAAAAGGCCCCCGCCCGTTTGCCGGGCGGGGGCCGTCGCACCACTGGTCTCAGGGGTGCCGGGGCGATCAGCCCTTGGCCACCAGGGCCAGGGCGGCGTTGAGGGTCTCGCTCGGGCGCATGACCTTCTCGGTCAGCTCACCGTTGGGGTGGTAATAGCCCTGGATATCCACGGCCTGCCCCTGCACCGCATTGAGCTCCTCGACGATCACCGCCTCCTTGGCATGGAACTCCTCGGCCAGCTTGCCGAACAGCGCCTTGAGCTCGGCGTCCTCGTCCTGGGTGGCCAGGGCCTCGGCCCAGTACATGGCCAGGTAGAAGTGGCTGCCGCGGTTGTCCAGCTCGCCGACCTTGCGCGACGGTGACTTGTTGCTGTCGAGGAACTTGCCGTTGGCCTCGTCCAGCGCCTTGGCCAGCACCCGGGCGCGGGCATTGTCGAAGGTCTTGCCCAGGTGCTCCAGGGAGGCGGCCAGGGCCAGGAACTCGCCCAGGGAGTCCCAGCGCAGGTGGTTCTCTTCCAGCAGCTGCTGGACGTGCTTGGGCGCGGAGCCGCCGGCACCGGTCTCGAACAGGCCACCGCCGTTCATCAGCGGCACGATGGAAAGCATCTTGGCGCTGGTGCCCAGCTCCATGATCGGGAAGAGGTCGGTGAGGTAGTCGCGCAGCACGTTGCCGGTGACGGAGATGGTGTCCTCGCCGCGGCGGATGCGCTCCAGGGAGAGCTTCATGGCGTCCACCGGCGCCAGGATACGGATATCCAGGCCGCTGGTGTCATGCTCGGCCAGGTAGGCCTCGACCTTCTTGATCAGCTGGGCGTCGTGGGCACGATTCGCATCGAGCCAGAACACCGCCGGGGTCTCGCTGTCGCGGGCGCGGGTCACGGCGAGCTTGACCCAGTCCTTGATCGGCGCGTCCTTGGTCTGGCACATGCGCCAGATATCGCCCTTCTCCACAGCGTGCTCGAAGATCACCTCGCCGGCCTCGCTGGTCACGCGCACGGTGCCATCGGCAGGGATCTGGAAGGTCTTGTCGTGGGAGCCGTACTCCTCCGCCTTCTGGGCCATCAGGCCGACGTTGGGCACGCTGCCCATGGTGGTCGGATCGAAGGCGCCATTGGCCTTGCAGTCGTCGATGGTCGCCTGATAGATGGTGGCGTAGCAGCGGTCCGGGATCACCGCCTTGGCGTCGTGCAGGGCATCGTCGGCGCCCCACATCTTGCCGGAGTCGCGGATCATCGCCGGCATGGAGGCGTCGATGATCACGTCGCTGGGCACGTGCAGGTTGGTGATGCCCTTGTGGGAGTTGACCATGGCCAGGCGCGGGCGCTCGGCGTAGAGGGCCTCGATATCGGCCTTGATCTCGTCCTGCTGGGCGGCGGGCAGCTTGGCGATGGTGGCGTAGAGGTCGCCGATGCCGTTGTTGGCATCGAAGCCGACCCGGGCCAGGGCCTCGGCGTGCTTCTCCAGCACCTCGCCGTAGAAGGCCTTGACCACGATGCCGAACATGATCGGGTCGGAGACCTTCATCATGGTGGCCTTGAGGTGCAGGGAGAAGAGCACGTCACGCGCCTTGGCGTCGGCCACCTGCTCCTTGATAAAGGCCGTGAGCGCCTGGTGGCTCATTACCGCGGCGTCGATCACCTCGCCGGCCAGTACCGGGGTCTTCTCCTTGAGCACGGTGGTGCTGCCGTCCTTGCCGATCAGCTCGATCTTCACCGCGCCTTCGGCGCTCATGGTGGCGGACTGCTCGCTACCGTAGAAGTCACCCTCGCTCATGCAGGCCACGTGGGACTGGGAGTCGGCGCTCCACTCGCCCATGCGGTGCGGGTACTTGCGGGCGTAGTTCTTCACCGACTTGGGGGCGCGACGGTCGCTGTTGCCCTCGCGCAGCACCGGGTTGACGGCACTGCCCTTGACCCGGTCGTAGCGCGCCTTGATGTCACGCTCCACCTCGCTGGTGGGCTCGTCCGGGTAGTCGGGCAGCTTGTAGCCCTGGGCCTGGAGCTCGCGGATGGCCGCCTTGAGCTGGGGCACGGAGGCGCTGATGTTGGGCAGCTTGATGATATTGGCTTCGGGGGTCTTGGCCAGCTCGCCGAGCTCGGCCAGGTGATCGCCGAGCTGCTGCTCGTCGCTCAGGTAGTCGGGAAACAGGCAGATGATGCGACCGGCCAGGGAGATGTCCCGGGTCTCCACGCTGATACCGGCGGAGTCGGTGTAGGCATCGATGATCGGCAGCAGGGAATAGGTGGCCAGGGCCGGCGCTTCGTCGGTAAGCGTATAGATAATCTTCGGCGTTTTTGACATGTTGGCGTTGATCTCTCTGGTCACTGCGGTGGCATGAAACTGGATCGGTAGCGCGCGCTGACGATGTCCGCCTCGGAGGCTCTATGCGGCCTGCCCGGCAAGGCGATAACGCCGGGTCTTTCGGGGAACATCGGCGCCCGGCAGGTTGCTTGTAGCAGGCCCCGACGTGTCGAGGGCGCTCCCGGCGAGCGGCGGCATTATATCAGCGCGCCCGGCTCGGCGCATAAGCAATAAGGCTGACACGGCCCTCTCCCCCTGCCATCTCGCCCTGCTTGCCGGTAAGCTTGCGCCCATGAGCACCCTCTATCTCCTCCACAAGCCCTACCGCATGCTCTCCCAGTTCACCGACCGCGCGGCCGGTGCGGAGAGGCGCACCACCCTGGCCGATGTCATCCAGGTACCGGGCATCTACCCGGCGGGACGCCTCGACCACGACTCCGAGGGCCTGCTGCTGCTCTCCGATGACGGCGAGCTGATCCACCGCATCAGCCACCCGCGCCACAAGCAGCCCAAGACCTATCGGGTGCAGGTCGAGGGCGTGCCGGACGACGCCGCCCTGGAGGCACTGCGCCGCGGCGTCACCCTGGGCGACGGCCCCACCCGCCCCGCCAAGGTGCGCCGCCTGGAAAGCGCCGGCCTGCCCGAGCGTGACCCGCCCCTGGACCCCAGGCGCCACCCGGTGACCAGCTGGCTGGAGCTGACCATCAGCGAGGGACGCAATCGCCAGGTGCGCCGCATGACCGCCCATGTCGGTCACCCCACCCTGCGCCTGGTGCGCGTGGCCATCGGCCCCTGGCGCCTCGACGGCCTGGCCCCGGGGGAGTGGCGCCGCGAGACCCTGCACGCCCCGGTCAAGCCCCGGGGACGCCCCGCCAAGGGCAAGGGGCGTGGTGCCGAGCCGGCGAGCCGGAGCCGGCCCAAGCCGAGGCGTGGCCGATGAGCCGCTGGAGCCCCAGGGTCACCGTGGCCTGCGTGGTGGAGCGTGACGGCCGCTACCTGGTGGTGGAAGAGGAGCGCGGCGGCCCCGCCACGCTCTTCAATCAGCCTGCCGGTCACCTGGAGCCGGACGAGAGCCTGCTCGAGGCGGTGCGCCGCGAGGTACTCGAGGAGACCGCCTGGCGAATCACCCCCCAGGCCTACCTGGGCCTCTACTGCTTTCGCACCGCCTCGGGGCTGACCTTCCATAGCCACGGCTTTATCGCCCGCCCCGAGAGCCGCCTCGACCGCGCCCTCGATCGCGACATCCTCGCCTGCCACTGGCTGACCCTGGAGGAGATCGAGACCCTGGAACGCGCCGGTCGCCTGAGAAGCCCCCTGGTGCTGCAGCGCATCCAGGACGCCGCGGCGGGACGCCACTACCCGCTGAAAGTGATCCACGAGATAAACCTTCCGCGGCGCCCGCATTCGGGGGCCTGACCTAGCCGATACCTTTCGGGCTTCGAGCTTGTCACTCTTGTCGGGTATAATCCCCGCCTATTTGCCAGCCACGCCAATCCGAGAGCGTCTATGTCATCTTCGGGCAAGGTCATCGTCGGCATGTCCGGCGGTGTCGATTCATCCGTGTCCGCCCTGCGGCTCCTCGAGCAGGGCTACCAGGTCGAAGGCCTGTTCATGAAGAACTGGGACGAGGACGACGGCACCGAGTACTGCACCGCCAAGGAGGACCTGGCGGACGCCCAGGCCGTCTGCGAGAAGCTCGGTATCAAGCTGCATACCGCCAACTTCGCCGCCGAGTACTGGGACAACGTCTTCGAGCACTTCCTGGCCGAGTACCGGGCCGGGCGCACCCCCAACCCGGACATCCTCTGTAACCGGGAAATCAAGTTCAAGGTGTTCCTCGACTACGCCGAGATGCTCGGCGCCGAGAAGATCGCCACCGGCCATTATGTGCGCCAGGGTGCGGTGACGGGCCGCCTCGACGGCGAAACTCGGCCGCGGCTGCTCAAGGGGCTGGATCCCAACAAGGATCAGAGCTATTTCCTGCACGCCGTGCCGGAGGCCGCCATCGCCCGCACCCTCTTCCCGGTGGGCGAACTCGAGAAGCCCGAGGTGCGCGCCATCGCCGAGCGTCATGACCTGGTGACCGCGCGCAAGAAGGACTCCACCGGCATCTGCTTCATCGGCGAGCGGCGCTTCCGCGACTTCCTCCAGCAGTACCTGCCGGCCCAGCCGGGGCGCATCGAGACCCCCGACGGGGAGGTCATCGGCGAGCACCTGGGGCTGATGTACTACACCCTGGGCCAGCGCCAGGGGCTGGGGATCGGCGGCCTGCCGAACCACCCCGAGGCGCCCTGGTACGTGGCCGCCAAGGATCTCGACCGCAATGTGCTGATCGCCGTCCAGGGCAAGCACCACCCGCTGCTCTACAGCGACAGCCTGGCCACCGAGGCCATGGACTGGGTGGCCGGCCAGCCGCCGTTGACCGAGGCCCGCCTCACCGCCAAGACCCGCTACCGCCAGTCCGACGTGCCCTGCACCTTCCGCAGCCGGGAAGATGGCGGCGTCGAGGTGCACTTCGATGAGCCCCAGCGGGCGGTAACCCCGGGCCAGTCCCTGGTGCTCTATGACGGCGAGATCTGCCTCGGCGGCGGGGTGATCCGCACCACCTGGAACCGGGCGGAGGCCGCCTCATGAGCCCGACGCCCATCCATCGCTCCGCCGATGACCCCACCACCCGCCAGGCCCTGGCCCTGGCGGGGGTCTTCCAGGCCGCCAAGGTGGTGGACGAACTGGCCCGCACCGGCCAGGCCGACGAGCGGGCCTGGAACACCCTGCTCCACGCCACCCTGGACACCGACCCGGAGAGCTTCGAGGCGATCTACGGCGGTCACCCCAATCACCTGCGCCAGGGTCTCGAGGTGCTGGAGGCGGTGCTCGGCCGCCGCCAGCACAACCCGGTGGTGCTGCGCTACGGCTTCTCGTTGTTGCTGCTGATGAACAAGCTGCGCAAGAACGACCAGATGATGGCCACCCTGGGCCAGGAACTGCCGCGCATCCAGGGCCAGGCCGAGCATTTCGGCGAACAGCACGAGAACGTGGTGGCCAGCCTCGGCGAGCTCTACCAGCAGACCCTGTCGAACTTCAAGTACCGCATCGTGGTACAGGGCGACCCGGGGCTGCTGCAGAGCCGCGGCATGCCGGAGCGGGTGCGCGCCGCCCTGCTCACCGGCATTCGTTTCGCCCTGCTCTGGCACCAGCAGGGCGGGCGGCGCTGGAAGCTGATCTTCCAGCGCAAGGCCATGCAACGCGCCCTCGATGCCCTGAATTGACCCTTCACCCAGTACGGATCGAACCCATGCAACTCTCTGCCCTTACCGCCCTCTCCCCCGTCGACGGTCGCTATGCCGACAAGGCCGCGGCCCTTCGTGAACACTTCAGCGAGTTCGGCCTGATCCGGGCCCGGGTCACCGTCGAGATCCGCTGGCTGCAGGCCCTGGCCGGTCACGCCCAGATCACCGAGGTGCCGCCGCTTTCCGCCGAGGCGGTGGCCTTCCTGGAGGCCCTGGTCCGCGACTTCTCGGTGGCCGACGCCAAGCGCATCAAGGAGATCGAGCGCACCACCAACCACGACGTCAAGGCGGTGGAGTACTTCATCAAGGAGAAGATCGAGGGCCAGCCGGAGCTGCACGCCATCACCGAGTTCGTGCACTTCGCCTGCACCAGCGAGGACATCAACAACCTCTCCCACGCCCTGATGCTCAAGGGCGGCCTGGCCGAGCTGCTGCCGGTGATGCGTCGGGTCGCCGACGAGGTGGCACGCCTGGCCGAGGCCCACGCCGACCAGCCGATGCTGTCGCGCACCCATGGCCAGACCGCCAGCCCCACCACCCTCGGCAAGGAGATGGCCAACGTCGCCTACCGCCTGCGTCGCCAGCTCGCGCAGATCGAAAGCGTCGAACTGCTGGGCAAGATCAACGGCGCCGTGGGCAACTACAACGCCCACCTGGCCACCTACCCGGAGATCGACTGGGAGGCCCACGCCAAGGCCTTCGTGGAAGGGCTGGAGCTGACCTTCAACCCCTACACCACCCAGATCGAGCCCCACGACTACATCGCCGAGCTGTTCGATGCCGTGTGCCGCTTCAACACCATCCTGATCGACTTCGACCGGGACGTCTGGGGCTATATCTCCCTGGGCTACTTCAAGCAGCGCACCGTGGCCGGCGAGATCGGCTCCTCCACCATGCCCCACAAGGTCAACCCCATCGACTTCGAGAACTCCGAAGGCAACCTGGGGCTGGCCAATGCGGTGCTCGGCCACCTGGCCCAGAAGCTGCCCATCTCCCGCTGGCAGCGCGACCTCACCGACTCCACGGTGCTGCGCAACCTGGGCATGGGCCTGGCCTACGGTCTGATCGCCTACCAGGCGACCCTCAAGGGCATCGGCAAGCTGGAGGCCAACCCGGCGCGCCTGGCGGAAGACCTGGACGCCAGCTGGGAAGTGCTCGCCGAGCCGATCCAGACCGTGATGCGCCGCTACGGCATCGAGAAGCCCTACGAGAAGCTCAAGGAGCTGACTCGCGGCAAGCGCATCGATCAGGCCGGCTTCGCCGCCTTTATCGATACCCTGGCGCTGCCCGACGCGGTCAAGGCCGAGCTCAAGGCCCTGACCCCGGCCGGCTATATCGGCAATGCCGTCGAGCAGACGCGCAAGCTCTAAGCTGGAAGCTGGAAGCTGGAAGCTGGAAGCTGGAAGCTGGAAGCTGGAAGCTGGAAGCCAGCCTGCCGCCTCCGGTCATAGGAGCCAGGGGCGGCTTCCAGCTTCACGCTATGGTCCGGTTGCTCATCCACCCCATTCGAGTCCCAGGATCCTTATGTCGACCGATACGCCACTGCCCATGCTCGGCGGCCTTAGTGCCGCCGACTTCCTGCGCGACTACTGGCAACGGAAACCGCTGCTGATTCGCGGCGCCTTCGCCGACTTCGCGTGCCCCCTGACCCCGGACGAGCTGGCCGGCCTGGCCTGCGAGCCTGGCGTCGAGGCGCGCCTGGTGGAAGAGCGCGGCCCCCAGGGCCCCTGGCAGGTCAGCCACGGTCCCTTCGACGAGGCCACCTTCGCCAGGCTCCCCGAGCAGGAGTGGACCCTGCTGGTCCAGGCGGTGGATCACTATGTCCCCCAGGTCGCCGAACTCCTCGAGGCCTTCGCCTTCCTGCCCCGCTGGCGCCTGGACGACATCATGATCAGCTACGCCCCCCCGGGCGGCAGCGTCGGCCCCCATGTCGACCAGTACGATGTCTTCCTGCTCCAGGGCAGCGGCCAGCGCCGCTGGCAGCTGGGCGGACGCGTCCCCGACGACGCTCCCATCCTCGACGGCATCGATCTGCGCATCCTCGAGCGCTTCGAGGTCACGCCGGGGGAAGACTGGGTCCTGGAGCCAGGCGATATGCTCTATGTGCCACCGGGCTGGGCCCACCACGGCGTCAGCCAGTCCGACGACTGCATGACCCTCTCGGTGGGCTTCCGGGCGCTCTCCGCCGACGAGGCGGTGACCTCCTTCGCCGACTACCTGGGGGAACAGCTGCCCGCCTCGCTACGCTACGGCGATGCCGGCATGACGCCCCCCGCCGATCCCGGTGAACTCGACGAGGCGGCACTCGAGCGCATGCGCCGGCTGATCCTCGACACCCTCGACGACCCCGAGCAGCTGGCCCAGTGGTTCGGCCGGGTGATGACCCAGCCAAAGTACGTGGATCAGCTGGTGCCCCAGGAAACGCCGCTGGCCGCCGACGAGCTTGTCGCCGAACTACAGGAAGGCGCCTGGCTGGAGCGCAGCCTGGGCTCCCGCTTCGCCTGGCGCCGGGAGAACGACGGCCGAACCACCCTCTTCGTGGATGGCGACGGCCTGGCCTGTGACGCCGACCTGGCCCGCACCCTAGCCTCCCCCACCCCGCTGGATGCCCGGGTCCTGACCTACCCCGGCGCCGCCTCCCTGCTGGTCGAGCTGCTCAATCGCGGCAGCCTCGCCTGGCCCCTGGACGAGGCGGCATTCGATGATGAGGAGACTGACCATGAGTGATGCCATCACCATTCGCCAGGGCGACTGGGAAGAGCTCGGCGATGCTGCCGGCCCCATCCGCCACCAGGTCTTCGTGGTGGAGCAGCAGGTGCCCGAGGAGGAGGAGTGGGACGGCCGCGACGCCATCAGCCTGCACTTCGTGGCCTACCGGGACGGCGTGGCGGTGGGCGCCGCCCGCCTGCTGCCGGATGCCCATATCGGTCGGGTGGCGGTGCTCGCCGAGGCCCGCGGCCAGGGCGTCGGCCAGCGCCTGGTAGCCGCCGCGGTGGAAGCCGCCCGCATCCAGGGCCACCCCAGCGTGGAGCTCTCCGCCCAGCTGCATGCCCTGCCCTTCTACGAGCAACTCGGCTTCGAAGCCTACGGCGACGACTTCCTCGACGCCGGCATTCCGCACCGCAATATGCGCCTCTCCCTGGTGGAGTGAGCGTGGATCGAACTTCCACACCCCACCTATCCAAACGGAAAGTCACTACACATCGAGGGCCATCCCCGGCCCTCATGTAGTCATACTACAACCCCTTCTCCCCCTAAGTGTTCATTGTTGAGCCCAGCATTCATGGGCCATAGTGCTTAGCAAGCCAGTCAAAAAACGTTCGTTTGATAATGACCCTGTAGTCAGAGATTAAACATTCGTTTAAAACCGGCAAAACCTTCGACCAAGGCAGCAGAGACAAACCGCCGGCGCTGGTCGATCCTGAAAGCACTTCGCAGGTGCAGCATAGCTCGACACCTGTGGGTCCCCGGCGAAGGCTCGATACCACTGAGGAAGGAAGGCCCCATGTCATACCAAGACGATATCAAGGCACTGACCCAACTGCGCGAAGCCATGGGTAGCGGCTGGGCGAGCATCAGCCCCGAGAATGCCGCCCGCCTGCGTGCCCAGAACCGTTTCAAGACCGGCCTGGACATCGCCAAGTACACCGCCAAGATCATGCGTGAGGACATGGCCGCCTATGACGCCGACAGTGCTAAGTACACCCAGTCCCTGGGCTGCTGGCACGGCTTCATCGGTCAGCAGAAGCTGATCTCCATCAAGAAGCACTTCGGCACCACCAAGCGCCGCTACCTCTACCTCTCCGGCTGGATGGTCGCCGCCCTGCGCTCCGAGTTCGGCCCCCTGCCCGATCAGTCCATGCATGAGAAGACCAGCGTGGCCGGGCTGATCGACGAGCTCTACACCTTCCTGCGCCAGGCCGATGCCTGGGAGCTCAACCACCTGTTCCGCGCCCTGGAAGAGGCCAAGGCCGCCGGCAACGCCACCAAGGTGGCCGAGCTCGAGGCCCAGATCGACAATCACGAGACCCATGTGGTGCCGATCATCGCCGACATCGACGCCGGTTTCGGCAATGCCGAGGCGACTTACCTGCTGGCCAAGAAGATGATCGAAGCGGGCGCCTGCTGCATCCAGATCGAGAACCAGGTCTCCGACGAGAAGCAGTGCGGCCACCAGGATGGCAAGGTCACCGTGCCCCACGAGGACTTCCTGGCCAAGATCAATGCCGTGCGCTACGCCTTCCTGGAGCTGGGCGTGGACGATGGCGTCATCGTCGCTCGCACCGACTCCCTGGGCGCCGGCCTGACCCAGAAGATCGCCGTGACCAAGGAGCCCGGCGACCTGGGCGACCAGTACAACGCCTTCCTGGACGGCGACGAGATCACCTCAGCCTCCGATATCGACAACGGCGACGTGGTCATCAAGCAGAACGGCAAGCTGGTCAAGGTCAAGCGTCTGGCCTCCGGCCTCTACCAGTTCAAGCCGGGCACCGGCGAGGACCGGGTGGTGCTGGACTGCATCACCAGCCTGCAGAACGGCGCCGACCTGCTGTGGATCGAGACCGAGAAGCCCCACGTCGGCCAGATCGCCGGCATGGTGAACCGTATCCGCCAGGTGGTGCCGGACGCCAAGCTGGTCTACAACAACTCGCCCTCCTTCAACTGGACCCTGAACTTCCGTCAGCAGGTGTTCGATGCCTGGGAAGCCGAGGGCAAGGACGTCAGCGCCTACGACCGCGCCAACCTGATGAGCGCCGAGTACGACGCCACCGAACTGGGCCGCCTGGCCGACCAGTGGACCCAGAACTTCCAGCGCGATGCGGCTCGAGAGGCGGGGATCTTCCACCACCTGATCACCCTGCCCACCTACCACACCGCGGCCCTGTCCACCGACAACCTGGCCAAGGGCTACTTCGGCGACGAAGGCATGCTGGCCTATGTGGCCGGGGTCCAGCGCCGCGAGATCCGCGAGGGCATCGCCACCGTCAAGCACCAGGACATGGCCGGCTCCAATATCGGCGACGACCACAAGGAGTTCTTCCACGGCGATGCGGCCCTCAAGGCCGGTGGCAAGGACAACACCATGAATCAGTTCTGATCATGGCACTGCGGTGAAACTGGAAGTTGGGGAGGCCTAGGCCTCCCCTTTTTTTGGTCTATCGCACTCTGGCGTGAATACCATGTGGGAGTAAAGCGACCCGGTTATGCCGGCAAAGCCAGCTCCTGCAATCGCTTGCCCGAGCTTGGCCATGCCAGGGATTCACGCTGATCTGCGATAAACCCTTTTTTATTCCTTCCCCGTCCTTTCCTGCCCGTCTCCCGACCACGATATCGCGTCGGGCTTCTCTCCTTATCACCGGCTTTCCTTCCGTCCTATCACCCTCGATCTCCCTTGTCCTCCAGGTTGGCTTGTGGATTTATTTCCCCGCTCATCGCCGCCCCTTTCCTCGACCGAGAAAGGGAGGCTTCGTCGTGGTTTCTTTCCTCTTTTCGGGGGCAGGGGCAAGGGGCAGGGACAAGGGCGGCACCAGGGCAGCAAGGGGCAAGGGCGGCACCAGGGCGGCAAGGGACAAGGGCGGCACCAGGGCGGCAAGGGACAAGGGCGGCACCAGGGCGAAGGGGCAAGGGGCAAGGGGCAAGGGGCAAGGGGCAAGGGGCAAGGCAGCAGGATCATCAACGGCCAGCGCCCTGGCTGACCAATAAAAACCGCCCCCTTGCCGGTGGCAAGGGGGCGGTGAGTCGGACCACGCCGGGGGGGGGTTACTCCTCGTCGACGGCGGCCATGCGGGTCTCCCCGGCATGGACTTCTTCCCAGGCCTCGTCGAGGGTGTAGCCCATGCGGGTATCGATGGTATCGATTACCTCGAGGGCATCCTGCAGGGATTCATGCTTGCCCTTCAGGGCCACCACCAGCCTGGCCAGGTCCTTCTTGCTGAAGCTGCTGGCGATAAGGTCGGCTTGTTGGCTCAGTTCGGTGCAGTTCATATGTCATTCCTCTTGTAAGGTCATCACTGCCCTGGAAGCATCCATCTCGGGCAGCCATCTCCGATGGTGATCTGGTGCCTTAGCTACTCTTTCCGGGCCGGGTAAGCGCCCGGTACTGCAACTGCGATGGGTCACAAGCTTGGAAAGACCTTCGCCTCTGGCGCCCGGATCAAAGGGAAAGGCGCCTCGGTCGTAGCTTCGATTCGTTCAGGGAGTCCGGGTAGCGACCCCCTGAACCAAACCGTGATTTCACTATGGTGCAGTGCAAGAAATCCCTCAATGCGCCATTGGCCGCAGCACCGGTTGTAGTCGAACTACATCGGCACTCATTCGGAGGGTAAAAAGGTAATTGACTTACGGGAGGAGGAAGAATCGGCGAATAAGCCACGGCTTGGCGACAGGGCTGACGGGCGTCAACCGCCGAAGATTTGACGCTATCTCGGCCCGGGGTACAAGCCCTCCTGCGACCAATGTCCGAGGACTTTCATATTCCTTGGGCGATTTGGGGCTAGAATGAGCGGCACATGACCGGCCAATGCTGGTCAAAGCTCCAGAGCTTGGATAGACTCCAGTTATAAAACAGCGTTTGCTAACTCGGCAGTCCGGCCGGCCCCCACGATGGGTGGCTTAGCAACACAACTCCAGGAGGTTCACCATGAAACGTCTTCTTCCCATCATCGCCATTGGCGCCCTGACGCTGGCCGGCTGCGCCAATACCGCCCCCTATGGCGGCAACGTCTATCGCGGCAGCCAGGCCCAGACCGCCCAGAGCGTCACCTTCGGCACCATCACTGCCCTGCGTCAGGTGCAGATCCAGGCCGATAGCCCCAGCGGCAATCTGGTCGGTACCGTGGGCGGCGGCGTGATCGGTGGCATGCTGGGTCGCCAGGTGGGCGGTGGTTCCGGTCGCCAGCTGGCCACCGCTGCCGGTGCCATCGGCGGCGCCGTGGCCGGCTCGCGCATCGAGGATTCCGTCAACCGTACCGCCGGCTGGGAGATCGAGGTGCGCAAGGACAATGGCCAGAGCGTGGTCGTCGTCCAGAAGGCCGACCAGGCCTTCCAGGTCGGTCAGCGGGTCCGCCTGATCGGCAGTGGAGCCAATATGAGCGTGGCTCCCTACTGAGTCAGCCAGCACCCTGCGCTAACGCAAACGCCCGCGGGCCCGGCCGCGGGGGGGGGGGGGTGGGCGGTTTCTTTGGGCCCACCGGTGGGGGGGGGCCGGGGCCCCCCCGCGCCCCCTCGTGTGGCGTGGCCCGGTC
>NZ_JADOTW010000029.1 GCF_015645095.1 Halomonas sp. 328
TCCGCCCCCGGGGGGGCCCCGGGCCGGCCCCCCCCCCACACTCTTGAGCGGGGCGGGGGGGGGGGGGGCCCCGGCCGCCCCCCCCCCCACAAAAAAAACCCCCCGCGCCCGGGCCCGCGGCCGTTTTCTATCGGCGGGGCGAGCCGCCTTACTCGTCCAGGAAGGAGCGCAGCGGCTCCGAGCGGGACGGGTGGCGCAGCTTGCGCAGCGCCTTGGCCTCGATCTGACGGATCCGCTCGCGGGTCACGTCGAACTGCTTGCCGACCTCCTCGAGGGTGTGGTCGGTGTTCATGTCGATGCCGAAGCGCATGCGCAGCACCTTGGCCTCGCGGGCGGTGAGGCCGCCGAGCACGTTGCGGGTGGCCTCGATCAGCCCCTCGCCGGTGGCGGAATCGATGGGCAGCAGCATGGTGCCGTCCTCGATGAAGTCGCCCAGGTGGGAGTCGTCATCGTCGCCGATGGGCGTCTCCATGGAGATCGGCTCCTTGGCGATCTTCAGCACCTTGCGTACCTTATCCTCGGGCATCTCGAGGCGCTCGCCGAGCTCTTCCGGGGTCGGCTCGCGGCCCATCTCCTGCAGCATCTGCCGGGAGACCCGGTTGAGCTTGTTGATGGTCTCGATCATGTGCACCGGGATACGGATGGTGCGCGCCTGGTCGGCGATGGAGCGGGTGATCGCCTGACGAATCCACCAGGTGGCGTAGGTGGAGAACTTGTAGCCGCGACGGTATTCGAACTTGTCCACCGCCTTCATCAGGCCGATATTGCCCTCCTGGATCAGGTCCAGGAACTGCAGGCCGCGGTTGGTGTACTTCTTGGCGATGGAAATCACCAGGCGCAGGTTGGCCTCGACCATCTCCTTCTTGGCGCGCCGCGCCTTGGCCTCGCCGATGGAGAGGCGACGGTTGACCTCCTTGAGCTCGCCCACCGGCAGCTGGACCATGTCCTCTTCGAAGGCGATCTTGCGCTGGGCGCGCTGCACGTCGCCGCGGAAGGGTTCCAGGCGATCGGCGTACTTGGCGTTGTCGGCGAGGAACTCGTCCATCCACTCGGCGCGGGACTCGTTGCCGGGGAAGGACTTGATGAACGCCTTGCGGGGCACCTTGCCGCGCTTGACGAACACCTGCATGATCGCCTTCTCCTGGGCACGCACCTGCTCGACGCTAATGCGCACCTGACCCACCAGGCGCTCGAAATGCTTGGGCACCAGCTTGATCGGCGAGAACAGCTCGGCCAGGCGGGCCTGCTCGGCCTGGGCCTCGGCGGAGCCGTGGCCATGCTTCTCGACGGCGGCCTTGACCAGGGCGTTCTGCTCACGGATCTGCTCGAAACGGGCACGCGCCTCTTCGGGATCGGGGCCACCGCCGGACTCTTCTTCCTCGGCATCCTCGTCTTCGTCGTCGACGGAGGCGGACTCCTCTTCCTCGGGGACATCGGCCTCGGCCACGCCGGGGATGCCCTCGTCCGGATCGATAAAGCCGGAGAAGAGGTCGGAGAGGCGGCCCGGGGCCTCCTCGTCCTGGGTGGCATCATAGGCCTCGAGGATCGACTCCACGGCACCGGGCAGATAAGCCAGGGCCGACATCACCTCGCGGGTGCCCTCCTCGATCCGCTTGGCGATCTCGATCTCGCCCTCGCGGGTCAGCAGCTCCACGGTACCCATCTCGCGCATGTACATGCGCACCGGGTCGGTGGTGCGGCCCACGTCGCTTTCCACGGCAGCCAGCGCGGCCACGGCCTCTTCCGCCGCATGCTCGTCGGTGGAGTGGTCGGACATCATCAGGGTGTCTTCATCCGGCGCGACTTCAACGACGCTGATGCCCATGTCGTTGATCATGCCGATGATGTCTTCCACTTGATCCGGGTCGGCGATATCCTCGGGGAGGTGATCGTTGACCTCGGCGTAGGTCAGGTAACCCTGTTCCTTGCCGCGCGCGATCAGCTCCTTCAGACGCGACTGTTGCTGCGCATTTCCAGCCATAGATACCCTATCTCGACGAAGAAGAATGAAGCACCCGAACGCTCAGGCGTCGAAAATCCATAAAGCCAAACAGTATAGCGTCTGACCCCGCCTATCCGCCAGCGCTCCATTTGCGCCATGGTTCAGGTGTGTTAGGTTGTACGGTTTCCCCGATGGAAATTCCCGGCTGCCCCCTAGATGGAGGTGACCGGCGACTTTTCAAGCCCTGCCCGCCTTATCGGCCCCGACTCAGTGTCAGCACCAGCTCATTGAGCCGCTGCTTCTCTTCTCGACCGAGCCGTTCGCCGTTACGTTCCTTTGACAGCAGTGCCTCGAATTCGCTCTGCGGCGAGCGCTGCTGGTGCTGGTGACGAAAATGCGCCACCAGGCCTTCCAGTTCCTCGCCGCGCACCTCCCGGGGAATCGGCAGCTCGCGACGCACCAGTTCCGCCAGACGCTGCCCCTCGGGGCGCCCATGGAAGTGGGCCAGCAGCACCTGGCCGCTGCGGTAGCCGCCGGCCCGCAGCAGGCGAATCACCTCGCCGAAGAGGCCCGCATCCGGGTCCTCGGCGGGCCACCAGCCGTCCTCCTCGGGCAGCCGCGCCACCAGGGCAGGCTCATGCACCAGCAGCTGCAGGGCGCGCCCCAGCAGGGTCAGCGGTGCGCCCTTGCGCCGCGGCGTCGCCGCTTCCGGGGCGGGTTCGCCCCACTCCCCGGGGGGCGCATCAGGCATCGGCGGCGGGGCCTCCGCCTCGACCGGCGCGGGTTCCGCCGCCTTCATCAGCGCCTGGAAGCGCCCTGCCTCGACGCCGGTGCGCTTGGCCAGCTCGCCCAGCAGCAGCGACTTGAGCACCCCCTCGGGGAGCTTCTCCAGGGCCTTGAGCACCGTGGTGGCGAAGCGCTCGCGATCCTCCACCCGGGCCAGGTCCCGGCCGCGTCCGGCCTCCTCGAAGAGGAACTCGGAGAGCGGACTGGCGCAGGTGATGCGATCCTCGAAGGCCTCGGGGCCCTCGCGGCGCACCAGGGTGTCCGGGTCCTCACCCTCAGGGAGGAACAGGAAACGCGCCTGGCGGCCGTCGATCATCAGCGGCAGCACCGTCTCCAGGGCGCGGCTGGCGGCCTGGCGCCCGGCGCGGTCGCCGTCGAAGCAGAACACCACCTCCCCCACCAGGCGGAACAGCCGCTGCAGGTGCTCCTCGCTGGTGGAGGTGCCCAGGGTGGCCACCGCGTTGCGGATGCCGAACTGGGCCAGGGCCACCACGTCCATGTAGCCCTCGACGATCACCAGGCGCTCCAGCTGGCGATTGGCCTGGCGCGCCTCATAGAGGCCGTAGAGCTCGCGCCCCTTGTGGAACACCGGCGATTCCGGGGAGTTGAGGTACTTGGGCTTGGCGTCGCCCAGTACCCGCCCGCCGAAGGCGATGGTGCGCCCCTTGAAGTCGCGGATCGGGAAGATCACCCGGTCGCGGAAGCGGTCGTAGGTGCGCCCGCTCTCCTCGCGATGCACCAGCAGGCCATACTCGACCTGCACCGATTCGGGAATGCCCCGCTCGCTCAGGTGGCGCTTGAGGCCCTCCCAGGCGTCCGGGGCGTAACCGATGCCGAAGTCGCCCTGGACCTGCGGCGACAGGCCGCGCTGCTCCAGGTAACCGCGGGCCGCCTGGGCCTCGGGCATCTTCAGCCGCTCGCGGAAGAAGCTCGCCGCCAGCTCCAGCAGGTTGACGCCTTCCTGGCGCTTGCGCTCCCGGGCCTGGGCCCTCGGGTCGTCGGCGCCCTCCCGGGGCACCTCCATGCCCAACCGGCCGGCCAGTTGCTCCACCGCTTCGGGGAAGCGCAGCTGGTCGTACTCCATCAGGAAACGCAGGGCGTTGCCGTGGGCGCCGCAGCCGAAGCAGTGATAGAACTGCTTGTCCTGGCTGACGGTGAACGACGGCGTCTTCTCCTGGTGGAAGGGGCAGAGGCCGCTGAAGTTGCGCCCCGCCTTCTTGAGCTGGACACGCTCCCCCACCACCTCGACCACGTCGACGCGGGCCAGGAGATCATCGATAAAGCGTTGGGGAATCTGTCCCATGGCTGAGTCGCCCGAGAGACCGGCAGGTCAAGTCGTCCAGCAAAAAAACAAACGGCCACCGAATGGCGGCCGCTTGGCATCCCTCCGGGACGATATGCGCCAGGCGCCCTTATCGCCCCCAGTACGGATCAGTACAGCCGTTCGAAACGCTTGCGCTCGCGCTGCAGCTTCTTGGCGTGACGCTTGACGGCGGCAGCCGCCTTGCGCTTGCGCTCGGCAGTCGGCTTCTCGTAGTGCTCGCGACGACGAACTTCGGAGAGAACACCGGCTTTTTCGCAGGAACGCTTGAAGCGACGCAGTGCGACGTCGAACGGCTCGTTGTCACGTACTTTGACAGAAGGCATTAAGCACTCACCTACCTTAGGATCATGAGTTCGGATGATACGCACACCCTGAGGACTCGATTCCGTCGCAGACTCCGACTCGGTCGAGGAAACGACCGTGAGCAGACAAATGTGGGGAAGCGGGAATCCGGGTGCACGACCCAGTCTTACAGCGCACAGTATTCTAGACGTGGTCGCCCGGCTTTGCAAATGACGCTGACGCGCCGCGGGCAAGCGCGTAGAATAGCGCCTCTCCTTGGAGCCAGCGAGCCTTTGACCATCATGCGTGTACTGGGGATCGAGACGTCCTGCGACGAGACCGGCGTCGCCCTCTATGATACCGAGCACGGCCTGCTGGCCGATGCCCTCTTCAGCCAGGTGGCCATGCATGCCGACTACGGCGGCGTGGTGCCGGAGCTGGCGTCCCGGGATCATACCCGCAAGCTGCTGCCGCTGGTCGACGAGGTGCTCGCCGAGGCGAACCTCAGCCGGGGCGACCTGGACGGCATCGCCTATACCGCCGGCCCGGGGCTGGCCGGCGCCCTGATGGTGGGGGCCGCCACCGCCCATGGCCTGGCCCTGGCGCTGGAGCGGCCGGTGCTCGGCGTGCACCATATGGAGGGCCACCTGCTGGCGCCCATGCTGGAGGACGAGCCCCCGGCCTTCCCCTTCGTGGCGCTGCTGGTCTCCGGCGGCCACACCCAGCTGGTGGAGGTGCAGGGCATCGGTCGCTATCAACTGCTGGGGGAGTCGGTGGACGACGCCGCCGGGGAGGCCTTCGACAAGGCCGCCAAGATGCTCGGCCTCGACTACCCGGGCGGTCCCCGGGTGGCCAAGCTGGCGGAACAGGGCGACCCCAAGCGGCTGCGCTTCCCGCGCCCCATGACCGACCGCCCGGGGCTCGACTTCAGCTTCTCCGGCCTCAAGACCCATACCCTGACCACCCTGCGCGCCTTCGAGGCGGAGGGTGCCCTGGACGATCAGGCCCGCGCCGATATCGCCCGGGCTTTCGAGGAGGCGGTGGTGGATACCCTGGTGATCAAGTGCCGCCGCGCCCTGGACCAGACCGGCCTCAAGCGCCTGGTGGTGGCCGGCGGGGTCAGCGCCAACGTGCGCCTGCGCGAGCGCCTGGAGCACGAGTGCGCCAAGCGCGACGCCCGGGCCTACTACCCGCGGGGGCGCTTCTGCACCGATAACGGCGCCATGATCGCCTACGTAGGCGCCCAACGCCTGCTCGCCGGCGAACGCGATGAACCCGGCGTCTTCGCCGCCCGCCCCCGCTGGCCGATGGATACCCTGACGCCTCCCGAGGCCAGCTAAGACCACCGGCTAATACGGCCTTCGGCCCAGGGGGCTCGCTCACCACCGGGACGAAACCCCGCCACTGCGCGAGCCTCGCTACGCGACGAATCGGACCGAGGTCCCTCTCGCCGATCGCAAACGCGCACGTTCTCCCTCGACATCCCTGTTGATCGCCGCTACTCGGCTCGCTGCGTGGCGGCGTCCCGGCGAAATCGCTCGCCCTCCTGGCCCGAAGCCCTTACCTCGGCGGCACCGGCTAGAACTTTGTGCCATCACAGATCAGCGTGAAGCCTCGACATAGCCTATTTCCGGCTCGCTATTGTGGGAGTTTGCGGTTCGGCGCTCCGACTATGCCGACGGTCCGACGTCTCGGCGATTGGGCGACGAAGTCGCCCTTGGTGGCAACCAGGATCGCCCTGCGGGCGATATCGCCGAAGCCCTTACCCATGCCGACTTGGTTTTTCTTCCAGCTTCTAGCTTCCGGCTTCCGGCGTTAGAGCCCCGGCTCCTCGCCGCTGCGCAGCCGGCGCAGGTTCCAGAAGTGGCGGGCCAGCACCAACAGGGCGAAGCCGGTGACCACCAGGGCGTAGTCCGGCGCCAGCCACAGGCTGGCCAGGGGCGCCAGCAGGGCGCTGCTCAGCGAGGCCACCGCCGCGGTACGCACCCGCCAGGCCAGCAGGGCCCAGCACAGGGCGCAGAGCAGGGCCACCGGGGGCACCAGCACCAGCAGCACGCCGAAGGCGCTGGCCACCGCCTTGCCGCCACGAAAGCGGTGCCATAGCGGGTAGCTGTGCCCCAGCAGCACCGCCAGCCCCACCAGCCCCTGGGCCCAGGGCGACAGCCCCAGGGCCATGCTTAGCCATAGCACCGGCATGCCCTTGCCGGCGTCCAGGGCCAGGGTGGCCAGGGCCAGCGGCAGGCCATGCAGGCGCAGTACGTTAGAGAAACCGGGATTGCGGGAGCCGGCGTAGCGGGGGTCCCCCACCCCGGCCAGGCGGCAGACGGTCAGCGAGCCCAGCCAGGAACCGCACAGGTAACCTAGCCCCATCAGGGCGAGCAGCAGGGCCAGTGTCGTGGGCGACATGAACGGTTCCCGAAGCGTGGCGACACCATGATTCTGCCTGGCGAGTCGCGTACAATCGAGCCTTTGCCACACCACCACGACCAAGGCAGGGGTAGGGAATGGATCTCGTGCTGATCGAGGCACTCGCAGTGGACACCGTGATCGGCGTCTACGACTGGGAACGCAGCATCCAGCAGCGGCTGGTACTGGACCTGGCCCTGGCCACCGATATCCGCCCGGCGGCGGCCAACGACGACCTGAGCCAGACCCTGGACTATGCCGCCATCAGCGAGCGCATCGCCGCCTTCGCCGCGGCCCATGACTTCGAGCTGGTGGAGACCTTCGCCGAGCGCCTCGCCGCCACCCTGCGTGCGGAGTTCGGCATTCCCTGGCTGCGGCTGACGGTGCGCAAGCCCGGCGCCGTGCCCCAGGCGGCGGCGGTGGGCGTGACCATCGAGCGGGGCCAGCGGGCATGAGGGTCACCGCCAGCATCGGCAGCAATATCGACCGCGATCACCATGTGCATCGCTGCCTGGACGCCCTGGCGGAGGCCTTCGGCGAGCTCGAGATCTCGCGGGTCTTCGACAGCGAGCCGGTGGGCTTTGAGGATGGCCGCAACTTCTACAACCTGGTGGTGGCCTTCGAGAGCGACGCCTCGGTGGGCGAGCTGCAGGCCTGGTGCAAGCGCCTGGAGTTCGCCCATGGGCGGCGCAAGGACAGCCCCAAGTTCAGCCCCCGCACCCTGGATATCGACCTACTGACGGTGGGCGAGCTGACCGGCATGCAGGATGGCGTGGCCCTGCCCCGGGACGAGATCCTCCACCACGCCTTCGTGCTCTGGCCCCTGGCGGAGCTGCTGCCCGAGGCACGCCACCCCCTGGATGGCCGGCGTTACGACGAACTCTGGGCCGCCTTCGACAAGCGCGACCAGACCCTGCGCCCGGTGGAGTTTACCTGGCAGGGGCGGCGAATCTCCTGGCCGGATTAGATCTGAACCCTAAGACGGTGGCTTTTTCATGGGTCGCAGCAGCAGGGCGCCTGTGGCGCCAATCGCTCAGCGGAGCTGAGCTCCCACAAAACCCTCTGTGACGGCTTGGGGGAAGCAACATAGCATCTCCCACAAGATCAACCACCTCCGCGGCAGCGCCCTTCCGGTTCAGGGCGTCGACTCTCCCGCCTCGCCGGCCAGGGCCGCGGCGATCGCCTCGTGACGGCGGCGGGCCAGGGCCTCGCCCAGGGCCTTGCCCTTGAAACCCTCCTCCATCAGCGCCCGGGGCACCACCTGCCCGGCCAGGCGCCAGGCCAGCGACAGGTCGGTGGCCAGCTCGGCATTCTCCAGGCTGACCAGCGACAGCAGCGGCGGCACCCGCTCCGGGCGGCGCCAGGCATCGACCCCATTCAGCCAGGCCAGCACGGCATCCGCGCTGGGGGGCGCCGCCTCGGCGCCCTGCCATAGGGCGCGCGTCAGGGCCACCTGGCGGGCCAGGGCCGCATAGGCCTTGGGCAGGCGCAGCCGCTCGCCGAGCCGCGTCCGCTCGTTGTCGTCCAGGTGCTCGACGAGGCGCGCCCAGCGCCACTGACGAGCCTCGGCATCGTCTTCCGGCAGGCACGGCAGGCGATCCAGGGCGGCGTCCAGGGCCGCTTCGTCGGCGGCCAGCTCCGGCCACCACACGGCCAGGGCGCCGCACTCCTGCAGGGCCTGGAAGTAGGCCTCCGGGTGGGGCTCGTCCAGGGCCTTCTCGGTCTCCACCCAGACCCGCTCCGCCACCAGGTGCGCCAGCTCGCCTTCCGCCACCAGCCGGGCCATCAGCGTCCGGGTCTCCTCGGCGATGGTGAAGCCCAGGCCGCAGTAGCGGGCCAGGAAGCGCGCCGTGCGCAGCACCCGCAGCGGGTCCTCGACGAAGGCCGGCGAGACATGCCGCAGGATGCGCGCCTCGAGATCCGCCAGGCCGCCGTAGGGGTCCACCAGGCGCCCGTCCGGTGCTTCGGCCATGGCATTGATGGTCAGGTCGCGGCGCGCCAGGTCCTCCTCCAGGGGAACCTCGGGGCTGGCATGCACCACGAAGCCGGTGTAGCCGTGGCCGGCCTTGCGCTCGGTGCGGGCCAGGGCGTACTCCTCATGGGTCTCGGGGTGCAGGAAGACCGGGAAGTCGCGCCCCACCGGCTTGAAGCCGCGTCGGCGCATCGCCTCGGGGGTCGCCCCCACCACCACCCAGTCGCGGTCGGCGACCGGCCAGCCCAGGCGGGCGTCACGCACCGCTCCGCCCACGCAGTAGACCTCGAGGCCCACGAGACAGGGATCGTCGCTCACCCCTGGCGCTCCACCCGCTCGGGATGCCGAGCGACCCAGTCGCCGAAGCCCCCGTCCAGGCTATAGACCCGGTCGTAGCCCTGGCCGCCCAGCCAGGCGGCGGCCTGCTGGCTGGAGTTGCCGTGGTAGCAGACCACCACCAGGGGGCGCTCCCTGGGGGCCTCCTCCAGCAGCGCCGCCACGCTGGTGTTGTCCAGGTGGCGACTGCCGGGAATATGGCCCTGGGAAAAGCTCAGGGGATCGCGGATATCGACCAGGGTCAGGGGGGCCTGGTCGGCCAGCCAGCCGGCCAGGGTGTCCACGTCGAGGTGCTCGAAGGGGGCTTGGTTCATGGTGGCTCCGGGAATCGGGGGAAAGATCAGCGCTGGCGACTGGGCACGCTATGTCGCTCGCCGCTCGTCAGGTCGAGGGCGGTGAGGCGTCCGCCCCAGACACAGCCGGTGTCGAGGGCCTGGGCGTCGACGCGGCTGGTCGGCGTCTGGCCCTCCAGGGCCGCCCAGTGGCCGAAGAGGATACGCGGCGCGTCCGGCCGCGGGTACTGGAACCAGGGGGCGAAGCCCGGCGGCGCCGAGTCGAGGCCCTCCTTGGCGGAGAAGTCGAGGCAGCCCTCGGCATCGATGAAACGCATGCGGGTCAGGGTGTTGACGATCAGCCGCAGCCGATCGATGCCCGCCAGGTCGTCGCGCCAGCAGGCCGGGCGGTTGCCGTACATGTCGCGCAGGAAGGCGCCGCCGGCCTCGCCGGTGAGGGCCCCGGCCACCTCATCGGCCAGGGCCTCGGCCTGGGCCAGGGACCAGTGGGGCGGCAGGCCGGCATGGGTCATGACGTCCTCGCCGTCGCGCACCAGCAGCGGCCGGGACTGCAGCCAGTCGAGCAGCGCCTCGCGGTCCGGGGCCTCGAGGATCGCGTCCAGGGTGTCGCTGCGCTTGAGCCCGGCATCGCCCCGGGCCACCGCCAGCAGGTGCAGGTCATGGTTGCCCAGCACCACCCGGGCGGCCTCGCCCAGGGCGGCCACCTCGCGCAGGCAGGCCAGGGAGCCGGGACCGCGGTTGACCAGATCGCCGGCCAGCCATAGCCGGTCGCGGCGCGGGTCGAAGGAGAGGCGCTCCAGCAGGGCGACGAATTCGCCGTGGCAGCCCTGGAGATCGCCGATGGCGTAGGTGGTCATGGTGACTCCTGGCGTCGGGATTCAGTGGACCTGGTTGGGGCCGGCCAGCCGGAAGGGCGCGATGGGCACCTCGAAGTGGGTCTGGGAGGCGGTCTCGATGCAGGTGTAGGCCCCCTCCATCACCCCCACCGGGCCATCCAGCACCGCCCGGCTGGTGTAACGGAAGGTCTGGCCGGGGCCGATCAGCGGCTGCTTGCCCACCACCCCCTTGCCGCGCACCTCCTGGACCTTGCCGCTGCCCTGGGTAATCTTCCAGTGGCGGGCCAGCAGCTGCACGCTCTGCCGGGAGTGGTTGTGCACGGTGACGGTGTAGCTGAACACATAGCGCTGCTCCGTCGGCGACGACTCCTCCGCCTGGAACTCGGGTTGCACGTCGATACGAATGGCCGGTGACTCGCTCTCGCCCATGGGTTTCAAACGCCCTCCTCGGCCAGGCTGTTGGCGATACGCACGAACTCCTCGACGCTCAGGGTCTGAGGGCGGCGGCCCGGGTCGATGCCCAGCTCGACCAACGCCTCGGCACTGATGCGCCCCTTGAGGTTGTTGCGCAGCGTCTTGCGGCGCTGGCCGAAGGCCTCGCGCACCAGGTCGAAGAGCAGC
This sequence comes from Halomonas sp. 328, assembly GCF_015645095.1. Taxonomy (GTDB): domain Bacteria; phylum Pseudomonadota; class Gammaproteobacteria; order Pseudomonadales; family Halomonadaceae; genus Bisbaumannia. The sequence continues at coordinate 10,799 of NZ_JADOTW010000029.1, forward strand.
GCCTCGTCCTTGGCGGGGTGCGGCAGGTGCTCATGGGGCATCAGGCGCACGATGGCGGAGTCCACCTTGGGCCGCGGCACGAAGGCCTCCGGCGGCACCACGAACAGCGAATCGACCCGGCAGTGGTACTGGGCCATCACCGAGAGGCGTCCCCAGTCGGCGGTGTCGGGGGCCGCGGCCAGGCGCTCCACCACCTCCTTCTGGAGCATGAAGTGCATGTCGGCGATGGCGTCGCCGGCCCCCAGCAGGTGCACGATCAAGGGCGTGGAGATGTTGTAGGGCAGGTTACCCACCACCCGCAGCGCCTCGCCCTCGCCGCGCAGGGCGCGGAAGTCGAACTTGAGGGCGTCGCCCTCGTGGATCACGAAGTCGGGGTAGTTGAAGAACTGCACCCGCAGCCCGGGAATCAGGTCGCGATCCAGCTCGATCACCTCCAGGGCGCCGGCGGCCTCCAGCAGGGGCCCGGTCAGCGCCCCCTGGCCGGGGCCGATCTCCAACAGGCGCTCCCCGGGACGCGGGCCGATGGCGCGGACGATCCGCGAGATGATGCCGGCATCGCGCAGGAAGTTCTGCCCGAAACGTTTACGGGCCCGGTGCGTCGGGGGTCGAGATGACATGCGCTATAGGATCCTTTGCTGCAAGAAGAGTCGCTGACGGCTCAGGGCGTGGCACGGGCCGCGGCCATCTCCGCCGCCAGGGCCAGGGCCACCCGCAGGCTGCCCGGGTCGGCCCGGCCGCTGCCGGCCAGGTCCAGGGCGGTGCCGTGATCCACCGAGGTGCGCACCAGCGGCAGGCCCAGGGTGATATTGGCGCCGCGGCCGAAGCCGGCGTACTTGAGCACCGCCAGTCCCTGATCATGATACATGGCCAGCACCGCATCGGCCCCCTCGAGATGCCGCGGCGTGAAGAGGGTGTCCGCCGGCAGCGGACCCACCAGGTCGAGCCCCTCGTCGCGCAGCGCCGCCAGGGTCGGGCCGATCACCTCGATCTCCTCGCGGCCCAGGTGGCCCTCCTCGCCGGCGTGGGGGTTGAGGCCGCAGACCAGGATGCGTGGCTTGGCGAGGCCGAAGTCGCGGCGCAGGCCCGCCTCCAGGCGCCGCAGCACCCGGGTCAGTCCCTCGGCGGTGATGGCATCGGGCACCTGGCGCAGGGGCAGATGGGTGGTGGCCAGGGCCACCCGCAGCGGGCAGCGAGCCTGACCCAGCACCCGGCCGTGCAGGGCGGCGTCGGTGGCCAGCATCATCACCACCTCGTCGACGCCGCAGGCGTCGCGCAGGTACTCGGTGTGACCGGTGAAGCCGGGGTGACCGCCCTCGATGATCGCCCCCTTGTGCAGGGGCGCGGTGACCATGGCCTGGGCGCGACCGTCGCGGCAGGCGGCGATGGCCAGGTCGAGGGTCGCCAGCACATAGTCGGCGTTGGCGGGATCGACCCGCCCCGGGGTCACCGGCGCCGCCAGGGGCACCGGCCAGACGGCGAGCTCGCCGGCCACCCGGGGCCCCGGCGCCTCACTCGGCGCCAGCTCGCGGATGCGCAGCTCGAGGCCCAGCAGGCGGGCCCGCTCGGCGAGCAGGGCCGGGTCGCCGATGGCCACCAGGCGCCCCGGCAGGGGCGCGGGATCGGCGGCCAGCAGCACCGTCAGGTCGGGGCCGATGCCGGCGGGCTCGCCGCTGGTCAGGGCCAGGAGGGGCGCGACCATGGTCAGAGCCGGATATCGACGAAGGCCTGGCTACGCAGCTCCTGCAGCCAGGTCTCGATCTCCTCGTTGACCTTGCGCTGGAAGAGCCGCTCCTGGGCCTGCTGACGCTGGGCCTCGGCGGGCATGGCCTGCCCCCCCTGGCGATCGACCAGCTTGACCAGATGGAAGCCGCTGGGGCTGCGCAGCGGCTCGCTGACCTCGCCCACGGCGAGGGTCGGCACCAGGTCGACGAAAATGGTCGGCAGCTCGCCGGCGGTGCGCCAGCCCAGGTCGCCGCCTTCCAGGGCCTGGCCACCGTCGGAATGGGCCGCGGCCAGGGCGCCGAAATCGGCACCGGCGGCCAGCTCATCGGCCAGGCGGCGTACCCTCTGCTGGGCCTCCTGCACCTGCTGGCTGCTCGGCGAGCGCGGCAGGGCCACCAGGATATGCCCCAGGCGGTAGCGGGCATCGCCGGCCTCGCCCTGCTGGGCCAGGAAGCGCTCCACCTCGCGTTCGCTGATGGTGATGCGGTTGGCCACCTGGCGCTGGATCAGCTCGCGGGTCAGGAGCTCGCGGCGGATATCCTCGCGCACCAGGGCCAGGCTGAGGCCATCGGCCTCCAGGGCGTCGGCGAACTGCTCGAGGCTCATGCCATTGCTCTCGGCCACGCTGCGCACGGCCCGGTTGAGCTCGGTGTCATCGACGCTGAGGTTGGCCTCCTCGGCCCGCTGCAGCTGCAGCTCCTCGACGATCATGCGCTCCAGCACCTGGGCACGCAGCTCCTGGTCGGAGGGCGCCTGGATGCCACGCCCGGCCAGCTGGCTACGCACCTGGGCCAGGCGCGCGTCCAGTTCGCTGGCCATGATGGCGCCCTGGTTGACCACCGCCACGATGCGATCCAGCGCCTGGCGCTCGAAGGGCTGCCCCCGGAACTCGCCCTGGCCCTGGAATTGACTCTGGGCCTGGGCCGCCAGGGGCAGGGCCAGCAGCGACAGCACCACGGCCAGGCTGGCGGAGAAACGACTGCGCATAACTACCTCGTTGATTGTCTTGATCATCAAAATTCACTTCCTTGGGGCCCGTCGGATCCTCACAGGGCCGCCGGGCGGTAACCCGGAATGGTCCGCTCGAAGTAATCGCCGGCATCGCCGCCCACGCCACCGAGCCCCTTGAGCACGAAGCGCAGGAAGAGCCCCCGGTCGTTGAAGTCGTCGGCCAGGATCCCGGTGTCATTGTCATCCACCCACTCCCGCCATACCAGCTGCACGCCGTAGCAGCAGTCGTTCCACTGCACCCCGGCGAGCTGTTCCAGGAAGCGGTCGTTGGTGTTGTCGTAGAGCAGCCGCCCGATCAGGTCGACCCGGGCATTGGCCCGCCAGGCGAAGGAGAGGTCGAACTCCTCGCGATCGAAGTTGCGGAAGGCGTCATCGCCCACCTCCACCGACGGGTCGAAGCCTTGGAGCTCCCAACGGTAGCCAAGGTTCACCACATGGCCGCGGGGATCACGGTACTGGAGCCCGGCGGCGGCCCGCTCGGTGCGCTCCAGGTGGTCGTCGTAGAGGATCTCGTAGTGGCTGGACCAGCGGGCGCCATGCCGCCAGTCGGCGCGGGCCACCAGGGGCGAGCGATCGCGGGTGGCGTTGTAGAAGCGCTGGAAGTCCGCTTCCGGGGGCAGGGTGTCCGGGTCGCCATTCAGGTCGATATGGCGATCCTCGAAGTAGAGGGCCTGGCCCAGGTGCAGGCCGAGGCGTTCGCGGCCGCTGGCATCCTCCAGCAGGCGACTGCTCAGCCCATAGGAGAGGCGGTTGAGGTCACCGACCCGGTCGGCCCCGGAGAAGCGGTAGGGGGACCACAGCTGCTGCCAGGAGAAGGCTCGCTCGCTGGCGTCGAAATCGGGCAGTTCGCGCTGATCCCGGGCCGGCACATAGGCGTAGTTGAGGCGCGGCTCCAGGGTCTGGCGATGGTCCGCCCCCCCCAGGGTCAGGGGACGCTCGAAGACCAGGCCGCCATCCACCGAGAACACCGGCAGGCTGCGCTCGGGCCGGCGGTCACGGTCGGTGATCCGGTCGCCGTAGTCCAGGTCATAGGCGGTATGCAGCCACTCCAGGCGCGGCTCCAGGTGCCCCCAGCTGTCGTCGAAGCGCCAGCCCAGGGCCGGCGAGAGGTGCAGCCGGGTCCCCACCGCGGCTTCGCGCTCCAGGGACTGGGGAAGGCTCGTCTCGTCGATATCCCGCCAGAAGTAGGTGAGGTTGGAGCGCCACTGCTGGTAGAAACCCTGCTGCTGCCAGCGGGCATCGGCGGTCAGGCTGGGCAGGCGATAGAAGGGCTTGTCGCGATCCGCCAGCGGCTCGTCGAGGCGCTGGAAACCCTGGGCACGGGCCTCCAGGCGCCACACCGGTCCGCGGTAATCGAGGCGCGCCAGGCGCGGCATATAGGTGGTGGTACGCTCGCCGAAGTCGCCACCAAAATCGTCGAAGTAGCGGCCATCGCTGGCGGCGCCATAGCGCAGCTGATAGCCCAGGCGCTCGGAGAAGCGGCCCTGGTGGCGGTAGTCCACATACCAGCGATCCTCGCCCTCGAAGCGCCGCCCGGCGCTGCCCGCCGGGCCGCTGCCGCCATCGTCGTGACGCAGGTAGGCGCCGTCGAGCTGACCGGCGTCGCTGGGATGGAGGTAGCGATACTGGCCGCCGAGCAGCAGGCCCCGATCGCTGATCCAGCGCGGCGTGATGGTGGCATCCCGGTTGGGGGCGATATTCCAGTAGAAGGGCTGGGCATAGTCGACCCCGTCGCCGGAGACGCTCAGGGTCGGCCACAGGAAGCCGGTATGGCGGCGATCATCGATGGGAAAGCGCACCCAGGGCCAGTAGAAGACCGGCACCCGGCCCACCTCCAGGCGGGCATGGCGGGCGGTACCGAAGCCACTGGCCTGATCCAGCACCAGGTCGCCGGTGACCAGGCGCCACAGCTCGCTGCCGGGCTCGCAGCTGGTAAAGCTCGCCGAGGCCAGGCGAAAGCGGCCATCGGCCAGGCGCTCGAGGCGCTGGGCGCCCCCCCGCAGGTGCTGCTCGTGGGCCACATAGTGGGCCCGCTCGATGGTCGCGGCATCGTCCGTCAGGGAGAGTTCGCCGGCCTCGCCACGCACCAGCAGGCCGGTATCGCGCAGCGCCAGGGGGCCGTCCGCCAGGGCCCGGTCACGCTCGGCGGTGACCCGCACCCGGGGCGACTCCAGCTGGCTGGTGCCGCGCCGCAGCACCACTTCGCCGCCGAGGATCACCTCGCCATCCTCACCGTAGCTGGCCTGCTCCGACTCCCCCACCACTTCCTCCGGCGTGGCACCGGCGGGCAGGCGATAGTCGGGAACCAGGTAGCGCCCCCGGCAGAGGGCGTCGGCGGGGCGCTGATCCCCCCAGGGGTGCCAATCGAGCTGGCTGGCCGCCAGCGGCTCGGGCGGGGCCGCCTGAGCAATGCCCCCCAGGGAGGCGGCGCCAATCAGGCTAGCCAGGGCAGTCCGGGTGAATCGCTTGCCCATCGTCGTCGGTGTCCTTGGCGAATGAAATCGGTATTATACAGCGCGTATTTCGGCTCTGCTGCGCGGGAGTCACGCCCGGAGCGTGAAGAGCCGCCAGGAGCGGCTCGGCGGTCCGACGCCGGGCCCGTCTCGCGCAAGCAGCGCCCAGCATGCGGCGCCGTCCCCAAGGCGTCAACTTCGCCGCCACGATCTCGCCGTCCGAGGGACGAGCGCCCGCCAGCAAGGAGTTTCTATGTCCCCGGCCGCTTCCGCGCCGCGCCTCGACCGGCTGCGCCACTGGTTCGCCAGCCAGCATGACCTGGCCACTGAGGCCTGCGAGCTGCGCCTGGCCGCCGGCGACGCCAGCTTTCGCCGCTACTACCGCGCCACCCTGCCTGATGGCCGGACCCGCATCCTGATGGACGCCCCGCCGGCCCGGGAGGATAGCCGCCCCTTCGTGGCCATCGCCCAGGCCTGGGAGAGCGCCGGCCTGCCGGTGCCGCACCTCCATGCCATCGACCTGGACGCCGGCTTCCTGGAACTGGAGGACCTGGGCGACACCCCGCTCTCGGTCTGCTTCGATGACGAGGCCGCCCTGCTGACCTGGCACGAGCGGGCCATCGCCCTGCTCCACCGGCTTCAGGCGGCCGCTCCCCTCCGGGAGCTGCCCGCCTATGACGCCGCCCTGCTGGGCCGCGAGCTGGATCTCTTCCCCGAGTGGTGCCTGACCTGGCTGGCCCTGCCTACGCCACCGAGCTGGCCGGCCCTGCGGGAGGCGCTGATTGCCTCGGCCCTGGCCCAACCACGGGTGGCGGTGCATCGTGACTTCGACGCCATGAACCTGATGGTCCGGGGCGATGCCCTGACCCTGATCGATTTCCAGGACGCCGTGGCGGGTCCGCCGAGCTACGACCTGATCTCGCTGCTGCGGGGCCGCTACCGGCGTTTCGACGCCGCGACCTTCGCCGCCTTCGTGGACGACTTCCGGGAACACGCCCAGGCCGAGGGGCGCCTGGCCGCCGACCTGGATGCCGAGACCTGGCGCCACCAGGTCGAGGCCATGGCCGCCCAGCGCGCCCTCAAGGTGCTGGGGATCTTCTGTCGGCTGACCCATCGCGACCACAAGACCGGCTACCTGGCACGCCTGCCCCACTTCCTCGACCACCTGCGCGATAGCCTGGCGGGGCTGCCGGCACACGACGACTTCGCCGCCTGGCTGGAGACCGATTTCGCCCCGGCGTTAACGGCCGCCCTGGCCCGGGAGGCGCTCGAGAGATGAAGGCGATGATCCTGGCCGCGGGCCTCGGCACCCGCATGCGCCCCCTCACCGACCACTGTCCCAAGCCGCTGCTGCCGGTGGCCGGCAAGCCGCTGATCGTCCATCACCTGGAGCGCCTGGCGGCGGCGGAGATCACCGAGGTGGTGATCAACGTCAGCTACCGGGCCGAGCAGATCATGGCGGCCCTGGGGGACGGCAGCGACTTCGGCGTACGCATCGCCTGGAGCCGCGAGGAGGCCCCCCTGGAGACCGGCGGCGGCATCCAGCGGGCCCTGCCACTGCTGGGCGAGGCGCCCTTCCTGCTGGTCAACGGCGATATCTGGTGCGACCTGGACCCCCGCCGGTTGCCGTCCCTGGGGGCGGACCTGGCCCACCTGGTGCTGGTGGACAACCCCGACCATCACCCGCACGGCGACTTTCACCTGGAGGCCCAGGGCCGGGTCCGGGAGCGCGGCGAGCCGCGCCTGACCTTCGCCGGCCTGAGCCTGCTGGCCCCGGCCCTGGTGGCCAACGAACCCGCTGGCGCCTTCCCCCTGGCGCCGCTGCTGCGCCGGGCCATGGCGGCGGGACGGGTATCCGGCAGCCATCACCGGGGCGACTGGGTCGACGTGGGAACCCCCGAGCGCCTCACAGCCCTGGATCGCCGCCTTAGCGCCCTGCGAGGCTAAGCGTTACCCTCGACAGACACACGCAGTTGCAAACCGAGAAGGAGCACGGCTTATGCAAGCCTCAGTGAAGTGGACCGACGGTCGTCAATTCGTTGCCTGGGGTGGTAAAGAGCCGGGAGCGGCCGTTTTGGCCGTGACAGACAAGCATCATTGAATTGAACAACGGGAAGGAGCACGGCTTATGCAAGCCTCAGTAAAGTGGACCGACGGTCGTCAATTCGTTGCCGAGAGTGGCAGCGGCCATAGCGTGGTGATCGATGGCCCCCCCGATCATGGCGGCCGCAACACCGGGCCCCGCCCCATGGAGATGCTGCTGATGGGCCTGGGCGCCTGCACCTCCTTCGATGTGCTGGAGATCCTCGAGAAGGCCCGGGCCGACGTGCATGACTGCGTGGCCAAGGTGGAGGCGGAGCGTGCCGACAGCGTGCCCAGCGTCTTCACCAGGATCCATGTGCACTTCACGGTGAGCGGCAAGAACCTCAAGGAGAAGCAGGTACAGCGGGCGGTGGAACTCTCCGCCGACAAGTACTGCAGCGCTTCCATCATGCTCGGCAAGGGCGGCGTGGAGATCAGCCACTCCTATACCATCGTCGAGGACTAGCGGAAGCTGGAAGCTGGAAGCTGGAAGCTGGAAGCTGGAAGCTGGAAGCTGGAAGCTGGAAGCTGGAAGCTGGAAGCTGGATAGCAGCCTAAATAACACCGCCTCCGAAGCAAGACCTCGGAAGCGGTTTTTTCTTCCGGCTTATGGCTTCAAGCTCCCGGCGCAGCCGGGTTATAGCTTATAAACGCTCTTGGTCATCACCTTGGACATCAGCCGCATGCCCAGCTTGACCGGGGCCGGGAAACGGGCGCCGCCGGCCTCCAGGGCCCATCGCTCATGGTGGGCCTCGTCCTCGCGCATCTGCGCCAGCACCGCCCGGGAGCGGCGGTCGCCGGCGGGCAGGGTCTCCAGGTGTTCGTCCAGGTGCTTGCCCACCTGCTCCTCGGTGGCGGCGACGAAGCCCAGGCTGACCCGGTCGCCCACGGCGCCGGCCACGGCCCCCAGGCCGAAGGAGGCGGCATAGAAGAGCGGGTTGAGCAGGCTGGTGCGCCCGCCCAGTTCCTCCAGGCGCTCGTCGCACCAGGCCAGGTGATCGATCTCCTCCTGGGCGGCCTGCTCCATCTGTTCGCGGGTATCCGGCAGCTTGGCGGTCAGCCCCTGGCCCTGGTAGAGGGCCTGGGCACACACCTCGCCGGTATGGTTGATGCGCATCAGGCCGATGGCCTGCTCACGCTCGCTTTCCGAGAGCGCCTCGTCATGGACCCCTGCCGCCGGCGAGGGGCGCGAGGGCTGGGCGGCATGGGGCACCAGGGTGCGCAGCACGGTATCGAACTGATCGATCAGGCGATCGCTGGGGGTCAGGTGACGCATGGAATAAGCCTCGTGACAACTGGACCCAGTTTACCCCAGCGCCCCTCGCCTCCCAAGTCAGTCTCCTTCTTGAGGCTCGGGGCTATCCTGAGGGCAGGCCATCGCGGGGCGCTGTAAACCCATCCCTGGGCGCTACTTTTGCCATCCCTGGCAAAAAACCCCCGCTCCATCCTGCCCACAGCGCCCCTCAGCCATTCCAGCTGCGATACTCTGCTGGAGTTCCACTTTCTCGGGTAACGGAACGAATCGAGCCGGGGCAAGCCCCGGCTCGAAGGAAGATGCACCGATGCGTCGCAACGCGACTGGGGGCGCGACACGCAGAGGGCCCGATGTCCGGCAACCCCGAGCGCTTGGTCGCAGAGCGCCGGCTAGCCAGCCGGCCAAGTGAAGCGGCGACCGCCCATCAGGTGCATATGTATATGGTAGACCGTCTGGCCGCCCTTTTCATTGCAGTTCATCACCACCCGATAGCCCTCCTCGGCGAAGCCGGCCTCCTTGGCCAGCTTGGCGGCGGTGTACTGCAACCGTCCCACCAGGGCCAGGTCCGCCTCCTCGAGGTCGTTGAGGGTAGCGATATGCCGCTTGGGGATGATCAGCACATGGGTCGGGGCCTGGGGATTGATGTCATTGAAGGCCAGCACATGCTCGTCTTCGTAGACGATATCGGCGGGAATCTCGCGATTGATGATCTTGCAGAACAGGCAATCCATGCGGCCTCCTCGGGCTCGGGGTCGATCAACGGAAGCGCCGCTGGGCCAGCAGGTGGCGTACCAGGGGCGCGAGAATCAGCTCCATGGCCAGCGGCATCCGGGAGCCGGGCACCACCAGGGTGTGGGGACGGCTCATGAAGGAATCCTGGATCATCGCCAGCAGGTAGGGGAAGTCCACCGTGGAGGGATCGCGGAAGCGGATCACCACGAAGGACTCGGCATCGGTGGGGATATCCTGCACCTCGAAGGGGTTGGAGGTATCCACCGTGGGCACCCGCTGGAAGTTGATATGGGTGCGCGAGAACTGCGGCTGGATATAGCGCACATAGTCGTGCATGCGCCCCAGGATGGTATCGATCACCGCCTCCTGGGAGTAGCCCCGCAGCTTGGTGTCGCGGTCGATCTTCTGGATCCACTCCAGGTTCATGGTGGGGGCCACCCCCACCAGCAGGTCCACGTGGCGGGCGATATCGTGCTCGGTGGTGACCAGGCCACCGTGCAGCCCCTCGTAGAAGAGCAGGTCGGTGCCGCAGGGCAACGGCTGCCATTCGGTGAAGGTGCCCACCTGGTAGCCGCTCTCGATCATGCGCTTGTCTTCGGCATGGATATAGTGCCGATAGGTGCCGCTGCCCTGCTCGCCATACTCCAGGAAGAGCGCCTCCAGCTCGTCGAGCAGGTTGGCCTCCACGGCGAAGTGGGAAAGCTCGTCCTTGCGCTCCGGCTCCTCGCGGAAGATGCGCGCCAGCTCGGCCCGGGTATAGCGATGGAAGGCGTCGCCGTCGACCGTGGCGGCATGCACGTCCTCGCGCACGAACATGCGCTCGAAGGTGCGGCGGACGGTGGTAGTACCGGCCCCGGAGGAGCCGGTCACGGCGATGATCGGGTATTCGCGGGACATGCTCAGCCCCCCTCGCCCGGCGTCAGGCGCCGACGCAGCGCCTCGGGCACCGCCGCCGGACGCCCGCTGGCGGGGTCGAGCAGCAGCAGGTTGAGCCGCGCCAGGGCGACCTGGACGCCGTCGGCGGGGCGCACCACCCGCTGGAAGGCCACCAGGGCCTTGCCGGCGGGCACCGGTAGGGCGGTCTCCACTTCCAGGGTATCGGGCCAGCGGGCCTCGGCCTGGTACTGGATGGCCAGGTCGGCCACCACGCTGGGGCGGCCGTGGATATCCCACTCCGTGACGCCCAGGGCCGCGAAGGCCTGGGTGCGGGCCTCGTGGAGCAGCGAGACCAGGGCATCATGGCCCAGGTGGCGACCATAGTTCATGTCGGTGATGCGCACCGCCAGCGAGTGGCGATGCGTCCAGGCCTCGGCCGGAAATTCCAGGCGAACACGTTCCATGGTGGCGGCTCCTTCGTGGTTATTGTTGGCGTGGAGCGACCTCGGGTCAGCCCTGGGCCTGCTCCCGGGCGATGGCCCGATAGGCGATATCGCGCCGACAGAAGACGCCCTGCCAGTGAATCGCCTCGACGCCCCGATAGGCCAGGGCCTGGGCGGCGGAGACGCCCTCGCCGAGGGCGGTGACGCAGAGCACCCGGCCGCCGCTGGTGACTACCCGGCCCTGCTCGTCCTCGCGGGTGCCGGCATGGAACACCTTGCAGCCGGTGGCCTCGGCGGCCTCGACCCCCTCGATGGGGTCGCCCTTGCGGTAGCTGCCGGGGTAGCCCTCGGCGGCCAGCACCACGCCCACGGCGGCCCGCGGATCCCAATCGCAGGCCTTGCCGGCCAGCTCGCCCCGGGCGCCGGCCAGGCACAGCTCGGCCAGGTCGGACTGCAGGCGCAGCATGATCGGCTGGGTCTCCGGGTCGCCGAAGCGGCAGTTGTACTCGATCACCTTGGGGTTGCCGTCGGCGTCGATCATCAGGCCGGCGTAGAGGAAGCCGGTGTAGGGGTGGCCCTCGGCGGCCATGCCGGCCACGGTGGGACGAATCACCCGCGCCATGATGCGCTCGAAGATGGTGTCGTCGACCACCGGCGCCGGGGAGTAGGCGCCCATGCCGCCGGTGTTGGGGCCGCTGTCGCCCTCGCCGACCCGCTTGTGGTCCTGGCTGGTGGCCATGGGCAGGATGGCCTCGCCATCCACCATGACGATAAAGCTGGCCTCCTCGCCCTCCAGGAACTCCTCGATCACCACCCGGGCACCGGCATCGCCGAAGGCGTTGGCCTCGAGCATGTCGCGCACCGCCGCCTCGGCCTCGGCCTGGGTCATGGCCACGATCACCCCCTTGCCGGCGGCCAGGCCGTCGGCCTTGATGACGATGGGGGCGCCCTTCTCGGCCAGGTAGGCCAGGGCCGGCTCCACGGCGGTGAAGGTCTGGTAGTCGGCGGTGGGAATGGCGTGGCGGGCCAGGAAGTCCTTGGTGAAGGACTTGGAGCCTTCCAGCTGGGCGGCACCGGCGGTGGGCCCGAAGATGGCCAGGCCGGCGTCACGGAAGCGGTCCACCACCCCGGCCACCAGCGGCGCCTCGGGGCCGACGATGGTCAGGTCGATGGCCTCGCGGCGGGCAAAGGCTTCCAGCTCGTCCAGGGCATCGGCGGCGATGGCCACATTGGTGAGCTTGGCCTCGCCGGCGGTACCGGCGTTACCCGGGGCGACGAAGACCTCGTTCACCTGGGACGATTGGGCGACCTTCCAGGCCAGGGCATGCTCGCGGCCGCCGCCGCCGATGATCAGAACCTTCATGGGAGTACCTTGCTATCGGGGAAATCGCTGCTTGGGGCTCGGCATTATGCCAGAAAGGCACCCAGCCGTCGGCGGGTTATTCCTTGTCGCCGTCCTTGTCCTTGTCGCCGCCCTTGTCGCCGGGGGCGCGGCCCATGCCGCCGAAGGTCTGCTGCCAGAAGCGCATGTTCTCCTCGGCCAGCTCGCGCATCAGCTCCATGGGGGTATGGCGCATGGCCTGCTGCCACTGGTCCTGCATCTGCTTCTGCTGCTCCAGCATCAGCCGGGTGCCCTGCTCCAGGTAGCGGGCCAGGGGCAGCGGCTGCGCCATGTCGTAGACCCGGATCAGCTGGGCCAGCAGGTCATTGGAGAAGACCTCGGCATCGCCGTCGGCCTGCTCCTGCTCGATGATGATGGTCAGCAGGATGGTACGGGTCAGGTCCTCGCCGCTCTTGGCGTCCTCGACCCGGAAGGGCACCTCGTCGATCACCAACTGGCGCAGATCCTCGAGGGTCACATAGCGACTCTGTTCGGTATCATAGAGGCGACGGTTGGCATACTTGCGAATCACGCGCACGGCACGGCTCCTGTGGTCGGCTTTGCAGGTATTGTGCACCGCGCCACCCCAGGACGCCAATTGACGAGCCCTTATGAACCTGATTCTCCTCGCCCCGGAAGACCTTCACGACCGTCACCAGGCCCGGGTCCGCGACCCGCGGCGCCTGCGCCACCTCAAGGAGGTGCACCGGGCCGCCCCGGGCGACGAGCTGACCCTGGGGGTCCTGAGCGGCGGCATCGGCCGCGGCCGGCTGCTGAGCCTGGAGGCCGAGGAGGCCCGCTTCGAGGTCGATGCCCTCGACCAGGCCCCGCCCGCGGCCCTGGATATCGAGCTGGTGCTGGCCCTGCCACGGCCGCGCATGCTGGCCCGCAGCCTGGAGCATGTCACCGCCCTGGGCGTGAAGCGGCTGACCCTGCTGCATACCCGGCGGGTGGAGAAGAGCTACTGGCAGTCGCCGGAGCTGCGTCCGGAAAAGATCCACGAACACCTGGTCCTGGGCCTGGAACAGGCCCGGGATACCCGGCTGCCGGAGATCGAGCTGGCGACCCGCTTCAAGCCCTTCGTGGAGGACCTGCTGCCGGGGCGCCTCGCGGGACGCCGCGGCCTGGTGGCCCACCCCGGCATGGAGCAGGCCTGCCCCCGGGGCCTGGCGGAGCCGGCCCTGCTGGTGGTGGGGCCGGAGGGGGGGCTGATTCCCTACGAGGTGGAGCAGCTGCTGGCCGCGGGCTGCCAGGGCGTCCACCTGGGCGAGCGCATCCTGCGGGTGGAGACCGCGGTGGTGGCGCTACTGGCCCGGCTGGGCTGAGGCCAGCTCATTCACCGCCTTCTTCGTCGGCGAAGCGCGCGTCCTCGTCGGGATCATGGGCCACCCGCGGCGAGTCGTCATCGCAGTCGGGGCGCTGCCGGAAGGTGGTGGTCACGTCCAGCAGCCCCAGGTGACCGATGGTGCGCCGCCCCAGCAGCAGCGGGTAGTTCATGTCGCCCCGGTCGCGCAGGCTGAACTGCTCCTCGTAGATGGTGCCGCCGACGCAGATATCCATCAGCACCACCGGCCGCGAGTCCTCGCCGCCGGCGCCGCGCAACCGCACCCGCCGATACCGGGGCAGCTCCAGGGTCTCGCTGATCACCTCGCCGCTGGCCTCGTCCTCCAGGTCGAGACGAAAGCGCACCCAGCGCTCGCCGTCGCGGCGAAAGGTCTCGATCTCCCGGGCATCCAGGGAGGAGGTCAGGGCGCCGCTGTCCAGCTTGGCCTTGACCTCGATGCCCCAGGGCTCGAGGGTCGCCTTCTCCACCCAACCCAGTACCGGCCGCTCATCGGCCGCCAGCGGCGCCGCCAGCAGCAGCGCCACGACTCCCCACCAGCGATTCCAAGGCATCTTCACGGGTCTCCTCCAAGCTCGATACGACGACGCAATAACCGGCCTAGCGCAGGGCATCCAGCAGGCGTCGAGTGGCGAAACCGTCCGCCGCCTCGCCGATGCTGCGCTGGAAGGCGCGCAACCCGCGTCGGGTATTGGGCCCGAGGATGCCATCCGGGGTGCCGGTGTCGAAGCCGCGGGCATTGAGGCGCTCCTGCAGGTCGCGCACCTGGCCACGCGTCAACGGCTGCTCGCCTCGCGGCCAGCCGGCCACCACTCCGTCACGACCGGCGATGCGATCGGCCAGGCTGCCCACCGCCAGGGCATAGCTGGTGGCGTTGTTGTAGCGCAGGATGGCGCGGTAGTTGGGTCCCACCAGGAAGGCCGGCCCATTGGCGCCGGCGGGCACCAGCACCGAGGCGGCGGCGAAGTCGGGCAGCGCCGCGCCGCTTATCGACCGCACGCCCCGCTCGGCCCATTCGCGGGCGCTCAGGCGGGTGTCGAGCTCCGCCTCGGCGTAATCGAAGCCCTGGGGCAGGCGCACCTCCACGCCCCAGGGTTCGCCCCGGCGCCAGCCCGCCTCGGCCAGGTAGTTGGCGGTGGAGGCCAGCACATCGGGGATGCTGCCCCAGATATCCCGACGCCCATCGCCGTCGCCATCCACCGCATAGGCCTCGAAGCTGGAGGGAATGAACTGGGTGTGCCCCATGGCCCCGGCCCAGGAGCCGATCATCCGCTGCGGGGCGATATCGCCGGCCTCGATGATGCGCAGTGCCGCCATCAGCTCGCCCCGGGCGAAGTCGCGGCGCCGGCCGTCGTAGGCCAGGGTGGCCAGGGCCTCCAGGGTGGAGAAGTTCCCGAAGTTGCCGCCGTAGTTGCTCTCGATGCCCCAGATCGCCACCAGGATCTCGGCGGGCACCCCGTAGCGCTGGGCCATGGCCTCGGCGGTGCGCCGATGCTCGGCCAGCTTGTCGCGCCCCTGGTTGACCCGCTGGGCGGAGACGGCGCTGTCCAGGTACTCCCAGATGGGCCGCACGAACTCCGGCTGGTGGCGATCCAGCTCGATCACCCGGGGGCGATAACGCACCCCATCCAGGGCCCGGGAGAGGGTCGCCTCGCCGATCCCCTCGGCCCGGGCCTGGCGACGGAACTGCGCCAGCCAGGTGGAGAAATCGGTGGGCTGCGCCGCCTCGACGGCGGCCTCGGACGCGGAAGCGGCCACGGCCTCCTGGCCCGTGTCGGCCTGGACCGGGGGCGGGGTGCTCTGGCAGCCGGCCAGGGCGAGAAGAAGAAGGGGGAGCATCAGGGGCCTGGGCATCTCGTGTTCCTGCTTTCCTTGGCAAAGAGCCCGATGATCGCGCAGATCCGAGCCGACGACCAGCCCCGGACGATGGGCCAGTGACCATCAACCCGGGGCGCCTCGCCCCCCTCCCCGGGAGGCGGGAAGGGCCAGGGGCAACAGTTCGTCTTGCCAGGCCCCGGGGATCACCCGCGGCGGGGCAAACTCGCCGGGGGCCGCCCGCCAGGGCTGGTGGCGCGCCAGGCCGGCGGGCAGGGCCGCCAGTGCCGGCAACCAGTGGGCCACGTAATCCCCCCGGGGGTCGTAGTGGCGGGCCTGGCGCAGCAGGTTGAAGTAGCGATCGCCTCGCGGGTCGCGACCGACCCCGGCCACGTAGCGCCAGTTACCCCAGTTGCTGGCCACCTCGTAGTCGACCAGGGCATGCTCGAACCAGGCTGCCCCCAGGCGCCAGTCGACGCCCAGGTCCTTGACCAGGAAGCTGGCCACGTTCTGCCGAGCCCGGTTGGAGAGCCAGCCGGTGGTGGCCAGCTCGCGCATGGCCGCATCCACGAAGGGCAGCCCGGTCTCGCCGTGGCGCCAGGCGTCGAAGGCCGGGGACGGCGGCGACAAGCGGCGCGCCCCGAACAGCGCCCTGCCCTCCTGGCGCGCCGCCCAGTGGAAGTAGTCCCGCCACCAGAGCTCGAAGATCACCCAATAGCTGGACTCATTGCCCCCCTCGGCCGCCTCCCAGTCACGCACCGCCCGATGCACCTGACGGGCCGAGAGGCAGCCCAGGGCCAGCCAGGGCGACAGGCGGGTGGAGAAGTCGGCCCCCAGGAGGCCGTTGCGGGTCTGCTTGTAGCGACCGATGGGCCCGCCGGCGCGGCAGAACGCCGCGAGGCGCTCCTGCCCGGCCGCCTCGCCACCGCGAAAGAGAAAGCCGCCTCGAGGATCCGGGCGCCACTGGTGGGCCCGGCCACACACCTCGACCAGGGGCGGCAGGCCCCGGGAGGCCTCCCGGGGCCAGGGCGGCAGGGTGATGGGCGCCAGGGAGGGAGAAGCGATTTCGCACCCGGCCTCGACGCGGCGACGAAAGGCCGAGAAGCTGCCGGGCAAGGCCTCCAGGGAGAAGGGCAGGTCGGCCGCCTCGACCAGGGTACCGCTCTCCCCGGGCCACAGCCGGACCCCTTCGGGCAGGGCCTCGGCGAGGCGCTCGAGCTGATCGCCCCGCTCCTGACTCGCCGGCCGGCGAACCCGCACCTCGCTCACCCCATGGGTCGCCACCAGCTCGGTGAGGGCCGCCACCGGCTCGGCGACCCGAACCAGCAGGTCGCTGCCCCGTTTGAGCAGCTCGCCGCGCAGGGCGATCAGGCTCTGCCACAGGAAGCGTCGCCGGGCGGCTCCCATGCGCGACCACCCATGGTGCTCGTTCAGGGGCGCCAGCTGCTCGGGGCAGAGCAGGTAGACGCAGAGCAGGGCTTCCGGTGGCGTTGCGAAGCGCAGCAGGGGGTTGTCGCCCAGGCGCAGGTCCTCGGTAAACCAGACCAGGGTGGTACTCATGACCGCTGCCTCCCATCACGCTTGCAGCGCTCGCTGCAGAAGCGCACTTCCCCCCAGCAGCGTGCCCACTTGCGCCGCCACGAGAAGGGGCGCCCACAGTGAAGACAGGGCTTGCTGGGCAGGTCGGCCTTGCGCCTCATGGGAAGCTCCTTATTAGACAAACAATGTACAGAGTGTATATCAATGTACACTATTTAGTCCTTATCGCCTCCCTGAAACGCCATCGGGCCACCCTGAGGTGGCCCGATGGGGCATCGTCGACTTTTCCGGCCAGGCTAGTCCGGGTCGTTCTCCTTGGGCTGGCGACGCGCATTGGCTTCGGTCTCGAGGCCGCTCTTTAGTTCGTGGGTCAGGGGGTCCTAATCCGGGTCGTTCTCCTTGGGCTGGCGACGCGCATTGGCCTCGGTTTCGAGGCCGCTCTTTAGTTCGTGGGTCAGGGGGTCATAGTTGGGGCGCAGCTCGTCCTTGACGGTACCGCTCCACAGCTTGGAGCCGACGAAGTACCCGGCCCGACCGATCACATGGGCGGCCACCGGCGCGGTCATCAGGATAAAGATGATGATCGCGAAGGAGCGCGCCACCACTCCCACCTCACCGAAGTGCAGGGCCACCGCCAGCATCACCAGGATCACCCCCAGGGCCGCGGCCTTGGTGGTGGCGTGCATGCGGGTCAAGAGGTCGGGCAGGCGCAGGATGCCCAGCGAGGCCAGCAGCATGAAGAGGCCGCCGGCGATGATCAGGCTTCCCTTGATGGCATCAATCATCGCGGGGTCCTCCACGTTCCAGGAAGCGGGCGAAACCGATGGCCGCCAGGAAGGCCATCAGGGCGATGACGATGGCGGCATCCAGGAAGCTGGGCACATCGGACTTGATGGCATAGACCCCGACCAGGCCGACGATGGTGGTGGAGAAGAGCTCCAGGGCCACCACCCGGTCGGGCAGGCTGGGGCCACGTACCAGGCGCACGAAGGCCAGGATCAGGGCCAGGCCCATCAATACCTGGCTGATGAGAATCATGGTTTCCAAGGTCACTCCTTACGCTTGGGCGTAGCCGGGCGGGGTAGGCAATGGCCCCACCCCGGCCTAACGAAACAGCTCCAGGGCACGGCGCTCCATCTCTTCCAGGTTGCGCCGCAGCTCCTCCTCGTTATCCAGGAACATCGCATGGATATAGAGCACCTTGCGATCGTCGGAGACATCGAGGCTCAGGGTGCCCGGGGTCAGGGAGATCAGGTTGGCGACCATGGTGATCTCCAGCTCCGTCCTGGCCTTGAGCGGCATGGCGATCACCCCCGGCTGCATGTGCCAGGGCGGGGTCAGGATATCGAAGGCGACCCTCAGGTTGGCCTGCACCAGCTCCTTGATAAAGAAGCCGATGAAGCGAATGATCCGTGGCACCCGAGCCGGGTAGCCCTTGAGGGCCTCCACCTGGGGTTCGAGCAGCACCAGGGTGATGTAGCCGAACACCAGGCCCACCACCAGGTTGACGCCACTGAAGTCGCCCCCCAGCACCACCCAGGCCAGGGCCAGCAGCAGGTTCCAGATTGCACCGGTCATGGGCTCACCTCCAGCGCCGATTGCAGCAGGGCCTCGCCATTGCCCAGCACCGCCTCGATATAGCCCTCGGGATGGAGCAGCTGCTCACCGGCGGTCAGCATCATGGTGGTCAGCGGCTCGGCGAAGACGCCGATCAGCAGGGCGAAACTGGCCAGCACCGCCACCGGCAGGTACATCAGCCCCAGGGTGTTCTTGACCAGGCGACCGTCATCGCCCCGGGGCGCGGGGGACTCCGGCACCAGGTTGTTCTCCGGCAGCGACTTCCAGAACACCTCGTTCCAGATCTTGACCATCGAATAGAGGGTCATCAGGCCCACCGCCAGGGCGATGCCGGTGACCACATAGGCCTCGGCCTCGATACCGGCGCGCACGATCACGAACTTGGCGAAGAAGCCCGACAAGGGCGGAATCCCCGCCAGGGAGAAGGCGGAGAGGAAGAAGGCCACCGCCAGCCAGGGGCGCTCCTTGTAGAGGCCACCCATCTTCTTCAGCTCATAGGTGCCCTGCAGGCGTCGGGTGATGCCGCTGATCAGGAAGAGGTTGGTCTTGACGATGATGTTGTGCATCACCGCGAAGATGCCCCCGGCGATGGCCAGCGGGGTGAAGAGAGCCAGGCCCAGGATCATGTAGCCGATCTGGCTGACGATATGGAACGACAGGATGCGCCGGAACTCGTACTGGGCGGCGGCGCCCAGCACCCCGGTGACCATGGTGAAGGCGGCCCCCCACAGCAGCAGGTCCTGCACATAGTCCATGGTCTGGTCGAACATCAGGGTGAAGACCCGGAACAGCGAATAGACGCCCACCTTGGTGAGCAGGCCGGCGAACAGCGCCGAGACCGCCACCGGCGGCGTGTGGTAGGACGCCGGCAGCCAGAAGAACAGCGGGAAGGCCGCCGCCTTGATGCCGAAGGCGACCATGAACATCACCGCCAGCACTTCGACCATGCCCTGGTTCTCGGCCACCGCCAGGCGCTGGGCGATATCCGCCATGTTGAGGGTACCGACCATGCCGTAGAGCAGGCCGATGGCGGTGAGGAAGATCACCGAGGCCAGCAGGTTGAGGGTCACGTACTTGATGGCCCCCTCCATCTGCGCCTTCTCGCCGCCGAGGATCAGCAGCGCGAAGGAAGCCACCAGCATCACCTCGAACCACACATAGAGGTTGAAGATGTCGCCGGTGAGGAAGGCCCCCAGCACCCCCGCCAGCAGCAGGTGCATCAGCGGGTAGTAGCCGAACTTCTCGTGGTGGGGGCCGGTGGAGGAGAGCGAGTAGATCGCCAGTCCCAGGCCGATGATACCGGTCAGCAGCACCATGATGGCGCTGAGCATATCGGCCACCAGGGTGATGCCGTAGGGGGCCTGCCAGCCCCCCATGTGCATCACCACATAGCCCTCCTGGTAGACGGAGATCATCAGCCACAGGCTGACCAGCAGCAGCGCCGCGGTGCCGGCCACGGCGGTGAAGCGCTGCATGGGCCGCGAGCGCCAGAACAGCAGCGAAATGGCGCCGGCCAGCAGCGGGATGATTACGGGCAGAGCGACTTCGGGCCTCACGTGTCGGTATCCTTCATCTTGTCCAGGTCATCGGCCTTGACGATCTCGTAGGCCCGGCGAATCAGCACCACGGCGAACGCCAGCACCCCGAAGGCGATCACGATGGCGGTCAGCACCACCGCCTGGGGCAAGGGATCGGCCACGGCGCCGATCGGCCCCTGGGCGCCCTCCGGGATCAGCGGCGGCGCCCCACGGGTCATCCCCGCCGAGGTGAAGATCAGGAGGTTGGCGGCGTTGGAGAGCAGCATCAGGCCGATCACCAGCTTGACGATGGAGCGCCGCAACATCATGAAGATCGCGGTGGCATAGAGCAGGCCAATGGCCAGCGCCATCAAGGGTTCCATGGCAGCTCCTTGCAGCTTGAGGGGTTGCGCGACTCAGGGCTCATCCTTATCCACCTCCATCAGGGTCATGATGGCGGTGAGCATGGTGCCGAGCACCGCCAGGTAGACGCCGACATCGAAGATCAGCGGGGTCGAGAACTTGAAGTCGACTCCCGGGATGGTCCACCACTGGGCGGTGAGGAAGGGCTGATCCTGGAACCAGGCAGGGAAGATCGAGATCATCCCCAGCAGCAGGCCGAAGCCGATCAGGTCGCGGGGATCCACCATGCGCAGCACGCTCTTGGTGGCGGTGACCCCGTAGGCGAACAGATAGAGGGCGAAGGCCCCGGAGGCCACCAGGCCGGCGATGAAGCCGCCACCGGGTTCGTCGTGACCGCGCAGCAGCAGGAACACCGAGAACAGCAGCTGCAGCGGCATCAGCAGCCGGGCCGCCGTGTTGAGGATGATGGTGCCGGACTTAACCATCCTTGGCCTCCTTGGCAGCGCTGCCCTTGGTGGATTTGGCGGTGGGCTTGGGCGCCACCAGCTTGAGCATGGCGTAGACGCCGATGGCGGCCAGGGCCAGCACGAAGATCTCGCCCAGGGTATCCAGGGCCCGGTAGTCCACCAGGATCACGTTGACGATATTGCGCCCATGGGCCAGCGGGACGCTGTTGGCGATCATGTAATCGGAGATCGGCACGAACTGGTTGCTGTCCACCACGGTGAGCACCAGCAGCATGATCAACAGGCCCATGCTGCCGGCCACCGCCACGTCGCGCACCCGCTCCAGGGGGGTGGAGAGCTTGGCGAAGCGCGGCAACCGGAACAGCACCAGGATCAGCAGGATCACCGTCAGGGTCTCCACCAGCAACTGGGTGATGCCCAGGTCCGGGGCGCTGAAGAGGATGAAGATCAAGGCGATACAGAAGCCCATGATGCCCACCGAGGCGACGGCGGCGAGCCGCGAGCGGGAGACGCAGGCCACCAGGGCCCCCATCACCATCAACGCCACCACGATCAGCTCATGGAACTGCACGTCCAGGTGAATGGCTAGCTGGGGCGAGTGGCGAATCAGCAGCGAATAGCCCACCAGCACGGCCAGGGTCACCACCATCACCAGGATGTAGTTACGCATATAGCCGTTCTGCAGCACTCGGGTCTGCCACTCGGAAACCCGCACGATGGCGTCCATCAGCCACTCGTAGCCGGCCTCGGGACCGCGGCTGAGCACCGGCTCGAGGCGCGCCAGGCGGCCGCGAATCCGCGCCCAGCGCTGGAAGACCAGATAGCCCAGCACCAGGCCCACCAGGGACATGATCAGCGGCAGGTTGATGCCGTGCCACAGCGACAGGTAGAAGGTCAGTGGCTCCCCGGCCACGGCGCCGGCGGCGGCGACCAGCACCCCGTCGGCGGCCAGGAAGGGCAGCACCCCCAGCAGCAGCGACAGGCCGGCCAGCACGACCGGCCCGGCGAGCATGTCACTGGGCGCCTCATGGGGGGCCCGGGGCGTCTCACGGCGCTCGCCGAAGAAGGGCTTGAGCGCCACGATGGCGGCCACGGCGATGGTCAGCACCGCGGCGGAGAAGGCCAGCAGCACGATCAGCCAGCGCCAGGCCCCCGCCTCCAGCACCGACTCGAACATCAGCTCCTTGCCGATGAAGCCGAACAGCGGCGGCACCCCGGCCAGGGAGAGCGCCGCCACGCAGGCCGCCACGGCGGTCACCGGCATGGCGAAGCGTAGCCCCCCCATGGCCGAGACGTCCTTGGTGCCGGTCTCGTGATCGAGGATACCGGCGACCATGAACAGCGCCCCCTTGTAGAGGGAGTGCGCCAGCAGGAAGGTGACGAAGGCGATCAGGGCACCCTCGGTGCCGATGCCTAACAGCATGGTCAGGGTGCCCAGGGCCATGATGGTGGAGTAGGCCAGCAGCTTCTTGATATTGGTGTGGCGAATGGCCAGGAAGGCGCCGGTGAACATGGTCAGGGCCCCCACCAGGGAGAGGGTCACCACCCACAGCTCGGTCCCGCCCAGGCCCGGCTGCAACCGCGCCAGCAGGTAGATGCCCGCCTTGACCATGGTGGCCGAGTGCAGATAGGAGGAGACCGGGGTGGGCGCCGCCATGGCGTTGGGCAGCCAGAAGTGGAAGGGGAACTGGGCCGACTTGGTAAAGGCCCCCAGCAACAGGCAGATCAGCAGCGGCGTATAGAGCTCGTGCTCGCGCAGCAGATCATCCATGGCATTGAGCTCGGAGATCGACCAGCTGCCGCCGGCGATACCCAGCATCACCAGCCCCGCCATCAGCGCCAGGCCACCCGCCACGGTGACGAAGAGCCCCTGACGGGCCGACTTGCGCGCTTCCAGGTCGGAGTGGTTAAAACCGATCAACAGGTAGGAGGTGATGCTGGTCAGTTCCCAGAAGATGAACAGGGTCAGCAGGCCGTCCGCCAGCACCAGCCCCAGCATGGAGACCATGAAGGCCAGCAGTACCAGGTGGAAACGGGCCAGGTCGGGATGCCCCTTCAGGTAACCCCCGGCATAGATCAGCACGAAGGTGCCGATCACCGTGATCAGCAGGCCGAAGAGCAGGCTCAGGCCATCCACCAGGAAGGTCAGGCTGATCCCCAGGGAGGGTACCCACTCCAGGGTGAAGACCAGCACTTCACCCGCCGCCACCGCGGGCAGCTGGGTCAGGAACCAGAGCGCCAGGGCGGCCGGGTAGAGGGCCAGGGCCTGGCTGGCACGCTCGCCACACCAGCGCTGAAACAGCGGGGCGAAGGCAGCCAGAACGAAACCGGAAAGCACGGCAAGTTGCATGTCGTAGGGGTCTCCTTGTCGCGGTCGCCATCCGCACCGCCGAAGCGGGCACTCCCTTCACTCTAGACTAAAGGGGGTTCGTAAATTTACATGCCACGCCTACAGTTAACGCGCCAAAGCCTATAGAATCGGGGCAATCATTGGCAAGTCATTCCGGTGGCTTGACGGTGGTTTTCGGTGCCCGAAGGCACCCCGGCTCGATGCCCAATAAGGATAAAATAACGCCAGCGATGGCGGCCTCCGGCACCCCTCGCTGCATGGCCCGGAACCGATCGCATGTCGCTGCCCTGGATCCTCTTTCTGCCCCTGCTGGGGGCGCTGCCTGCCCTGACCCGCCCCTATCGCGACACGCCTGGCCCCCAGTGGTTACCCCTGCTCCCCCCCCTGCTGGCCCTGGGTCTGCTGCTCGCTCAGGGCCCCGCCATCCTGGGGGGCGACACCCTGTCACAGGGCTGGGCCTGGATGCCTCAGCTCGGCCTGGACCTGGCCCTGCGCCTGGACGGCCTGGGCCTGCTCTTCGCCCTGCTGATCCTGGGCATCGGGGTGATGATCCAGTGGTATGCCGGTTACTATCTCTCGCCGAAGGAGAATCACGGCCGCTTCACCGGTTACCTGCTGCTCTTCATGACCGCCATGCTGGGCATCGTGATGGCGGACAACCTGCTGCTGCTGTGGCTCTTCTGGGAGCTGACCAGCCTCGCCTCCTTCCTGCTGATCGGCTTCTGGTCACAGGACAGTGATGCCCGCCGCGGCGCGCGCATGGCCCTGACCATCACCGGCGCCGGGGGCCTGGCACTGCTGGCGGGGGTGCTGCTAATCGGCCAGACGGTGGGCAGCTTCGCCCTGGGTGAGGTGCTGGCCGCCGGCGACCTGCTGCGCGCCTCGCCCCACTACCCCTGGATACTGTCCCTGGTGCTGCTGGGGGCCTTTACCAAGTCGGCGCAGCTGCCCTTCCACTTCTGGCTGCCCCATGCCATGGCGGCGCCCACCCCGGTCTCCGCTTACCTGCACTCGGCCACCATGGTCAAGGCGGGGCTCTTCCTACTGATGCGCCTGCAGCCGGCCCTGGGCGAGACCCCGGCCTGGGCCCTGGCGCTGACCGGGGTGGGCCTGGCGACCCTGCTCTACGGTGCCTGGTTCGCCCTGCTGCAGCGCGACCTCAAGGGCATCCTGGCCTTCTCCACCCTCAGCCACCTGGGACTGATCACCCTGCTGCTGGGCCTCGGCCAGCCCCTGGTGGCGCTCTTTCATCTGCTCAACCACGCCACCTTCAAGGCCGCCCTCTTCATGGGGGTGGGCATCGTCGATCACGAGACCGGCACCCGGGACCTGCGCCGCCTGGGGGGGCTAGCGGCACTGATGCCGCTGACCGCCACTCTCACGGTCACCGCCGGTGCCGCCATGGCGGGCCTGCCGCCCTTCAACGGCTTCCTCTCCAAGGAGCTACTGTTCGCCGCCAGCCTGGAGAGCGAGCTGCTCGGTGGGCTCAACCCACTGATTCCCCTGGGAGTGGTGGCCGCGGCCAGCCTCTCGGTGGCCTACTCCCTGCGCCTGGTGCACAGTCTCTTCTTCGCCCGCCCCGGAGGCGAGCCCCCCGAGGCCCATGACCCGCCCAGGGGGATGCTGGCCCCGGGCCTGATGCTCGCGGCCCTCTGCCTGCTGGTGGGGCTCTTTCCCATGGCCCTGGCCGCCCCCCTGGTGATGGCCGCCGGCCAGGCGGTACTGGCCACCCCGCCGCCGGCGCTGAACCTGGCGCTCTGGCACGGCCTCAACCTGCCCCTGGCGATGAGCGCCCTGGCGGTGGCCGTCGGCGTGCTGCTGATGAGCCGTCGTCGCCTGCTGGAGCAGGCTTTCCAGGTCTTCGGTCGCTACGATGCTCGCCGACTCTTCGAGCAGGCGATGATCCGCCTCACCAAGATCAGTCTGGGCATCACCCAGCGCCTGGAGAACGGCTCCCTGCAGCGCTACCTGGCGCTGCTGCTGATCACCGCCCTGGCGATGGCGGGGCTCGGCCTGAGCCGCCTGGAGCGGCTCACCGGCGAGCTCGCCCTGCAACCCCTGGACGGCATGCTGGTGCTGGGGGCGGCGCTGATGATCTTCGGCGCCATCGGCAGCGCCCTGAGCCACCGCTGGCGCCTGGTCTCGCTGCTGATGCTGTCGGTGGTGGGGTTATCAGTGTCGCTGACCTTCGTGCGCTTCTCCGCCCCGGACCTGGCCCTGACCCAGCTCTCGGTGGAAGTCGTGTCGATGATCCTGATGATCCTGGCGCTCTTCTTCCTGCCCCAGCGGCCACCGCGCTGGATCTCCACCCGACGGATGTTCCGCGACCTGGCGGTGGCCGGCTCCCTGGGGCTGCTGGTGGCGGGCTTCAACTTCGCCCTGCTGACCCGGGAGACCCTATCGATCGCCAATTTCTTCCTGCGCGAGAGCGTCCCCGGCGGCGGCGGCACCAATGTGGTCAACGTGATCCTGGTGGACTTCCGCGGCTTCGACACCCTGGGCGAGATCACCGTGCTGACCCTGGCGGGCCTGGCCACCTTCAAGCTGCTCAGCCGCCTGAAGCTGTTCATGCCGGCGGGCAACGTGGAGGGCATCCACTGGTCGAGTCACCGCCACCCGATGATCCTGGCGGTGGTGGCGCAGATCCTGCTGCCCCTGGCGCTGCTGGTCACCGTCTATATCTTCCTGCGCGGCCATAACCAGCCCGGCGGCGGTTTCATCGCCGGGCTGATCACCGCCGTGGCGCTGATCCTGCAGTACATGGCCCGGGGCTACGAGTGGACCCGCGAGCGGCTGCCGGTGGCCTACAACCTGGTGGCGGTGTCGGGGCTGGCCCTGGCCACCCTCACCGGCCTGGGCAGCTGGCTGTTCGGCTATCCCTTCCTGACCACTACCCATGGCCACTTCTCGTTGCCGCTGATCGGCGACTTCGAGCTCGCCTCGGCGCTGCTCTTCGACCTGGGGGTCTACCTGGCGGTGGTGGGCGCCACCCTGATGATTCTGATCAACCTGGGCCGGGTCACCACGGTGCACCGGCCCCGCGTGGAGGAGCACTGATGGAAGCCCTGTTCTCCCTGGTGGTGGGCGTGCTCACCGCCTCCGGCACCTTCCTGCTGCTGCGCGGGCGCACCTTCCCGGTGATCGTCGGCCTGGCGCTGCTCTCCTACGCGGTGAACCTCTTCCTGTTCTCCATGGGCGGGCTCAATACCGATGCGGCGGCGGTGATCGGCGACTCGACCGCTCCCTCCGATCCCCTGCCCCAGGCCCTGGTGCTCACCGCCATCGTCATCGGCTTCGCCATGACCGCCTTCCTGGTGATCCTGGCGGTACGCGCCCGCAGCGAGCTGGGCAGCGACCATGTGGATGGCAAGACCGGCGAGGAGCGTGGCAAAGGATGAACCCGCACCTGTTAATCCTGCCGATCCTGCTGCCACTGGTCAGCGCCCTGGGCCTGCTGCTCACCGGCCAGGCCAACCTGGCCTGGCAGCGGCGCGTCAGCCTTCTCGCCACTCTGGCCCTGGTGGGGCTGAGCGCCTGGCTGCTGTGGCTCAGCGACGATGGCCAGATCCGCTTCTATGCCCTCGGCGACTGGCCGGCCCCCTTCGGCATCGTGCTGATGCTGGATCGCCTGGCGGCGCTGATGCTGGCCCTTACCGCGGTGCTGGCGCTGGGCTGCGTGCTCTTCGCCAGCGCCGGGGAGGATAGCCAGGGCAGCTTCTTCCACGGCCTCTTCCAGCTCCAGCTGATGGGGCTCAACGGCGCCTTCCTCACCGGCGACCTCTTCAACCTCTTCGTCTTCTTCGAGATCCTGCTGCTGGCCTCCTATGCGCTGCTGATGCACGGCAGCGACAAGCCAAGAGTCGCCGCGGGCCTGCACTACGTGGTGCTCAACCTGGTGGGCTCGGCGCTCTTCCTGGTGGCCCTCGGCACCCTCTACGGCGCCACCGGCACCCTCAACATGGCCGACATGGCCCGCCGCCTGGTCGAGCTGCCCGAGGATCGCCAGGTCCTGGCCGGTGCCGGCGCCCTGCTGCTGATCGTGGTGTTCAGTCTCAAGGCGGCGGCCCTGCCCCTCTACTTCTGGCTACCCAGCACCTATGCGGCGGCCCCGGCGCCGGTGGCGGCGCTGTTCGCCATCATGACCAAGGTGGGGCTCTACGCCATCCTGCGGATCGAGTCGCTGATCTTCGGCGCCGGCCCCGGGGCGGCACTGATCCAGGGCTGGCTGTGGTGGATGGGACTGGCGACCCTGGCCCTAGCGGTGATCGGCGCCCTGGGCGCCCGGGACCTGCGGGTACTGGCCGCCTACCTGGTGCTGGCCTCGGCGGGGGTACTGCTGGCCAGCGCCGGCCTCGACACGCCCCAGGCCGATGCCGCCCTGCTCTACTACCTGGTGCACTCGACCCTGATCACCGGGGCCCTCTTCCTGCTGGCGGAGCTGATCGGCATCCAGCGCGGCAAGGCGGGCACCCGCCTGGTGCGGGCGCGACGCCTGCGCCAGGGCACCCTGCTCGGGTGGCTCTTCCTGGTGGCGGCGGTGGCGGCCATCGGCCTGCCGCCGCTCTCCGGGGCCCTGGCCAAGCTGTGGCTGCTGCAGGCGGTGGATGCCACGGCACGCCCCTGGTTCTGGAGCCTGCTGCTGCTGGCGACCCTGGGGGTATTGATCGCCCTCTCCCGGGCCGGCTCGGTGCTCTTCTGGGCCAGCCACAAGGGCGATACCAGCGGCAGCCGGGTACAACCGCTGCAGCTGGCCGGGGTGCTCTGCCTGCTGGCCGGCGCCCCCCTGCTGGCCCTCTTCGCCGCCCCCATGGCGGAATTCACCCTGGCCACCGCCGACCAGCTGGCCACGCCCCAGCGGGTGCTCGGCGCCCTGTTCGGCGAGCCCACGGCCCTGGCCCTGCAGACGGAGGAGAGCCCATGAAAGCCGGTCATAAGAGGCGGTCATGGACGCCTGGCCCTGCAATGGAGGAGCCCCCCATGAAAGCCGGTCATAAGAGGCGGTCATGGACGCCTGGCCCTGTAATGGAGGAGACCCGATGAACGGCGGTCATGGACGCCTGGCCAGCCGCTGGCTGCCTACCCCGACCCTGTCGTTGCTGCTGCTGGTGGTCTGGCTGCTGATGGTGCGCAGCCTGGCGCCGGGACAGCTGCTGCTGGGGCTGGCCCTGGCCTGGCTGATCCCGCTGATCACCCGGCGCTTCTGGGACCCGCTGCCGCGGGTGAAGCACCCCCTCAAGCTGCTGCGCTTCACCGGCCATGTGCTCTGGGATATCGTCAAGGCCAACCTGCATGTCAGCCTGCTGATTCTCAGCCCCCGCCGCACGCCGCATCCCGGTTTCGTGGAGTACCCCCTGGAGGTGCAGGAGCCGCTGACCATCACCCTGCTGGCCAACACCATCACCCTGACCCCGGGCACCGTCTCCACCAATATTCGTCTCGACCGCTCCTCGCTGCTGATCCATGTACTGGATCTCGACGACGAGCAGGCGCTGATCGAGGAGATCCGCCAGCGTTACGAGCGGCCCCTCAAGGAGATCTTCGAATGCTAGACAAGGCGCTGTGGATCAGCCTGACGCTGATCGTGCTGGCCCTGGCCATGAACGTGATTCGCCTGGCCCGGGGGCCGGACATCCCCGATCGCCTGCTGGCCCTGGACACCATGTACGTCAACTCCATCGCGCTGATCGTCATGCTGGGACTGTGGCTCAATACCAAGACCTACTTCGAGGCGGCAATGCTGATCGCCATGCTGGGCTTCGTCAGCACCATGGCCATCTGCCGCTACCTGCTGCGCGGCGACATCATCGAATAGGAGGCGACCATGACCCTCTATGTGCTCCTCGAATGGGTGATCTCCTTCCTGCTGGTGGCCGGCGGCCTCTTCGCCTTCACCGGCTCCCTGGGGATGCTGCAGTTCAAGGACTTCTTCATGCGCCTGCATGGCCCCACCAAGGGCACCACCCTGGGCATCGGCTGCATCCTGATCGCCTCGATGCTCTACTTCACGGTGACCCAGGGCGACTTCCATGTGCAGGAGCTGCTGATCACCCTCTTCCTCTTCATTACCGCCCCGGTGACCGGGCATATCCTCGCCAAGACCGGCCTGCACATGCACCTGCGCTTTATCACCGGCACCCGCGGCGCCACCCCGGAGTTCCTCGACGAGGACGTGGGCCAGCACCGGGTCGAGCGGCCGCCGCGCCCCAAGCGCCCGAAGCGGCGCGCCAGGGCCCGCCGCTGGCTATAGAGAGGGCCTACCCGCCCTGGGCTATGCCAGGGCTATGGCAGCTCGCTTGGTTCATGGAGCGATCCAACCACGCTAGCGCGGCCTACCAGCCCTGGGAGTGGGTCTTGACCAGTTCGGCGAGCAGGCCGATATGGTCGTCCCGGTCGTTGAGGGCCGGGATATAGCGATAGGTCTTGCCCCCCGCCTCGATAAAGTTCTCCCGGTTCTCCTCCTCCAGCTCCTCCAGGGTCTCCAGGCAGTCGGCGGCGAAGGCGGGGCTGATGATGTCCACGTGCGCGACGCCGCTGCCGCCCCAGGCCTTGAGGGTCTCGTCGGTGTAGGGCTTGAGCCACTCCTCGCGACCGAAGCGCGACTGGTAGCAGAGCTGCCACTCCTCCTCGCCGAGCCCCAGGGCCTCGGCCACCAGTTCGCTGGTGCGCTGGCAGTGACGGGGGTAGGGGTCGCCCTGGTCGGCATAGCGCTGGGGAATGCCGTGGTAGGAGAACATCAGCTTGCCGCGCTCGCCGTCATGGGCCGCCCAGTGCTCGCGGATACTCGCCGCCAGGGCGCCGATATAGGCGGGGTGGTCATGGTAGTCGCGAATGAAGCGCAGCTCCGGCAGGTGCGGGCAAGGGGCCAGGGCCCGGGCCAGGCCATCGAAGACCGCCGCCGTGGTGGAGCGGGAGAACTGCGGATAGAGGGGCAGCACCAGGATCCGATCGGCGCCGGCCTGGCGCAGCCTGAGGCCCGCCTCCACCAGGGAGGGGTTGCCGTAGGTCATGGCCAGCTCCACCGGGATGGCCTCGCCCAGCTCCGCTTTGAGGCGCTCGCCCAGGGCCCGCTGCTGACGCCGCCCGATGGCCAGCAGCGGCGAGCCGTCGTCGGTCCACACCGAGGCATAGGCCTTGGCCACCCGCGGCGGACGAATGCGCAGGATCACCCCATGGAGGATCGGCCACCATAGCCAGCGGGGCGCATCCACCACCCGGCGGTCGCTGAGAAACTCCGCCAGGTAGCGGCGCACCGCCTGGGGGGTGGGGGCATCCGGGGTACCCAGGTTGACCAGCATGACGCCGAATCGGGGGTTGGACATAAGAGGCTCCTGATTGGTGTGGCGTCACCGGGCCATGGCACGCCGACGTCGTTGAATCGCGAGCCATTGTATCAGCGGCTCGCGATAAGGCGGAATAAAGTTATACTATCATGAATATTTGTATAACTTTAGGCGAGACCATGTCCAAGCCTCTGATCCTGATCCTGGGTGACCAGCTCAGCCACGACCTGCCGAGCCTGGCCGACCTCCCCGACGCGGCGGTGATCGCCCTCTGCGAGGTGGCCGACGAGGGGCGCTATGTGCCCCACCATCCCCAGAAGATCGCCATGATGCTGGCGGCCATGCGCCACTTCGCCGACGAGCTGCGCGAGCGTGGCCTGAGGGTGCACTACAGCGCCCTCGACAGCCCGGACAATACCCAGTCGCTGGTCGGCGAGGCGGAGCGCCTGGCCCACCACCATGGCTGCGACGAGATTCGCGTGACGCGTCCCGGCGAGTGGCGACTGTGGGAGGCCTTCAGGGCGCGCCAGGCCGGGCCCCTGCCCTGGCGACTGCTCGAGGACAGCCGCTTCTATACCACCCCGGATGACTTCGCCGCCTGGATGCGGGGCCGCAAGCAGCCGCGCCTCGAGCACTTCTACCGGGCCCAGCGACGCGCCACCGGCCTGCTGATGGCGGGCGACGCCCCGCTGGGGGGACAATGGAACTATGACGCCGACAATCGCCAACCCCTGGACGATGCGCCCCCTCCCCCCAGACCGCCCCGCCACCGGGCGGATGCCATCACCGAGGCGGTGCTCGAGCTGGTGGGGGAGCACTTCGGCGAGCATTTCGGTCGCCTCGAGGGCTTCGACTGGCCGGTGACCCGGGCCCAGGCCCGGGCCGAGCTGGACGACTTTCTCGCGGCTCGCCTGCCCCATTTCGGCCGCTACCAGGATGCCATCAGCGACACGGCGCCGTGGCTCTTCCACTCGCGGCTCGCCGCGGCTCTCAACCTGGGCCTGCTCTCTCCTCGCGAGGTGTGCGAAGCCGCAGAGCGCGAGTACCTCGAGGGGCGCGCGCCGCTGAACTCGGTAGAGGGCTTTATTCGCCAGATCCTCGGCTGGCGGGAGTACGTGCGGGGCCTCTACTGGACCCGCATGCCGGCCTACAAGCGCGGCAATCACCTGGGGGCCAGCCGCGGCCTGCCGAGCTGCTACTGGAGCGGCGACACCGAGCTGCGCTGCCTCAGGCGCGCCATCGAGATGACCCGCGACCACGCCTATGCCCACCATATCCAGCGACTGATGGTGACCGGCAACTTCGCCCTGCTCTGCGGGGTGTCGCCCCAGGCGCTCTGCGACTGGTACCTGGCGGTCTACGCGGATGCCTGCGAGTGGGTGGAGCTGCCCAATACCCTGGGCATGGTATTGCACGCCGATGGGGGCCTGATGGGCTCCAAACCCTACTGCGCCTCCGGCAAGTACATCGACCGCATGTCGGATCACTGCCGCCACTGCCGCTATGACCCCAAGCGGCTCACCGGCACCCACGCCTGCCCCCTCAACAGCCTCTACTGGCATTTCCTGATGCGCCACCGGGAGCCCCTGGCGGACAACCCCCGGATGCGCCTGATCTATGCCGGCCTGGCGCGCATGAGCGAGGCCAAGCGCGAGGCCATCACCCAGCAGGCCGAGGCCTTCCTCGCCCGCCTGGCCTGCGACACAGCGCCCCGCTGGGAGGGCGGTGGAGAAGCCAAACGACACGCCAAGGGCTATCGGAAAGAAAAGAGGGAGTGAGCGCAGGGAAGCGGGCGTCGCCGACGGAAACGGCGACGAGGGCCTTCTTAGAAGGCCAGGGGAACGCGGGAGGTCAGGGGGTCGTGGTAGTGGGCGTCACGACCGATCACCTCGTCCTGGGGCACGTACTGCACCAGGTAGGCGCGGTGGATGCCGGCACGCTTGAGTTCCAGGTAGATGTCGTCCAGGGCACGAAACATCATCGGCTTGCCGGCCCGGGTCAGCAGGTCGCGCTTGCCCTCCAGGTCCTCCACTTCCACCTGGTAGAAGCGACTCCCGGAATGGGTGATGACGCGGATCTCGAAATTGTCATGACTGGCCACGTAGGCCTTCAGATGATGAATATCCATAATCCCTCCAAAGCAAAGCAGGTAACTCTTCCCTGCACACTGAATGCATCAAATGACAATGCGATGACACTCAGATAGTGGTCCTATGACCTTTGCCTTGCCCGGAGGGTTCCCCGGCCGACCGTCGGTTACTGATATTCGGAAGGGTCGATGGCCTTGCCCAAGGAGTTACGGTCCACCCACTTGCCGGCCTTGGTCTCCTTGTAGCGGAACACCACCCGGTCGCCCACGCTGACCGGCAGCTCGGCATCCTCGGTCTGGTAGCTGTAGGTCTCGCCTTCCACCACCAGCTGGTAGCGATAGAGGTCGGGCATGCCCAGCCACTCCTTGAAGGGGCCCTCCCGTTCCAGGGACTGCAGTTCGCCGCGCCCCTCCAGCTTGGGGGTGCGCTTGCGGCCGCCGCGTCGAAATCCGCCTGCCATGGTTGTCTCCTGTCGATGATCGAGGGTCGCGATTATACGGGGCCGAGCCCAGGCCTCAAGTCGCCGTCACCAGCATCCCGTGGTCACTCGCCCGAATGGGGCGCCATCACTCGTTCATATGCTGGCCGTAGCTGTCCGGGGCCAGGTCCTCGAAGCGGGTGTACTTGCCGATAAAGGCCATGTGCACGGTGCCGATGGGGCCGTTACGCTGCTTGCCGATGATCAGCTCCGCCAACCCCTTGTTGTCGGGATTATCGGCGTTGTACACCTCGTCACGATAGACGAAGGCGATGACGTCGGCATCCTGCTCGATGGCCCCGGACTCGCGCAGGTCCGACATCACCGGGCGCTTGTTGGGACGCTGCTCCAGGGAGCGGTTGAGCTGCGACAGGGCGATCACCGGGCAACCGAACTCCTTGGCGAGGCCCTTCAGGGAGCGGGAGATCTCGGAGATCTCGCCGGTGCGGTTCTCGGAGAAGCCGGGGATCTGCATCAGCTGCAGGTAGTCGATCATGATCAGGCCGATGTTGCCGTGCTCCCGGGCGATGCGCCGCACCCGCGAGCGCATCTCGTTGGGCGACAGGGCCGCGGTATCGTCGATGAACAGCTGCTTGTCCTTGAGCAGGTTGACCGCCGAGGTGAGCCGCGGCCAATCCTCGTCCTCCAGCTGGCCGGTGCGCACCCGGGTCTGGTCGATGCGCCCCAGGGAGGAGAGCATCCGCAGCATCAGGGCGTCCGCCGGCATCTCCATGGAGAAGACCACCACCGGCTTGTCGCCGGAGATCACCGCATGTTCCACCAGGTTCATGGCGAAGGTGGTCTTGCCCATCGACGGACGCCCGGCAATGATCACCAGGTCCGAGGGCTGCAGCCCCGAGGTCATGTCGTCCAGGTCGCGGAAGCCGGTGGAGAGGCCGGTCATCTGCCCCTTGAGGTTGAACAGCTCGTCGATGCGATCCACCGCCTTGGCCAGCAGTTCGCTCATGCCGATGGCGCCGCCGGACTTGGGGCGCTCCTCGCTGATCTGGAAGACCAGCCGCTCCGCCTCGTTGACCAGCTCGTCGGCGGGACGCCCCTGGGGGGCGAAGGCGCTCTCGGCCACCTGGTTGGCGGCCTGGATCAGCTTGCGCAGGGTCGCCCGCTCGCGGACGATCTCCGAGTAGGCGCGAATATTGCTGGCCGAAGGGGTGTTGCGGGCCAGCTCCGCCAGGTAGGCGAGCCCGCCCACCGTCTCCAGCTGGTCGCGATTCTCCAGGGCCTCGGAGAGGGTCACCACGTCCAGGGGGTGGGCGCCCTCCGCCAGGGTCTGCATGGCATTGAAGATCAGCCGATGCTCGTAGCGATAGAAGTCATTGGCGGTGAGCCGCTCGGAGACGGTATCCCAGGCCTGGTTGTCGAGCATCAAGCCGCCCAGCACCGACTGTTCCGCCTCAAGGGAGTGGGGCGGCACCTTGAGGGCGGCGGTTTCCTGATCGGACTCGGCGAATTCATTCATGACGCGATACGGGCCTTGGCTGGAACGAGACGGCTCGGGGCGAGCCCGAGCATTCTACCTCAAGCGACGCCCGATGTGGCTCGGGCAAGCCGCGGGATCGCCAGAGACGCGAAAGGCCCCGGGGGACGAACCCCCGGGGCCTTTCCTGCCCCGCCGCCCGAAGGGACGGGGCGAGTGGCGGTCGCTTACTCGGCGACGACCACGATGCGCACGGTGGCGCCGACTTCGGCATGCAGCTGCAGGTCGATGTCGTACTCGCCGGTGGCACGGATCGGACCTTCCGGCATGCGCACTTCGCTCTTGGCGACGTCGAGACCGGCCTGGCTCAGGGCCTCGGCCAGGTCACGCGGACCGATGGAACCGAACAGCTTGCCCTCGTCGCCGGCCTTGGCGACCAGGGAGAGTTCGATCTCGGACAGCTCGGCGGCACGCGCCTCGGCCACGGCCTTGCGCTCGGCGGCCTGGGCCTCGAGCTCGGCACGCTGGGCCTCGAAGGCCGCCACGTTGTCCTTGGTGGCCGGCACGGCCAGGCCGTACGGGACCAGGTAGTTACGGCCGTAACCGGCCTTGACGGTCACCTGGTCACCCAGGCCACCCAGCTTGCCAATCTTGTCGAGCAGAATGACTTCCATCTCGTGAACCTCTTGTCAGTCGCTGCGGGCCAGGCGTCCGCGGAGATCCGCGAAGCTGTCGATAACGGCCAGCAGCAGCACAATCAGAATCGTGGGCCAGGTGGCGATCAGCAGTACATAGAAGGCCACCAACCAGAGCCCGTTCATCCCCTTGATACCGATAATACCGTGAATCAGCGCGATGCCGGCGATCAGCAGCGGCACCCAGGTGAGCATGGCCAGGGCGGGAAGGCCCAGGGCCAGGCCCATGATGCCCAGCGCCAGCAGGATGGCGAACTCGCGGGGTGCCAGGCGCAGGCCATGGAACTCCTCGCGGAAGCCGCCGGGGTTATAGAGCCCCGCCTGCCAGGCACGCCCCAGGGCCAGACAGCCCACCGCGGCCAGGCTCACCATCAGGCCGGTGACCCCACCCACCAGGAGCGTCGCCACCTGCTCGGTGGCAATGCCCTGGTTGGCCAGCTCGCGGAGCATGGCATCCACCTCCGCGGAGCTCTGCCGCAGCTGCTCCAGCAGCGGGCCCACGCCCCCGGGGGGGACGAAGACACCGAGCTGGACCATCCCCGCCGCGGCCAGGGCCCCGACGATCAGCGCCTCGCTCCAGCTCGCCCGCGCCCGCAGCACCACCGCCATCAGGGTGGCCAGCAGCACGCAGGCCAGGGGAATCACGTCCCCCTGCATCCACCACCAGCCGGCGGGCAGCGCGGCGGCGAGGATCACCGGCAGGGCCGGCGACATGCCGCGGCGCAGGGTCACCAGGGCGGCGATGGCGGCGCTCAGCCAGAACAGCCAGGGCACCAGGGCGGCGATCGCCGCCGCTGCCACCGCCTGGGGCGTTCCACGCATCAGCCATCGGGCGAAGGGCAGCATCGCGAATCCGGCTTACTGGTGGCTGTCGGAGTAGGGCAGCAGGGCCAGGTAGCGGGCGCGCTTGATGGCGGTGGCCAGCTGGCGCTGATAACGGGCCTTGGTGCCGGTGATACGGCTCGGCACGATCTTGCCGGTTTCGGTGACGTAGGCCTTGAGCGTATCGATGTCTTTGTAGTCGATCTGCTTCACGCCTTCGGCGGTGAAACGGCAGAACTTACGGCGACGGAAAAAGCGTGCCATTGTGAATCTCCTCTGGGCGTGCGGAATCAGTTAGCTTCGGCGGTTTCGGCGCTGCGCGGCTTCTCTTCGCGACGCGGACGCTTCTCTTCTGCCGGCTTCATCATCGGTGAGGCTTCGGTGATGGCTTCCTTGCAGCGCACGACCAGGCTGCGGATGATGGCGTCGTTGAAGCGGAAGATGTTCTCGATTTCCTCGAGGGTCTCGCCGCGGCACTCGACGTTCATCAGCACATAGTGGGCCTTGTGGATCTTGTTGATCGGGTAGGCCAGGTGACGACGGCCCCAATCTTCCAGGCGATGCACGCTGCCGCCGCTCTCGGTGACGAGGCTGGTGTAGCGCTCGACCATGGCGGGCACCTGCTCGCTCTGATCCGGGTGGACCATGAAGACGATTTCGTAATGACGCATGGTGGCTCCTTTCGGTTTGACAGCTTCCTGGGGCGCACGGGGGCCCGAAGAAGCAAGGAGGTGATAGTGGAAACACTAACGCCCGCGCGAAGGACGCACGGGCGCCAATATTCTAATGACTGCGCGCGCAGCACGCAAGCTGGAAGCTGGAAGCTGGAAGCTGGAAGCTGGAAGCTGGAAGCTGGAAGCTGGAAGCTGGAAGGCAGCATTATCCAGCCAACCCTGGGGGCAAGGGTTTTCTTCAAGCTTCCGGCTTCCAGGCGCGAAGCGCCGCTCTTCCAGCTTGCGAACGATCGCGCCTACGGCGCGATCGTTCGCTGGCGGACGGCTTCGAAGAGGCAGATACCGGTGGCCACCGACACATTGAGGCTGGAGACGCTACCCGCCATGGGCAGCTTGACCAGGGTGTCGCAGGCCTCCCGGGTCAGGCGGCGCATGCCCTTGCCCTCGGCGCCCATCACCAGGGCCGTGGGACCGCGATAGTCGCCCTCGTAGACACTCGCCTCGGCCTCGCCGGCGGTGCCGAACAGCCACACGCCCTGCTCCTTGAGCCGGGCCAGGGTGCGGGCCAGGTTGGTGACCTGATAGACCGGCACGCTCTCGGCGGCGCCACAGGCCACCTTGCGCACCGTGGCATTGAGGGGCGCGGCCTTGTCCTTGGTGACGATGACGCCATGCACCCCGGCGGCATCGGCGCTGCGCAGGCAGGCGCCGAAGTTGTGCACGTCGGTGACGCCATCGAGGATCAGCAACAGCGGCGGCGCCGCATGGGGCCAGGCGCCCAGCTGCAACCACAGGGACTCCTCGCTGGCGAAGGCCAGGGGCGGACAGAAGGCCACGATGCCCTGGTGGGCGGCGCCCTGGGTCAACTGGTCGAGGAGCTCCCGGGGCTGAGTCAGTACCCGGGCACCCCGGGCACGCACCTGCTGAACCGTCTCCGCCAGGCGTCGCCCGGCATCGCCCTCCTGGACCCACAGCTCGCGGGGTGCCTCGCCGCGTTCCAGCAGGGCCTGGACGGCATGCACGCCGTGCACCAGGTCGAGGCCCGCCGGGGTCGCTACGGCGCCCTTCGACCGGGGACCACGGGCGGCGTTAGCGGGACGACGGCCGCCCTTCCTGTTGACGCGCTTGTCACTCACCGGCGGCGACTCCGCCGCGGCCCGCGGCGCTTGCCCTTGGTGGCTTCCTTGCCGCTCTCCTTGGCCTCGCTACGCGGGGCGAAGGCGGCGGGGGCCTCCTTGCGGCGCCGCGGCACCCGTTGGGGACGCGGCTTGGCATCGGCCAGCTCGAAGTCGATCTTGCGCTCATCGAGATCGACCCGGGCCACCTGGACGGTGACGCCATCGCCGAGACGATAGCTCATGCCGCTGCGCTCGCCCTTGAGGCGGTGCTTCTCGGCCTCGTAGTGGTAGTAGTCGGAGGGCAGCGAGGTGACGTGGACCAGGCCTTCCACGTAGACCTCGTCGAGGCGCACGAAGATGCCGAACTGGGTCACCGAGGCGATGGTGCCGTCGAAGACCTCGCCGAGCTTGTCGGACATGAACTCGCACTTCAGCCAGTCCTCGACATCGCGGGTGGCGTCATCGGCACGGCGCTCGGTCATCGAGCAGTGCTCGCCGAGCTCGAGCATCTGCTCGAAGGTGTAGGGCGCCCACTTGCTCGGCGGCTCCACCTTGGCACCTTCGGCGCGCAGTACCGTATTGGTCTGGCGCGGCCCGCGGATCACCGAGCGGATGGCGCGGTGCACCAGCAGGTCCGGGTAGCGGCGGATCGGCGAGGTGAAGTGCGCATAGGCCGGATAGGCCAGGCCGAAGTGACCGTCGTTCTGGGGCGAGTAGACCGCCCGGCTCATGGAGCGCAGCATCACCGTCTGGATGACATCGGCGTCCGGGCGCCCCTTGATGGCCTCGGCCAGGTCCCGATAGTCCTGGGGCGTCGGGTCGTCGCCGCCGCCCACGGAGAGCCCCAGCTCGTTGAGGAACAGGCGCAGCTTGTCGAGACGCTCCGGGGACGGCTTCTCGTGGATGCGGTAGAGCGCCGGCAGATCGTGCTTGTCGAGGAAGCGGGCGGTGGCCACGTTGGCGGCCAGCATGCACTCCTCGATCAGCTTGTGGGCATCGTTGCGCGAGCGCGGCACGATCTTCTCGATCTTGCGCTCCTCATTGAAGAGGATGGCGGTCTCGGTGGTCTCGAAGTCGATGGCACCCCGCGCCTCCCGGGCCTCACGCAGCAGCTTGTAGAGGGCGTGCAGGTCCTTCAGGGGCTTGACCAGGGGAGCGTACTCCTGACGCAGGGCATCGCCCCCCTCGCTCTCCTCGTCGAGGATCGCCGCCACCTTGTTATAGGTGAGGCGCGCCTTGGAGCGGAATACCGCCTCGTAGAAGCGGTAGCGGCTGATGGCACCGTTCTGGGAGATATTCATCTCGCAGACCATCGCCAGGCGATCCACGTCCGGGTTCAGCGAGCAGAGCCCGTTGGAGAGCAGCTCCGGCAGCATCGGCACCACCTGCCCCGGGAAGTAGACCGAGTTGCCGCGGGTGATCGCCTCCTGGTCCAGGGGCGAGCCGGGGCGCACATAGTGGGAGACGTCGGCGATGGCCACGACCAGCTTCCAGCTGCCGGACTTGGTCTTCCAGGCGCAGACGGCGTCGTCGAAGTCCTTGGCGCTCTCGTCATCGATGGTCACCAGCGGCAGGTCGCGCAGGTCGATGCGGTGCGCCTTGTCCTCCTCGGCCACCTCGGCGGACATGCTGGCGATCTGGTCGTGCACGTCCGGCGGGAAGTCGGCGGGAATCTCGTAGCTGCGGATGGCGATATCGATCTCCATCCCGGGATCCATGCGCTCGCCGAGTACTTCCACCACCTCGCCCACCGGCTGCACCCGGGTCTCCGGCTGCTTGACGATGCGCGCCGAGACCACCTGGCCATCCTGGGCGCCGCCGCAGGCGCTGTGGGGAATGATCACCTCCTGGGTGATGCGGGCATTCTCCGGGATCAACACGCCGAACTCCGGGGTGTTGGCCCGGTAGACGCCGACGATGCTCTGGGTATTGCGGGAGATCACCTCGGCGATGGTGGCCTCGTCACGGCCGCGGCGGTCGCGGCCGCTGACACGCACCAGCACGTGGTCGCCATGAAAGACCCGACGCATCTGCCGCGGCGGCAGCACCAGGTCGGGCTTCTTGCCGTCGTCGCGCAGCACGAAGCCGAAGCCGTCACGATGGCCCAACACCTTGCCCTTGATCAGGTCGAGCTTGTCGATCAGCGCATAGGCACCGCGGCGATTGCGCAGCACCTGGCCGTCGCGCTCCATGGCCGCCAGGCGGCGACGCACCGCCTCGATCAGGTCCTCGTCGTCGAGGCCCAGCATGCGGCTCATGTTCTCGTGGGTGATGGGTTTGCCGTAATCCTCGAGGCGGGCGAGCAGGTACTCGCGGCTGGGGGCAGGCTTGTCGTACTTGTGGGCTTCACGTTCCGCGTGGGGGTCGTCGCTGAGCGTCCAGTGGGTCATGCGTGTGGCGTCCTTGAACAAGAAATGGGCGAGAGGCACGGGCGTGAGGCGGGCAGGGTCGGTTTCATGGCCGCAGTATAGCCTTAGGTATCGCTCGACCCAACCATTGCCGCGATTTCAGCCTCCGAATGCCGATGACGGGGCTTGCAAAACCCGACGGAATCGGTATTATGCTCGCCACTTGCCCAGGTGGCGGAATTGGTAGACGCGCTAGCTTCAGGTGCTAGTGTCCTTACGGACGTGGAGGTTCAAGTCCTCTC